>NZ_JBIWNI010000006.1:0-334518 GCF_044767145.1 Streptomyces sp. NPDC101490
ACCTGCTGGCCACCTGGACCGGAACCTGCCCCACCTGCCGACAAACCACCCCATGGCAGCCCTACGACACCACCTAACAAAGCACTACTAGGGCGCTGAGAACCGGCCCCGGCGGTCAGCTCCCCCCCAGCCGTCAGCACCCCCAGCGGTCGGCCCCCCGGCGGTCAGCCCCCGGCGGGCGCGCCCAGCTCGGTGACCTCGACCCACGACACCCGGTCGAGGTCGGTCACCGCGAGGGAGTTGTCCCACGTGTCGACGGCGACGACGGCGAAGCGGTACGTGTCGCCGTCCTGGACCGAGCCGTAGAGGTGCGAGGTGGCGTCGGCGGGGAAGTACTCGACCCGCTGGTAGACCCAGACGCCGCCGCCCGGCTCCTCGTCGTCGGGCCAGAACTCGCCCTTGAGCAGCTCGTAGTGGTCCAGGTCGGGCTCGGTGCTCGCCGCCCACTCCAGGAACACCCCGTCCTCGCGGGCGACGCCCTTGAGTCCGGCGACGGGCGCCGGGGCGACCAGGTCGCCCGGGGTGGTGAGGGTGAACGGCGCCGAGGGGGCCGACTCGTGGCCCGCCGCGTCGACGGCGGTCACCGTGTACCGGTACGTCGAGCCGTAGCGGGCCGAGCGGTCGGTGGAGGTCCGGGTGGTGACGGTGTTCCACAGGACGCCGTCGCGGTAGACCCGGTAGGAGGCCACGTCCCGGTCGGCGGGCGCGGCCCAGTCCAGGAACACCGCGCCGTTGGCGCTCTCGTGACGAGCCGTCAGACCGGTGGGCGCACCCGGCGCGAAGTCGCCGTGGGAGACGGTGACGGCGGTGCGGCCGGAGGTGTTCCCGGCGGCGTCGACGGCCGACACCCAGTAGCCGTAGGCGGTCTTCTCGGTGACGGCGGTGTCGGTCCACGAGGGGGTGGTGAGCCCGGTGGCGACCTGGACGACGGGGGCCGCCGGGTCGGTGCCGGCGCGCCGGTGCACGGTGTAGCGGGTGGCGCCCGCGACGGGCCGCCAGCCGAGGGTGACGCCGCCGCGCGCGTCGGCCGCGGTGAGCCCGGCCGGGGCGGCGGGGGCGGTGCGGTCGACGGTGGTGACGGTGAGGTCGGCGCCGCCCGGGGACTCGTTGCCCGCCCGGTCGACGGCCCGCAGCTCGTAGAGGAACCTCTCCCCTGTGGCGGGCGGGGAGTTGACGTACGAGGTGGCGGTGATCAGGGTGGTGGGGCTGCTGACCCTGGTCCACACCGTGGTGGTGGCGGCCCGCCGGTAGAGGCGGTAACCGGCGTGGTCCACCTCCTTGTTGGGCGCCCACTTCAGGGTGACCCGGTTGAGGGTCCGGTCGTAGGCGGCGGTGGCGCCCGCCGGTGCCAGCGGCTTGACCCGGTCGACCGTCGCCGAGGTGTTCGGGGTGTAGCCGAACTTGACGTTGGCGGCGCCGGTCCAGTGGG
The DNA here is from genome assembly GCF_044767145.1 of Streptomyces sp. NPDC101490. Classification (NCBI taxonomy): domain Bacteria; kingdom Bacillati; phylum Actinomycetota; class Actinomycetes; order Kitasatosporales; family Streptomycetaceae; genus Streptomyces; species Streptomyces sp. NPDC101490. The sequence goes on from NZ_JBIWNI010000006.1 coordinate 1,430, forward strand.
CGTAGTCCACGCGGATCGTGTGCCGTCCGGCCGGGACGGTGACGGCGACGGCCTTCTTCTGGGTGGTGGAGACGTTCCGCCACAGATCGGTCGTGCGGACGCCGTCGAGGTAGACGCGGATGCCGTCCTGCGCCTCGGCGGTGAAGGTGAACGGGCCGCCGGAGCCGAAGTCGCGGGTGAGCGACCAGCGGACGGAGAAGTTGTCCTTGGGCAGGGTGACGCCCGCGGGGTCGCCGAGGCCGTAATTCTCGGCTATCGCGCTGTCGCAGGCGGTCAGCTTCGGGGCGCCGCCGAAGGTGGTGTTGGCGTAGTACTGCGCCGTCCACACGGGGGACGCGCAGCTGACGGCGGCGGTGGCCGGGGCGGCGGCGAACAGGCCGCCGGACGCGGCGAGGGCGGCCGAGGTGGCCAGTGCGCTCAGCCGGTGACGAGTCATCACGAAGAGGGGCCCTTTCCGGACCTACGGGAGACAGGTGGCGCGGGGGGAGGGCGACGGGCGGTGCGGGTGGGGCCGGTCCACCGCCGTCGCCCCGCGACTTTACCGTCCCTTTCCCTTGGGACGACAGGGGTTTGCGCGCCGGGACGCCTCTTCCGGGCGGGTGCGGGACGCCTTCCCGGTCCGGTCCGGGACGCCTTCCCGGGCCTCTGCGGAGGCCCGGCGCGGGCGCTCCCCCGGTCCGGTGGGGGAGCGCCCGGGAGGTCACCCGTAGCGGCGGGGGGTCCAGGCGATCGTGCGGCCGTCCGCGCGTTCCACCGCCCGGGTCTGCGAGGAGCCGATCAGGAGCAGGGTCCGCATGTCGACCTCGGACGGCTCCAGGGTCTCCAGGGTCACCACCCGCACCGACTGCTCCGGTCCGCCGACGTCCCGGGCGACGACCACCGGGGTCCCCGGGGCGCGCAGCGCCAGCAGCAGTTCGCGGGCGGCGGCCACCTGGTGCGTACGGGACTTCGAGCCCGGGTTGTAGAGGGCGATGACCAGGTCGGCCTCCGCGGCGGCGCGCAGCCGCGCCTCGATGACCTCCCAGGGCTTGAGCCGGTCCGACAGGGAGATCGTCGCGTAGTCGTGGCCGAGGGGCGCGCCCGCGGCGGCGGCGGCCGCGTTGGCGGCGGTCACCCCCGGCAGGACCCGTACGGGCACGTCGGCGTAGGCCGGTTCGCAGGCGACCTCCAGGACGGCGGTGGCCATCGCGAAGACGCCCGGGTCGCCGCCGGAGACGACCGCGACCCGGTGGCCCCGGCGGGCCAGGTCGAGGGCGAACTCGGCGCGCTCGGACTCGGCCTTGTTGTCGGAGCCGTGCCGGATCTGCCCGGGGCGCAGCACCGGCACCCGGGCCAGGTAGGTGGTGTAGCCGACGAGGACGTCGGCGTTGACGAGGGCGCCGCGCGACTCGGGGGTGAGCCAGGGCGCCCCGGCGGGGCCGGTGCCGACGACGACGACCTCGCCCCGGTCCCGTACGGGGGGCACGGCGTCGACCCGGGAGGGCAGGACGGCCACCGAGAAGTAGGGGACGGTGCCGGGGTCGACGTCGGCGAGGCCGCCGGTGCGCTCGCCGGGCATGAAGGCGCGCTCCACGTACCGGGCGTCGTCGAGCCGTCCGGCCCGCTCCAGGGCCCGCCGGACGGTGGGGAAGGTGCGGCCGAGCTTCATCACGACCGCCGAGTCGGTGCCCGCGAGCCGGGCCGTCAGCTCGTCCTCGGGGAGGGTGCCGGGGATGATCGTGAGGACTTCCTCGGCCTCGCACAGCGGCTCGCCGAGCCGGGCGGCGGCGGCGCTGACGGAGGTGACGCCGGGGATGACGGTGGTGTCGTAGCGGTCCGCGAGCCGCTTGTGCATGTGCTGGTAGGAGCCGTAGAAGAGGGGGTCGCCCTCGGCGAGCACGGCGACGGTGCGGCCCGCGTCGAGGTGGGCGGCGAGCCGGGCGGCGGCCTCCTCGTAGAAGTCGTCCAGGGCGCCCCGGTAGCCGCCGGGGTGGTCGGTGGTCTCCACGGTGAGCGGGTACATCAGCCGCTCCTCGACGTGGTCCTCGCGCAGGTGCGCGGCGGCGATGGAGCGGGCGATGGACCGGCCGTGGCGGGCCGAGTGGTAGGCGACGACGTCGGCCTCCCCGATGGCCCGCACGGCGGCCAGCGTCATCAGCTCCGGGTCGCCGGGCCCGAGGCCGACCCCGTACAGCCTGCCCGGGGTGCGCGGTGCGGTGCTCATGCCTGGATCTCCGCTTCGTGGGCGAGGGCGTTGAGGGCGGCGGCCGTCATGGCGCTGCCGCCGCGCCTGCCCCGCACGACGAGGTATTCGAGGCCCAGGTCCTGGGCGGCGAGGGCGTCCTTGGACTCGGCGGCGCCGATGAACCCGACGGGTATGCCGAGGACGGCGGCCGGCCGGGGCCCGCCCTTCGCGACCATCTCCAGGAGGTGGAAGAGGGCGGTGGGCGCGTTGCCGATGGCGACGACGGAGCCTTCGAGGCGGTCCCGCCACAGTTCGAGGGCGGCGGCGGAGCGGGTGGTGCCCAGCTCGGCGGCGAGGCCCGGCACGGCCGGGTCGGAGAGCGCGCAGATCACCTCGTTGTCGGCGGGCAGCCGCTTGCGGGTGACGCCGCTGGCGACCATCTGGGCGTCGCAGAGGATCGGCGCCCCGGCGCGCAGTGCGGCGCGGGCCCGGGTGACGACGCCGGGGGAGTACGCGATGTCCTGGACGAGGTCGGTCATCCCGCAGGCGTGGATCATGCGGACCGCGACCTGGGCGATGTCGGCGGGCAGGCCCGAGAGGTCCGCCTCGGCGCGGATCGTGGCAAAGGACCGGCGGTAGATCTCCGCCCCGTCCTTCTCGTAGTCGAACATCGTGGTGCTCTCGCTCATCTCGTGTGGGTCGCCGGGTTGCGGGCCGCCGCGACCGCCTCGGACAGGGCGGCGCGGGGGGTGGGGACGTCGTCCACCAGGTAGCCGTCGTCACCGGTGGCGACGACTTCGGTACGGGCGCCGTGGGGGTGCCCGCAGCGGCGCGCGCAGCCGGAGTAGTGCACCGGCAGCGGGCCGGGGGGCGCGGCGAGCGCGTCGGCCCGCACATCGGCGAGGGACTTGGCGCAGCCGGGCCGCCCGGTGCAGACGGTGACGCCGGTGCCGGGCGCGTCGGGCCGGGTGATCAGGCCGTGCGCGGCGAGCGCGGGCAGCCTGCCGGGGCCCGCGCCGACGACGACCGCCCCGCGCCAGGGCGTGAGCCGGACCTCGTCGGCGGGCAGCAGGGCCCGCAGCTGGGCGGCGGTCAGCCTGCCCAGCGGGGCGAGGACGTGCGGGGTGCCGCCGGGCAGTTCCCCCGGCGGGGGCGGCGGTGACACCGGCGGCGGGGGTACGGCGACGGGCTCGGCCGCGATCCCGGCGCGGGCCAGCGCCCCGGCCCAGTCCGGCGCGTGCGCCCCGGGCAGTTCCCGGGGGCGCCAGGCCCCGGTCCCGGCGGCGTCGGCGGCGTCGAGGAAGGCGAGGGCGGCGGCCAGGGCCGCCGGGACGGCGTCGGCGGCGCCGGTCCTGAAGACCAGCGGGCCCAGCCGCAGCAGGGCGGTGCCGCCGGGCGCTGCGACCAAGGTCACATCGCCGCCGAGTCCGGCGACGTCCCCGCGCCCGTCGTCCAGGACGAACAGGAACCGGCCCGAGAGCGCCGCCGCGCGGGGCTCGGCGCACAGGGCGGCGTCCAGCGTCCGGGCCCACAACTGCACGTCGCCGTGGCCGAGTCCGTCGAGCCCCGCGGTGGGCGAGGCGACGATGTTGCGGACGCGTTCGTGCCGGGGGGAGGGCAGCAGGCCCGCCGGGGCGAGCCGGGCGGCGAGCGCGGCCCCGCAGTCGTCCGGGAGGCCGCGCAGTTCCGCGTTGCCGCGCGAGGTGACACTGATCCGGCCGTCGCCCAGCTCCTCCGCGACCGCCGCCAGGACCTCCACCTGAGGGGCGGTCAGACGGCCCCCGGGGAGCCGGAGTCGGGCCAAGGCGCCGTCGTCGGCGGAGTGCAGGCGCAGCGCTCCCGGGCACGCGTCGCCGCGGTCCCGGGTGCGGGGCGCGCCCGGCGCGGGCGGCGGGAGCGGGGTGGGCGGCATGGCGGCGAGCATACCGACGGGGGACCGGGCGGCCCCCGGGTGTGATCCGGGCGACTGCGAGGTCGGCCCCGGCCCGCCGACGGCACGTTCTACTATGCAGACGGCATGGGGTCCCAGGACCCCGGGGAGGAAGCCCGGTGCGATTCCGGCGCGGTCCCGCCACTGTGAGCCGGCCCGGCACCACCGGGCCGGTGAGCCAGGAACTCCCGCCCTCCACACGACCACCCGGGGCGCGGACCACCCCGAGGAAGGCCTGCGTAGCCATGCTCCTGCTGCTGTCGCACTCCGACACCGACCTGCTCAGTGCCCGCGCGGCCGGCGGACCGGTGGAGTACCGCTTCGCCAACCCCGCCCGGCTTCCGCTGGCCGATCTGCCCGGCCTCCTGGACGGCGCCGACCTCGTCGTCGTCCGTCTCCTGGGCGGGCTCCGCTCCTGGCAGGAGGGCCTGGACGCGGTCCGTGCCGCCGGACTGCCGGTGGTCGTCCTCAGCGGCGAACAGGCCCCCGACGCCCAGCTGATGGAGGCGTCCACCGTCCCCGTCGGCGTCGCCACCGAGGCCCACGCCTATCTCGCGCACGGCGGCCCGGCCAACCTGGAACAGCTGGCCCGCTTCCTCTCCGACACGGTCCTGCTCACCGGCCACGGCTTCGAGGCCCCGGCCGCCGCCCCCACCTGGGGCCCGCTGGAGCGGACCGCCCGCACGACGGACGGCCCGACCGTCGCCGTGCTCTACTACCGCGCCCACCACATGAGCGGGAACACCGGCTTCGTCGAGGCCCTGTGCACGGCCGTCGAGGACGCGGGCGCCCGGCCCCTCCCGCTGTACGTGGCGTCCCTGCGGGCCCCCGAGCCGGAGCTGCTCGACCGGCTGCGCACCGCCGACGCGATCGTCACCACCGTCCTCGCGGCGGGCGGCACCAAGCCCGCCGAGGCGCAGGCGGGCGGCGACGAGGAGGCCTGGGACGCGGGCGCGCTGGCCGGGCTCGACGTGCCGATCCTCCAGGCGCTCTGCCTGACCTCCTCGCGCGCCGCGTGGGAGGAGAGCGACGAGGGCCTGTCGCCGCTGGACGCGGCGAGCCAGGTCGCCGTCCCCGAGTTCGACGGGCGGCTCATCACCGTCCCGTTCTCCTTCAAGGAGATCGACGAGGACGGGCTGCCCGCGTACGTCGCCGACCCCGAGCGGGCGGCCCGGGTCGCCGGGACCGCCGTACGGCACGCCCGCCTGCGGCACATCCCGAACGCCGACAAGAGGCTGGCGCTCGTCCTCTCCGCGTACCCGACGAAGCACTCCCGCATCGGCAACGCCGTCGGCCTCGACACCCCCGCTTCCGCCATCTCGCTGCTGCGCCGCCTGATCGACGAGGGGTACGACTTCGGGCCCGCCGACGAACTGCCCGGTCTGGTCTCCGGCGACGGCGACGAGCTGATCTACGCCCTCATCGAGGCGGGCGGCCACGACCAGGACTGGCTGACCGAGGAGCAGCTGGCGAAGAACCCGGTCCGCATCCCGGCCGCCGACTACCGGCGGTGGTACGCGGAGCTCCCCGCCGAGCTGCGCGAGCGCGTCGAGGAGCACTGGGGGCCCGCCCCCGGCGAGATGTTCCTCGACCGCTCCCGGAACCCGGAGGGCGACATCGTCCTCGCCGCGCTGCGGCGCGGGAACCTCCTCGTCCTCATCCAGCCGCCGCGCGGCTTCGGCGAGAACCCGATCGCGATCTACCACGACCCCGACCTGCCGCCGTCGCACCACTACCTGGCGGCGTACCGGTGGATCGCGGCCCGCGCGGACGACGGCGGCTTCGGCGCCGACGCCATGGTCCACCTGGGCAAGCACGGCAACCTGGAGTGGCTGCCCGGAAAGAACGCGGGCCTGTCCGCCGCCTGCGGTCCCGACGCGGCCCTCGGCGACCTGCCGCTGGTCTACCCGTTCCTCGTCAACGACCCCGGCGAGGGCACCCAGGCCAAGCGGCGCGCCCACGCCACGCTCGTCGACCACCTGGTGCCGCCGATGGCCCGCGCCGACTCCTACGGCGACATCGCGCGCCTGGAGCAGCTCCTCGACGAGTACGCGCAGATCTCCTCCATGGACCCGGCGAAGCTGCCCGCGATCCGCGCCCAGATCTGGACGCTGATCCAGGCGGCCCGGCTCGACCACGACCTCGGACTGGAGGAGCGTCCGGGGGACGACGGCTTCGACGACTTCCTGCTGCACGTCGACGGCTGGCTGTGCGAGGTCAAGGACGCCCAGATCCGGGACGGTCTGCACGTCCTGGGCGGCGCCCCGGCCGGTGAGGCCCGGGTCAACCTGGTCCTGTCCATCCTGCGGGCCCGGCAGATCTGGGGCGGCACGCAGGCGCTGCCCGGTCTGCGGGAGGCGCTGGGCCTGGACGAGTCGGCCGCGACCCGGACCACCGCCGACGAGGCGGAGGCGAAGGCCCGCGAGCTTGTCGAGGCGATGGAGGCGGCGGACTGGGCCGTGGACGCGGTCGCCGAGGTCGCCGCCGCGTACGGACCCGACGTCCACGCGGTGCTGCGGTTCGCCTGCGAGCAGGTCGTGCCGAGGCTGGCCGCCACCACCGACGAACTCACGCACGCCGTGCACGCCCTGGCCGGCGGCTTCGTCCCGGCCGGTCCCTCCGGTTCGCCGCTGCGCGGACTGGTCAACGTCCTGCCGACCGGCCGCAACTTCTACTCGGTTGACCCGAAGGCCGTGCCGTCCCGGCTGGCCTGGGAGACCGGGCAGGCGCTCGCGGACTCGCTCCTGGAGCGCTACCGCACCGACAACGGCTCCTGGCCGACCTCGGTGGGCCTCTCCCTGTGGGGCACGAGCGCGATGCGCACCTCGGGCGACGACGTGGCCGAGGCGCTGGCCCTGCTGGGCGTCCGGCCGCTGTGGGACGAGGCGTCCCGCCGGGTGAACGGTCTCGAACCGATTCCGCTCGCCGAGCTGGGCCGCCCGCGCGTCGATGTCACGCTGCGCATCTCCGGCTTCTTCCGGGACGCGTTCCCGCACGTCATCGGGCTCCTCGACGATGCCGTACGGCTGGTCGCGGGCCTTGAGGGCGAGTCCGCCGAGGACAACCACGTCCGGGCGCACACCCAGGCCGACCTCGCCGAGCACGGCGACGAGCGGCGCGCCACCACCCGTATCTTCGGCTCCCGGCCGGGCACGTACGGCGCGGGCATCCTCCAGCTGATCGACTCCCGCGACTGGCGCACGGACGCCGACCTCGCCGAGGTGTACACGGTGTGGGGCGGGTACGCGTACGGGCGCGGTCTCGAAGGGCGCCCGGCGCGGGCCGAGATGGAGACCGCGTACAAGCGGATCGCGGTGGCCGCGAAGAACACGGACACCCGTGAGCACGACATCGCGGACTCCGACGACTACTTCCAGTACCACGGCGGCATGGTGGCGACCGTCCGCGCGCTCAAGGGCACCGCCCCGGAGGCGTACATCGGGGACTCGACCCGCCCGGAGACGGTCCGCACCCGCACGCTCGTCGAGGAGACGTCCCGGGTGTTCCGGGCGCGGGTGGTCAACCCGCGCTGGATCGAGGCGATGCGCCGCCACGGCTACAAGGGCGCGTTCGAGCTGGCGGCGACCGTCGACTACCTCTTCGGGTACGACGCCACGACGGGCGTGGTCGCGGACTGGATGTACGACAAGCTCGCCCAGGAGTACGTCCTCGACCCGGTGAACCAGGCCTTCCTGAAGGAGGCCAACCCGTGGGCCCTGCACGGCATCACGGAGCGCCTCCTCGAAGCCGAGTCGCGCGGGATGTGGGAGAAGCCGGACGCCCAGACCCTGGCCGCCCTGCGCCAGGTGTTCCTGGAGACGGAGGGCGACCTGGAGGACGCGTCCGACGACTAGGACGCTGTAGCTGTAGCTGTAGCTGTAGCTGTAGCCGTCGCCCGAGCCGCCGTCGCCGAGGCGGGAGCCGGGGCCGGGGTCAGTTCGAGGACCCGGCCCCGGAAGCCCGCCCGCAGCCGCCGGTCGTGGCTGACGACGACCAGCGTGCCCCGGTACGGGACGAGCGCGGCCTCCAGCTCCTCCACGAGCGCCGGGGCCAGGTGGTTGGTCGGCTCGTCGAGGAGGAGCAGGTCGACGGGTCCGGTGACGAGCCGGGCCAGTTCCAGCTTCCGGCGCTGCCCGGTGGACAGGTCCCGGACCGGGGTCGTCAGGTCGCGGGCGGAGAACAGGCCGAGGGCGAGCAGTTCGTCCGTACGGTCCTCCCCGAAGGATTCGCCCACCGTACGGGGGTCGGTGGGCGGGGCCGTCTCCTGCCGGAGCAGCCCGGCCCGCGCGGGTCCGTCCTGCGTCCTCGTGGCCACCCTGCCCCGGTCCGGGGCGAGTTCGCCCGCGAGGAGCTTCAGCAGGGTGCTCTTCCCGGCGCCGTTCGGCCCGGTCACCAGGAGGCGCTCGCCCGGTTCCAGACGGAGGGCGTCCAGCCGCAGCCGCCCCTCGATCCGTACGTCGGCGAGGTCCACGGCCGCGCCCCCGCCGGTGAGTTCGGCGCGGAACGCCAGCGGTGGCGGCGGTGCGGGCACGGGCGCTCCGGTGAGCCGGGCGAGCCGTTCCCTGGCGGCCCGGATGCGGCTCATGGCGCCGTGCGCCCGTGACCTGGCCCGGAAGGCGCCCGCCCCGCTGAAGGCAGCCGGGGCCTTGCGGGGGATCGCGGAGAAACGGTCGATGTGGGTGTCGGCGAGGGTCCGGTGGCGGTCCAGTTCCCGCTTCCACTCCTCGTGCTCCCGCTGTCCGCGGGCCCGTTCGGCGGCGCGTCCGGCGAGATAGCCGGGGTAGCCGTCGCCGTACCGGCGCACGGTCCTGCGGTCCTCGTCCACCTCCAGGACGCCGGTGGTGACCCGGTCGAGGAAGGTCCGGTCGTGGGAGACGGCGACGACCGTGCCCCGGTGGGCGCGCAGCCGTTCCTCCAGCCAGGCCACGGCCCGGTCGTCGAGGTCGTTGGTGGGTTCGTCGAGCAGCAGCAGCTCGGGTCCGGCGGCGAGGACGGCGGCGAGCGCGAGCCGGGAGCGCTGTCCGCCGGAGAGCGCGGCGAGCGGCCGGGCGCGGTCGAGCGGGCCGTCCCCGCCGAGGCGGCGCAGCACGGTCTCGACCCGCCGGTCGGCCCCGGCGCCGCCCCTGGCCTCGTACGCGGCGAGCAGCCCGGCGTATCCGGCGAGGTCGCCGGTCCCGGCGAGTGCCGTCTCGGCGGCGCGGATCGCCCGCTCCAGCTCCCGCACGTCCGCGAGGGCGTGGTCGACGGCGTCCCCGACGGTGGCGTCCGGGGGCAGGTCCCGGGTCTGGGCGAGATGGCCGACTCCCCCGGGGACGTCGACGGTGACGGTCCCGGCGTCGGGGGCTTCGAGCCCGGCGAGCAGCCGGAGCAGGGTGGACTTCCCGGCCCCGTTGTCGCCGACGACACCGAGCCGTTCGCCGGGCCGCAGCGCCAGCGAGACCCCCTCGAACACGGCCCGGTGCCCGCCGTCGGGCCGGTGGTGGTGCCTGCTGACCTCGGTGAGTAGGACACGGAACAAGGGCGGCCTCCGGACGATCGACGACAGAACCAACGAGACGAGACGTCCCGTCTCGTTCGATGGGGAGAACGTACAGCACGGGCGAGCCCTTCGCAAGACGTCCCGTCTCGTTCGAGGGATCGAAGGGATCCAGGGGATCGAAGGGATCGAGAATTTCGAAAAGAAATCCCGCTGGAGAGCGATGAGTACGGCCCGGCCCGGACGTCTACCCCTATGACTGGCTCACCACTGAGGAGAACACCATGGCCGAGACCGACACCCGCATCCTGGAGACCGTCGGCGCGACCCTGCGCTACGACGTCCGGCCCGGCACCGGGACCGACCCGCGGCCCCTGCTGCTGATCGGCTCCCCCATGGACGCGAGCGGGTTCGTCAGCCTCGCCTCGCACTTCACGGACCGCACCGTCGTGACGTACGACCCGCGCGGGGCGGGCCGCAGCGAGCGGACCGACGGCGCCGCCGAGAACCTCCCCGACGAGCACGCCGACGACCTGGTCCGGCTGATCGAGGCGCTCGGCGCCGGACCCGTCGACATCTTCGCGAGCAGCGGCGGCGCCATCAACTCCCTCGCCCTCGTCGCCGGGCGCGGCGACCTGGTCCACACCCTCGTCGCGCACGAGCCGCCGAGCGCCCAGGTCGTCCCGGACCGCGAGGCCGCCCTCGCGAGCTGCGCGGACGTCCACGCCACCTACCAGCGGGAGGGCTGGGGCGCCGCGATGGCCAAGTTCATCGCGCTGACCAGCCGTACGGGCCCCATTCCGGCGAACTGGGCCGAGGAGCCCGCGCCCTCCCCGGACACCTTCGGCCTGCCCACCGGCGACGACGGCTCCCGCGACGACCCGCTGCTCGGCCAGAACATGCGGGGCTGCACCTCCTACCTCCCCGACTTCCCCGCCCTGCGGGCCACGTCGACCCGGATCGTCGTCGCCGTGGGCAAGGAGTCCGAGGGCACCTTCGCCGCGCGCGCCGCGGTGGCCGTCGCCGAGGGCATCGGCACCCCGGTCTCCCTCTACCCCAGCCACCACGGCGGCTTCCTGGGTGGCGAGTTCGGGCAGCAGGGCGCCCCGGCGGAGTTCGCCGAAGCCCTGCGCGCCTCGCTCGCGGGCGCCTGACCCCCCGACACTCCGACACTCCGACACCCCGACACCCTGACTCACGGGCCCCGGTCGCCCGGGGCTCGTCCGACGGGTGACGGTCTGCTCCTTCCACGCGGTGGCTGCCTTCACGGCAGCCGCCGCGTCGGCGTTTCCGGGGCCCGGTTCCGGGATCCGCCCCGGGTTCGCCGCCGTGTCGCGGACCGTCGCCGCGAGCGCGTCCTGGTCGAGGCCCCGGTGGTGCGGCAGAGCCGCCACGGCGGAGACGTACGGCCTCCCGCGCGTACGGATGTGTCCAGGTCCCCCGCGCATGCGGACTCCTCCGTGTCCCCCGCGCGTACGGACATCCGCGTGGCTCCCGCGCGTACGGACACGCGGCGCGCGGATGTCAGTGGACGGGGTGCGAGGACCCCACATGCGAGAGGACCCCACGTCTCGGCGGCAGCCCGAGAACCGATTCGACTTGTTCTAGCGAAGTACGAACAACTTGTTCTATCCTGGTGCGAACAAAGGAGGTCTCATGCATCGCGCCACGCTCCGGCTCCGCGTTCTCGCCGCCCTGCCCCACGTCCTCGCCCTCACCGGCTACCTGCTGTTCCTCGCCCTCCGCTGGGACCGGCTCCCCGACACCCTCGCCACCCACTTCGGCGCCGATGGAGGCCGTGCCGACGGCTTCACCGGCCGCACCGCCTTCGCCTTCGTCAGCACCGCCCTGCTCCTCACGCTCGGCGCGGGCTGGACCGCCCTCGTCCAGCGCGGTTCCCTCTGGGGCGCCTGGGCCACCGCGGGCTTCACCGGCGCGCTCCTCGTCCTGCTCGTCCGGGACAACCTGGACGCCACCGACCCCGCCCTCGTCGAGTCCTCCCTCACCGTCCCGCTGCTCGCCCTGGCCTCCGCCGCCCTCCTCGGGCTCACCGGCCTGGCACTCACCCGGACCGTCCCCCGGACCGCCCCGACCGGCGCCGTCGCCGGTCCCGACGCGCCCCGGCTGCCGCTCGGCGCGAGCGAGATCGCGGGCTGGTCCCGCGCCACCGCCTCCCGCACCCTGACCGTCCTCGCGGCGCTCGCCCTGGCCGCGACCCCCTTCGTCCTGCTCCTCGCCCCCTGGCCGGGCGCCCTCCTCGGACTGCTCGGCCTCCTCATCGGCCTGCCGGGCCTCGCCCTCGCCCGCGTCCGGGTCAGCGTCGACCGGCGCGGTCTCACCGTGCGGTCCGCGCTGCTCGCCCGGCCGCGCGTCCGCATCCCGCTCGACGAGGTCTCCGGGGCGGCCGTCCGCACGCTCGACACGGCCGCCGTCCTGAGCCAGTTCGGCGGCTGGGGCTACCGCGTCCGGGCCCACCGGACGGGCGTGATCGTCCGTACCGGCGAAGCCCTGGTCGTACGGCGGGACAGCGGCCGGGAGTTCGCGGTCACCGTCCCCGACGCGGGCACCGCCGCCGCCCTCCTCAACACGCTCGCCGAGCGCCATGGGAAGGTCTGACCGTGCTCTTCCGTGTCGACCCGGCCTCCGCCGCGCCCCTCGGCGACCAGATCGCCGCCTGTGTCCGGGGCGCCCTCGCCGACGGCTCCGCCGCGCCCGGCGAGCGCCTCCCGGCCGCCCGGGAACTCGCCGACTCCCTCGGCGTCAACGTCCACACCGTCCTGCGCGGCTATCAGCGGCTCCGCGAGGAGGGCCTGATCGAACTGCGCCGGGGCCGGGGGGCCGTCATCGTCCCCGGCGCCACCGCGCCCGACCGCGCCCGGCTCGTCTCCCGTCTCCGCGAGGCGGCGGCCGACGCCCGGGGGCTCGGCCTGACGGCCGAGGAGTTCCTGGAACTGGCCCGCACGAGCCTGGACTGACGCCCGGGGGCGGGCGTCCGGCCCGCACGACTCCCGCGCACGGGACCGGCAGCCGGGGCGTGCGCCCCCGGGGCCGGTCTTCCCGGGGGGCAGGGGTACGGGCTTGGCCGACGGGGTCGTACGGCCCCGGGAGCGGAGGGCCGTACGGACACGGGACCGAGCGTCGGAGCCGTACCCGCTCCGGGCGCACCAGGCGCACCAGGCGCTCCGGGCCTCCGGCCGTACGGCCTCGGGAGGCCCGCCCCGGCGGGGGAAGCCCGCCACCGGGCCCGGGAAGCCTCACGGGTACGACGGCCGGGGCCGCCTCAAGGCACCGGACGCCGGGCGCCGCACCCGTGCCGGGTCCCGGCGCCGGGCGCCCTCAGGCCAGTTCCCGTACCGGCGTCCCCGCCAGGAACGCCTCGATGTCCTCCACCGCCTGGCCGAAGTACCGCCCGTAGTTCCCCTCCGTCACATAGCCCAGGTGCGGCAGCGCGAGCACGTTCGGCAGGGAGCGCAGGGGGTCGTCCAGCGGCAGCGGCTCCGTCTCGAAGACGTCGAGGCCCGCCCCCGCGATCCACCCCTCCCGCAGCGCCCGCAGCAGCGCCCCGCCGTCCACGAGCCCCGCCCGCGAGGTGTTCACGAGGTACGCGTGCGGGCGCATCGCCCGCAGCTCCGGCTCCCCGACCAGCCCGCGCGTCCGCTCCGAGAGCACCAGGTGCAGCGAGACGAAGTCGGCGCCCGCGAACAGCTCCCGGCGGTCCCCCACGTACCCCACGCCGTGCCCGGCGGCCCGCTCCTCCGTCAGGTTCGGGCTCCACGCCCGCACGTCCATGCCGAAGGCGAGACCGACCCTCGCCACCCGGGAGCCGATCTTGCCGAGGCCCACGAGCCCCAGGGTCCGGCCCGCCAGATCGGCGCCGACGGTCGACTGCCAGGGCCCGCCCCCGCGCAGCGACGAGGCCTCCGCCGGGACGTGCCGGGCGAGACCGAGGAGCAGCGCCCAGGTGAGTTCGGCGGGCGGCTCGGAGCTGCTGGCGGTGCCGCAGACGGTGATCCCGCGCGCGCGGGCGGCGGCCACGTCCACGGAGGCGTTCCGCATCCCGGAGGTGACCACGAGCCGGAGCCGGGGGAGCCGGTCCAGGAGCGCGGCGTCGAGCGGGGTCCGCTCCCGCATGACGACGAGGACCTCGCAGTCCGCGACGGCGGCGACCAGCGCGTCCCGGTCGGCCAGGTGCTCCCGCAGCACCCGCACCTCGACCCGGTCCGCGAGCGGCCCCCAGTCGGCGGAGGTCAGGGCGACGCCCTGGTGGTCGTCGAGTACGGCGCAGCGCAGCTTCATGCCCGCATGATCGCGCACCGGGCACCGGGCGGGTAAGGCCCCTCCTCCGGTCCTCCGATCGCCCCGCCCGGAGCGACAGGAACGCCACCGGTGCGGAGAATTGCCCTGACTTGTCAGGAATCGGGTGCGAGGAGTGGATGCCATGGCCGCCGTGGACGACGGTGCCGACGCCGGTGACGAACTGGCCGCCCTCCGCGCCAGGGTGGCCGCCCTGGAAGGCGGGGGGACCGCGCCGCCGTCCCACCACCGCGTCCGGTCGTTCTTCGCCGCCCTGCTCATCGTCCTCGGCTGCGTCCTCGTGCCCCTCGGGCTCGTCGCCTCCTGGACCTCCGACATCGTCGGCGACACCGACCGGTACGTGAAGACGGTCGCCCCGCTCGCCTCCGACCCCGCCGTCCAGGCGGCCGTCGCCGACCGGGTGACCGGCGCCGTCATGGACCACATCGACCTGGCCTCCCTCCTCGAAGGCGTCGCCCCCGACCAGCGGCCCCTGGTCGAGAAGGCGCTCGGCAAGCTCGGCGGCTCGCTGGAGAGCGCCGTCCGCAGCTTCGTCCACGACCGGGCGCAGGACGTCGTCGCGTCCCCGGCCTTCGAGACCATCTGGACCGACGCCAACCGGGCCGTCCACACCTCCCTCGACCGGGCCCTGACCGGCGACGACAACGGCGCCGTGAAGATCGGCACGGACAAGGTCACCATCGACCTGGCACCGGTGATCGACCAGGTCAAGGCCCGTCTCGTCGACTCCGGTCTCACCGTCGCCGGGAAGATCCCCGAGATCCACACCGACTTCACCGTCCTCCAGGCCGACGACATCGGGAAGGTGAAGACCCTCTTCGCCCTGCTCCAGGCGATGGGCGTCTGGCTGCCGGTGATCGCGGTGCTGCTGGTCGCCGGGGGCGTGCTCCTCGCGGTCCGCAGGCGCCGCACCCTGGTCGTGGCCGCCCTCGGCGTCGCCCTCGCGGCCCTCGTCCTCGGGGCGGCGCTCACCATCTTCCGTACGGTCTACCTCAACGCCCTTCCGAACGGGACCTCCCCGGCGGCGGCGGGCGCCGTCTACGACACCCTGGTCCGCTACCTCCGCACCTCGGTACGGGTGTTCGCGTCCCTGGGCGTCCTGATCGCCCTCGCGGCCTGGCTCTCCGGCCCGAGCCGCCCCGCCGTCCTCCTCCGGGGACTGGGGGACGCGGGCGTCTCCGCCAGCCGCTCCTTCGCCGACCGCGCGGGCCTGCGCACCGGCCCGGTGGGGCCCTTCGTCCGCCGTCACCGCGCCTGGATCACCTGGCTGCTCGTCGCGGCGGCGGCCGCGGCCTGCGTCTTCTGGCCCCACCCCACCGGCTGGGTCGTCCTGGGCCTGGCCCTCGCCCTCTTCTTCGCCCTCGCGGTGACCGCGTTCCTGGCGGAACCGGAACCGGAACCGGAACCGAAGCCGGAGCCGAAGCCGAAGGTGGAACCGGGGCCGGGCCCGGGGCCGGAGCCCGGCCACGGTCCCGGCCCGGATGCCGGACCCGCACCGGACGACCCGGGAACACCACCGCGTTAGAAGGGCGGCCGGGAGCCCTCAGGAGGCGTCCCGGAACTCCCGTTCGGCCCGGCCCGGGACGAGCGCCGCCCCCGCGAGCAGCCCGACCGCGATCGTCATCACGACCGTGACGAAGTCCATGAGGTCGTGGAAGCCGTGCAGCACGTGCCCGCCCGAGAGCGAGGTGAGCGCCCGCAGCCCGAGGGACCCGGCGGTGAGCGTGAAGAAACCGCCGAGGAAGAGGACAAGCCGGGGCGGCCTGCCGGGCGGCCGGGCGAGCAGGTCCGCCGTCGCCGCGAGTGCCGCCGCCGCCACGAAGGTCCCGCCCACCTCGCCGATCAGGGCCGTACCCGCGGCCTGCGCGCCCAGCGTCAGGAAGACCAGGGCCGTCACCCAGCCCGCCGCCCGCCACGGCACCCCGAAGGCGAGGACGAGCCCCGCCGTGAACACCGCCCAGCTCCCGACGATCACCCAGCGGGACAGGTCCGCGTCCTGCGCGGTGTCGAAGAGCGCCCCGGTCGGGGTGCCCGTGACGGCCACCCCGAGCAGCACGCCCACGTACAACTGGAGCAGCAGCACCAGCGCGTAGACCAGCCGGACGGCGCCGGTCGAGAGGAAACCACCGACCAGCTCGGCCGCGGCGGCGCTCAGCAGGTCGCCGGGGACGAAGAAGAACAGCGCGGGCAGCATGATCAGCACCGGCCCGCCGTGTGCGTGCCCCGGCTGGAGCAGCCCCAGGGTCACCAGCGAGACCAGGGCCGCGGCCAGCAGCGGCAGCACCCGGGCGAGCCGGGGCCGCGTCTCGGACAGGACCGTGAGGCCCGCCACCAGACCCGCCAGGAGGGCGGTGCTGCCGATCTCGTACCAGGTGGGCTGGACGGCGGGCGCGAAGCCGAGGGCGAAGAGCACGATCCCGAGGAGCCGCGCCCACGGCGGTACGCGGCCCGGCATCGCCTCGATCCGCCGCAGCCCGGCCATCGCCTCGTCCAGCGGGGGCCGCTCCTCCCGCAGCCGTTCGACGAACTCCTTGAGGGCGAAGGCCCGGTCGAGCCGGGGGAGATCGGGAAAGGCGGAGACGACGGAGGTGACGGTCCGCTCTCCGCCGGTCCGCCCCGAGCCGGTCCTGGTACCAGCGGTCCCACCGGCTTTCCCGGCCCCAGCGGTCCCAGCAATCCCACCGGCTCTACGGGTCCCAGCGACCCCAGCGGTCCCACCGGCTCTACGGGTCCCAGTGGTCCCAGCGATCTCACCGGCTCTACGGGTCCCACGGATCACCCCGCTCCAACCCACCCCACCGACCTCACCAGTCCGACTAACCCTGTCGGCCCCATCAGACCTATGGACCTCATCAGCCCTATCAGCCCCATCATCCCCATCGTGCCCACCGGCCCTGCCCTGTCCCTCCCTCTCCCCCTCCCCCACCCCCGCCGTCACGGAGAGCACCGCGCCGTCCGCGACGAGGACGGTCTCGGCCCGGCCGCCGTACGTCCGGGCCAGCCCCCGGACGACCCGGTCGACCCCCTCGGCGCCCTCACCGCTGAAGCGCAGCATGAACCGGGTCAGCTCCCGCAGGAACCCGTGCAGTTCCTCGGCCGGGGCGCGACCCGGCCCGGAGTCGCTCATCCGCCCTCCCGGCGCTCGCCCGACCCCTCCACGCTGAACGGCCCGGAACCGCCCGGCAAGCGGGGACGCCCGCCCGGGGGAGCGGTCGGCCGGGGGACGCCCGCCGGGGGAACCCGGGGAGCGCGCCCAGGGCGTGTTCCGAAAGTCCCGACTGCCCCCGGGCAGACGGCGCTCCCCACGGAACACGCCCTAGAATCGGCTTCCATGTCGAAGCCTGACGAACTGCTCGTTGAGATCGCCGCCACGGTGGAGTCGGGGCGGAGCAATCAGATGTCCCTGACGGTGGTCGCGGGAGGCGTGGTCCTCACCGGCCGGCTGGCCCCGGAAGCCCTGTGGAGACAGCGCGTGTCGGAGGTCCTGACGGACTCGGACCGCCTCGGGGAGTTCTCCTGCGCCTTCAGCCCCTCCGAACGGAAGGCCGGGGCGCCCACCCATCTGCACTTCCACCTCGCCCGCATCCTCCAGGGCACGGTGGGCATCCCGGAGACCGGCGGAATGTACCGGGTGGCCCTGGAGGACATCAGCGCCTGGACGGTGGGGGACTTCCGCTACTCCGACCACTGACGGCCCCCGAGTACGGCAGAAGGGCCCGACCGGTGTGAACCGGACCGGGCCCTTCTGGCCGTTCGGGCGTCAGCCCGCTCTTCCCTGGCGCACGGCCGGACGGGTCAGACCTCCGCCGGGCCGCCGAGCAGGTTCGAGGCGTGCTGGAGCGGGGCCACGGGCTGGGTGGGCTCGGCGCTGCCGGGAAGGCCGCGGCAGGTGAATCCGAGCTTGGTCATCGCCCTGATGACCTCGGCGGCGCTGAAGTCGCGGCGGTCCTGACGGGTGACGACCTCACCGACCTGCTTGGCGGGGTAGACGCGGCGCCCGATGACCACGGACTCCCCGGTCACTTCTTCGGGCTTCACGTCCTTCATGGCGTCCAGGACGCTGTTCTTGGTGAGATCGAAGGGGAAGCGGGCGATGACACAACGCATGATGCCTCACAGGGTCTGGAGGGTGGCGGTTCCGTGGTGCTGAGCCGGTTCAGCGGGCGAGGGCAAGGATGCCTTGGGCGCCGCTCTGTCCGTCCATGACGGACAGGGGTGCGGTGAGCGGGTGGTGGAGCGTGGGGTGTGCGGCCGTCCTGTCGGCGGGTGGGGCGAACGGTCCGTGGTCACCAAGGATGTCACGCAGCCGGACCCGGTCGGTGTACGAGGGGCCGTCACGGACGGCGGTGGGCCGGGACCGGGTCCTGGACGGTGTCACGACGGGCCTCCCGAGGAGAGGGACCGCCTTCCGGACCGCGTACGTGCTCAGGCCACCGTGTCGAAGGCGGACCGGCGGCCGTTCGCGCGCCGGGCGGCCGGCACGGCTCCGCGTCGGCCCCGGGCGGGTGCCCCGCGCCTGCGCCGCTCGGTCACCGGTGCGGCGATCGTCACGGGGACGCCCGAGGGGGCCTGGGCGCCGGTGATCCGGCTGAGCTCCTCCTCGCCGGAGTGGACCCGGGTGGTCCGGGGCTCGATGCCGGCGGCGGCCAGGAGGCGGGTCACGGCCCGGCGCTGGCCGGGGGTGACGAGGGTGACGACGCTGCCGGACTCCCCGGCCCGCGCGGTACGGCCGCCGCGGTGGAGGTAGTCCTTGTGGTCGGTCGGCGGGTCCACGTTGACGACGAGGTCGAGGTGGTCGACGTGGATGCCGCGCGCCGCGACGTTCGTCGCGACGAGGGCGGTGACGTGCCCGGACTTGAACTGGGCGAGGGTGCGGGTGCGTTGGGGCTGCGACATTCCGCCGTGCAGGGCGGCGGCCCGGACCCCGCAGCCGAGGAGGTCCTGGGTGAGGCGGTCCACGGCGTGCTTGGTGTCCAGGAACATGATCAACCGGCCGTC
Organism: Streptomyces sp. NPDC101490; assembly: GCF_044767145.1. Lineage (NCBI taxonomy): Bacteria > Bacillati > Actinomycetota > Actinomycetes > Kitasatosporales > Streptomycetaceae > Streptomyces > Streptomyces sp. NPDC101490. The sequence continues at coordinate 20,312 of NZ_JBIWNI010000006.1, forward strand.
GCGCGCCGCGATCTCCGTCGTCAGCCGGTGCTTGTCGGCGCCCTGTACGTGCAGGACGTGGTGCTCCATCGTGGTGACCGCGCCCTGGGAGGGATCCACGGAGTGGACCACCGGGTCGGCGAGGTAGCGGCGGACCAGGAGGTCGACGTTGCGGTCGAGGGTCGCGGAGAACAGCAGGTGCTGTCCTTCGGGGCGGACCTGGTCGAGGAGCGCGGTGACCTGGGGCATGAAGCCCATGTCGGCCATCTGGTCGGCCTCGTCGAGGACGGTGACGGCGACCCGGTCCAGTCGGCAGTCACCACGGTCGATCAGGTCCTTGAGGCGCCCGGGGGTGGCCACGACGACTTCGGCGCCGCCGCGCAGCGCCGAGGCCTGCCGGCCGATCGGCATCCCGCCGACGACGGTGGCCAGGCGCAGTCGCACGGCTCGTGCGTAGGGGGTGAGGGCGTCGGTGACCTGCTGTGCGAGTTCCCGGGTGGGGACCAGGACCAGGGCCAGCGGCTGACGGGGCTCGGCGCGCTGTCCGGTGGTACGGGCCAGCACGGCCAGGCCGAAGGCGAGGGTCTTGCCGGAGCCGGTCCGGCCCCGGCCCAGGACGTCACGGCCCGCGAGGGAGTTCGGCAGGGTCGCGCCCTGGATGGGGAACGGCACGGTGAGGCCCTGCGCGCCGAGTGCGGCCAGGAGTGCGGCGGGCATGTCGAGCGCGTCGAACGTCTCGACGGCGGGCAGGGCCGGGGTGATCGTCTCCGGCGGGGCGAACTCGCCCTGCGGCGCGTCCGGACGTCGGCCGCGGCCGGCCGACCGGTGGGGGCCGCCCGAACGGTTGGGGCCTCCGGAGCGCTTCGGGGCGGGGCCGCCGCTGCGGCGGGTGCCGGACGAGCGGCCGTTCGTGCGTGTGGGGTTCATTTCAAGAACCTTCCTCGACGGGGCACGCGTCAAGGAATTCCCCCGGTGGAAGAGCGGTGCGGGGAATCGCAGGCACGCACCGAATAAGGATGCGAAAAGATGAATCGCGGGAAACCCGTGGGAAAAGGAGTGGAATCGGGGGTCCTCGGCAGGAGGCCCGGCACTCCGTTGCTCCGCATGGCCGATTCTTCGCGGGGCTGTGGGAAAAAACGTACAGCTGGGGCCCGCACCCCGAGGGATGCGGGCCCCAGCTGTGAAATGTGCGTCAGCGTCAGGCGGGAACGATGTTCTCCGCCGTCGGGCCCTTCTGGCCCTGCGCGATGTCGAAGGAGACCTTCTGGCCTTCCTGCAGCTCGCGGAAGCCCTGGGCCGCGATGTTCGAGTAGTGGGCGAACACGTCCGGACCGCCACCGTCCTGCTCGATGAAGCCGAAGCCCTTTTCCGCGTTGAACCACTTCACGGTGCCAGTAGCCATGTCATATCTCCCTTGTGGGCAGTACATCGGAATCCGCACTTCACGGACCCCGCGTCGCCGCGATGATGCCCTGACCGGAAAATAATGACCGGAAATACGAAGCACTCCCGCGCGGCATGAGCCGAACGGATGCGCTTGAAGTCTTTGGGTACCAAAACTGCAACCTGCTTCGACAGTACCATGCCCCTGCGAAATATGTGCGTCGAATACCTGCCCCTACCCGGTCCCGGTATGAACTCTCCAGGTGGGGGCCGCGAAATTCGCCGCCCGCGGGCACAGGTATTCGTACGGCGTGAGCATGACCGTGCGGGCGGTGCCACCGCCGGGCGGACGGAGCCCTCCCGGGGGTCCCTGACAGCCCCCGGGAGGGTGTTCGGTGGGGCTCCTGGACGTCAGTTCCAGAAGCCGGCGTGGACCTCGCGGGCCTCGGGGAGGTCGACCGGGCCGACCACCGGGAGGGCGCGCTGACCGGCCTCGAAGACCTCGCGGCAGGGCAGGGCCATGGTGGGGTTCTCCTCGTTGGAGCCGGTCAGGGCCAGCAGCTCGTCCTCGCCGAGCGCGTACACGACGCGGCCGATGCCGCCCCAGTAGACGGCGCCCGAGCACATCGCGCAGGGCTCGGTGCTGGTGTAGAGCGTGCAGCCGCGCAGGAAACCGGCGTCGTACTTCCCGGTGGCGAGCCGTACGAGGTTGGTCTCGGCGTGACCGGTGGCGTCGCGCCCCGTCGTCACCGTGTTCTGGGCCTCCAGCAGGATCTCGCCGCCGGGTCCGGTGAGCACGGCGCCGAAGGGGTGGTTGCCCGAGGCGCGGGAGCGGCGGGCGACCTCCACGGCGGCGCGGAGGACCTGGAGGTCGGCGTCGGTCGCGGTCACGGCGGTGGGGACGGTGGTCATGCGGGGATCTCCTCGGGTGAGTCGGTGCGGGGGGTGTCGGTACGGGGGGTGGCGCCGGTCCGGGTCCTCCGGGCGAGCGCGTAGTGGACGAGCCCGGCCGTCAGGAAGGCGACGGCCGCGGCGCAGGCGCCGAGGGCGGGGTGCCGCTCGGCGATCGGGCCCACGAAGACACCGGGCTGGCTCATGAAGGGGACGGCGGCGAGCAGTCCGAGGAGCCAGGCGGCGAATCCGGGCCCGAAGTTCCGGGGGGCCTCCGCGTCGGGGGAGGTGACGAGGAAGCGCTGGACGAGCATCACGGCCAGCCAGGGGGCGATCCAGTTGCCCAGGACGATCAGGAAGTTCTCGAAGGACTTCCAGTAGTCGCCCTGCCCGGCGAACCAGCCGATGGCGCTGCCGAGTCCGCCGACGACGAGCACGGCCTGCCAGCGGGCCATCCGCACCCCGGCGATGAGCCAGGCCAGCGCGCCGGAGTAGCAGTCCAGACAGCTGGAGGTGATCGTCGAGATGCCCAGGGCGAGCATCGTGACGGTGGCGAGCGCACCGGGCAGCACCTGGCCGACGAGATCGGTGGGGGTGCCGATGAAGGCGAGGGTGCCGATGGCCGCGCCGAGGCTCGCGATCCACACCGAGCCGAGCCAGGTGCCGGTGAAGGCGTACAGGAACAGCTTGCCGGGCGGGGTGTCCACGGGCATGTAGCGGGTGTAGTCGGCGGCGTACGAGGAGAAGCTCAGCGCGCGGGCCGCCTGGATGGCCATCACCAGGGCGAAGGCGCCGACGAAGCCGAGCGGACCGGCCTTGGCCGGGTCGAAGCCGGAGCCGAGGTCGCTCTCGGTGTACCCGTAGAGGGAGACACCGACGAAGAGCAGCGGCAGGACGAGGGCCATCGCCTTCTGCACCAGATGGATGAAGCCGTAGCCGACGAGCGCGATCGCTACCTGGGCGACGGTGACCAGGGCGAAGGCGGGGCCGAACCCCGTACCGAGCAGGGTCCGGACGGCGAACGCCCCGAGGATCGAGTTGACCGCGAACCACGCGCACGCCTTGAAGAAGACGAGCACGGCGGGGAGCGCGGCGCCGCGACGGCCCAGCGGGAGCCGGGTCTGGACGAGCAGTCCGACGCCCTTGGGCGGGCCGAACGTCGACGTGACGCCGATGGCCGCCGCACCCACGGCGGCACCGAGCATGATCGCCAGCAGGGCCTGCGCCCAGCCCAGGCCGAAGGCGGCGGTGGCGAGCATTCCGCTGGTGAGGCTGGAGAACTGGACGTTGGAGCTGAACCAGAGCGTGAACGACGAGCCCGGTCCGCCTTCGCGTTCGTCGGCGGGTATCGGCTCGATGCCGGAGGTCTCCACCGCGGTGGCGGAGCGCACCGCGGCCGAGAGCCGCTGTGCGAGAGGGCCTTGTCGGGTCATGTCGTGCCCCCTTCCATGAATCGTAGGAAGTCAGGGATGCCGGAGTGCTGCAGCAACGGAAGTACACACCCGGTGGACCGGGGCGAGGCACCCGCAGCGGAAGCGAAGTCATGGCTGAAACAGGACGGTTCTTCGTACGATCGTCGGAGACGAGAAGGGGGTGGCGTATGCGGGTAGGGGATCTGCTGGCCATGCCGGAACTGGGACTCACCCTGCTGACCCCGGACGGCGGTGTCGGTGTCGGTGGTGACGGCGGTCGCGGTGAGGGCGGAGGTGGCGGTGGCGACGCGCACGGGGTCGGGGGCGGAGGGGGCGGGTTCGGCCGGGGCGCCGGGCGCGCTCGTACGGGCGGGGGTGACCGCGCCGACCAGGACACCGGCCCCGCCTGGTCCGCCCCGGCCCCCTCCCACCCCATCCCGTCCCACCCCATCCCCTCCCATCCCGTCCCGTCCGGCCCCGTCCCCTCCGCCACCGACCCGCTCGCGCGGGAGCTGCGCTGGGTGTACGCGACCGACCTGCTGGAACCGGCGACGTTCCTGACGGGCGGCGAACTCGTCCTGACCAGCGAGGGCTGGTACCGCACTCCCGCCGACTGCGAGACCTTCGCCGCCTCCCTCGCCGAAGGCGGCGCCGTCGCGCTCGTGGCCGGAGACATCCTGCTCGGCGAGGTCCCGCCCACCCTGGTGGAGGCGTGCGGAAGACACGGCATCCCCGTCCTGGCGGCACCTCCGGACATCAGTTACGGGGCGCTGTCCCGGACCGTCATCGAACGGATCAACCGCGAACGCGGCCTCGAACTCGCCGATGTCCTGGGCCGCCACCGCCGTCTCGTGGCCGCTCTCGTCGAAGGGGCGGACCTCGGCGGCCTCGTCGCCATGCTCGCCGCCGAACTCCGCACGGACTGCTGGGCCCTGTCGTCGGCGGGCAGGCTCCTCGCGGGCCCGGCGGGCCCCTTCCCCGGCCCGGCGCGCGCCCGCGTCGCCGCCGCCGCCCAGCGGGCCGAACGGCTGCCGGTGACGGTCGACGGGCACTGGGTGCTGCCCATCGGGCGGCGCAGCGCGGGCGGCGGTCTGCTCGTCGTACGGGGCGAGCCGTCCGATCCGGAGGCGGCCGCGCAGACGGCGGAACTGCTGGCCCTGGGCGGCGCCCGCCGGGACGAACGGCGCCGCACGGAGCAGCGTTTCCACGCCGATCTGGTGGAGCTGATCGAACAGGGGGCGCCGCCCGCCACGCTCGCCGCCCGGCTGCGGACGGCGGGCCTCGACCCCACCGGCCCCCTGCTGGTGCTGACCGCTCTCACCCGGGGGGCGCTGCGCCCCTGGGACCTGGCCGCCGACCTCGCCGAGAGCGTCCTCGACGAGAGCCCGGACACCCGGACGGTCGTCGCGGGCGGCGAGCACGGACTCACCCTGCTGGTCTCACCCGACGCCACTCTCGACGACACCCGTCTCGCCGATCTGCTGGACGAACGCCTGACGCGCTTCGAACCGGTGGCCGAGGGCGGTCGTGTCGCCTTCGGCCTCGGTGCCCCCGCCCCCGACGCCACCGGTCTCGCCCGCGCCCTGGAGGAGTCCCGTCACGCGGCCCGGCTCGCGGCCCTCCGGCCCGGGCGCCTGGCGCTGGTCACGGCCCGCGCGCTCGATTCGCACCTGCTGCTGCTCGCCGGTGTCCCCGCCGACATCCGCGCCTCCTACCGGCGACGGCTCCTCGGCCCCCTCCAGGAGTACGACACCGAGCACGGCACCGACATGGTCCGCACCCTGACGGTCTTCCTGGAACACAACGGGGCCTGGCGCACCGCCGCCGCGGCCCTCCACATCCACGTCAGCACCCTCCACTACCGGGTCGGCCGCATCCAGCACCTGACCGGCCGGGACCTCTCCACGGCCCGCGACCGGGTGGACCTCTACCTGGCCTGCGCGATCGACGCGGGCCACCCCGCCGCCCCACCCCTCGGCCCCACCTGACACCGGCCCCGCCCGGCCCGACACCGACACCGGCACCGGCGCGCCCGGCCGCCGCCGTGGCCCCGTTCTGCCGCGTCCCGTTCCGCTCCGGAGCACATCACCGTCCGGACCGCCGGGCGGCGATCCAGGCGCGTGCCTCGCGGTGGGCGCGGTCGAGGGGGGCGAGGAGCGGCCCCTCGGCGGGCACCACGGCGTCGGCGTCGAGGTGGTCGGCCAGCCCGGTGCGGCGCAGCAGCGCGAGCTGGGAGGCCTGGACCCCGGCGAGGACCAGGCGTCCGCCCTCCGCGTGGAGGGTGTCGGTGTAGTGGCGCAGGGCCTTGAGGATGGCGGAGGAGGGGATGTCGGGCGCGGTGCGGACGGCCAGGACGAGGACGGCGTCGTGGGCGCCCTTCGGGTCGGGGAGCCCGGCGCGGAGCACGGGGAGTTCGGCGAAGAGGCTGCCGCCCTCGTAGTCGAGGACGGTGACCTCCCCGGGCGGCAGCCTCGCGGGGACGGGCGCGGTGGACCACCGGCCGTCGGTGTCGTCGCGCACGAGGGCGGTGAAGCGGGCGCGCCGGGCGGCCTGGGCGCAGTAGAGGAGGAGCGAGAGGACTGCTCCGATGACGATGGCGCGCTGGAGCGGCAGCTGGGTGGTGGCCAGGAAGGTGGCGAGCATGGCGGCGCTCGACAGTCCGGAGGTGCGCAGGACGAGGAGGATGTCCTGGCGCTTGCCCCAGACGAGTTCGCCGCCGACGATCAGGACGAGGCCGCCGATGACGGGCATCGGGATGTGTTCCGCGAGCGAACCGGCGACCAGGACGACGAGGGCGAGGAAGACCCCGGAGACGACCCCGGCCCAGCGGGTGACGGCGCCCGCGGAGGCGGCCACGCCCGTACGGGAGAGGGAGCCGCCCGACGGCAGGGCCTGGAACAGTCCGCCGCCCACGTTGGCGACGCCCTGGGAGACGAAGTCGCCGTTCACGCCGGAGCGGCTGCCGTCGGGGTTCGGCAGGGACGGGGCGATGCCGGCCGCCTGCGCGAGGGCGACGAGCGCGACCGAGGCGGCCCCGGCGGCGAGTTCGGGCATCGCGCCCCAGGCGGGGGCGGTGAAGGACGGCAGTGCGGCGGGAATGCTCGCGATGTCCCGTACGAGGCCGACGTCCGTGCCGAGGACGGCGACGGCGGCGCTCACGGCGACCATCGCGATCAGCAGCGCCACCGGCCGGAGCCGTCGTACGAGCCGGGCGAGGGCCCACGCGCCGACCGTCGCCGCCGCGACGAGGGTGGCGGAGGGTTTCCACTCCCCGATGTGGGCCACGCTGTCGAGGAGTTGGACGATCCTGTTGTGGCCGTGCGGCGGGTAGCCGGTGGCGTCCTCCAGGACGCCGGTGACGATCTGGAGCGCGATGCCGGTGGAGAAGCCGACCATCACGGCGTTCGACACGAAGGAGAGCACGACGCCGAGCCGCAGCACCCCCATCAGGAGCATGATCACGCCGACCAGGACGGTCAGCGCGGCCACGTTCCCCGCGTCGTGCGGGTCGAGTCCGGCGTCCGCGAGGGCGCTCTGCCCGGTGAGTGCGATCGCGCTGGTCAGGGTGGTGATCATGAGGACGGTCGGGGTGGTGAGCGAGCCGAGGACCGGCGGCACGACGCCCGCGTAGAGGCCGGAGACCGGGTGGAAGCCCGCGACGGCCGCGTACGCCATGCCCTCCGGGATCGAGAACAGACCCGTCACCATGCCGGAGGTGACGTCCGACGGCTTGGGCCGCCCCCACCGGAACCCGCCGAGCCTGCGGAACCCGCCCAGTCTGCCGAGCCCGTCGAGCCCGCCGAGGAGACGGCGGAGCCTCATGAGAGGCCCGTGAGCGCGTCTCCGATGTACTTGGCGCCGAGCACGGCGAGCACGGTCGTCATGATCGCCGCGTTGTGGACCGTCATCCACTCCTTCCAGCCGCCGAGGACACCGGCCGAACGGTCGCCGCCCAGCAGGTACACCCCGAGCGGCAGCGACGTGCACAGCGAACCGATGAGCACCATCAGGACGGCGGCGACGGTCTTGCCGCCCGCGCCCGCGCCGCTGGTGGCGATGGAGACCGCACCGCCGACGGCCAGGACGAGGTTCTTCGGGTTGGCGGCCACCAGCGCGAAGGCGAGTCCGGCGGATCTGGCCGCCGTGAACCGGTCGACGGCCCGCATCCACTTCGGCGCCGCAGCCTCGTGCCCTTCCCTCGGCCGGTCCCGCCACTGCTTGACCGCCATCAGCGCGAACAGCACGCCCAGCGCCAGCTTCAGCCAGTACGCCCAGACCGGTTTCTCCCCGCCGGTGGTCAGCCCGCTGCCCGCCACGACGACGACCGCGACCACGGCGGTCAGCCCGGCCGTCCAGCCGAGTGTGAACGCGGTCCCGTTGGCCCGCCCGTTCGGCGTGGCCAGCATCAGGATCACCGCGATCAGCGGCAGCGGACTGATCGCGACGCCCACGGCCGACGCGAGCATCGAGCCGATCGCCTCACCCATCCCCTGCTCCCTCCGTATCGGTGGACGCGCCGGTACGCACACCGTCGGGCGGCGTACCGGGGTGTGGGCCGGGGCGCTCGCCCGTACCCACCGGGACGTCAGTCCTGGAGCTCGAAGTCGCCGGGCCGCCAGGAGCCGTCGAAGGCCGCCTGCTCGGGGCCGTAGATGCGGAAGTACGCGAACCAGCCCCGGCCCGGGACGGTCTGGATCCACCGGCCACCGCCGTCGGCGGGCTCGGCGGGCCCGAAGTACAGGTCGACGTGGTCGCTCCCGTCCGGCTCCAGCTTGTCGAACAGCGAGCGCAGCGCCGCCTGCCCCTGCTCGGCCACGATCTCGGACCGGGTCGCCGCGTCGTACACCGTGACCGACCAGAACAGCGAGTCCGGTACGGGAAGCGGCACCCGCAGCCGGTACGTGTGCCCGCCGTCGAGGTAGGTGCCGTCGGCGTCCCGCAGCCCCAGCCAGTACAGGGACCCGGCGCCCTTCTCCCGGCGGAACATCGCGGGGGAGGCGACGATCGCCTGCGCGAACCACCGGTCCCTGGCCTCCACGTCCAGCGAACCCGACCGCTCGAACGTGCCGTTCTCCGGCCGCAGTCCCACCCACTCCCAGACGCGGTCCGGCCACACCGTCCGGTCGGGCCGACGGGAGGCGAACGCGGAGACCAGCATCTCGTCCCGCCCCTGTCGCGCGGCCCCGGTCAGGATGCGCTCCATCCGCGCGTCGGGGGCGAAGGGCCGCCCCGCCTCGATGCCGAGTTCGGCGAGCAGCCCCAGCATCGGCCGCAGCTCGTCGACGGGCGGCTCGGCGTCGACGACCGCGTGCAGGACGCGCCAGTACTCCAGGTTGTCCTCCCACGCGAGGGGAGTGGTGTCCATCGGGCGGCCGTCCTGGTTCAGCACGGTGAAGGCGGGCGGAGCGTCCTCCAGGGCCAGCGGGAAGAAGCGGACCGAGGCCAGCAACCGGTTCGCCGCGTCCACGTCACCACCGAGCGGGAGCGCCCGCAGCGCGCACAGCACCTGCCAGGTGTCGCTGCGCACGACCTCGTACTCCTCGGTCCCGGCCGGTGCGTCGCCGTCGTGACCGGGCGGCAGGAGCAGCACCTTGCCGCCCTTCGGGCCGTTGCGGCCGGGCAGCCCGAGGTCCACCAGCCAGCGGTGGTAGTGGTCGTCGACCAGACCGACCAGCGGGCCCGGCGGCAGTTCGATCACCAGCGGTCCGCTCTTGCGCAGGTCCAGGCCGCCGCCGAGGTACGGCGTGTCCGAGTTGAGGGTGAACCCCACGTGGTGCGGGCGCGCCACCACCAGCGGCGCGGACTCGTTGTCCACGGCCCCCGCCGCCCGCGTACCGTGCAGGATGGCCTCCATCGACACCACTGGATAGAAGAACCGGTACGCCTCCACGGCCCTGCGCGGATCACTCCGGTCGAACGAGGCCGCCGCGCTCTCCGCCACCGGATACCCGCCCCGGAACTCCACCTGCTCCACGACGTACCGCCTTCCTGCCGGGTGCCGGCCCGGCGGAAGCCCGCCGGGCGCCCTCCCCACCCTCACCGGGACCCCCGCGCACGGCGAACGCTGTCCGCCGAACGAGTGCTGTACGGACCGGCGGCGACCCGCCCGTACGGCCGACGGCCCCGGTCTTCGTACGGCCCCGGTCTCCGTACGGCCCCGGTCTCCGTACGGCCCCCGCCGGAGCGGCCCCGGCCCGGGTCTCACGGCCTGCGAGGTACGGCCACCCCCACCTCGTGGAGGTGGACCAGGACGTCGAAGGCGCGGCCGAGCGCCTGATCGAAGAGGGGGTAGCCGTCGTGGAACTCCGTGCCGATGCTGCGGGTGGGGCGGGCGGTGTCCAGCCAGCCGCGGGCGGTGGGCGCGGCGGCGCGGAGGTCGGCGTAGAAGTCGCGGTGGCGGACCTTGTCGAGGGTGTTCTCGTTGCTGCCCGGTACGGCGGCGCCGACGGAGAACTCCTTCCACTCGCCGCCGAGGGCGGTGTCCTTGGAGAGGAAGGAGCCCCGGTCGAAGGTCATGCCGATCGGGAGGTAGTTCCGGCCCAGCGCGTCACGGAGGAAGGACCCCTGGGTCTTGGGGTAGGACGCGGCTTCCGCGGCGATGAGCCCGAGGTGGTCGTTGTGTGCGGAGACCAGGATCTTGTGGCCGGTGCGCTTCTGCCACCACAGGACGTTCCGGGCCATGGCCTCGTCGCGCAGGCGCATGAACGCGGGAAGGGTGGTGGGGTCGCCCGGATCGAGGGTCAGGAACTCGGTGGTGTCCGCGACGGAGCGGGCGTTCTGTACGGCCCAGTCGTGGGCTTCCCGGTCCCGGCCGCCCGCCGCGCCGATCAGGTCGAGGACCTGCCGGGCCTGCCCGGCGAGGCGCTGCCGCTCGGCGATCGGCCTGCCCATGTAGGCGTAGACGTCGTCGACGGGGCGCAGCCCGGTGTAGAGCTCGTCCACCCGGGGCGCCAGTGCGGGGTGGTGCCGCTGGACGTAGCCGGTGATCCGGCCGAAGAACTCGTCGGTGACGGCGGGGGCGGAGAGGTCGTTGCCGACGAAGTGGACGGTACGGGTGGGGTTGCGCCGGTTGTGGTCGCGCATCCACTGGAGGAGGTGGACGAACTCCTCGCGGTCCCAGGGGGAGTTGGCGAGGTGCTCCGCGGCGATCCGCCGGGCGTCACCCTCGCCGGTCTGGAGGTACTCGTCGATCTGCAGCCCGGCGCCCCAGCTGGACTCCAGCGAGAAGGCGCGGAACCCCTTCTCCTCGACGAGGTGGCGGAAGACCCGTTCCTTCATGGCGAAGAACTCGTGGGAGCCGTGATTGGCCTCGCCGAGGCCGACGACCTTCGCGCCGCCGATCATCGCGCCCAGGGCCCGCAGATCGGTGGTCCTCCCGCCGGGTTCGGTGGAGCGCAGCGGGTGGGCGATCCGGTCCAGCTCGCGGACGACGGCGTCCTTGGCCGGGCCCGACCGGGCGGCGACCGGATCCGGGGCGGCCTGCGCCCCGACGGGAGTGAGCGCGGCCCCCGCCGCGACCGACACGGCGACGAGAAGGGCGCCCCTGCGACTGAGCTGCTGCCGTCGATGCCTGTTCATACCCCTGGACTCCTCACGGATGCGCTTCCGGTGACACGACAGATCCTGACCCGCGACACCGTGGCAGCGCGCGGGGCCTGACCTCCGTGTTTCGTAGGGGGATATCCCCCTACGAACGGCCCCTGGGCACCCCTGCGAACGGGCCCCGCACCGTTACGAACGGACCCCGGCACCCCTGCGGAAGAACACCCACCGCCGCCGCCTCTGGCGGAGTACCGCGTACTCGGAGCCGCGACCGCTGAGCCAGATCCGTTGTGCGGCGAGGTAACCAGCCCTCCAGCCAGCAAGGCCCGTTGGGCAGCGACCATCGGTTCCTCGCCTGTCATCCGGAGCGCGGTCCAGGCGAACGATGTGCTCCGATCGGATCGTCCGCCTGGTTCCTTGCGAGGCTCACGAGCCGTTCAGGCCGCTGGTCTCCCTCGTCAGCGGCCCTCGGTCGACAGACCGAGAAGTCTCACCATTCTCCGTGCACGAGGAGCTAGAGGCTGGGCGGTGATCATCTCCTCAGCGCCTTCATGCGCAGGTGCAACAGACGTGATCAGCGAATCCGGCATGGCCACCTCGGCGTCTCCGAGAGGCACGGAATGCCCGCAGATATCCAGGCTGAAGTCTGGCTCGTCCAGGGACAGCCCTACAGTCGCGCCACCCGCCAACAGAGAAGTAGCGGTGGGGAGGTCTGCGGGACGGGAGAAGGTCCACTGTGACAGCGAGGGTGGCACCGCGACGGTCCGCCCGTCGAGGAGCTGATGTGCCAGCAGGATGCTCGCGCAGTCGTCGGGGGAGAGGGACTCGGGGACGCCGAAAGGAGTGCCGGTCCGACGTTGCACTTCGCAGAGCTTCTCCATGAGCGCGATCTCTTCGTCCAGAGCGTTGCTGCTGATCGTTTCCCTGCCCACATGGGCGCAGGGCACGGGCGGTCCGACGGGCTTGTTCTGGAGGTGCAGCTGAAACCAGTGAGGCGACCGTGCCTGCCGGGCGAAATGGAGCAGGGACAACCTCTCGCTGGGCTGCATGCCGGGTGTGGGTGACAGGGACAGGTCCGTCTTCGCGGTTCGATCCCGCTGATCCAGCCGGAGGACGACCTTGAGCGATCCTGTGTGGTTGGTCCCGGTAGCAACGGCGCCACGCCTTCCTCTGTGGCTCACCTGAAGATCCACGGTCAACGAAGCCAGGCGGCGGCCATTCTCGCCCTGGATCACGGCACGTGCGGGGATGCTGAGGACGGGTACTCGGCTGGATCTCAAGCGGAGCAGTGCAGAGGGGTGCGGGGGCTCGTTGCGAATTCCGAAGCCCGCTGGAAGGTCGAGGACGACCCGCGTGAGATGGTCCCCGGTCAGCTTCACGGGATCCCCGAAGTCCAGAAATTGCTCCCAGGCACCACGAGCGGCCATCCCCTCAGCCGTGTCAGGGAATGCGGCTTCGAGACGGAGGGTCGCCGGTCGGTCTGTCTCGGCACCCGGGTAGGCCGGCTCCATGGAGATGATCTCCCCATGAGGCCCGGCTGTTACGGAGAAGCGGTAGTGGGGCTCGATCTCGTTGAGTCTCGCAACGGTCTCGCTGATGCGGGCGACGGCCTCGGGCCCGTCCGTCACGGCGACAAGCTGTCCGTCGGCGAGTTGGCGCATGACCTCTTGCGTGGTCCAGATGCCGTCGTGGAGGTAGTGGTGCGTGAAGGCTGGCTGCTCCAGTTCCCTTGCCCTCAGCCAGTTCAAGCCGTGCCAGGACAGCTGGAACGGATACCGAGAGCGCAGCCCCTCGAACCAGTCCAGCTCCGTGGGGGTTTGATCGATCGGCACTACGAGAGTCCAGCTCGTCGGTCCGTGCTCAGCGGCGCGGGCCAAGGATCGCTCCACCTTCTGGCGGCGGGAATGGTTCAGTCTTCCCGTGAACGACTTCATCTCGTAGATCGCTAGGGTGCCGTCATCCCGACGGAACAGAACGTCACGCCCGCCGTCACCCCCCGACCCATCAACCCGGATCACGTCCGGGTTGAGCAGACTCAGCAACACGGCCACTGCCGTCTCGTAGGAATCCGCCTGCTGTGCGACCTTCTCCCAGCACGATGAGCTATTCGCCATGCAGCCTCCTTCTTCCGGGTTTGCGCGTACTCGTCGACCCAGTCCTCGATCTTGGGAGGGATGGGTCGTTCGGTGGCACTCGGATGACCACCGAACGTAGGAGGGCCAGCCGACCTGGCGCCCTGTTGCAGCACTTGGTGCGCGGATGGCACGTGGGCGCTGAGAGGTCTAGACGATAAAAAATCCCCAGGTCACTGACCTGGGGACTCGTCTCTGAGAGCGGATGGCGTGAATCCAACCCGCGCATAATTTTGGGAATCAACGGTTCTTGAACGGTCATATTCGCTCAGACCTACATGTTTTGCCGAGCCGGGAGGGACAGAGCGGCGACCTGGGGACCCGACATCGGCGCGATCTCGGTCATGGTTCCGCCCTTCATCCGGCCGACGTGGTCGAGGGCCGTACGCCGAACCACTGCTCGGCGCCGTACTCCTCGAACCGCTCGACCTCGGTGAAGCCCAGCTTCGCCGCGAGGCGCATCGCGCGGTCGTTGGCGCTCCGGGTGGAGAGCACCACGGGTTCGCCGGGGCGCGCGCCGAAGAACCAGTCGAGTGCCGCCGCGCACGCTTCGAAGGCGTAACCGTGTCCCCACACCTCCGGCAGGAACAGGTATCCGAGCTCGGCCTCCCCGGCCTCAGGGCGGATGTGCCCCCGGCGCTCGGCATCGCGCGCGTCGAGTGTGATCATGCCAATCATCGTTCCGTCGAGTTCGGCCACGAAGCAGCCGGGGCGTCGGCCGGGCACTTCGGGCATCGCGCGCTCAAGTTCGTCGCGAGGCCGGGTGCCGCCGATGTAGGTGCCCACTTCGGGCGAGGCGAACAGCTCGATGAACGACGCACGGTCCCGGGCCTCGGATTCGCGAAGCACGAGCCGACGGGTCGGTATCGGGGCGGGCGGCCAGTCGGAGGTTCCGGCTTCGATCATGACGGGGAACCTACCGCACGGCCCGTGAGGACGATCGGTGCAGAAGCCCGGCTCCCGCCCGGCGGTCTTTTTCAACAGCCCGCAACCGGGACCGCAGAGGCACACGTACATGTCGATGATCTGAGAAGTGTGAAGCGAGAAGTCGTTTTCCGTATGGCCGTCATGGGGTTCGAGCCGTTCGGCCGAGAGGATCCGTAGTCGTTCCATGTCGGATGAGATCACCCTTCGTCCTGTCACCGCCGACGATCTGGACCTGTGCGAGGGGGAGTTCAGCGGGCTGGACGGCTGGGCGCGGGACGGCGAACGCACGGGGAGCGACAGCGGATCGCCCTGGCCCGGGACCGTGCGGCGCGGCCGGAAGACGGCTCCGCCTTCGCCGAGCACCTCGCCGAGGCCTGGCGGCGGGTCGACCGGCTTACCGGGCCCGACCAGGTGGCCGGACTGTGCGTGCCCGCCACGGCGACGCCGTGCTCCTGTCGGAGTTCCTCCTCACCCGCGTCGTGGAAGTCGCCGTCCACGGAATCGACTCGGCCGACGTGCTCGGCCGCGAAGCCTGGCTCAGCCCGGCAGCCGACGACGCCGTGACAGAGCTGCTCCTCGGCGCGGAGCACGCGGCGGCAGCCGACAGACTGGAGTGGAGTCGTCTCCGCTTCCCGCGCAAGGCCACCGGCCGGGGAGCCGCTGAACGAAGTGGAGGCCGTGCGGGTCGAACAGCTCGGCATCCGTCGGCTCGCCCCGGGCTGACTTCCGCCCCGCAATCCCGTGGAACGGGGAATCATGCGGTACTCGGGCGCGGGGCCTGTGCGTTCGGTGACGTCTTGCAATGAGGAGGACCTGTGCGGCGTGGCGAAGTCTGGTGGGTCGAGTTCGACGAGCGGCGGCCGGCCGTGGTCCTGTCGGCGGACGGCGCGTCCGGGATCCGGGTGGTGCAGGTCGTCGACCCGGCGGGCTTCGACATCAGCGGTCTGGGCGTCGAAGTGGCCGTGGGTGCCATGGAGGGACTGCCCTTCGACGGTGTCCTGCGGTTCGCGTTCCCGCGCCCGGGGTTCATCCCCTGTACGTGGCTGGCCACGGTGT
Source organism: Streptomyces sp. NPDC101490 (assembly GCF_044767145.1). Lineage (NCBI taxonomy): Bacteria > Bacillati > Actinomycetota > Actinomycetes > Kitasatosporales > Streptomycetaceae > Streptomyces > Streptomyces sp. NPDC101490. Next base: position 35,634 of record NZ_JBIWNI010000006.1, read on the forward strand.
CCCGCGACGACCTGATCGAGCCGGCGGGCGTCCTGTCCTCCGCGAAGCTCAGCGAGATCGAGGAAGCCGTTCAACTCGCCGAACAGGTGCGGGAGCAGACCCCGGAGGCGACCGTGAAGCTCGGCGAAACGAGAGAATCCCTCCGTCGCGGCGGTCTCGGGTAGGTGAAGGAAGGAAGAGGGAACGGACGCCCACGATGACGCAGCCGGCCCACCCAGGCGCTCGACACTCCCACCCGCCTCCTGGACACCTCTCCGCAACGACGAAGCCCCCAGTCCACTGACCGGGGGCTTCGTCCGAAGAGCGGATGACGGGAACCGAACCCGAGCCATGGGCTGGGGAATCACCACTGCCCATTCGGACTACGCGTCTCCGCCCTGGGGGAACGTGATCTGACACCACTCATTCCGCATGCTCGTGGGAACCCGTGTCGACCGCTGTTGGCCGTCTTGAAGCGCACGGTTGGGGCACGAGACCCGGACGCCCGTCTTCACACCCCGACTGCCCACCGGGCGGCCGCGACCGCGCCCAGGAGGAGCGGAGGGGCGAGCCACCAGGGGCCCATGGCGCGGCGGATCGACGGAAGCAGAGTGATCAGCAGAGCGAGTCCGCTCGCGGCGACGGCGAGGACGCAGGACAGCTCGATCCCGGCCCGTGCTTCGTCGTCCCAGCTCCCCGCGGGCCGGATCGTGAGGGCCGTGTACACGAACCATGCGGCGATCGCGTGGAGGAGCACCAGCGGGACCGCCATGACCCACCGCAGACAGCCGTCGTCACTGGTGGTTCCGGCGGCGTCGGGCCGATCGGGTATCACTGGAGAGCCCCCTTGGCTTCGTCGAGGTTCTTGGTGAAGGCCCGTCCATAGGCTTGGGCGTCATCACCCTGCCAGTACGGACCACCGTTGTACCGTGCCGCCAGTTCCTGGTGCTGCTCGGGCGTCATCTGCTCGGGGGGAACGCCCGCGAACTCGCTCTCGGCCTTGAGCTGGGCCAGGTACTCCGCCGCGATGAAGATGTTCTGCCCCGGGTCCTGGAGAGACTCCTCCACGACTGCCCGCTGCTGGTCGGTCATGTTCTGGGGGTCGTAACCGAGTACTTCGGCTCCGCGGCGCACTTGGATGGCGATGGGGCCGAAGGACGTCTCGTCCGGGGTGCCGCCGAGGCGCCAGGGGAGGTTCTCCACTGAGCCTCATCACCTGTATGGGGGACGGACGCAGACTGAAGCGCCTTGCGGGCGGGCCGTGTCACCCCTCCAGGACGGTGGCGTCCGTGCCCTCCTCTCACTGCCCATGGCTTTCGTTACCCGGTGGTGTGCCCCCCTGAGGAGACATGCCAGCGGAGTCGAAGACGGCCACGTCTGGGCGGCACCGATTCTTGGGCTGAGATCATCGGCCGGTAGGCGGCTCTGCCAGCCTGCCGCCGGCTCCGCAGGCGCCACGCTGTTCTCCGGCTAATACTCGAGCGTGTGGACGGATCACCAGTCGGCGGGGCCATGGGGCTCGGCATCCGTGAAGCGGTCGTGGTTCGGCAGTTCATCGAGGGCGACTCCGTTGCCCAACTGACGTGTCTGCTGCACCGCGCCTATTCCACTCATGCCGCCGAGGGGCGTGTCTTCTTTGCCTCGTACCAGTCGGTGGAGGACACGGCGTACAGGCTGGGTAAGGGCGAGTGCTGGCTCGCGCTGTGGGCCGGTGAGCTGGTGGGCACCGTGACAGTGGCCGCGCCGTACGGGGTACCCGAGGGGTATCCGGCTCCGTCGGGTGCCGGGGCGTTCTGGCAGCTCGCGGTGGATCCCGAGTGGCGGGCGGTGGGGCTGGGGCAACTGCTGCTCGACTTGGCGGAGGAACGCATCGGGGCCCTTGGGGCCTCGCAGGTCGTGATCGATACGTCGGCCGAGGCGGCTGAGCTGGTCGGCTGGTATCGCAGGCGCGGTTACGTACCGGTCGGCTCCTGGTGGTGGGGCGTGACGAACTACGAGAGCGTCGTCCTCATGAAGGAGCTGAGCCCGGCTGTGCGCGGGTTCGGCGCCTCCTCGTGAGGTGATGCCGAACCCGCGCGAGGGTCTCCTACTGGCCGAGCACGTGGGCCGCGTCCTGGGCGGCGATCACGAGGGCCTCGTCGAGTGCTTCCACGCGTCGGCCGCCGGCGCTGGCGAGTGGGCCCTTGCCGCCGGTTCCGCCGCCGACCGTGCGCGCGGCCGGGATGAGGATGTGGCTGGCCTCGGTGCCGGTGGCGTGGAGGCTGTGGGTGATCGCGGCGGCGAGGAGGGCCTTGCCTTCGTGTTCGGTGCCGAGGACGACGACGGCGTGGCCGCTGTCGAGGAGGCAGGTGGTGTGCTGGGCGAGCGAACGGAGCTCGTCCGGGCCGAGGCCGGTCACCTTCTCGCTGACGACCCGGCCGCCGGTGACCGTGCGGGCGGTGGCGGCGAGCTGCTGGGCGCGGTCGCGGAGCTCGGCCTCGCGGAGGCGGGCGAGTTCTCGTTCGGTGGTGGCGAGGGTGTCGAGGCGTTTACGGAGGGCTTCGGGGGCGTCCTGGGGGCGGGTGCCGAGGAGGGTGGAGAGTTCTTCGAGGAGGTGGCGTTCGGTGTCGTAGTAGTCGAGGGCATCTCGGCCGGTGAGGGCTTCGATGCGGCGGAGGTTGGAGCCGATGGAGGCTTCTCCGACGATGCGGACGGGGCCGGCGTTGGAGCCGTGGCCGATGTGGGTGCCGCCGCAGAGTTCGCGGGAGAAGTCGCCGATGTCGACGATGCGGACGTGGTCGCCGTACTTCTCGCCGAACAGGGCGGTCGCGCCGGCGGCCTCGGCTTCGGCGCGCGAGGCGTGCCAGACGCGGACCTCGGGGTCGGTGAGGAGGCTGTCGTTGACGAGGGTCTCGATGGCGGCGAGCTGGGGGCGGTCGACGGCGGAGAAGTGGGCGAAGTCGAAGCGGAGGCGGCCGGCGTCGACGAGCGAGCCGTGCTGGCGGGCGTGGTCCCCGAGTGTGCGGCGGAGCATGGCGTGCAGGACGTGGGTCGCGGAGTGGGAGCGGGCGACGGACTCGCGACGGGCGCCGTTCACGAGGGCTTCGGCCTGCTGCCCGATGTGGAGCTCGCCCTCGGTGACGCGGACGGTGTGGACGTGGAAGCCCTCCAGACCCGGCTTGGTGTCCAGGACTTCAAGGACCGTGCCGTCGGCGGTGCGGATGGTGCCGGTGTCGCCGACCTGGCCGCCGGACTCGGCGTAGAACGGGCTGCGGTCCAGGACCAGCTCGATGGTGCTTCCCGGGTCGGCGCCGGGCACGACGTTTCCGTTGGAAACGATGCCGAGGACGGTGGCTTCGGCCTCGAGGCGGTCGTAGCCGACGAAGTCCGTACGGCCGTGGCGGGCGGACAGTTCGCGGTAGGCGTCCTGGCGTCGCAGGGCCTCGGCGGTCTTGGCTTTGCCGCCGACCTTGGCGCGGCGCTGCTGCTCGGTGAACAGGTCGGCGAAGCGGTTCTCGTCGACGGTGAGGCCGGCGTCGCGGGCGGCTTCGATGGTCAGCTCGACGGGGAAGCCGAAGGTGTCGTGCAGCTCGAAGGCGGTCTCGCCGGTCAGGGTCGTGGACCGGCTCTCGCGGCTGCGGGTGATCGCGGCGCTGAGGAGGCGGGTGCCCTGGGCGAGAGTGCGAGCGAAGGACTCTTCCTCGGCGGTGACGACCTGCTCGATGAGGTTGGCCTGGTCGGTGAGCTCCGGCCAGACATCGCCGAGGTTGCCGATGACGCTGGCCGTGGTCGGGGCCAGGACGGACTGGTCGATGCCGAGCAGGCGGGCGTGACGGATCGCGCGGCGCATCAGGCGCCGGAGGACGTAGCCGCGGCCGTCCTTGGCGGGCAGGACACCGTCGGCGATCAGATAGGCGATCGAGCGGGCGTGCTCGGCGACGACCTGGAAGGAGACCTTCTCCTCGCCGCTGCCGGGGTACTCGCGGTCGGCGAGTTCCTGGACCGTGGTGAGGGTGGGGCGGAGCAGGTCCGTGCCGCAGACGTTCTCGACGTCCTGGAGGATCGCGGCCAGGCGGTCGAGGCCGAGGCCGGTGTCGATGCTCTGCTGGGCGAGGTCGCCGAGGATCGGGAAGTCGCCCTTCCCGTCGCCCTCGCCGCGCTGGTACTGCATGAAGACCAGGTTCCAGATCTCCACGTACCGCTCGCCGTCGACGGCGGGTCCGCCCTCGCGGCCGAAGGCGTGGCCCCGGTCGTAGTGGATCTCCGAGCTGGGGCCGCAGGGGCCGGGGACGCCCATGGACCAGAAGTTGTCCTCCATGCCCAGGCGCTGGATGCGCTCGGCGGGGACGCCGATCTTGCGCCAGAGCTGCTCGGCCTCGTCGTCGTCCTGGTAGACGGTGATCCAGAGACGGTCCTTCTCCAACTGGTAGCCCTGGGTGAGGAGTTCCCAGGCGAAGGCGATGGCGTCGGCCTTGAAGTAGTCGCCGAAGGAGAAGTTGCCCATCATCTCGAAGAACGTGGCGTGCCGGTTCGTCCGGCCGACGTTGTCGATGTCGGAGGTGCGGGCGCATTTCTGGATGGTGGTGGCGCGGGGGAACTCCGGGGTGACCTCGCCGAGGAAGTACGGCTTGAACTGGTTCATGCCGGCGTTGGCGAGCAGCAGCGTCGGATCGGAGGGGATCAGCGGGCTGGACGGGACCTGGCGGTGACCGCGCGAGGTGAAGAAGTCCAGGAAGGTGGAGCGGATCTGCGTCGAGCGCATGGTGGTGTGGCCCTCACGGAAGAGTCGTGGAGAGATGGGGGGTCGATCACACGCCGAGCCGGGCCGAGAACAGAGACTGAGAGGTTCTCAGTTCTCCAGCTCGACGCAGATAGCTCGCGCCCCCACGGTGTAGACCATGACTCCAGATCCGTTGTCTGAGGTGGCGCAGTCATCACCGGACGCAACGGTCCGCTGACACTGCACCACCCACGGTAGCGGGTCGACAGTCAAGATCGCTGAGGTTTTCCGCCCCGTCACTCCATTGAGGTCAGGGACAGGAGCGTGTCGGCGAGGTCGTCGGCTCGGGGCAGGACGACGGTGGCGCCGGCCCGGGTGAGCGCCGTCGGGCTGGAGAAGCCCCACCCGGCGCCGATCGGTGTCACGCCCGCCGCTCGGGCCGCGTGCATGTCGGACGGCATGTCGCCGAGGAACACGGCGTAGGCGGGTGCCACGCCGAGCTTGCCGAGGGCGAGCAGGAGGCCATCAGGGGCGGGCTTCGGTGCCGCGTCCTCGTAACAGACGATGACATCGAGCAGGCCGAGGATGTCGGGTGGCAGGAGCCAGTCGACTCGGCGGCGGTTGCGCAGGGTCACGATGCCTGTGGTGACAGCGGCTGCCCGGAGCGCGGTGAGGGCTTTGGTGGCGAACGGGAACACCTCGGTGGTGAGGGTGGCTGTGGCCATCGCCGCATCCCAGCGGTCCTGGTCGATCGTTCCCACGTGGCCCAGTTCGGCGAGGACGTGCTCGCGCGGGGTGGTCGCGGCCCAGGACGGAAGGTCGGCGATGGTGACGCGGCGGCCGAGGGCGGAGGTCGCGAAGCCCGCGAGGGTGGCGAGCTGGGCGTGGTGGCTGTCGACGAGGACGCCGTCGAGGTCGAACAGCACGGCCCGCTTCACTCGGCCCCGTCCTTCCGGGGCGCAGGCAGGTCGGCCTCGGTGAGGAGGGAGTGGAGAGCGACGTTGTGATCTGCCAGCAGGCTGCGCCCGCCGAGCGGGCGCTCAAGCACACAGCGCATCGTGGACCGGTGCTCCAGCGATGCGCAGGAGGCCGGCCATGCCGAGCAACTGCTCGCCGGAGCGGACCACATCGTCGACCAGGACGGTCCGGCGGCCGTCGAAGGACGCGCCCTCGATCTGCCGACGGGAGCCGTACCCCTTCGGGCGGCGGCGCAGGAAGACGGCGGGTAGGCCGGTGGCGGCGGACAGGGCGACGACGAGGGGGACTCCGCCGAGCTCGATGCCGGCGAGCAGCTGGGCGTCGGCGGGGACGCGGTCGGCCATGGCGGTGGCGGTGTCGCGCAGGAGCTCGGGGTTTGCGGCCAGGCGGTACTCGTCGAAGTAGCTGTCGAGCTTCGCGCCGTCGGCGAGGTGGAAGGGAGCGGTGACGAGGGCGGTTTCGGCGAGCCGGACGGTGAGGTCGGACAGCCGGGTGTCGGTGGTCATGATCCTCCGATCGGTGGGGTGTGAAGCGAGGCGAGTCGGTCGCGGAAAGCGCTGGCGGTCTCGGTGGCGTGGAGGAAGCCGAGGGGGCGGGCCGGGGTCTCGTACAGCCACTTCTCCTCGCGCAGGAAGGCGAGCAGGCGCAGCGCAGTGGTCCCGGCGAGCACGATCGGTACGGGCCGGATCGTGGTCGCGTAGTAGACGGCGGCGGTCAGCTCGTGGAGGGTGCCGATGCCGCCGCCCATGGCCACGACGAGGTCGGCGTGGTCCAGGTAGTGGTTGAGCCGGGTGCCGAGGTCGGGCAGGTGGACGGACGCGGTGGCGTACGGGTTGAACGCGCCCCACTTGTCGTGCTTGTCGATGAGGGTCACGGCGGTGACCAGGGCTCCTCCGGACGAGGCTCCCCGCGCGGCGGCTTCCATCAGGCCGTTGTAGCCGCCGTGCAGGAGCGCGTATCCGGCCTCGGCCAGGGTCCGGCCGGCCTCCTCGGCCAGCTTCTCCTCGTCGCCGGAGGCGGCGCGTACCCCGCCGAAGAAGACGCCGGTACGGCCCGCTGGGGCCCCATCGGTGACCGTGCGCGCGAGGCGGAGCCCGTTCACATCAGGTCCAGGTAGGTGCGGTACGCCACGATGGCGTCCTCCAGGCCGTTCAGTACCTCGGGGCAGGTCCGCTCGACCAGGGCGAGCGTCCGTTCGACGGCCGCGTCCACGTCAGCGGCGGCGGGGACGGCCCGTCCGCTGATCGCCGCCTCCAGGTCGCCGAGGCAGGCCCGGCCGATCGGGGTGAGGACGAGCTCCTCGCGCAGTTGGTACCAGCCCCAGAACCGCGAGGTCGGGGCCAGAGCGGCCTTGATCAGGTCCTTCGTCGCGGTGTGGAGGCGGTGCCACTCGGAGTACGCCACGAATCGCTGGCCGCGCTTGATGCGCTTGCGAAGCAGGACGGCCAGCACCAGGTGCTCGATGAACAGCTCGACGCACGTACGGGGCCGGGCGAGGAACTCGGCCGCGAATCGTTCCGCGGCTGCGGATTCCTCGGCCGGGGCGAGGGCCGGCTCGCGGTCGAGGAGCAGGGCGGTGGCGACGGTGGCCCGGAGGCTCGGGACGCGCGACGCGGGCACGATGTAGAGGTCGATCTGGTGCAGGTGGCCCTCGTCGGGGACGAGGAAGACCATGCCGACGCCGCCGAGGTCGGCCACGATCGTGTCGCGCCAGCCGGGCAGCAGGGCACCGGCCTCGACGGACATCACGTCGTCCAGGGCCTCGGTGAACGCGGGCAGGGCGGCGTCCTGGACGCCGACGACGAAGTCGACGTCGGAGAGGCGGTCGGCGGTCCCGTGGGCCAGCGACCCGCGCACCATCAGGTGCGTGACGGCCGGGGAGGCAGCCAGGGCGTCGGCGAGCCGGGACAGCAGCGGGAGCTGGGACGGGCGGTTGGCGACGGTGAGTTCCGCCAGGTGCAGGGTGGGCACGTGCGTCCTCCGATCGGAAATCAGCGGGTGATGCCGGTCAGGCCGTCAGAGCGAGGAGACGGCGCTTCGCCGTCGTCCAGCGCGTGGCGGCCTCCTCGTCGCCGAGCGAGGTGTGCAGCTCGGCGATCAGGTCGTAGACCGCCCCCTCGGGCAGCGCGTACGTGTAGAAGAGCCGCAGCAGCAGGCGCTCGGCCGCGTCCGTATAGCCGAGGCGGACCATGCTGCGGGCGGCCTGGAGCCGCTCGGCGACGACCGTCGGACCGGCCGGGGGAAGGGGCTCGACGGAGCCGGGGTCGAGGGTGGGGCGGCGGGCGAGACGGTGGAAGGTGTCGTCGGCGTACACGTCGGCGATCAGGTGGATCCGGTCCGGCCCCAGCAGGTTGCAGACGCCGTGGGCGTACGTCGGCGTCAGCCGCCAGATCCGTCCGCCGGTCATGTGCACCTTGGAACCGCCTGTTACGAGGAACGCCGACGTGTTGGTGTGGAGGGGGATGTGCAGCCGGTGCCGCTCGACCTGGTCGAGCTCGTCGTAGTCGCGGTGCTCCCAAAGGAAGGCGTTGGGCTCAAGCCGGGCGAGCCGTACCCACATGTAGTTCAGGCCGAGTTCGGTCAGCAGGGCGGCGGTGGTCGGCATCTGTTCCAGCAGGTCGGTCGGCCTGGCCGCGCAGTCGCCGATCGTGACGTCGGCGGCGTCGCCGACGCGTTCATCAGCGATGTCGTCCACCAGCCTCCCGACTGGTAGGAGCTGTACTCGGCCTTCCAGGGCGCCTGGGCCGTCAGCACCTCGTGGCGCATCCGCTCCAGACGAGCGGGGTCGACGGCGTCGAGCTGGGCGATCTGCCCGGCGAGGGTGGTCAGGGTGTGGTCCATGGGTCACCGTCCGCGTCTCGGAAGAGGGAAGGGGTACGTGGCTGGTCGCCCTCCGCCGAGTGGTGCGGGAGTGGCGCGGGGGAGGCTCCGGGTCTCCTCGGCGGAGGGCCGTTCAGTGGTCGGTGGCGCCGGGCAGCGGAAGCCCGCCCGGTACGGCCACGGGAGCAGGTCTGCGTCCGGAGAGGTCGATGAGCTGATCGGCATGGGACCGCAAGGTCCAGGCAGGCGCGGCCAGGCCGGCGAGAGCGAGGAACGTCAGCGCGTACCGGCTGCTGCGGTCAGTCCGTACGCGTGCGGGAGCGAGGACGCGCACGGTCGGCCGACGGTGGCGGGACCCGCTCATGTGAGGTCACCGGTGGCCTTCTCGTCGCTCGCGAGAAGGTGCTTGGTCTGGGCGTGAAGCCGTTCCAGGTCCGCCGGGGTGAGGACGAGAGCGCCCTCGCTGGCCGATCCGTCCTCGAAGTGGAACACGACGGGCACCGAGCCCTGGCGGGTGCACGGGTCGTAGACCGCGTCCTCGTCGGGCAGAAGGGTGGTGTGCGTGATCCGCGCGGACACCGGCCGCAGCGTGGAGGCGTCCGCAGGCGCGGACCAGGTGGGGCCGCCGCCGGGCGGGCGCAGGTGATAGGTGGTGGCGGAGTCCTGGCCCGGGAGGGTGATCACGACACCGACACGGCCGCTACGGGCGGTGTCGGTGGCGAGGTCACCGAGTCGGGGTGCGAAGGGAGCCGTCGTACGTAACTCGGCTCCCTGGGTGGATAGATGGGGTGTGCGTCGTCCGGTCATGCCCCGAAGTTAGGGACGGCTGGGACCCCGAATATGAGCCGGAGGAATACGACCCCTATCCGTCCAGGTGAAAGCGGTCGGACATGCGCCGCAACTTCTCGCGCGTGGCTGCCCGTTCGGCGTACACGATGCCCCGGAGCGTGGAACGGGCGATGGGGTGGTTTCGTACGAGCTGGGGCGCGATCCGCTCGGCGGTCTCCAGCTCGGCGAGGGCCTTGTCCCGGTTGCCGTCCCACAGCCAGGCCCGCGCGATGTCCATGTGGTGGTGTCCTTGGCGGGAGTTGGGGAGCGCGCCGACGAGTTCGGGACTGGTGCGGCGGTTTATCTCCAGGGCCTTGCCCTGCTCGCCCATCTCCAGGGCCACGCTGATGGCGTGGATCTGCACGTTCCCGGAGGAGAAGGTCAGCGAGTGCCGGTCGTACACCGGTACTCCGGCGTACGCGTCCATCCGCTCGGCGGCGTCCTTCGCGTACCCGATCCGGTCCTCCGCCTCGGATGCTCGACCGGCGCGGGCCGCCGAGATCGCCGCCCGGAGCTGGAGCGTGCCCCAGGCCCGTACGGCCAACGGGTCGCCGTGCTCGTATGCTTGCTGCACCGACCCGATCGCCTTGTCCGAGAGGGTCAGCGCGTCCGCCCAGTCGGCCGTCGCCCACATGTCCCACACCCGCATCCAGTCCGCGACTGCGGGCAGCACGGGATCCCCGGACAGCCGCGCCGACCACGCGGCCCGCTCGCAGGCCATCGCCACGAGCTCGGGGTGGCCGAGGGAGTGGGCGGCGGTGTGCGCGAACTTGCAGCACACCGCGTAGATCGCGTACGCCTCCTCCCGCTCGTGCCCCTCCTCCGAGGCTTCCGCCAGCGCGCGGGCCTCGCGGAACAGGTCGGGCAGGACGCGGAGGATCGATACGTTGGAGGCGGTGTCCCGGAGCCGGTGGAGCCGTGTCACCTCCCGCCACAGCTGCGGCGCGGGCCTCGGCGTCCCGTCGAAGACGGGGGCGAGGTCGTAGCGGCGCAGCTCGCGCAGGATCGACGAGGCGGCGATCTGCCACTGGTTGTCGTCGGGAGAGCTGCTGTACGGGCGGCCGATCAGGTCGTTCGGATGGACGTGCAGCTCGGCGGCCACCTGGTTGAGCAGCCCGACCCGGTCCAGCTCGATCAGGCCCCGCTCCATCTTCGACACCCAGCCCTGCGACTTCCCCAGGGCCGTGGCCAGGTCGGCCTGTGGCATCCCGAGGCGCAGCCTCGCCCTGCGGACGCGCCGGCCGATCTCCTCGGCTTCCTCCAGCATCAGGACACCTCCCCGACCGCCGGGCTTCCGCGCGGGGTGCGCCGGGCTGTCCGTGCGGAGTTCGTCACCAGCACGGTACTCATATGGACGCGGGCGCGAGAGACGTCAGACGGATTCTTGCTGCGATGCAGAGAGGCTCGGCGGTTGCCCTGTTCCGAACCGGAACGGCTCCGCCCACAAAGGGCCGTCCAGTCCTCGGAGCGAACTCAGCTGATCTACCAGCACTCCATCCGACCAGGGCCTCCGTCAGGAGCCACTCCACGCGTTCTTCCCACGAGGACTGGGAGCCCTTGGTCCTCAGGATGCGTTCCCCTTCCGACACGAACAGCGATGTCGGCCACACCAGCTCGTAGTTGCTCAGATCCACGATCACGGCGTGATCATCACCCAATCGCACGTACGGCGGGGTGGGCTTCGGATCATGCTGCCCGCCACCCAGCGCCCTGACCTCATGCGAGGTCTCCTATGGAACGCGAGTGGCACGCCGACCCCAAGCGGTCCGGACAACGACGAAGGCCCCGGTCTGTGACCGGGGCCTTCGTTCAAGAGCGGATGACGGGAATCGAACCCGCGCTATAAGCTTGGGAAGCTCATGTTCTACCATTAAACTACATCCGCGTAGCGGACGGGTGATCCGTGCCGCATCGTTGCACACTGTACCCCATGTGCCACTTGAGTCGAAGCTCGTGGTTTTCCGGGTGCGGAGTGCCGTGCTGGAGGGTGTCCCGTTGATCCCCTAATGTGGCTTCTCGTCCACCACATGTGTAGGGGAAGGGACTTGATGGGTCCGATGGAGCGCACCGTCGTCCGTTGTGCCGAGGGGCACGTGTTCAGTACCGCTTCGTTCCCGCTTCAGCAGCTCGGGGCCGGGCGGATCGGGCCGGGGCGGCTCATCCGGTGTCCGAGGTGTGCGCGGCTGCGGAATGCCGTGCCCGTGGAGGCCGGACGGCGCTGACGGTGGCCGGGGCGCGGACGAACGCCGATTGGGGCAGGTCCGCGCCCTCTGCGTATCGTGGGGACGTGCTTCTCTCAGACAAGGACATCCGGGCCGAGATCGATGCCGGACGGGTGCGCATCGACCCGTACGACGAATCCATGGTGCAGCCCTCGAGCATCGACGTGAGGCTTGACCGCTTCTTCCGGGTGTTCGAGAACCACCGGTACCCCCACATCGACCCCGCCGTCGAGCAGCTGGACCTCACCCGTGAGGTCGAGCCGGAGGGCGACGAGGCGTTCATCCTGCATCCCGGCGAGTTCGTGCTCGCCTCCACCTACGAGGTCATCGGCCTCCCCGACGACATCGCTTCCCGGCTGGAGGGGAAGAGCTCCCTCGGGCGGCTCGGGCTCGTCACCCACTCCACCGCCGGGTTCATCGACCCCGGCTTCTCGGGCCACGTGACCCTGGAGCTGTCGAACCTCGCCACCCTGCCGATCAAGCTCTGGCCGGGGATGAAGATCGGGCAGCTGTGCATGTTCCGGCTCAGCTCGCCCGCCGAGTTCCCGTACGGCAGCGAGCGGTACGGCTCCCGGTACCAGGGCCAGCGGGGGCCGACGGCCTCCCGTTCCTTCCTGAACTTCCATCGGACCCAGGTGTGAGGCGGTCGCAGACATGAGTGACGTACGCGAGAACCTGACGTACGAGGGATTCGGGCGGGCGGTCCGCGAGCTGGCGCAGGCCATCGCCGACGACGGCTACGAGCCGGACATCGTGCTCTCCATCGCCCGGGGCGGCGTCTTCGTCGCCGGTGGTCTGGCCTACGCCCTGGACTGCAAGAACATCCACCTGGTGAACGTGGAGTTCTACACAGGCGTGGGGACGACCCTGGAGATGCCGGTCATGCTGGCGCCGGTGCCGAACGCGATCGACTTCAGCGACAAGAAGGTGCTGATCGCCGACGACGTCGCCGACACCGGCAAGACCCTCAAGCTCGTCCACGACTTCTGTGTCGACCACGTCGCCGAGGTCCGCTCGGCCGTCGTCTACGAGAAGTCCCACTCCCTCGTGAAGTGCGAGTACGTGTGGAAGAAGACCGACGAGTGGATCAACTTCCCCTGGTCGGTCGAGCCGCCCGTCGTCCGGCGCGAGGGCCAGATCCTCGACGCCTGAGCCGCCGAGCGGTACGGAGAAGGCCCCCGCCGGGCGTCGGCGGGGGCCTTCTCCTCGTAGCGCGTGCTTCTACAGCGTGCCCAGCTTGATCAGGCTCAGCAGGGCCACCAGCTGGATCGCCGACGCGCCCAGGGCCTTCGGCCACGGCAGGTCGTGCGAGCGGCTGATCATCAGGGTGAAGAGCGCGCCCGCCGCCAGCCAGGTCAGCCAGCCGATCACCTGGACCAGGCCGTTCTCGCCGCCCAGGAAGAGCGCGAAGACCAGGCGCGGGGCGTCCGTGATCGACATGATCAGCATGGAGAGGCCCACGGTCGGCTGCCAGGCGCCGTCGCCGCCGAGCTGCCGGGCGAGCGTGTGCGTGACCGCGCCCAGGATGAGCCCGCCGAGGACGAAGCCCGTCGCGGTCATCAGGACGTACGGGACGGCCGTCGACAGGGTCGCGTTGATCGCCTCTTCGCGCGCCTTGTCGAAGCCGAAGATCGCGAGGAGCCCGTAGAGGAAGGTGACGACGAGCGCCGGGCCCCAGACGGCGTGGTCCCGCATCTGGAGGAAGGTGTCCGCCGGACGCAGCACGATGCCGCTCAGGAGGCCCTTCCAGGGGAGCCGGGGGCCCGTGGGGACGGGGGCGGCGGGGGGCGCGGCCTGCCCGTAGGGGTCGTCGACGCTGAACATCTGGGTGTGACCCGGATTGTTCGCGGCGGCGGCTCCGGGGTGCTGCTGCTGCCCGTAGGGGTCCCCGAAGTACTCGGGCTCGTCGTACGGCTGTCCGCCGTGTCCGCCCTGGGGCCGTCCGCCGTACGGGGGCTGTCCGCCCCGGCCGCCACGCCCGTCCTGCCCGTGGTGCGGGGGCTGTCCGCCGTACGGCTGCTGACCGTGCCCGCCCTGGGACCGGCCGCCGTACGGCTGTCCGCCCCGCTGCTGACCCCCGTACGGCTGTCCGCCGTCCTGGGGGTGTCCGCCCCGCTGCCCGTACGGGGCCTGGCCCCGGCCCTGGCCCTGCTCGGGCCACTGCTGCTGCGGGTACGGCGGCGGGGCCGCCGGGGGCCCGTAAGGGGCCTGCTGCGGTTGCTGAGGGTTGCGGTTGTCCCGGCCGCGTCCGTTCCTGAATCCAGCCACGTCAAGGAACGTACCCGCTCCCGGTGTCTCCGTGCTCCTCCGCGTCCGGGTTGCCACGGAGCTGTGACATCCCCTAGGGGATCGTCAGGGGCCTCCCCGAGGCCTCCTGAGGGACTCCCGGGGGCGTTCCGGTCGGTCCCCGGCCGGTTCCGTTCACGGCCCCGGCACCCGCCCCGACGGCCGAAGGGCCGCCCCGCGCGATGTGCGCGGGGCGGCCCTCCAGTGTTCCTGGCGTTCCTGGCGTTCCCGGTGTTCCTGGCCCGGACCGTCGGTTCACACCGTCCGGACCGGCGGCCCGGACCGTCGGTTCAGACCGCCGGCTCGGGCTCCGGCTCCGGGTCCCCGGCGGGCTCCGGGTCGGCCGGAGTCCTGACCGATTCGAGGAGCAGCTGGGCGACGTCCACGACCTGGACGGACTCCTTGGCCTTGCCCTCGTTCTTCTTGCCGTTGACCGAGTCGGTCAGCATGACCAGGCAGAACGGGCAGGCGGTGGAGACGATGTCCGGGTTGAGGGACAGGGCCTCGTCGACGCGCTCGTTGTTGATGCGCTTGCCGATCCGCTCCTCCATCCACATCCGGGCACCACCGGCGCCGCAGCAGAAGCCGCGCTCCTTGTGGCGGTGCATCTCCTGCTGGCGCAGCCCGGGGACGGCGGACATGATCTCGCGCGGCGGCGTGTAGACCTTGTTGTGACGGCCCAGGTAGCAGGGGTCGTGGTAGGTGATGAGGCCCTCGACCGGGGTCACCGGGACCAGCCTGCCCTCGTCGATGAGGTGCTGGAGCAGCTGGGTGTGGTGGATGACCTCGTACTCGCCGCCGAGCTGCGGGTACTCGTTGGCGATGGTGTTGAAGCAGTGCGGGCAGGTCGAGACGATCTTCTTCGCCGACTTCGGCTTCTTCGTCGACTCGTCCACGCTCCCGTCCTCGTCGAGGGACTCGCCGAACGCCATGTTCAGCATGGCGACGTTCTCCTGGCCGAGCTGCTGGAACAGCGGCTCGTTGCCCAGGCGGCGCGGGGAGTCACCGGTGCACTTCTCGTCGCCGCCCATGATCGCGAACTTGACGCCCGCGATGTGGAGGAGTTCGGCGAAGGCCCGGGTGGTCTTCTTGGCGCGGTCTTCGAGGGCGCCCGCGCAGCCGACCCAGTACAGGTAGTCGACCTCGGTGAGGTCCTCGATGTCCTTGCCGACGATCGGGACCTCGAAGTCGACCTCCTTGGTCCACTCGACGCGCTGCTTCTTCGCCAGGCCCCAGGGGTTGCCCTTCTTCTCCAGGTTCTTGAGCATCGTGCCCGCCTCGGACGGGAACGCGGACTCGATCATCACCTGGTAGCGGCGCATGTCGACGATGTGGTCGATGTGCTCGATGTCCACCGGGCACTGCTCGACGCAGGCGCCGCAGGTGGTGCAGGACCACAGGACGTCGGGGTCGATGACGCCGTTCTCCTCGGCGGTGCCGATGAGGGGGCGCTCGGCCTCCGCGAGGGCGGCGGCGGGAACGTCCTTGAGCTGTTCCTCGGACGCCTTCTCCTCGCCCTCGGCGGTCTTGCCGCCGCCCGCGAGGAGGTACGGGGCCTTGGCGTGCGCGTGGTCGCGCAGCGACATGACGAGGAGCTTGGGAGAGAGGGGCTTTCCGGTGTTCCAGGCGGGGCACTGCGACTGGCAGCGGCCGCACTCGGTGCAGGTGGAGAAGTCGAGGAGGCCCTTCCAGGAGAACTGCTCGACCTGGGAGACGCCGAAGACGGCGTCCTCGGCCGGGTCCTCCCAGTCGATCTCCTGGCCGCCGGTGGTCATCGGCAGGAGCCCGCCGAGCGCGGTGGCGCCGTCCGCGTTCCGCTTGAACCAGATGTTCGGGAAGCCGAGGAAGCGGTGCCAGGCGACGCCCATGTTGGTGTTCAGCGAGACCACGATCATCCAGATGAACGAGGTGCTGATCTTCACCATGGCGGTGAAGTAGATCAGGGTCTGCAGGGTGCCGACGCTCAGGCCCTCGAAGAGCATGACCAGGGGGTACGAGGCGAAGTAGGCCGCCTCGTAGCCCTGGACGTGGTGGATCGCGCCCTCCAGGCCGCGCAGCACGTAGATGGCGAGGCCGATGGTGAGGATCACGTACTCGACGAAGTACGCCTGGCCCGCCTTGGAGCCGGCGAAGCGGGACTTGCGGCCGGCCCGGCCCGGGAGGCTCAGCAGCCGGACGGCCATCAGCACGGCGATGCCGAGGATCGTCATCACGCCGATGAACTCGATGTACAGCTCGAACGGCAGGAAGCCGCCGATGACCGGCAGCGTCCAGTCCGCCCGGAAGAGCTGGCCGAACGCCTGGGCCAGGGTGGGCGGCAGGGTCAGGAAGCCCACGGCGACGAACCAGTGGGCGAAGCCGACGATGCCCCAGCGGTTCATGCGCGTGTGGCCGAGGAACTCCCGGACGAGCGTCACGCTCCGCTGGTAGGGGTTGTCCGTCCGGCTGCCCGCGGGGACGGGCTGTCCCAGCTTGAAGTACCGGACGAACTGGCCGACGGCGCGAGCGAGCAGAGCAACGCCGACCACGGTCAGGGTCAGCGACACGATGATCGCGGCGAGTTGCATGAAGGGCTCCTCGGGCGGGCCTACTAAGCAGTAACTTATGGAGTCCGTGCAGAGATTACCCGTTCGGGGCTCCGTGCTGTAGCGGCGTTCGCGGTGATCTGTGTCGCTCAGGCAAACCTTGCCGCGCGCCGCCTGCGGACAGCTGGAAGCGTACGCGCCAGGATGGTCAGGTCCGTTCCCAGCCAGTGGTGGTCCACGTAGTGCAGGTCCAGCAGCTCGCGTTCCTCCCACGGCAGCTCCGAGCGCCCGCTGATCTGCCAGGGGCCGGTCAGCCCGGGGCGTACGGAGAGCCGGCGGCGGCCCTCGCCCGCGCACTCGCGGTGGGCCGGGGCCAGCGGACACGGCCCGACCAGTGACATCCGGCCGCCGACGACGTGCAGCAGCAGGGGCAGCGCGCCCAGCGGGCTCCGGGTGCGGAAGGTCAGCATGGTGAAGGGGTGCCCGTCCAGGCCCGCCACCGTGCGGCGGCGCAGGACGCGCCCCTCGGGGGCCGCCGCCCCGCCGGGCGCGGGTGGAACGCGCCTCCCGGGGGCCGCCCCGCCGAGCGCGAGCGACAGGGCGACGGCCGCGAGGACCGGCGACAGCACGACCAGGAGGGCGAGCCCGCCCAGGACGTCGAACACGCGCTTGCCCGTCATTTCCCGCACCCTTCCGAACGTCCGGCGAGCCCCGTCGTCCCCCGTGTCCTCCGGGCGCCGGGCGGGCCCGGTCGTCCCCCGGCGCCCGCGCGGGCGCCGGGTCGCCGCGCCCGTGCGGGACGCGGTGTCCACCGCTCCTTCCGGGCGGCGGACGGAGATCCCCGGGACGCGAGATCATGGGTTATTCGTGGGATATTCGTGGTATATGGCAGCTTTGCCCGTCATGGGGCAACCGGACTCTCTCATGCGCCACCCCGCCGGGTCCCGGAGCGACGCGCGCCGCTCCGGCGGGTCGGAATGACGCGTTCCATGCCCGCCCGGGGCCGCTCTGAGCGGATGGGCGGACGAAGAGTTGAGTCACCTGCGCTCAGGTCTGTTGACTCTGATGCGGGTGTCATGCATCCTTGAGTCAGTTCCACTCAAGTCAGTCAGCTGGAGGAATCGAAATGGCACGTGCGGTCGGCATCGACCTGGGCACGACTAACTCCGTCGTCAGCGTTCTCGAAGGCGGCGAGCCCACCGTCATCACCAACGCCGAGGGCGCCAGGACCACGCCGTCCGTCGTCGCCTTCGCGAAGAACGGCGAAGTGCTCGTCGGCGAGGTGGCCAAGCGTCAGGCCGTCACCAACGTCGACAGGACCATCCGGTCGGTCAAGCGCCACATGGGCACCGACTGGAAGATCGAGATCGACGGCAAGAACTTCAACCCGCAGCAGATGAGCGCCTTCATCCTGCAGAAGCTGAAGCGCGACGCCGAGGCGTACCTGGGCGAGAAGGTCGTCGACGCGGTCATCACCGTCCCGGCGTACTTCAACGACTCCGAGCGTCAGGCGACCAAGGAGGCCGGTGAGATCGCGGGCCTCAACGTCCTGCGCATCGTCAACGAGCCGACCGCCGCCGCCCTGGCGTACGGCCTCGACAAGGACGACCAGACGATCCTCGTCTTCGACCTCGGTGGCGGCACCTTCGACGTGTCCCTCCTGGAGATCGGCGACGGCGTCGTCGAGGTGAAGGCCACCAACGGTGACAACCACCTCGGTGGTGACGACTGGGACCAGCGCGTCGTCGACTACCTGGTGACGCAGTTCCAGAACGGCCACGGCGTGGACCTGGCCAAGGACAAGATGGCTCTCCAGCGTCTCCGCGAGGCCGCGGAGAAGGCGAAGATCGAGCTGTCGTCCTCGACCGAGACCTCGATCAACCTGCCCTACATCACGGCCTCCGCCGAGGGCCCGCTGCACCTGGACGAGAAGCTCACGCGCGCCCAGTTCCAGCAGCTCACGTCCGACCTGCTCGACCGCTGCAAGGTGCCGTTCCGCAACGTCATCAAGGACGCGGGCATCAACCTCTCCGAGATCGACCACGTCGTCCTCGTCGGCGGTTCGACCCGGATGCCCGCCGTCGCCGAGCTCGTCAGGGAACTGACCGGCGGCCAGGACGCCAACAAGGGCGTCAACCCGGACGAGGTCGTCGCCATCGGCGCCGCGCTCCAGGCCGGTGTCCTCAAGGGTGAGGTCAAGGACGTCCTGCTCCTCGACGTGACCCCGCTGTCCCTCGGCATCGAGACCAAGGGCGGCATCATGACCAAGCTCATCGAGCGCAACACCACGATCCCGACCAAGCGGTCCGAGATCTTCACGACGGCCGAGGACAACCAGCCGTCCGTGCAGATCCAGGTCTACCAGGGCGAGCGCGAGATCGCGGCGTACAACAAGAAGCTCGGCATGTTCGAGCTGACCGGCCTCCCGCCGGCCCCGCGCGGCGTCCCGCAGATCGAGGTCGCCTTCGACATCGACGCCAACGGCATCATGCACGTGACCGCGAAGGACCTGGGCACGGGCAAGGAGCAGAAGATGACCGTCACCGGCGGCTCCTCGCTGCCGAAGGACGAGGTCGACCGGATGCGCCAGGAGGCCGAGCAGTACGCGGACGAGGACCACCGCCGCCGCGAGGCCGCCGAGTCCCGCAACCAGGGCGAGCAGCTCGTCTACCAGACGGAGAAGTTCCTCAAGGACAACGAGGACAAGGTCCCCGGCGACGTCAAGACCGAGGTCGAGGCGTCCCTCGCCGAGCTGAAGGAGAAGCTCAAGGGCGAGGACAGCGCGGAGATCCGCACCGCCACCGAGAAGGTCGCGGCCGTCTCCCAGAAGCTCGGCCAGGCGCTGTACGCCGACGCCCAGGCCGCGCAGGCCGCGGGCGGCGACGCCGGCCAGGCCAAGGCCGACGACGACGTCGTCGACGCCGAGATCGTGGACGAGGACAAGCCGAAGGGCGGCGCTGTCTGATGTCGGAGGAGACCCCGGGCTTCGAGGAGAAGCCCGACGTCCCCGCCGACGGCACGCCCGAGGAGACCGAGGCCGCCGCTCCCGCCGACAAGGCGGACGGGGCGGCCCCGGCCGGGGACGCTACGGATGTAGCCCTGCTGGCGCAGCTGGACCAGACCCGTACCGCGCTCGACGAGCGCACCGCGGACCTCCAGCGGCTCCAGGCCGAGTACCAGAACTACCGCCGCCGCGTGGAGCGGGACCGGATCACGGTCAAGGAGATCGCCGTCGCGAACCTCCTGGCCGAGCTCCTTCCGGTGCTCGACGACGTCGGCCGGGCCCGGGACCACGGCGAGCTCGTGGGCGGGTTCAAGTCGGTGGCCGAATCGATGGAGACCGTCGTCGCCAAGATGGGTCTGCAGCAGTTCGGCAAGGAGGGCGAGCCCTTCGACCCGACGATCCACGAGGCCCTGATGCACTCGTACGCGCCGGACGTCACGGAGACGACGTGCGTGGCGATCCTGCAGCCGGGGTACCGGATCGGCGAGCGGACCATCCGGCCCGCCCGCGTGGCCGTCGCCGAGCCCCAGCCGGGCGCGGCACCGGCCAAGGACGACGCGAAGCCGTCCGCCGACGAGGAGAGCGGTGCCCCCGACGAGGGGTGACGCACCGCTCTTCGGTGAGGTGGTCACCGGGACCCCGGTGACCACCGGAGCAGGGACGAACACCGGAGCAGTCCGGAAGGAGGGACGTCGATGAGCACGAAGGACTTCGTCGAGAAGGACTACTACAAGGTCCTCGGCGTCCCCAAGGACGCCACCGAGGCCGAGATCAAGAAGGCGTACCGGAAGCTCGCCCGCGAGAACCACCCGGACGCCAACAAGGGCGACGCCAGGGCCGAGGAGCGCTTCAAGGAGATCTCCGAGGCGAACGACGTCATCGGCGACCCCAAGAAGCGCAAGGAGTACGACGAGGCCCGCGCCCTCTTCGGGAACGGCGGCCTGCGGGCCGGCGGCCCCGGGGGCGGCGGCTCGTTCAACTTCGACCTGGGCGACCTCTTCGGGGGCGCCCAGGGCGGGGCCGGCGGCTTCGGCGGCGGCGGTGGCGGGATCGGGGACGTCTTCGGCGGGCTGTTCAACCGGGGCGGCGGGGCGGGTCCCCGCACCCAGCCCCGGCGGGGCCAGGACATCGAGTCCGAGGTGACGCTCAGCTTCACCGAGGCCATCGAGGGCGCCACCGTGCCGCTGCGGATGTCCAGCCAGCAGCCGTGCGCCGCGTGCTCCGGCACCGGCGACAAGAACGGCACCCCCCGGGTCTGCCCGACCTGTGTCGGCACCGGGCAGGTCTCGCGCGGCAGCGGCGGCGGTTTCTCGCTGACCGACCCGTGCGTGGACTGCAAGGGCCGCGGTCTGATCGCGGAGAACCCGTGTGAGATCTGCAAGGGCAGCGGGCGCGCCAAGTCCTCGCGGACCATGCAGGTCCGCATCCCGGCGGGTGTGAGCGACAACCAGAAGATCCGGCTGCGCGGCAAGGGAGCGCCGGGCGAGCGCGGCGGGCAGAACGGCGACCTGTACGTCGTCGTGCACGTCGACGCCCACCCGGTCTTCGGCCGCAAGGACGACAACCTCACCGTGACCGTGCCGGTCTCCTTCGCGGAGGCGGCGCTCGGCGGCGAGGTCAAGGTGCCGACGCTCGGCGGGCCCCCGGTCACCCTCAAGCTGCCCCCGGGCACCCCGAACGGCCGGACCATGCGCGCCCGGGGCAAGGGCGCGGTCCGCAAGGACGGCACCCGGGGCGACCTCCTCGTGACGGTCGAGGTCGCGGTGCCGAAGGAACTGGACGACAAGGCACGTGAGGCCCTGGAGACCTACCGCGAGGCGACCGCCTCGGAGGACCCCCGGGTAGAGCTGTTCCAGGCCGCGAAGGGAGCGTGACCCGGTGGACGGACGCCGACGCAATCCGTACGAACTGACCGACGAGTCGCCGGTGTACGTCATCTCGGTGGCGGCCCAGCTCTCCGGTCTGCATCCGCAGACCCTGCGTCAGTACGACCGGCTCGGTCTGGTGTCCCCGGACCGTACGGCCGGCCGGGGCAGGCGCTACTCGGCCCGTGACATCGAGCTGCTCCGTCAGGTGCAGCAGCTGTCGCAGGACGAGGGCATCAACCTGGCCGGGATCAAGCGGATCATCGAACTGGAGCACCAGGTCGCCGCGTTGCAGAGCCGGATCGCGGAGCTGTCGGCGGCCGTCGACGGGGCCGCGGCGGCGATGCGGCAGCGGGAGGCCCAGGTGCACGCCTCGTACCGGCGCGACCTGGTCCCGTACCAGGACGTGCAGCAGACGAGCGCGCTGGTGGTCTGGCGTCCCAAGCGGGGCGAGTGACAGACGGGTCGTGCGAGGCCCCTTCCCTTTCGGGGGAGGGGCCTCGCGCCGTTTCCGGGGCCCGTACCCAGGGACTGGCCCCGCCCCTACGGGATGCGTCCCCCTTCCCTACGGGATGAGTTCGACCACGATGCTGCCGATCGTCTTCCACCAGGGGGACGCGCCGGTGCCGAACGCGGTGGCCAGGGCCGTACCGAGGGCGCGGTCGCGGGGCGTGGGGGCGCTCTCCCAGCGGTCGATGATCCGGCCGTCGCCCGCGCGGATCAGGGTGCCCAGCCGCCGTCCGTCCCGGAGCAGCCTGCTGGTGTCCTTCCCGCAGGGCACCAGCCGGTAGTGGACGCCGTCGGTGTGCGCGTCCACCCGGTAGGAGTACCGCAGGAGCCGTCCGCGCGCGGGCCTGAGGACGACCGGTTCCCCGTCGACGGTGAGCGCGAGCAGCGCGCCCCTGCGGGTGCCGATGGGGGTGTGGGCGTCGGGGCGGGTCCCGGGGGCCCGTACGAGCTCCACGGTGGGCAGTTCGTGACCGGAGACCCGCAGGGTTCCGGCGGGTCCGTCGAGGTCGGTCTGTGCGTACACGGTGTGCGGTGTTCCCGTTCGGGGCTGGGCTGGGCTGGGCGGGGCTGGAGCGGCGGGGTGACCGGCCCGGGGGCCGGCCCGGGGGCCGGGCCGGGCCGTCAGGCGTCCTGGTCGAGGATGCCCGACTGGGCGATGAGGTAGCCGAGCTGGGCCCGGCTGCCGCTGCCGAGGGTGGCGGCGAGTTTGGCGATGTGGGCGCGGCAGGTGCGCACGTTCATGCCGAGGCGGCGGGCGATGGCCTCGTCGACGTGGCCCTCGACGAGGAGTTTGGCGATGGAGCGCTGGACCCCGCCGATGCCGTCCACGGAGGGGCTGTAGGGGATCACTTCCTCCCAGGGGACCCCGTGCAGCCAGAACTGGTCGAAGACGCCGACGAGGTACTGGACGAGGCCCTCGTGGCGCAGTTCGAGGGCGACCTGGCGGTCGCTGCGCGCGGGCACGAAGGCGACCTTGCGGTCGACGATGATCAGCCGGTCGACGATCTCTTCCAGGGTGCGCAGTTCGAGCCCGTAGGGGGCGACCCGCTCGACGTAGGCGAGGGTGGCCGGATGGTGGCGGGCCGTGTGCTGGTAGAGGGTCCGCATCCGGACACCCCGGTCGAGGAGGGGGGCGAGCCGGCGGAGGGCGGCTTCGAGGGTCTCGGGGCGGCGGCCGCTGCCGGGCTGGATGGTGAGGAGTTCGGTGGTGCACTCGTCCATGACGCGGTCCAGCGTGGCGTTGATGACGCTGAGGCCTTCGAGGACGGTGATGGCCTGGGTGCCCGAGGGGTCCTGGGTGTGGATGGCCATGAACGGCTCGAAAGCGTCGGCCAGGGCTATCGCGTGCTGCCGCCGGACCTGGATCTCCCGTTCGATGGGATGGACCAGCTGGTTGAGGGCGATCGAGGGCGGCACCGGGTGCAGCCATTCGCCGTCGTCGGGGTCCGGGTGCAGGAGGGACAGTTCCTTGAGGCAGGGGGCCGCCTCGGCGTCGGCACGGGCTATCCGGCCGGTGCGCAGGGCGCTCGCGTAGAGCTCCTTGCCCAGGTCGCATAGTTCACCGTGACTGTGCTTATGGCTGGACTCGTCGCCTTCTCGCCTCATTTGCACCCCCCTCAGGGTCATGAATTACAGGAACATGATGCCCGGGTTGGCTGGTGAAAAGGGTCGTGAGTGAGCCATCGTCTTACTCGCGGGGGGGAGGTAGTGATCAAAAGAGGTGGAGATCGGCCATGACCAGGATGGTTCGTGCACTTAGCGCCATAGCCGTTGCGGCGGCTGCTCTCGGCGCACTCGCCGTCGGCGAGCCCTCGTGGGAGAGCACCCCGGCGCATCACGTGGCGGGGCCGGACGAGCCCTCGTGGGAGAGCACTCCGGCACACGAGGTGTGGGCCGGGCCGGACGAGCCCTCGTGGGAGTCCGCCCCCCGGGAGCACGTCGTCGCCGGTGTTCCCGAGCCGTCATGGGAGTTCGCGCCCAGGGCCGTCAAGGGTGCGGGCGCGTGAGCCTCCCGCAGGACGACCCCAGGTTCCGCCGGGAGATGGCCACGGCCTACCGGTCCGGCTGGCACTTCGTCGACCTCGCCACGGCCATCCCCCACCGTGGTGACGCGCTGAAGGTCACCCTGTTCGGAGAGCCCGTCGTCGTGGCGCGGGGGCAGGACGAGGACGTCCGCGCCTACCGCTGCCTGCGCCGCCCCCGGGGCGCCCCGCAGCCCATCCGCTGTGCCGTCCGGTACGGCATGATCTTCGTCAACCTCGACCAGCGGGACCACCAGCTGATCGAACCCGAGACCATCACCGCCACCCCCCGCAGTGCCTGAGCGATTCCCCCGTCGTTGTAGATCGCTCAGGCACTTCCCCCACACAGCGGCGCCATCGCGGACCTGAAACGCGATGGCGCCGCTGTGCTGCGCCCGTACGGCGCCGGAGCCCTTGCGAGGGCCCGCCCCTGTGACGAGGCCGCCCCCGTACGGCGCCCGCCCCCGTCCGGCGCGCGCCCCGGTGGGGCGCTCCCGTGCGGCTGTGACGGCCGTACGGCCCTGCCGCCGGTACGGCCACGGCCTCTTTCACAGCCATGGCCTCTTTCACGGCCACGGTCTCCTTGGCAGCCACGATTCCGGCGCCGCCCCCACGGCTCGGCTCCGGCGCCCGTGCCGCCCGGAAGGGCCCGTGGCACCCGGTGTCAGGCGCGGCCCATCGCCCGGGTGAGGGCGATCTCGACGACGACCCGGTCCGGGTTGGGCGTCGGGACGCGCCCGTACCGCTCCGTGTAGCGGGCGACCGCGTCCGCGACGACCGCCGGGTCCGTACGGATGTGCGCGACGCCCTCCAGGGTGGCCCAGCGCGCCCGGTCCACCTGGCAGACCGCGACCCGCGCGCCGTCCGGGCCCGCCGCCAGGACGTTCGCCGCCTTACGGCTCTTCCTGTTGGTGATGATCCGCGCGTACCCGTTCTCCGGGTCGTACGTGGCGCCGACCGCCACGACGTGCGGGGTGCCGTCCGGGCGGGGGGTCGTCAGGGTGCAGATGTGGTTCTCGCGCCAGAAGCTGAGGTACGAGTCGGAGGGGTTCCTCGGGTCTGTGGACATGTCCGGAAAATAGCGGGTGAGGAGCCCCCTCTTCTATCTTGAGCGGAGTTCGCTCAACTTTGTGTACTCTGGAAGAGTCATAAAGAGAGGATCACCGCACACCCAGGAGGAGCACCGCACGTGGACGCCGAACTGACCAACCGGAGCCGGGACGCGATCAACGCGGCCAGCAGCCGCGCCGTGTCCGAGGGGCACGCCGACCTGACCCCCGCCCACCTGCTGCTCGCGCTGCTGACGGGTCAGGACAACGAGAACGTCATCGACCTGCTCGCGGCGGTCGACGCCGACCAGGCGGCCGTCCGCTCGGGCGCCGAGCGGCTCATCGCCGCCCTGCCGAGCGTCACCGGCTCCACGGTGGCGCCCCCGCAGCCCAGCCGTGACTTCCTCGCGGTCCTCGCCGACGCCGACCGGCGGGCGAAGGAGCTCGGCGACGACTACCTGTCCACCGAGCACCTCCTCGTCGGGGTCGCCGCCAAGGGCGGCCGTGCCGGTGAGATCCTCGACGGCCAGGGCGCGAGCGCATCGAAGCTGCTCGACGCGTTCGAGAAGAGCAGGGGAGGACGCCGGGTGACCACACCCGACCCGGAGGGGCAGTACAAGGCGCTGGAGAAGTTCGGCACGGACTTCACGGCCGCCGCGCGCGAGGGCAAGCTCGACCCGGTCATCGGCCGCGACCACGAGATCCGGCGCGTCGTCCAGGTGCTGTCCCGCCGCACCAAGAACAACCCGGTCCTCATCGGTGAGCCCGGCGTCGGCAAGACCGCCGTCGTCGAGGGCCTCGCCCAGCGGATCGTGAAGGGCGACGTGCCCGAGTCGCTGAGGAACAAGCGGCTGGTCTCGCTCGACCTCGGCGCGATGGTCGCCGGAGCGAAGTACCGGGGCGAGTTCGAGGAGCGCCTCAAGACCGTCCTCTCCGAGATCAAGGCGAGCGACGGCCAGATCATCACCTTCATCGACGAACTGCACACGGTCGTCGGCGCGGGCGCGGGCGGCGACTCCGCCATGGACGCGGGCAACATGCTCAAGCCGATGCTGGCCCGGGGCGAGCTGCGCATGGTCGGCGCGACCACCCTGGACGAGTACCGCGAGCGGATCGAGAAGGACCCCGCTCTGGAGCGCCGCTTCCAGCAGGTCCTGGTCGCCGAGCCGACCGTCGAGGACACCGTCGCCATCCTGCGCGGACTCAAGGGCCGGTACGAGGCCCACCACAAGGTGCAGATCAACGACTCCGCCCTGGTGGCCGCCGCGACCCTGTCCGACCGGTACATCACCTCCCGCTTCCTCCCCGACAAGGCCATCGACCTCGTCGACGAGGCCGCCTCCCGGCTCCGCATGGAGATCGACTCGTCCCCGGTCGAGATCGACGAGCTCCAGCGCTCCGTGGACCGCCTCCGCATGGAGGAGCTGGCCCTCAAGAACGAGACCGACGCGGCGAGCAAGCAGCGCCTGGACAAGCTCCGGCGCGACCTCGCCGACCGCGAGGAGGAACTGCGCGGCCTCACCGCCCGCTGGGAGAAGGAGAAGCAGTCCCTCAACCGGGTCGGCGAGCTGAAGGAGCGCCTCGACGAGCTCCGGGGCCGCGCCGAGCGCGCCCAGCGCGACGGCGACTTCGACACCGCCTCCCAGCTCCTCTACGGCGAGATCCCGACCCTGGAGCGGGAGCTGGAGGAGGCCACCGAGGCCGAGGCGCGCCAGGAATCGGCCAAGGACACCATGGTCAAGGAGGAGGTCGGCCCCGACGACATCGCGGACGTCGTCGGCGCCTGGACCGGCATCCCCGCCGGGCGCCTCCTGGAGGGCGAGACGCAGAAGCTGCTCCGGATGGAGGACGAGCTGGGCAGGCGGCTGATCGGCCAGTCCGAGGCCGTCCGGGCCGTCTCCGACGCCGTGCGCAGGACCCGCGCGGGCATCGCCGACCCCGACCGGCCGACCGGCTCGTTCCTCTTCCTCGGCCCCACCGGCGTCGGCAAGACCGAGCTGGCGAAGGCGCTCGCCGACTTCCTCTTCGACGACGAGCGGGCCATGGTCCGCGTCGACATGTCGGAGTACGGCGAGAAGCACAGCGTCGCCCGGCTGGTCGGCGCGCCCCCCGGCTACGTCGGCTACGAGGAGGGCGGTCAGCTCACGGAGGCGGTCCGCCGCCGCCCGTACAGCGTCGTCCTGCTCGACGAGGTGGAGAAGGCGCACCCGGAGGTCTTCGACGTCCTGCTCCAGGTCCTCGACGACGGCCGCCTCACCGACGGCCAGGGCCGTACGGTCGACTTCCGCAACACGATCCTGATCCTCACGTCGAACCTGGGCAGCCAGTTCCTGGTGGACCCGGCCACCCCGGAGGACGTGAAGAAGCAGCAGGTCCTGGACGTCGTCCGGGCGAGCTTCAAGCCCGAGTTCCTCAACCGGCTCGACGACCTGGTGGTCTTCTCCGCGCTCGACCGGGCCGAGCTGGGCCGGATCGCCCGGCTCCAGATCGACCGGCTCGCCAAGCGGCTCGCCGACCGGCACCTCACCCTGGAGGTCACCCCGGAGGCCCTGGAGTGGCTCGCCGACGAGGGCAACGACCCCGCGTACGGAGCCCGGCCGCTGCGCCGCCTCATCCAGACGGCGATCGGCGACCGGCTCGCCCGGGAGATCCTCGCGGGCGAGGTGCGGGACGGCGACACGGTCCGGGTGGACCGTTCGGGGGACGACCTGGTCGTGGGCCCGGCGCGGTAGCGGTCCGGGCCGGGTGACCGGCCCGGTGACGGGGCAGGTGAAGGGGCGGGTGGACCGGTCGCGCGGGTACGGGCGACCGGTCCGCCTCCGCTTCTTGTCAGCCCGCAGCGGATCACGGGGGGTGGGGCTTGCCATGGACCGCCCGGCATGGGGGAGGATGGCGAGCATCCGTACGAAGGGAAATACACGGTGAGCATCGACCCGTCCTCGATTCCGAATTTCGGGGGCCAGCCCCAGCCTCAGGCCGCAGGACCGGCGGGCCCCGTCGTCCCCGACCAGGACCTCGTCAAGCAGCTCCTCGAGCAGATGGAGCTGAAGTACGTCATCGACGACGAGGGTGACCTCGCGGCGCCGTGGGAGGAATTCCGCACGTACTTCATGTTCCGCGGTGAGGACGAGCAGCAGGTCTTCTCGGTGCGGACGTTCTACGACCGTCCCCACTCGGCCGACGACCGCGCCAAGATCCTCGACGCGATCGACGACTGGAACCGCCGCACCCTGTGGCCGAAGGTCTACACCCACCTGCACGAGGAGGAGGACGGCTCCGCCACCCTCCGCCTGATCGGTGAGGCGCAGATGCTGATCGGCACCGGCGTCGCCCTGGAGCACTTCGTGTCCTCCACGGTCAGCTGGGTCCGCGCCTCCATCGAGTTCGACAAGTGGGTCGTCGAGCAGTTCGGTCTGGAGACCCCGGAGGAGAAGTCCTCCGACGACGAGGCCTGATCCCCTCGCCCTCGTGCCCGCCGTCCGTGCGGGCACGAGGACGCCGTCCGCCCCCGCGCGGACGCCGAGCCCGGCCGGAACCGCGCCCTCAGGACGCGACTCCGACCGGGCTTTCGTCATACGGGGACGCGGGGGCACGGGGATGCGGGGCGCGGGCGGGGCGGCGCGCACCGGGCGGGGGTGCCCGGCCCCGGCGTGCCGCTCAGCCCGAGAGCCGCTTGAGCCGTGAGACGGCCTCCTCCAGGACTTCGGCCTTCTCGCAGAAGGCGAAGGTGCGCACGACGACGGCCGGATAGCGCTAGAAATCAGAACAGGATCTGAGTAAGCTCTGATTATGTCGACCCTGCATCTGGACGCAGAAACGGAATCCGTCTCCTTCACCGACCTCTCCCGCAACCCCAGGGGTGTCGCGGCCAGAGCGGCCGCGCTGGGGCGTCTTCGTGTCACGCATCGGGACGCGCCGGACATGGTGCTGACCACGGCGGTGCGGGCGGAGCACGCCGAGGAGAACCTGACCACCGCCTCACGGCTCTTTCTCGCACTGATGAAGCAGGACGACGGCGCCAAGTCGCTCCTTCTCGCGCTCCCCGAAGTGTTCCCCTGGGTGCGTCACCTGGACGCGGAAGAGGTTCGGGCCTTCACCGTCGAGCTCCTTGAAGCGCTGTCGGACGCCGCCGAACTGGGGGCGGGAGAGGCGGTGCATCGCGCGATCATCTCCTGGCGCGCCACGGCCCGCATCAACGCCGACCCCGACCAGCTCAGGGAGTCGGCGCGTCCGCTCGACGGTGATGACCTCGGCTCGGTCGAGGTGTGTGGGTGAGCCCGAAGAAAGGGGATCGAGTCAGCGTTCCGCCGCTCGACGGGTGGAACGTCGTCTTCGGAACCACGGAGGCGGTGACCGGCTGGGAGGAACTGTGCCGCGTTGCGTTGCCGAGCGCGCATCGCTGCCTGGGCGCCCTCCGGGAAGACCCCCTGTCCCGCTCCCACTGGAGTCGCCAGCATCAGCTACGAGGCAGGCACGCGACCAAGGTGTGGAAGGGGTCCGACCTCGAACAGTGGGAGTACGAAGTCACCAGTGGTGGTCGAGTGCGCTACCTGGTCAGCGCGGAGACTTCCACCGTGATCCTCGTGTACGCCTCCCCGCGGCATCCGAAAGACACCGAGTGAGCCTGAGCCGTTCCTGGGTCGGGGCCCGCGAGCGGACCCCGACTCCGTCACTCGACGAGCCTTCTTCCGCGCGCCCCGTCAGACTGCCAGCCGCTTGAGGCGGGTCACCGCTTCTTCCAGCACGTCCGTCCGCTTGCAGAAGGCGAAGCGGACGAAGGGGGCGCCCGCCTCGCGGTCGTCGTAGAAGACGGCGTTGGGGATGGCGACGACCCCGGCGCGCTCGGGCAGTGCCCGGCAGAAGGCGAAGCCGTCGTCGGTGCCGAGCGGGCGGATGTCGGTGGTGACGAAGTAGGTGCCCGCCGGGCGGTAGACCTCGAAACCGGCGGCGGCCAGGCCCTCGCTCAGCAGGTCCCGCTTGGCGGCGAGGTCCGCGCGGAGCCCGTCGAAGTAGGCGGCCGGCAGCCGCAGGGCCTCGGCGATCGCGTACTGGAAGGGGCCGGAGGAGACGTAGGTCAGGAACTGCTTGGCGGAGCGCACGGCGGCCACGAGCTCCCGGCCGCCGGTGGCCCAGCCCACCTTCCAGCCGGTGAAGGAGAACGTCTTGCCCGCCGAGCCGATGGTGAGGGTCCGCTCCCGCATCCCCGGCAGGGTGGCGACCGGGACGTGTTCGGCGCCCTCGAAGACCAGGTGCTCGTAGACCTCGTCGGCGACGACGAGCAGGTCCCGCTCCACCGCCAGTTCGGCGACCGCGGCCAGTTCGGCCCGGCCGAGGACGGTGCCGGTCGGATTGTGCGGGGTGTTGAGGAGGATCAGCCGGGTCCGGTCGGTGACGGCGGCCCGCAGTTCGTCGAGGTCGAGGACGTAGGCGCCCTCGTGGGGGCGGAGGGTCACCGGGACCCTGGTGCCGCCCGCCATGGCGATGCAGGCGGCGTACGAGTCGTAGTACGGCTCCAGGGCGATCACCTCGTCGCCCGGCTCGACCAGGGCGAGCAGTGCCGCCGCGATGGCCTCGGTGGCGCCCGCCGTGACGAGCACCTCGGTGTCCGGGTCGTACGCGAGGCCGTACCGGTCGCGCTGGTGGTCGGCGACGGCGGCGCGCAGCTCGGGGACGCCGGGGCCGGGCGGGTACTGGTTGCCCCGGCCGTCCCGCAGCGCGCGGACCGCGGCCTCCCGGACCTCCTCGGGGCCGTCGGTGTCGGGGAAGCCCTGGCCGAGGTTGATCGACCCGGTCCTGACGGCGAGCGCGGACATCTCGGCGAAGATCGTCGTCCCGAACTCGGCGAGGCGGCGGTTGAGCAGCGGTCGTGTCATGACGGACATCCTGGGGCCAGGCTCCGGGATCGCTCAAGTGGGCCCGTGCGGGGCCGGGGCGGCGGTGGCGGGGCGAGTGGGCCCGGTGACGCCCGGACGGGTCCCTGCGAGACTCGGACGGGGCGGGACAGCGGCCCGGTGACGGCCGGACGCCGGTGGCCCGATGGGGGTCGGCGGTGGCTCAGGGGTGGACCCGGGGCGGCCCCGGCCCGGGGGTCCCGGCTCTGAGGTCACGGGGCCGTTCCGGGGCGACCGGGGAGTTTCCGGACACACCCGGGGGCGGCTTCCGGGGCGTCCGGAGCCGCGCTCCGGGTCCTCGCGCGGCCGAAGCTCTGGACTCGCTCAAGTCGGCTTTGACGCCGGGCCGTACGGGGCATCCCCCTCGCACGGAAGAACGAACGGGGGTAGTACCGATGGAAATATTCATCGTCTTCGCGCTGGGGGCCCTGGTCCTCGTCGGGCTCGTCTCCACCGCCCGGGAGCGGCGGCGGCGCAAGAGCGCCCTGCGGCTGTCGAAGTCGAGGCGGCGCGGCGGGCGGTCGGGCCGCGCCGGCTGGGCCGACGGCGGGGGCGGCGGGGCCGGCAGTTCCTGCGGCGGTTCGAGTTCGTGCGGCGGGGGCGGGAGCTCGTGCGGCTCCAGCGGATCCAGCTGCGGCGGGGGAGGCTGCGGCGGCAGCTGAGCGGTGTGGCGGGGGACGGCTCCCGGGTCGGCCGCCGGTCCCCCCGGGTTGAACAATTGAACTGTGGGGTCCCCGAAGGGGTTGGAAAACACGGCAAGTTGGGTAAAAACGCTGCGAGTCGCCCGACGTCCGTGGTTCTCTCGCTCCTGACAGAGACAGCCCTCGGACCGTGTGTGGACCCGAGCCGGCGATTCCCCACTCCCGTTGAATCCCTCACCGGGGCGCCCCCGGCCCACCCGTCAAACCGTGTTTGCGGAGCCGACCCATGCTCACCACCCTGAAGACCTCCTACACCGACACCCGCGCGGCCGACCTGGCCTGGGCCCTCGGGCGCGAGCCGCTGCCCGCCCTCGCCATGCTCGACCTCGAACTCACCGGCGCCAAGCTCCAGTTGAGACTGCTCGGCGCCTCCCATCAGGTTCTCCTGGAGGAGGACGGGCGCGCCTGCTCGGAGACCGTCGCCTGCATGCCGGGCAGCAGCACCCCGCTGCCGCTCGGCGTCTCCAAGCGCGTCGGCGAATGGGAGTACGAATTCGCCGCACGGGTGGAGACCCTCTCGCACGGCTCCTTCGCGGGCCGCGCACAGGAGTTGCTCGCCCTCGTCGCCGACCACCCCCACGGACTCGCGGGGACCTTCCCCGGCTCCCCGCACGCCTTCACGGCGATGCTGGCGCAGCGTCACGAGGGCCAGGTCCGCTGGCGGACCTGGCACGCCTACCCGCAGGAAGGGCAGTTGGTGGTGACCAGGACCCGGATCGGCGCACGTATGCCCGCCACGCTCTGATACGCCCTCCAGGAGCCCCAGGTGCACTCGTGTGGGTGACAAGGGGCGCTCGGATCGTGACGTAGCGTTACGGTCATGATCGAGCCGACCGTGACCATGCCGCCCGAGGGGGCGCGGCGAGCGCCCGCGCGGCGGCCCGAACCGCCGCGCGGAGCGGTGCGGTTCCCGGTCCTCGCGGTCGTCTTCGTCTGCGCCGCCTGCGGTCTGGTCTACGAGCTGGAACTGGTCGCGCTCGCCTCCTACTTGATCGGCGACTCGGTCACCCAGGCGTCCGTCGTGCTCTCCGTGATGGTCTTCGCCATGGGCGTGGGCTCCCTGCTCGCCAAGCGGCTGCGCTGCCGTGCCGCCGTCGGCTTCGGCCTGGTCGAGGCCGCGCTCGCGCTCGTCGGCGGCTGCTCCGCGATGGTGCTGTACGCGGCCTTCGCCTGGCTCGGCGAATCGCGGTACGTGCTGGTCGCGTTCTCGCTGACCATCGGGGCGCTCATCGGCGCCGAGATCCCGCTCCTGATGTCCCTGATACAGCGGGCCGGACACTCCGCGGAGCGGCCGGGCAGGGCGGGCCGCGTCTGGCGGACCGGCCGCGCGGCGCGGGCGGGTCGCACCGGGCGGACCGGCCGTAGCGGACGCAAGGCCTCCGTGGGCGAGCAGGACGACGCGGCGGGGACGGTCGCCGACCTCTTCGCCGCCGACTACGTCGGCGCGCTGGTCGGCGGCCTCGCCTTCCCCTTCCTGCTGCTGCCCTGGCTGGGGCAGCTCACCGGCGCCCTCGTCACCGGCGCGGTCAACGCGGTCGCGGGCGGCGGTCTCGTCCTCTGGGTCTTCCGCCGGGACCTGACCAGCCGCTCCCGGGCTCTCCTCGTCGTCGTGAACGTGTCGGTCCTCGCCGTCCTCGCCACCGCGACCGTCCTCGTCGACGACTTCGAGCAGGCCGCCCGCCGGGCCGTCTACGGCGAGCGGGTGCGGGTCGCCGTCCACACCGACCTCCAGGAAGTGGTGGTGACCGGCGGGGTCGACGGCCCGCCGGACCTCTTCCTCGACGGCCGTCTGCGGGTCGCGGGACAGGACGAGTACCGCTACCACGAGGCCCTCGTCCATCCCGCGATGAACGGCCCGCACGCCCATGTGCTGATCGTCGGTGGCGGCGACGGCATGGCCGCCCGCGAAGTCCTGCGCTACCCCGACGTCCGGGCCGTCACCGTCGTCGAACTCGACCCGGGGGTCGTCCGGCTCGCCCGTACGGACCCGGCGCTGGCCTCGCTCAACGCACAGGCGTTCCGGGACCCGCGCGTCCGGGTGGTCTACGCGGACGCCTTCCACTGGCTCCGGTCCTCCGTGGGCCGGGTGCGGGAGCGGTACGACGTGGTGGTCTCCGACCTGCCGGACCCCGGGATCACCCCCAGCACCAAGCTGTACTCGGAGGAGTTCTACGGCCTGGTGTCCCAGCTGCTCACCCCGTCCGGGCGCTTCGTCGTGCACGCCGGGTCCGCCACCGACCGGCCCCGCACCTACTGGACCGTCGAGGCCACCCTGCGCGCCGCGGGCTTCGCCACCCGCCCCTACAGCGCCTCCGGCCGCACCCCCGGCTTCGCGGCGGGCCCCGACCGCGCCGAGCGGGTCAGCGGCACCGCCCGGGGGCCCGGTGACTGGGGCTTCCTGCTCGCCGTGCCCGCGGCCCCCGGCGCCCCACCGCCCCCGCTCGGGCTCGCCCTCGACGCGCCCCGGCTGCGCTCGCTCGGCCCCGGCGGTCTGGCCGCCGCCGCGCGCCGGGCCGAACGGGCCCGGGGCGCCCCGCTGCCGCCCTCCACCCTGATCCACCCCCGCTACGGCGGCTGAGGCCGGGCCCGTACGGGTCCCGGTGCCGTCCTGGACGGACGAACAGGCGACGCCGCGCCCCCGTCTGAGTAGGCTCGGCTTCCATGGAGCATGAGGTGTTCGTTCCGGTCCCGGCCGAGGTCCTGCGCGCGACGCTCACCGACCCGGACCGGGTGGTGCGCTGCGTCCCCGGTCTCCAGCGGGACGCCGACGCGGAGGCGGGCCCTCTCACGGGCCGTCTGAAGGTGCGGGTCGGCGGCAACACCATCACCTACCGGGGCGCCCTGCGGATCGTCGAGCGCGACGGCGCCATCACCTACGAGGGCCAGGGCACCGAGGTCCGGGGCAAGGGCTCCGCGGAACTCTCGCTCACCGTCGTCCTCACCCCGGCGGCCGAGGGCACCGGGCTGAGCTTCACCGGGGCGCTGACGGCGACCGGGCGGCTCGCCGACGCGGCGGCGGAGACCCGGTCCACGGCGGGTGCCCGGCTGCTCGACCGGTTCGTGGAAGCGGTCACGGACCTGGCGACGGAGACCGCGCGGGCGGGGACGGCGGGGACGGCGGAGGAACCGGGAGCACGCCCGGTGGCCGGAGACGCGGGCGGTCCCGGCACCGGGGCGGCCGACGCCGGTCGTCCGTCGGCCGGGGGCGTTCCCCGCGAGGGCACGGCACGCGGCGACGGCGAGCCCACCGGCGCCGACGGGCGTGCCGACCGCGAGAGCCCCGGCCGCGACGACGCCGAGCACGACACCACCGGCCGTGACACCACCGGCCGTAAAGGCGCCGGTCGTGATGTCGCCGGTCGTAAGGGAGCCGAGGCCGACGGCACCGACCGCGAGGGTGCCGGTCGTGACGCCACCGGCCGTAACGGCGTCGACCGCGACGGCACCAACGGCACCGACGACCGCGATGGCCGTGATGGTGAGGGCTTCGGCCGGGACGGCGGCGAGGCCGACGTCGTCGACGACGGTGCCGAGGAGTCCGGGCAGGACTCCGTCTTCGACGTGTCCGTCCCGCCCTCCTCCCTCGATCCCCTGCTCGGCGAGGAGTTCGGCGAGGACCTCGGCGGGGTGCCCCTGGAGTTCCCCGCCCCGCAGCCCGCCGCCGAGGCCGCCCACGCCCGCCGCACGATGATCGGACGGAGCGCCGAGGAGGTCGACCACGCCCCGCCGCGCGGCCGATACGCCCCGGTGCCCGCGCCGGAGGCGAACAGCGCCGGGGCCACCCTGCGCTGGATCGCACCCGCCGCCGTTCTCGCCCTGGCCTCCGCCGTCGTCGTCGGCCGGGCCCTGCGGCGGCGCCGCTGAACGGCGTCCCCGGCGAGTGGCCCCGTCCGGCGCCCGGCGCGATTAGGGTCGTCGCGTGAGCATGCAGACGCGACTGACGGCGGGCGACGCCGAGCTGACCATCAACCCCGGGCACGGCGGCCGGATCGAGAGCCTGCGCATCGGGGGCACCGAAGTGCTGCGCCAGGGCGAGCGGTTCGGCAGCTTCCCGATGGCGCCCTGGTGCGGGCGGACCGAGAACGGGCGCTTCCGCAACGGGGCGACCGTCCATCAGATGCCGGTCGACGCGGCTCCGCACGCCATCCACGGCACCGTCCGCCACCTGGCCTGGAAGACCGTACGGAGCTCGGCGGGCGAAGCCGTCCTCACCTGCGAACTCGGCGACCCCTGGCCCTACCGGGGCCGGGTCACCCAGATCTTCGAACTGACCGAGGACTCCCTCACCCTCACCTTCGGGGTCGAGACCTACGACGACTCCTTCCCGGCCCAGGCCGGCTGGCACCCCTGGTTCCTGCGCAACCTCGGGCAGGGCGGCCAGGACGTGCGCCTCGACTTCGCCCCCGCCTGGCAGGAGGAGCGCGGCGAGGACCACCTCCCCACCGGGCGCCGGATCGACCCCCGCCCCGGCCCCTGGGACGACTGCTTCGGGATGCCCGACGGCGTCGACGCCACCCTCACCTGGCCGGACGAACTGGAACTGAGGATCACCAGCCGCGCCCCCTGGGTCGTCGTCTACGACGAGCCCGAGGAGGCCGTCTGCGTCGAGCCGCAGTCCGGCCCCCCGAACGGCCTCAACACCCACCCGCGCCTGGTCACCCCGATCGACCCGCTGGAGGTCGGCAGCACCTGGCGCTGGCGCCGCCCCTGAGCGGTGCCCTCTAAGCTCGGGGCATGACTGACGTACGCGCTGAGCTGCTCCAGCAGATCAAGGACAAGGCCGTGGTGCACGGCAAGGTGACCCTCTCCTCGGGTCTGGAAGCCGACTACTACATCGACCTGCGCCGGATCACGCTGGACGGCGAGGCCGCGCCGATGGTGGGTCAGGTCATGCTCGACCTCACCGCCGGTCTGGACTTCGACTGCGTCGGCGGTCTCACCCTGGGCGCCGACCCGGTCGCCACCTCGATGCTGCACGCCTCCGCCGCGCGCGGCGGGCGTCTCGACGCCTTCGTCGTCCGCAAGGCTCAGAAGGCCCACGGGATGCAGCGCCGGATCGAGGGGACCGACGTCAAGGGACGCCGCTGCCTGGTGGTCGAGGACACCTCGACCACCGGTGGTTCGCCGCTGACCGCCGTCGAGGCGGTCCGTGAGGCCGGGGGCGAGGTCGTGGCGGTCGCGACGATCGTGGACCGGGGCGCCGCCGGGGCCATCTCGGGCGCGGGCCTCACGTACCTCACGGGGTACCAGCTGGGCGACCTCGGACTGGGCTAACCGCCACGAACTCGTGACTTAGGTCCCGGGACCCTACGCAGAACGGTCCTGACCTGCATTTTTGTCCAAGGGTGGGGTGTTTCACGTGAAACACCCCACCCTTCGGTGTGCCGTGCCCGTGGGACCTCGTACAAGAGTCTGGAAAGATGGGGGTGACGATGACGTCGCCCCCAGGTCAGGGACAGCAGTAGCACACACCCCGCACATCACAAGGAGCGGACGAATGCCCATCGCAACCCCCGAGGTCTACAACGAGATGCTCGACCGGGCGAAGGCAGGCAAGTTCGCCTACCCGGCCATCAACGTGACCTCGTCCCAGACCCTGCACGCTGCTCTGCGCGGCTTCGCGGAGGCCGAGAGCGACGGCATCATCCAGATCTCGACCGGTGGAGCCGAGTTCCTGGGCGGTCAGTACAGCAAGGACATGGTCACGGGCGCCGTAGCCCTGGCCGAGTTCGCGCACATCGTCGCCGCGAAGTACGACATCACGGTCGCGCTGCACACCGACCACTGCCCGAAGGACAAGCTGGACACGTACGTCCGTCCGCTGATCGAGGTCTCCGCCGCGCGCGTTGCCCGTGGCGAGAACCCCCTGTTCCAGTCCCACATGTGGGACGGCTCCGCCGAGACCCTCGCGGACAACCTGGCCATCGGCCAGGAGCTGCTCGCGAAGGCCGCCGCCGCCAGGATCATCCTGGAGGTCGAGATCACCCCGACCGGTGGCGAGGAGGACGGCGTCAGCCACGAGATCAACGACGAGCTGTACACCACCGTCGACGACGCGCTCCGCACCGCCGAGGCCCTCGGCCTGGGCGAGAAGGGCCGCTACCTGCTGGCCGCGTCCTTCGGCAACGTCCACGGCGTCTACAAGCCGGGCAACGTCGTGCTCCGCCCCGAGCTCCTCAAGGACCTCCAGG
Organism: Streptomyces sp. NPDC101490; assembly: GCF_044767145.1. NCBI lineage: Bacteria > Bacillati > Actinomycetota > Actinomycetes > Kitasatosporales > Streptomycetaceae > Streptomyces > Streptomyces sp. NPDC101490. The sequence goes on from NZ_JBIWNI010000006.1 coordinate 73,203, forward strand.
CCGGTGTCGGCGAGAAGTACGGCAAGGCGTCCCCGTTCGACTTCGTCTTCCACGGCGGCTCCGGCTCCACGGCCGAGGAGATCGCCACCGCGCTGGAGAACGGCGTCGTGAAGATGAACCTGGACACCGACACCCAGTACGCCTTCACGCGTCCGGTGGTCAACCACATGTTCAAGAACTACGACGGCGTGCTGAAGGTCGACGGCGAGGTCGGCGTCAAGTCGACCTACGACCCGCGCACCTGGGGCAAGCTGGCCGAGGCGGGCATGGCCGCGCGGGTGACCGAGGCGTGCGGCGCGCTGCGCTCGACCGGCACCAGGATGAAGTGATGAAGTAGCAGCCTTGAGCGAAGGGCCCGGTACCTCCCGAGGTGCCGGGCCCTTCGTGCGTCGACAGGGAGGGCCCGTATGTACGACTTCGACCGAATAGTGGACCGGCGCGGCACCTGGTCGGTCCAGTGGGACGGGATCGCGGACCGCTTCGGCGTCCCCGACCTGCTGCCCTTCACCATCTCCGACATGGACTTCACCTCCCCGCCGGAGGTGCTCGCCGCCCTGCGCGAGCGGGTCGACCACGGGGTCTTCGGTTACACGGACTGGCGGCTCGGGGAGTTCCGGGAGGCGATACGCGACTGGTACGCGCACCGCTTCGACACCGTGATCGACACCGAGTCCCTGGTGTATGCGCCGTCCGTGCTCAACCAGCTCTCCCAGCTGCTCCAGATGTGGACCGGGCCCGGTGACGGAGTCGTCGTCCACACCCCCACCTACGACGGCTTCCGCAAGGCGGTCACCGGGCTCGGGCGCGAGCTGCGGGGTGTCCCGCTCGGTGACGAGGAGGCCCTGGAACGCGAGCTGGCCCGCCCCGACAGCCGGATGCTGCTGCTCTGCTCCCCGCACAACCCGACCGGACGGGTGTGGACGGAGGAGGAACTGACCGGCTTCGCCCGGCTGGCCGAACGGTACGGCGTCGCCGTCGTCAGCGACGAGATCCACGCGGACCTGACCACCGAGGGCCACCGGCACGTCCCCTGGGTCCGGATCGCCGAGCCCGGCAGGGGCCGCCGCTGGGCGCTGCTCACCTCGGGCACCAAGGCGTTCAACTTCCCCGCGCTCTCCGGCTCGTACGGCATGCTCGGCGACCCCGACGAGCGCACGGAGTTCGTCCGGCGGATGGAGACCGGACAGGGCCTCGCCTCGCCCGCGGTGCTCTCGCTGACCGCGCACATCGCCGCCTACCGGCACGGCGCGCCCTGGCTGGACGCCCTGCGCGGCTATGTGGCGGGCACGATGGAGGGGCTCCGCAAGAGCCTGGCCGAGGGGCTTCCTGGGGTGGTCTGGGAGCCGCCGCGGGCCGGATACCTGGCCTGGATCGATCTGCGGCCGCTCGGCATCGAGGAGGCCCGGCTCCAGGAGGAGCTGGTGGCCGTGGAGAAGGTCGCGATCATGCCGGGCGGGGTCTACGGCACACCGGGCTTCGTCCGGCTGAACGTGGGCTGCCCCCGCGAGAAGGCCGAGCGGGGCACGGAGGCGCTGATCCGCGCGGCGAACCGGCTGCGGACGGACTGACCGGCCCGGACGCGTCCGGGGCGAGTGACGGCGCCGTCCGCACCGCCCCTCCGTCCCGACGTGCCGATCGGGTCGTGCCGATGGGCGGGCGGGGGTGCTTCGCGGGACCATGCAGGCATGGGTGAGCGGGATGTGCGGATGGCCTCGGCGAAGGGGCGGTGGATCGTCTTCACCACCGTCCTCGGCTCCGGGATGGCCCTGCTCGACTCCACCGTCGTCAATGTGGCCCTGCCGCACATCGGTGACGACCTGGGCGCCGACCTCGCCGTCCTCCAGTGGACGGTCAACGCCTACATGCTCACCCTGGCCGGGCTGATCCTGCTCGGCGGCTCGCTCGGGGACCGCTTCGGACGGCGGCGGGTCTTCGTGATCGGCGTGGTGTGGTTCGCGCTGGCGTCGCTGCTGTGCGGGCTCGCCCCGAACGCCGGGATCCTGATCGGCGCCCGCGCCCTCCAGGGCATCGGCGGCGCGCTGCTCACCCCCGGCTCGCTCGCGCTGATCCAGGCGAGCTTCCACGAGGACGACCGGGCCAGGGCGGTCGGCCTGTGGTCCGGCTTCGGCGGTGTGGGGGCGGCGATCGGGCCGTTCGTGGGCGGCTGGCTGGTGGACGGGCCGGGCTGGCGCTGGGTGTTCCTGCTGAACGTGCCGCTGGCCGCCGTGTGCGTCCCGGTGGCGCTGCGGCACGTGCCGGAGTCGCGCGACAGGGTCGCGCACGGCCGGTTCGACGTGCTCGGCGCGTTCCTCGGCGCGGTGGCGCTCGCCCTGGTGACGTACGCGCTGATCGGCGCCGCCTGGTGGGCGGGGGTCGCCGGGGTGCTGGCCGGGGCCGGGTTCGTGGCGGTGGAGCGGCGGCGCGGCGAGGCGGCGATGGTGCCGCCGTCGATCTTCGCGTCCCGGACGTTCACCGCGGTGAACCTGGTGACGCTGTGCGTGTACGCGGCGTTCGGCGGGTTCTTCTTCCTGGCCGCGCTCCAGCTCCAGGTGGTCTCGGGCTATTCGGCGCTCGGCGCCGGTACGGCCCTGCTGCCGACGACCGTCCTGATGCTGCTGCTCTCCGCGCGGGCGGGGGAGCTGGGGGAGCGGATCGGCCCCCGCATCCCGCTCACGGTCGGGCCGCTGCTGTGCGCGGCGGGGATGCTGCTGATGCTGCGGGTCGGTGAGCACGCCTCGTACGTACGGGACGTGCTGCCCGCGCTGCTGGTGCTCGGGCTCGGGATGACGGCGCTGGTGGCGCCGCTGACCGCGACCGTCCTGGCCTCGGTGGACGTGGCCAGGGCGGGGCTCGCGAGCGGCATCAACAACGCGGCGGCGCGGGCGGCGGGGCTGCTCGCGGTGGCCGCGCTGCCGCTGCTGGCCGGGATGGGGCCGGAGGCGTACCGCTCGGCGGAGGAGTTCGGGTCGACGTTCCGGCGGGCGATGCCGATGTGCGCGGGCATCCTGGTGGTGGGCGCGGTGCTGGCCTGGACGACGCTGCGGACCCCGGTGCGGGCTGACTGCCACCCCGACTGCAAGGTCCACTGCGGGGTGACGTCCCCGCCCCTCGACCCGGGCGAGCGGGACGCCACGGCCTGAGACCGCCTCAGCCTGAGACCGCCCCTTGGGACCGCCCCGGCTCGGGACCGCCCCAGTCCGAGGCGCCCACGGGCCCTCCACGGGGATGGCGGCGGGCCCCGGAACGCCCCCCGGGGGCCCGGGGCGAGGCGGCCCGGCGGGGGCCGGGACCGGCCGTCGTGGCCCGGGTCCGCGAGGCCGTCGCCGTCCCGCCCCGGCCGGTGGGCGGCCCCTCGGGGGACGTCCGGGTCCGGGTGGGCGGGGGTCTGGGGCAGACTGGGCCCATGGCCATCCACGAGAACCTTCTGGGGGGACCGGCCCCCACCCACCTGCCCGACGACCCGGGGCCGCGCGAGCTGCTCGCGAACGGTACGGCTCCGGCGGACGTCGCCGCGAAGTACCCGACGTCCTCGCTCGCCTGGGCCCGGCTCGCGGACGACGCGTACGAGCGCGGCTCGGTCGTCGAGTCGTACGCCTACGCCCGCACCGGCTACCACCGCGGCCTCGACGCGCTCCGCCGCAGCGGCTGGAAGGGCCACGGCCCGGTGCCGTGGGAGCACGAGCCGAACCGCGGCTTCCTGCGCGCCCTGCACGCCCTCGCCCGCGCCGCCGGGGACATCGGCGAGAAGGACGAGTACGAGCGCTGCTCGACCTTCCTGCGGGACTCCTCGGAGACCGCCGCGGAGACGCTCGGCTGAGTCCGGGTCCCGCCCGGCACCCTCCGTTCCCCCTGCCCTGACCTGATTTCCCCCTGTCCCGGAGGACAGGGGGAAATCAGGACGTGCCTCCCGGCATGTTCGAGGGCCGTTCGATACGGCCGGTACGATCCCCGGGACCGCAGGACCGAAGTAGCCGGTACCGAGGCGCATTTCCTCTCCCCCACTGCCGGCCGACGCAGGGGAGAAGTCTGTCGTGGGCAAGCGCGTGGTACCCGCAGGACGACGGCGACGAACGGGGAGCCGGCGCGGAAGCGGGAACAGACGCGGTCCCGCGCGCCGGCTCGTCCTGCCGGTCCTGGCCCTGCTCACCGTGGCGCTCGGCGCGGGCGCCGCCCTCGTCCACTACGACGGCCCGGCGGAGGACGCCGCCGCCCCCGCACCGGGAGCGACGACGGCGACCGTCGCCCCGGCCCCCAGGGCCACCACGGCGAAGCCCAGGCCGAAACCCAAGCCGAAACCCAAGCCCAAGCCCCGACCGACGCCGCCGAAGAAGCCGAAGAGCGGCCAGGAGCGGGTGACCGTCCCGCAGTCCGGCACCGGCAGGTTCCTCACCGCGCGGGCGTCCGGCGCGCCCGTCGGCCACAGCGGGACGCTCCGCCGCTACCGGGTGCAGGTCGAGGAGGGCGTCCGGCTGTCGGCCGCCGGGACGGCCGCCGAGATCCAGCGCGTCCTGGCCCATCCGCGCGGCTGGGCCGCACACGGCAGGGGCCGGTTCCAACTGGTCTCCGAGAACGCCGACTTCGTCATCAGGATCGCCACCCCGGACACCGCGGACGCGCTCTGCCGCAAGCAGGGCCTGGACACCCGCGGCGAGCTGAACTGCGAGACCACCGAAGGGGTGGTGGTCAATCTGAAGCGGTGGATGCTGGGCTCGCCGACCTTCGCGGGGGAGCCCGCCGAGTACCGGCACCTGATCATCAACCACGAGGTCGGGCACGAGATAGGCATCCGGCAGCACCTCGGCTGCCCGGGTCCGGGCAGGCCCGCGCCCGCGATGATGCAGCAGATCAAGGGTCTGAAGGGCTGTCGTTCGAACGCATTTCCGTATGCCGAAGACGGGAGCTACATCACGGGGCCGATCGTGCCATGATGCGCTTGGGACGCCGTGCGACGAGGCATCCGTCCCGAGGGGACCGGGGCTCCCGTGCCGCAGCGTGAGAACGCGGGCACGGTGGAGCGGACCGCTACCCGGTAATACGTATCGAGGAGACAGAAATGTCCACCTTCCCCGATGCCGGAGCCGGTTCGGTCGCCGATGACCCGAACCTCGACTTCGCGGGTACCACGCCGTACGAGGACTACGTCCAGGCGGACGTCCTCACCCACCTCCAGCACCTCCGTTCGGACGATCCCGGCGAGATGGTCTTCCTGGTCACCACCCAGGTGATGGAACTGTGGTTCACGGTGATCGTCCACGAGTGGGAGACCGCGGGCCGCGCCCTGCGCGAGGACCGGGTCCCCGACGCGCGGGACGCCCTCAAGCGCTCGGTGCGCGAGCTGGAGGCCCTCAACCACTCCTGGCGGCCGCTCGCCCAGCTCACCCCGGCCCAGTTCAACTCCTACCGGGGCGCGCTCGGCGAGGGCTCCGGCTTCCAGTCCGCGATGTACCGGCGGATGGAGTTCCTCCTCGGCGAGAAGTCGGCGTCCATGCTCGTCCCGCACCGGGGCGCGCCCCGCGTCCACGCGGAGCTGGAGAAGGCGCTGCACGAGCCGAGCCTGTACGACGAGGCCCTCGGCCTCCTCGCCCGGCGCGGACTGCCCGTACCGGCCGAGGTGCTCTCCCGCGACCTCGCGCGGCGGTACGAGCCCTCCGCCGGGGTCGAGGCGGTCTGGGCCGGGATCTACGCGGACCCGGAGGGGAACGCGGAGCTGATCGGGCTCGGCGAGGCCCTGAGCGACGTCGCCGAACTGGTCTGGCGCTGGCGCAACGACCACCTGGTGGCGACCCGGCGCGCGATGGGCTCGAAGACCGGCACCGGCGGTTCGGCGGGCGTGGCCTGGCTGGAGAAGCGGGCCCAGAAGAACGTGTTCCCCGAGCTGTGGACGGCGCGCAGCCATGTCTGAGGCGCTGAGGGACCGGGCCCTGGAACTGGACGCCGCCGACGGGCTCGCCGGGCACCGGAAGAAGTTCGCCCTCGACGAGGGGACCGTCTACCTGGACGGCAACTCGCTGGGCGCGCTGCCCGCCCACGTCCCGGAGCGGATGGCCGACGTCATCACCCGTGAGTGGGGCGAGCTGCGCATCCGCTCCTGGGACGAGTCGGGCTGGTGGACCGCGCCGGAGCGGGTCGGCGACCGGATCGCGCCGATCGTGGGTGCCGCCGCCGGGCAGATCGTGGTCGGCGACTCGACCAGCGTGAACGTCTTCAAGGCGGTCGTCGCAGCCGCCCGGCTCGCCGGTGCGGGGCGCGACGAGATCCTCGTCGACGCGACGACCTTTCCCACGGACGGGTACATCGCGGAGTCGGCCGCGCGGATGACGGGGCACCGGATCGTGCCCGTCGAACCCGCCGCGATGGCCGGCGCGGCCGGTCCCCGGACCGCCGCCGCGCTCGTCAACCACGTCGACTACCGCTCCGGGCGGCTGCACGACCTGCCGGGCGTCACGGCGGCGCTGCACGCGGCGGGCGCGCTCGCGGTGTGGGACCTGTGCCACAGCGCGGGCGCCCTGCCGGTCGGCCTGGACGCCCACGGGGTCGATCTGGCGGTCGGCTGCACGTACAAGTATCTGAACGGCGGGCCGGGCGCGCCCGCCTACCTGTACGTCGCCGAGCGGCACCAGGCGGCCTTCGACTCGCCGCTGCCCGGCTGGAACTCGCACGCCGACCCGTTCGCCATGACCCCCGGGTACGAGGCCGCGGCCGGTGCCGTGCGGGGCCGGGTGGGCACGCCGGACATCCTGTCGCTGCTGGCCCTGGAGTCGGCGCTCGACGTCTGGGACGGGGTCGCGGTCGAGGACGTGCGGGCCAAGTCCCTCGCCCTGACGGACTTCTTCCTGGAGTGCGTGCGGGCGTACGCGCCGGAGGGCCGGGTCGTCCCGGTGACGCCCGAGGGCCACGGGGAGCGGGGCAGCCAGATCGCGCTCGGCTGCCCGGACGCGCCCGCCGTCATGGCGGAGCTGATCCGGCGCGGTGTCGTCGGCGACCTGCGCCGCCCGGACGTGCTGCGGTTCGGCTTCACCCCGCTGTACGTCGGTTTCGCGGACGCGGAGCGGGCGGCGCGGACCCTCGCGGAGGTGCTGGCGGACCGCGCCGCCTGAGCCGGACGCGGCATCCCGCCCGGGGCGCGGCCCGACCGTCCGGCGCCGCCGCGCCCCGGGCGGTCGGTGCCGTACCCCGTCCGGTCGGTGTCGTACCCCGTCCGGCGGTGTCGCGGCCCGGGCGGTCGGCGTCGTACCCCGTCCGGCGCCGCCGCGCCCCGGGCGGTCCGTGCCGCACCCCGGGCGGCCGGCGCCGTGCCCTGCCTGGCGACTCCGCGCCACGGAGGGACGGCGGTGGGGCCCCGGCGGTCGGCACCGCCCCCGGGTCCGGCACCGTCGCGCCCTCTGCGGGGCGCCGCCCCTCCCACCGGCCCGCCCCGGGCCGTACCGTCCGATGATCGCCTGATCTGCCAGGGCTTCCGGTGCTGGTACCGTCCCCGCAGGTCAGGTCAAGTCGGCCCGGTACCGGAGAGGTTGGAACAACATGTCGGACCCCGCCGCGCGCGGTGCCGCCGAAGAGGCGTCCGCCTTCTCGCACCCGGCCGTCGCCCCGGACGCCTCCGCGGCCTACGGCGACCACCCGGACCAGGTGATCGACTTCTACGCGCCCCGGGACGGGGCGACCCGCGCCCCGCTGGTGGTCGCCCTGCACGGGGGCGCCTGGCGGGCACCGCACGACCGGGCGCACCTGACGCCGTTCGTGGACTTCCTGGCGCGCCGGGGCTTCGCCGTCGCCAGCGTCGAGTACCGGCGCGGCGGCGGCCTCCCCCGGCAGGGCGGTGCCGCCCCGGTCGCCGGACGCTGGCCGGAGACCTTCGACGACGTGGCCGCCGCGCTCGACGCCGTACCGGAGCTCGCCGCCGCGCACCTGCCGCAGGCCGACACCGGGCGGATCGTGCTCACCGGCCACTCGGCGGGCGGCCAGCTCGCCCTGTGGGCCGCCGCCCGGCACGTCCTGCCCGCCGGATCGCCGTGGCGGCTGTCCGGCCCGCCGCCGCTGCGCGGGGTCGTCGCGCTCGCCCCGATCGCCCACTTCGGCCGTGCCGTCGAGCTGGGGGTGTGCGGCGGGGCGGTCACCGAACTGCTCGGGGGCCCGGACGCGGCCGGGGAGCGGGCGGCCTCGGCCGACCCCTCGCGGCTGCTGCCGACCGGGATCGCGACCATCGTCGTCCAGGGCCGCGAGGACCTCGTCGTGCCGCCCGCCGTCGCCGACGCGTACGCCGACGCGGCGGCCGCCGCCGGTGAGGCGGTCGGCCTGACGCTCCTGGAGGGCGTCGGCCACTTCCCGCTGATCGACCCGACGGCCGACGCCTGCGCGGTGGTCGCGGAGGAGATCGCCCAGCTCGCCTGGTGACGGCCGCCCGGGGGACGGAGTCTCGTCACCACGGGCGGAATACTGGGTTCCGTAGTACTCAGGAGGGACCCCGGAGGATCCGCATCCAGCCGGACGACCCGGCGCCGCGGCCCCCGTACCGTGTGGGACGTGACCCAGACACAGCTCCCCGGAAAGAGCCGCAGCCCCGAGATCCGCCTGGCGCAGGCGGCTCTCGGCGGCCTGCGCCAGGAACTCCTCCATGACGCGGCCGTCTTCCGGCCGCTGCCCCGCGCGAACGTCGAGACCGGCCCCGCGCGCTTCCTGCCCGGGCGGATACGGCCCTACGCCGGACTCCTCCCGCACGCCTTCATCGCCTTCTGCGCGCTGATCGTCCTCTCCCTGGGATACCAGCGGATCTACTACGGCTTCGGCGTGCTGTCGATCGTGATCGCCTGCATCCCCGCCGCCGTCGTGCTGCTCACCCTGATCCGGCCGACGCTCGCCTTCTGGGTCTCGCTGGGCACCGCGCCCTTCATCGCCTACCTCGGCGGCTCGGGCGGCAACTGGCCCTGGTCGCACGCCTCGTTCGCCGCCCATCTGGTCGTCCTCGGAGTGGTCGCCGCCCGCACCCGGCCCCGGACCGCCGCGTGGATGTGGATCGTGACGGCCGCCTACTGCACGTTCCTCCAGCTCTTCTACGGCTTCGGGGGCCTCGCCGAGGCCGCCCCGATGCTGTTCTTCTCCGCCCTCGTCCTGCTCACCGTGACCGTCTTCCAGGTCCGCCGCCAGGCCGATCTGGAGGTCACCGCGCAGCAGACCGTGACCGCCGAGGAGCGCTCCAAGCGGACCCTCCTGGAGGAGCGCACCACCATCGCCCGCGAGCTCCACGACGTCGTCGCCCACCACATGTCGGTCGTCGCCATCCAGGCGGAGGCCGCCCCCTACCGGGTGGAGAACCCGCCGCCGGAGCTGGAGCAGGCCTTCCGCACCATCCGCGAGAACGCCGTCTCCGCCCTCACCGAGCTGCGCCGCATCCTCGGTGTCGTCCGCGCCGAGGACTACGAGGCCCCCGACGCCCCGCAGCCGACGCTCGCCGACCTCGACGGGCTCGTCGCCAATGTGCGGGAGGCCGGGCTCACCGTCGACAAGGTGGTCACGGGCGCCGTACGGGAGCTGCCGCCGGGCGTCGAGCTCTCCGCGTACCGGATCGTCCAGGAGGCCCTGTCGAACGTGCTGCGGCACGCGCCGGGCGCCGGGGCGAAGGTCGAGATCGGCTATGTCCTCAGCGGGATCGGACTGCGCGTCGCCAACGGCCCCGCCCGGGGCCTGGTGAAGCCCTCGCCGGGCGCCGGGCACGGCATCACCGGCATGCGGGAGCGTGTCACGATGCTCGGCGGGGAGATGACGGCCGAGTCCACCGAGGACGGCGGCTACGAGGTGACCGCCTACATCCCCGTGAGCCGTGAGGAGACCGACCGATGATCCGTGTCCTGATCGTCGACGACCAGATGATGGTCCGCGAGGGCTTCTCGGTGCTGCTCGGCGCCATGCCGGACATCGAGGTCGTCGGCGAGGCGGTCAACGGCCGCGAGGCGGTCACCCAGGTCGCCGCCCTCCGTCCGGACGTGGTCCTGATGGACATCCGGATGCCCGAGCTGAACGGCCTCGACGCGACCCGGGAGATCGTCGCCGCCGACGCGGACGCGAAGGTGCTCGTCCTGACCACCTTCGACCTGGACGAGTACGTGTACCAGGCGCTGCGCGCCGGGGCCTCCGGCTTCCTCCTCAAGGACGCCTCGGCCCGCCAGCTCGCGGACGGCGTGCGGGTGGTCGCGGCGGGCGAGGCGCTCCTCGCGCCGAGCGTGACGAAGCGGCTGATCAACGAGTTCGCGAAGGCCCCGGGCAGCGGCCCCCGACCGCCCGCGATGGCGCAGATCGGGGAGCTGACGGAGCGCGAGACGGAGGTCCTGGTGCTGATCGCGCAGGGCCTGTCGAACGCCGAGATCGCCGATCACCTGGTGGTCGCCGAGTCCACCATCAAGACGCATGTGAGCCGCATCCTGGTGAAGCTGGCCCTGCGCGACCGCACCCAGGCGGCGGTCTTCGCCTACGAGGCGGGACTCGTACGCGCCGGAGGCTAGGGCCCGGGCCCGTCTGCCCTGGGGCGCCCGGTTCGCACCGGCCCGGCTCCCGGTCTCGCGCCGGGGAGCGGGGCGGGTCCGGGGCCGGGGCGGTAGCGTCCGGCCATGGACGCTTCCGCCTCCCCGGACCCCCGTACGGACGACGTCTCCGCCGTGTACGACCCCTGGTCGCCCGCGTTCGTCGCCGATCCCTACCCCGCCTACGCCACCCTGCGGGCGGCGGGCCGCGCCCACTGGCACGGTCCGGCCCGGCAGTGGCTGATCCCGCACCACGCGGACGTGTCGGCCCTCCTCAGGGACCGGCGGCTGGGACGCACGTACACCCACCGCTTCAGCCACGAGGAGTTCGGGCGGGAGGCGCCGTCCGCCGCGTACGAGCCCTTCCACACGCTCAACGACCACGGGCTGCTCGACCTGGAGGGGGCGGACCACGCCCGCATCCGGCGGCTGGTGTCCACGGCGTTCACCCCGAGGACCGTGGAGGAGCTGGCCCCGACGGTACGGCGGCTCGCCGCCGGACTGGTCGGGCGGCTGGTCGCGGAGGGCGGCGGAGACCTCCAGGCGCTGGTCGCGGAACCGCTGCCGGTCGCGGTGATCGCCGAGATGCTGGGCATCCCGGCGCAGGACGAGGAACGGGCGATGCTGCGCCCCTGGTCGGCGGCGATCTGCGGGATGTTCGAGCTGAACCCCTCGCAGGACACGGCCCGGCGGGCGGTACGGGCGTCGGTGGAGTTCTCGGCCTATCTGCGGGAACTGATCGCCCGGCGGCGCCGGGAACCGGGCGACGACCTGATCTCGTCCCTGGTCGCGGTGGAGGGCCTGACCGAGCAGGAGACGGTCTCCACCTGCGTCCTCCTGCTGAACGCGGGCCACGAGGCCACCGTGAACACCACGGTCAACGGCTGGTGGACGCTCCTGAGGGAGGGCGTCCGGCCCGATCCGGAGAAGTTGTCCACAGCTGTGGAGGAACTGCTGCGGTACGACACCCCCCTCCAGATGTTCGAGCGCTGGGTCCTCGACGACATCGAGATCGACGGCACCGTCATCCCGCGCGGCTCCGAGGTCGCCCTGCTCCTCGGCTCCGCCAACCGGGACCCGGCCCGCTTCGGCCCCACCGCCGACCGGCTCGACCTGACCCGCGCCGACAACCCGCACATCACCTTCGGCGCGGGCATCCACTACTGCCTCGGCGCCCCGCTCGCCCGGCTGGAACTCACCACGGTCTTCGCCGAACTCCTCCACCGGGCCCCCGGCCTGCGCCTGGCCGCCGAGCCCGTCCGCAGACCCGGCTACGTCATCCGGGGCTTCGAGGAACTGCTGGTGGAGGTCTGACCCGGCCCCGGCCCCGGCCGCTGTGGCCGGGGCCGGGTCGGAGAGACCTCGCCGAGCCCTCCGGCCGGGTCCCGGGTCCGGCCTCCCGGCCCGGGGTCCGTCCCCGTCAGGAGCCCGGCCTCGGGCATACGCTCCCGCTCAGACCTCCAGGTCCCGGTGGCGCAGCCGGGCGAGTCCGGCGGCCACCAGGACGGCGGCCAGGGCCGTCAGGACCAGGACCGGGGTCCACTCCATCCCCTGCCCCGGCAGCTTCGGCAGATGCCCGTACGGGGAGAGGTCCAGGACCGCCCGCGGCAGCCCCAGCGCCGGGCCCACCCAGCCGAGGGCCAGACAGAGCCCGGCCGCGCCCCACGCGGCCCCGGCGGCCCGGGGGACCGCGCCCCACAGCAGGACCGCGAGCCCCGCGAGCGTCCACACGGCCGGGAGCTGGACCAGCGAGGCGCCGAGGAGGGGCCCGAGGTCCCGCCCGTACGAGAGGGCGAGGCCGAGGCCGCCGAGGGCGAGGACCACGGCGGAGCCGCCGAAGGCGACCGCCAGGTGTCCGGCCGCCCAGCGGAGCCGTCCGAGGGGCCCCGCGAGGAGCGGTTCGGCCCGCCCCGAGGTCTCCTCGCCGTGCGCCCGCAGCACCGCGCCGACCGCGAAGAGCGCCGCGACCATCCCGAGCAGGGAGACGAAAGTCGCCAGGAAGGCACTGGTCAGCGCGGTCTGGCCGCCCATGCGGGCGATGATCTCCCGGGTCCGCGCGTTGTCGCCGACGAGGTCCGCCGCGCCCTCCGCCATTCCGCCGAAGAGCAGCCCGCAGAGCAGGAAGCCCAGGGACCAGCCGGTCAGGGTGCCGCGCTGGAGGCGCAGGGCGAGCGCGCCCGCCGAGCCGAGCCGCCCCGAGGCGGGCCCCGGCCGGGCCGGCAGGAAGCTCGCGCCGACGTCCCGGCGGCCGGTCAGCGCGTACGCCGCCGCCGTCTGGAGCAGTACGGCCGCGAGCGGCAGGAGCAGCACCCACCAGCGCTCCCCGGCGAAGGCGCGGACGTGCTCGGCCCAGCCGATCGGGGAGAGCCAGGTCAGCGCCGAGGAGCCGTCGGCGGACCCGGCGTCGCCCGCCGCCCGCAGCGCGAACGCCAGGCCGACCACGGCGCCGGTGAGGCCCTTGGCGAGCCGGGCGCTCCCGGTCAGCTGGGCGGCGAGCGCGGCGGTGGCCGCGAAGACCATGCCGGTGCCGCCGACCGCCAGACCGAGGGCGAGCGCCCCGGCGAGGCCCTGTCCCGCGAGGCCCGCGGTGACGAGGAGGGCGACGGCCGCGTTCAGGGCGAGGGCGGCGAGGAGGGCCGCGGTGAGCGGCGCCCGGCGGCCGACCGCCCCGGCGGAGAGCGTCTCCTGCCGTCCGGTCTCCTCCTCCTCGCGGGTGTGCCGGACGACGACGAGCAGGCTCGCGACGGCGGCGAGGACGGCGGCGAAGGTGCCGAACCGCCAGGCGACGAGCCCGCCGAGGGAGTCGTCGAGGACGGGCCCGTAGAGCGCCCGCAGCGAGCCGTTGGCGCTCATGGCGGCGGCGGCCGAGGCCCGGTCGGCGACGGTGGGGTAGACGTCCGCGAGGGTGCCGGGGCCACTGGCGACCAGACCGCCGGTGACGAGGACCCAGAGGGGGATCAGCAGCCGGTCGCGGCGCAGGGCGAGCCGGGTGAGGGTGCCGGTGCCGGTGAGGGCGGTGCTCATCGCGGGCCCCCGGCCCCTGAGGTCCCTGAGGTCCCTGAGGCTCCGGTGGTCCCGGTGGTTCCGGTGGTCCCGGTGGTCCCGGTGGTCCCGGTGGCATCGGGGGCCCCGGCCCCGGTGGCGTAGTGGCGGAGGAACAGCTCCTCCAGGGTGGGCGGGGCGCTGGTGAGGCTCCGTACGCCCGAGGCGGTGAGGGCGCGCAGGACGCCGTCGAGGTGCTCGGTGTCGACCTGGAGCCGCACCCGGGTGCCGGTGACGTCGAGGTCGTGGACGCCGGGGAGGCGGTCGAGGGCGGTCGGCGGGGCGGCGAGTTCGGCGGTGACGGCGGTCCGGGTGAGGTGCCGCAGACCGGCGAGCGAGCCGGACTCCACGGTGCGGCCCGCGCGGACGATGCTGACCCGGTCGCAGAGGGCCTCGACCTCGCTGAGCAGATGGCTCGACAGCAGGACCGTCCGGCCCCGGTCGCGGGCCTCCCGGACGCACTCGCGGAAGACCTCCTCCATCAGCGGGTCGAGGCCGCTGGTGGGTTCGTCGAGGACGAACAGCTCGGCGTCGGAGGCGAAGGCGGCGACGAGGGCGACCTTCTGCCGGTTGCCCTTGGAGTAGGTGCGGCCCTTCTTGGTGGGGTCGAGTTCGAAGCGTTCGACCAGGGCGGCGCGGCGCGCCGGGTCGAGGCCGCCCCGGAGGCGTCCGTGCAGGTCGATGACCTCGCCGCCGGAGAGGTTGCGCCAGAGGGTGACGTCGCCGGGGACGTACGCGATCCGGCGGTGCAGTTCCACGGCGTCGTGCCAGGGGTCCCCGCCGAGCAGCCGGGCGGTGCCGGAGTCGGGGCGCAGGAGGCCGAGGAGGACGCGGATGGTGGTGGACTTCCCGGCGCCGTTGGGGCCGAGGAAGCCGTGGACCTCGCCGGTGGGGACGGTGAGGTCGAGGCCGTCCAGCGCGTGGGTGCGCCCGAAGGACTTGTGGAGTCCGGCGACGCTGATTGCCTTCGTCATGTTTCGGAACGTACGCTACTTTCACAAACTTGTGAAGTTAAGGAAGCGTATAAAGTCGGGGGTCAGCGGCGGACGAGGGAGACGATGATCGGTATGAGCAGCACCGGGGCCGACGGCACGGTTCCCGCCGACGAGCGGGCGGTCTCCCGCTTCGTCGAGCGGTTCGCCGCCGAACTCACCGAGGCGGGCATGCAGCGCATGGCCGCCCGGGTCTTCGCGGCCCTCCTTGCCTCCGAGACCGGCTCGCTGACCTCGGCCGAACTCGCCGAGCGGCTCAGGATCAGCCCCGCCGCCGTCTCCGGCGCGGTCCGCTACCTCGGCCAGGTCGACATGGTCAGCCGCGAGCGCGACCCCGGCACCCGGCGCGACCGGTACGTCCTCCACAACGAGCTCTGGTACGAGACGTTCACCCGCCGCGACCAGCTCCTCACCCGCTGGGAGAAGCTCCTGCGGGAGGGCGCCGAGACCCTCGGCCCGCACACGGCGGCGGGGGTGCGCACCGCCGAGACCGCCGAGTTCTTCGCCTTCCTCCAGCGGGAGATGCTGGGCATCCTGGACCGCTGGGCGGACCACCGGCGCACCCGGACGGCGCCGGACGCACAGCCGCCGTCCGGGGACTGAGCCCGGGGACCCGCAGGGGCTCACGGGGGCCGCGCCCTGACGGGTCCCGAGCCTCCCCGTGACCCCGTACGGGCTCACGGGGACAGGTGCGTGATCCCGTACGGGATCACCGGGCCACCGCCCGGCCGCCCTCACCCGTACGGCCGTACGAGGGCAGGAGTCGTTCCCGGGCTCGCCCCGTACGGGGAGGGAAAGCCCGGCCCGGTCCCGTACGGGCCACACGGACACGGGCGCCCCGCCCCGTAGGGCTCACCAGGGCCGACGCGCCCGGTCTCCCTCAGGGGCTCACCGTTCCCGTGGCAGGGTCAGGCCCCAGGCGCCCGGCCCGACCGTCCAGGTGCGGCGGCGGACCGGGCCGGTGAGGCGGCCGTCGGCGCGGTAGCGGAAGTCCGGGCCCGAGACCGTGAGGACCCGGGCGGTCGCGTACCGGGGCGGGGCCGCCACCGGGTGCACGGTCACCTCGGCCGCACCTCCCGCCGAGCGGACCGTGAGGCCCTCCACCGGGGCGTCGACGTCTGCCAGCAGCACCCCGTCCGCCTCCACCCGCAGCCGGTGGGTGCGGACGGCCGACTCCGCCGGGACCGGCCGGACCAGGGTGCGGACCAGGGACCGGCAGGTGCCCCAGACCGACCCGGCGGCCGGAACGGTCACGGGCACGGCGGGCACCCGGAGGTCGCCGACGACGACCCCGTCGCTCTCGTCGACCAGCAGGTCGAGCCGCCGCACCGAGCCCTCCAGGACCGCCCGCGCGGCGGCGGGCACCGCGCGCGGCACGCCGAGCGCGCGGGCCGTCTCCAGGGCCTCGGGCGCGCCGATCGGGACGAGGGAGAGGACCACTCCGGCGAGCTCCCGCTCGCGGTGCAGCAGCGCCACCGTCCGCAGCAGCGCCCGGTCGTCGCCGAGCACCACGGGACGCCGGGAACCGCGCCTGGCCAGGGCCCGGGAGAACTCCTCCGGCCCGTCCGGCAGGCAGATCCTCACCTCCGCCCCGGCGGACAGGACATCCTTCGCGATCCGTACGGACTCGCCGTCCGATCGCCGGGCGACCGGGTCGACGATGACCAGTAGCTGGTCGTGATCCGACACCTCGGTCCTTCCTCGGGTAGCATCTTTGTGCAAGAGCCCCTTGCGCTATTGCGCCAGGGGCTTCGTCTATTCCGGGGCACACCGGTGAGGCGGGCCTCGGCCCCTGACCTTGGACATGCCCCACCCGGAAGGGGTGTACGCCTGTGCCCGCACTTGTGCTGCTCGGTGCTCAGTGGGGTGACGAGGGCAAGGGAAAGGCCACCGACCTGCTCGGTGGATCCGTTGACTATGTAGTGCGCTACCAGGGCGGCAACAACGCCGGCCACACGGTCGTCGTCGGCGACCAGAAGTACGCGCTGCACCTTCTCCCTTCCGGCATCCTGTCACCGGGGTGCACCCCGGTGATCGGAAACGGTGTCGTCGTCGACCCGGCGGTCCTGCTCTCCGAGCTGAGTGGACTGAACGAGCGCGGCATCGACACGTCCAAGCTCCTGATCAGCGGCAACGCCCACCTGATCACCCCGTACAACGTCACGCTCGACAAGGTGACGGAACGGTTCCTCGGCAAGCGGAAGATCGGCACCACGGGCCGGGGCATCGGCCCGACCTACGCCGACAAGATCAACCGCGTGGGCATCCGGGTCCAGGACCTGTACGACGAGTCGATCCTGACCCAGAAGGTCGAGGCGGCGCTGGAGGGCAAGAACCAGCTGCTCGCCAAGCTCTACAACCGCCGCGCGATCGACGCCGCCCAGATCGTCGAGGAGATGCTCCAGTACGCGGAGCAGATCAAGCCCTTCGTCGCGGACACCACCCTGATCCTCAACAACGCGCTCGACGAGGACAAGGTCGTGCTCTTCGAGGGCGGCCAGGGCACCCTGCTCGACGTCGACCACGGCACGTACCCCTTCGTCACCTCCTCGAACCCGACGGCGGGCGGCGCCTGCACGGGCGCGGGCGTGGGCCCGACGAAGATCAGCCGGGTCATCGGCATCCTCAAGGCCTACACGACCCGTGTCGGTGCCGGTCCGTTCCCGACCGAGCTGTTCGACGCGGACGGCGAGGCGCTGCGCCGCATCGGCGGCGAGCGCGGTGTCACCACCGGCCGTGACCGCCGCTGCGGCTGGTTCGACGCCCCGATCGCGCGCTACGCGACCCGCGTGAACGGCCTGACGGACTTCTTCCTCACCAAGCTGGACGTGCTCACCGGCTGGGAGCAGATCCCCGTCTGCGTCGCGTACGAGATCGACGGCAAGCGCGTCGAGGAGCTGCCCTACTCGCAGACCGACTTCCACCACGCGAAGCCGATCTACGAGATGCTGCCGGGCTGGTCCGAGGACATCACCAAGGCCAAGACCTTCGCCGACCTGCCGAAGAACGCGCAGGCGTACGTGAAGGCCCTGGAGGAGATGTCGGGCGCCCCGATCTCCGCCATCGGCGTCGGCCCCGGCCGCACCGAGACCATCGAGATCAACTCCTTCCTGTAGGAGCACGCGCGCGTACGAAGGGCCCGCGCCCCGGTCCACCGGGGCGCGGGCCCTTCGCGTGCCCGCCCTCAGTTCCGGTAGTACTCGTTCGGCTCGCCGTCGAGCATCGGGTAGACGAGGAGCCGGTCCTTGCCCTTCAACTTGTCGACGAGCAGGTACCCGGCGAGGCCCTGCTGGCACTCGCGGTCCCAGGCGGTGGTGTCCTGGGTGGTCGGGCCGATGATCAGGAGGCCCCCGGCGCCCGCGAGGACGGCCGTGGCACCGCAGTACCAGTCCTCCGAGCTGAGCACGCCGTCGACCGTGCGCGGATAGCCGTTGACGACACGGAACACGGGGGAGCCGACCGGGCCCTGGGTGATCGTCACCTCCGAGGTGTAGCGGCCGTCGTTCTTCCCGTACATCTCGGGCGCCGGGACGCGCGACCAGCGGCCGAGATAGCGGGCGGGGACGGCCTCGGTGCCGGTGGGGGCCTTGCGGAAGGTGGCCCGCGCGGCGCCCGAGCTCCATTCGAGGACGTCGGGGGAGCGCAGGGTGAGGGTCTGGTGGGCGGCCGGGACACAGCGCCGGTCGGGCACGCTGGTCGTCACGTCGGACTCCCCGAACACCACCTTGTCCTCGTCGGCCGAGACGAGCCGGGAGCGGCCCATGCACATGCGGTTCTCGGTGACCTGGACGTAGACGGCGTTCTTGGTGCCCGCCGCGCCCTGCGAGATCTCGATCCGGGCGGTCTCCCGGGGATGGTCGGGGGAGCCCTGGAGGACGCCCTCCCAGGCACCGAGGAAGACGGCGGGCACGATGCCGGGGGTACGGGCGGTGCCCGTGGCCCCGTTCTTCCCTCCCCCGTCGCCGGTGCCGAGGCCGGGCCAGGAGAAGTACGCGAGACCCCCCGCCGCCACGGCGAGGGCCGCGAGCCCGGCGACCAGGGCGGTACGGGCCCGGCGCCGGGCGGGCGGCCGGGGCGCGGTGGCGCCGGTGGGCCCGCCGACCGGGACCGGGAGGTCCGTGACCGGCCGGTGGGGACCGGCGGACGGCGGCGGGGTGCGGTCACCGGAGCCGGAGCCGGAGCCGGAGCCGGTACCGGCACCGGCGCTGGTCCGGACGTCTCCGGCCCCCGTGGGGGTGTCCCTGACACCGGCCGTGGCGTCCGTGGCCGCGTCCCCGGTGGCGTCCCCGGCTCCCGTGCCGGAGGGCCGGGCTCCGGCGGCCGGGCCCTCCGGTGCCGTCTCCGCCTCCAGGAGGCGGGCCGCGTGGCGGCCGAGGCGGGCCAGCACGCCCGCCGGGAGCCAGGGGTCGGGGACGGGAAGGGCCTCGGCGATCTCGGCGGCGGACGGACGGCCCGCCGGGTCCTTGGCCAGGCAGGCGCGGATCAGCCCGGACAGCTCGGCCGGGAGGTCCGTCAGATCGGGTTCGTCGTGGGCGATGCGGAACATCGTGGCGTGGACGCCGCTGTCCGCCGTCCCGAAGGGGGCCCGTCCGGTCGCCGCGTACCCGAGGACCGAGCCGAGGCAGAAGACGTCCGACGCCGGGGTCAGCCGGTCCCCGCGCACCTGCTCCGGTGACATGAAGCCGGGGGAGCCGACGACCGCCCCGGTGGTGGTCAGATCGCCGCCCTCGGCGACGGTGTCGACGGCGCGCGCGATGCCGAAGTCGATGAGCCGGGGGCCGTCGACGGTCAGCAGGACGTTCGAGGGCTTGAGGTCGCGGTGGACGAGCCCGGCGGTGTGGATGTGGACGAGGGCGCGGGCGAGCCCTCCGGCCAGCGCCTTCACGGTCACCGGCGGCAGCGGCCCGGACTCGTCGCCGACCACGGTCCGCAGCGAGGGCCCCGGCACGTAGCCGATCGCCACCCAGGGCGCCTCGGCGTCCGTGTCCGAACCGAGGACGGGCGCGGTGCCGGTGCCGCCGACCCGCTCCAGGGCGGCGACCTCGCGGGCGAACCGGCGCCGGAACTCGTCCCGGGCGGCCAGCTCCGCGTGCACCACCTTCACCGCGACCGTGCGGCCCCCGGCCGAACGTGCCAGGAAGACCCGGCCCATACCGCCGACCCCGAGACGGCCGAGCAGCCGGAACGGGCCGATGACGAGCGGGTCCTGCGCGTTCAATGGCTCCACGTCGTCAGAGCATGCCAGACGGGGCGTCAGCCGTCCCCGCAGATCCGCAGGCCCTTGGGGGTGGCGCAGGGCAGGTGCCCATGGGTGCGGATGACGTCCTGTCCGCTGCCCCGGCTCAGATAGGTGAGGAAACTGGAGGTCAGGGAGTCGGCGGGCGGCTGGCCCCAGGTGTAGGCGTACTCGATCTCCCGGTACGGGTAGCTCGACGCCCCGATCTCGTCGAGGACCGGCCGTCTGCCGTCGAGGGCCACCCGGTGCAGCCCCTCCAGACCGCTCCCGGACCGCAGTTCGGTGTAGCCGAGGGCGCCGGGGAGCCGGGCGACGGCCGCCAGGACCTGTTCGGTGGAGTCGAGTTCGCAGCGGATCACCTTCGCCTCGGGATCGTCGAGGTGCTCGCAGTCGCGGGACGAGACGGCGGGCTCGTTGCGGCCGAGGACCCGGCGCTGGAAGACCTCCCTGGTGCCGGAGCCGGCGTCCCGGCTGACCAGCAGGACCGGCCGGTCGAGACCGGGGACGAGCTGGTTCCAGTTGTCGGTCTCGCCCCGGTAGAGCCGCCGGACCTGGTCCAGGGTGAGGTCGTCGACGGGCACGTCGTCGTGGAGGACGAGGGTGAAGAGGGAGACGGCGACCATGCTCTCGCGCAGTTGCGGGTAGCCGTCCGGTCGGCGCCCGTCGGAGAGGGCGATGACGGCGGGGGAGCCCTTGGGGGACTTCGCCCCCGCGTCGGCGAGTTCCCGTATCCCGGTGGTCGAGCCGCGCGCGTCGACGAGGACGGTCGAGCCCTCGCAGTCGTCCTCGTACTTCTTCGCCAGCTCCCGGACGACGGGCGCGAAGGCGGTGGAGCCGGTGACGGTGAGGGTGCCCCGGGCGCAGCCGATCGGCGGCGGGTCCTGTTCCCGGACGATGATCGCGGCGAGGGCGACCACGCAGACGGTGAGGACGACGGTGACGGTCCGGGCGACCCGGCTGAAGACGGGCGGGGTGTCGTCGGGGGTGGTGCTGTGGTTGAGGTGGACGTGGCCCTCGTCGATGTTGCCCTCGACGGTGACGGGGCCGCCGATCGGGCCGCCGGTGAGCAGGACGAGCAGTTTGTAGTGGGCGCCCCGGTTGAGCGGGACCTTGGGGAGGTGGACGGCGGTGTCGCCCTCGGCGGGGCCGGACCAGGTGGCCGGAAAGTGACTGAGGAGCCGGGGGTGGCCGGGGGCGGTGACGACGACCGCCTTGACCCGGCGGCCGGTGAACCGCACGGTGAGCCCGTTCGGGCCGCCGTCCGTGTAGTGGTCGGCGGTGAGGGCGAGGGCGCCGTCGTTCTCGATCCGGAGCAGGACGAGGGTGGCGTCGGCGAGGTCGGGGCTCGCGTCGAAGAAGCCGCGCCGCACGGCCGTGCCCGCGCCGGACAGGGAGCCGTCGGCGTCGCCGATGGCGGTGTCCAGCTGGACGCGGTAGCCGATCCGCCGCCGGTGCGGCACCCGCCGCTCGTACCAGACGGCACCGGCGGAGACGAGGACGCCGAGGAGCGCGGTGCCCACGGCGATGAGGTTCTCAGCGGTCAGCCATTCCACCCGTGCGACGGTACGGACGCGTGTGCGACGGCGGGGGCGGTGCGGACGACCGCCACCTGGAGTTCTTCCTTCCGTCAGCGGGTCCCGGCGCTTCCGCCGGGAGATTCCCGGGCCGGGTCCCGGACCGGTCCCCGGTGGCTCCCCCCGACGGGTCCCCGAGCCGGTCCCCGAGCCCGTCCCCGAGGGGCCCCGGGCGGGCGATCAGGGGTTGCCCGGGGGTGTGGAGCGTGGGTGTAATGGCCACGAGGGGGCCTTCCGTGAGGAGTACCCCATGCGTGTCGTCGAAGTGACCGCCTACGGCGGACCCGAGGTGCTCAGGATGGCCCGTCGGCCCGAACCCGAGGCCGGGGCCGTCCCGGGCCGGGTGCGCGTACGGATCAAGGCCACCGCGGTGAACCAGGCGGACCTGAAGATCCGCGCCGGGCGCTTCGCCGCCGTCCTCGGGGGGGTCGAGCCGCCCTTCGTCCTCGGCTTCGACTTCGCGGGCCGCCTCCTGGACGCGGTCCCCGGTCTGCCCGAGGGCAGCCGGGTGGCCGGATTCGTTCCCTGGCTGGCGGAGGGGGCGCGCACGGGTACGTACGCGGAGATGGTCCTGGCCGATCCGGCCTGGCTGGCGCCGATCCCCGACGAGCTGGACTTCCCCACGGCCGCCTCGGTGCCGGTGTCCTCGCTGACCGCCGCGCAGATCCTCGACCTGCCTGCCCTGCCCACGGGGTCCGCGGTGCTGATCACCGGGGCGAGCGGGGTGGTGGGCCGGTTCGCCGTCCAGCACGCGGCGGCGGCCGGGCTCCGGGTGGCGGCCCTGGCCAACAGCGGCGACGAGGCCGAACTGCGGCTCCTCGGAGCGGAGACGGTGCTGCCGCGCGGGGCGCCGGAGGACGTCATCACCGGGGTGCTGGGCTTCGCCCCGGAACGCCTCGACGGCATCTTCGACGCGGCCCTGATCGGCGACCCGCTGCTGCCCGCGCTCAAGGACGGCGGGGTCTTCGTCACGGCGTCCGGTGAGCGGGCGCCGGTCGCCGAGCGGGACATCACCGTGAAGGCCGTACAGGCGGTTCCGGACGGCGCCCGGCTGAAGGGGATGCTGGAGCGGGTCGCCGCGCGGGAACTGGCCACCCGGATCGCGGACGTCCTCCCGCTGGAGGAGGCCGCCGAGGCCCACCGGCGGGCGGAGTCGGGCCACCGGCCCGGCCGGATCGTGCTGCTGGTCTGAGGGGGAGGCCCGGCGGGGCCGCTCAGCGGTGGCCGAGCTCCCCGTGCCGCCGGCCCGGGCGGGCGGGCCACCGTCCGGAACCAGCAGCTCCGTACGGAGCCGGTGGTTCCGGACACGGGGAGGTCGGGCCTGGTCAGAGCGGTGTCGGACCCCTGTGAGAGGCTGCGGATCTCACTTCACGCGCGGAGGTCCCAGGACCCGCGCGTAGGGATCCCAGGGGGGAATTTTCATGATCAACCGACGCCGGAGCCTGCTCCGGGCCGCCTTCGCCGCCACCGCCGCCGGAGTCGCGCTCGCCGCCACCGCCGGTACGGCCCTCGCCTCCGGCGACCCGGCCGTGGCCGAGCGGGCGCGCGCCGCCGCCGTGGCTGAGTACCGGGCGCAGAACGCGCCGGGCGCGGGTGCCCTCGCGCGCACCGACGAGGCTCCGGTCGAGACGCCCACCTTCATCATGAACGCCGTCCACAAGCGGACCTCCGAGCTGTACCTGTACTTCCCGGACCTCGAGGGCGGCTTCGAGCCCCGCGAGTACATTCCGATCGAGGTCGACCACATGGCCGACGTGATGGACGTCGACAACGACAAGGACGGCTGGGCCGAGGGCAGTTGGCTCCTCTACAAGAACGGTGAACTGGAGTTCAGCGGGGTCGGCGAGGACGGCGAGTACCACGAGAAGAGGGTCGGACGGGGCTGGAACACCTACCGCACCGTCCTGTCGCCCGGCAGCATCGGCGGGGCCAAGGAGGCCGACCTGGTCGGCGTCGACAAGGCCGGTGTCCTGTGGTCGTACCTGTCCTACGCGGACGGTTCGCTGACCCAGCGCACCCGGGTCGGCGGCGGCTGGGGCCAGTACGACCAGATCGCCGGACAGGGCGACCTGAGCGGTGACGGCAAGGCCGACATCGTCGCCCGCGACAAGTCCGGTGTCCTGTGGCTCTACAAGGGCACCGGCAACTACAAGGCCCCCTTCGCGGACCGCGCGAAGATCGGCGGTGGCTGGAACGCGTTCGACCGACTGCTCTCCGTCGGCGACCTGGACATGGACGGCCGGACGGACCTGATCGCCCGGAAGACCAATGGTGACCTGCTGCGTTACTCGGGTACGGGCAACGCCGCCGCCCCGTTCCAGAGGTCGGTGAAGATCGGCCACGGCTACCAGATCTACAACCTGCTCTAGTGGTGCGGGAGTTGGCGTGGCTCCGCTCGGAGCTACGCCAACTCCACCTCCAAGTCCATCCCGATCGTCACAAGTTCTGGTCTAGACCTTGACGGGTCCAGACCAATCACGCTTCGCTGTGGCTTCCCCCACCCGGCCCCACCCGGAAGGAAGCGCACATGCTGCGTAAGTTGCTCGCCGTGATGGCAGCACTCTGTACGGCCCTAGGAATCGCCGTACTCGTCCCCTCCGCCACCGCGGGCGCCGCACCCGCCTGCGCCGGTGCCTGGAACTCGGGCAGCGTCTACACCGGCGGAATGACCGCCTCGCTCAACGGCCGCAACTGGTACGCGAAGTGGTGGACGCTCAACGAGCGTCCCGGCACCGCGGACGTCTGGCGCGACCAGGGCGCCTGCGGCGACGGCGGCGGCAACCCGGACCCCTCCGGATTCGTGGTCTCCGAGGCGCAGTTCAACCAGATGTTCCCGAACCGGAACCCCTTCTACACGTACGCGGGCCTCGTCGCCGCCACCAAGTCCTACCCCGCCTTCGCCAAGACCGGCACCGACACCGTGAAGAAGCAGGAGGCCGCGGCCTTCCTCGCCAACGTCTCCCACGAGACCGGCGGGCTCTTCTACATCGTCGAGCAGAACACCGCGAACTACCCCCACTACTGCGACGCGGGCAAGCCCTACGGCTGCCCCGCGGGACAGGCCGCCTACTACGGCCGCGGCCCCATCCAGCTCTCCTGGAACTTCAACTACAAGGCCGCCGGTGACGCGCTCGGCATCGACCTCCTGAACAACCCCTGGAAGGTCGAGCAGGACCCGGCCGTCGCCATGCAGACCGGTCTCTGGTACTGGAACACCCAGAACGGCCCCGGCACCATGACCCCGCACAACGCCATCGTCAACGGCGTGGGCTTCGGCGAGACCATCCGTTCCATCAACGGCATCCTGGAGTGCAACGGCGGCAACCCCGCCCAGGTCCAGAGCCGCATCAACAAGTACACGCAGTTCACCCAGATCCTGGGCGTCCCCACCGGGGCGAACCTGTCCTGCTGATGCCTCCCGACGGGCCGCCCCCACCGGGGCACGGTCCGGGGGGGGGGGGGGGGGGGGGGGGGGGGGGGGGGCCCCCCCCCCCCCCCCCCCCCCCCCCCCGCCGAAGCGGGAACATGGCCCTGTGAACGACGACCACCGGGAAGTGACCGTGGATTGGATTCCGGTCTCGGGATTCCAACTCCGCAAGGCCGGAGTGCAGTTCGACGCCGTTCGAGTCGACGGCGACGAGGGGCGACTGCTCGCCGACTGGATAGAGGCGCTCACCGCCGGCGACCCGGGGCCCGTGGTCGCCGAGGCGAACGGGCGCCGCGGGGTCTACTTCCTCGTCCCGCCCGGCACGACCGCGCACCGGCCGTGGCCCCGGGGAGTGACCCGGCTCAACGCGGGTCCCGCCCATGCGAGTTATGTTCCGGTACCGGCGTTGACGGGCCGGACCTGGCCGCTGTCCTGGCGATGTCCGCCGACCGCGCCGGACCGCTTCGTCCATCCGAGACTGCTGCGCAGCGTCGTCTGCGAACTGCTCGCCTGAGCCGCCCCGCCGCCCGCGCCCGAGGGAAGGTCCACCGGGGGCGTCCCGGCCGCGACCGGCCTCGCCCGGCACCGCCCCCCGTCCGTGCCCGGGGGGAAGGGCCGTCCGCCGCCACCTCCCGTACGGCCGGGCCGTCCCACCCCTCCGTGCGACCGGACGGCGCCCCTCCCGTACGGCCGGGCCGTCACTCCGGTACGGCCCCGGGCCCGCCCGCCCGCTCCGTCCGGAGGTCCGCCCCGGCCGCGTCGAGCGCCGCCGAGAGCCGGTCCAGGACCCGTACCGCCGTCCCCTCCACGCCTCCCGCGCGTCCGGTCGGGCCCGCCGTGGCCGCCATGACAGGAGGCTGTCGTGACGACAGTGAGCCGTCCATGACGGAACGGCTCGGCGGCGGGTCGGGGAGGCCCGGGAAACAAGGTCGGGAAACAAGGTGTCGCGTCCGCCCCGGTCTCGATGGACAAGATGGCCATGGCCCGCCCCACCTGCGGTTCCTTACCCTCGACCCCATGACCCCTCATGTCGTCGAACCCGACCCCCGGACCGGGGCCGCCGTCAAGGCCGCCGACCGCGCGCACGTCTTCCACTCCTGGTCCGCCCAGGGCCTGATCGACCCGCTCGCCGTGGCAGGCGCCGAGGGTTCGTACTTCTGGGACTACGACGGAAACCGCTACCTCGACTTCACCAGCGGCCTCGTCTACACCAACATCGGCTACCAGCACCCCACGGTGGTCGCCGCCATCCAGGAGCAGGCCGGGAAGCTCGCCACCTTCGCGCCCGCCTTCGCCGTCGACGTCCGCTCCGAGGCCGCACGCCTCATCGCCGAGCGCACCCCCGGCGACCTGGACAAGATCTTCTTCACCAACGGCGGTGCCGAGGCCGTCGAGAACGCCGTCCGCATGGCCCGGCTGCACACCGGCCGCACGAAGGTGCTCTCCGCCTACCGCTCGTACCACGGCGCCACCTCCACCGCGATCAACCTCACCGGTGACCCGCGCCGCTGGCCCTCCGACACCGCCTCCGCCGGGGTCGTGCACTTCTGGGCCCCCTTCCTCTACCGCTCGCCCTTCTACGCCACCACCGAGGCGGAGGAGAGCGCGCGGGCCCTCCAGCACCTGGAGGACACGATCGCCTTCGAGGGTCCGGCGACGATCGCCGCGATCATCCTGGAGACCGTGCCCGGCACCGCGGGCATCATGACTCCGCCGCCCGGCTACCTCGCGGGCGTCCGCGCGATCT
The DNA here is from genome assembly GCF_044767145.1 of Streptomyces sp. NPDC101490. Lineage (NCBI taxonomy): Bacteria > Bacillati > Actinomycetota > Actinomycetes > Kitasatosporales > Streptomycetaceae > Streptomyces > Streptomyces sp. NPDC101490. The sequence goes on from NZ_JBIWNI010000006.1 coordinate 99,732, forward strand.
GCGACAAGTACGGCATCGTCTTCGTCCTCGACGAGGTCATGGCCGGATTCGGCCGCACCGGCAGGTGGTTCGCCGCCGAGCACTTCGACGTCGTGCCCGACCTGATGACCTTCGCCAAGGGCGTGAACTCCGGCTACGTGCCGCTCGGCGGCGTCGCCATCAACGCCGAGATCGCCGCCACCTTCGACAAGCGCCCCTACCCCGGCGGTCTGACCTACTCCGGTCACCCGCTGGCCTGCGCCGCCGCCGTCGCCACCATCCAGGTGATGGAGGACGAGAAGGTCGTCGAGAACGCCGCCCACATCGGCGAGACCGTCCTCGGCCCCGGACTGCGCGAGCTGGCCGAACGCCACCCCTCCGTCGGCGAGGTCCGCGGCACCGGCGTCTTCTGGGCCCTCGAACTGGTCAGGAACCGCGAGACCCGCGAGCCCCTCGTCCCGTACAACGCGGCGGGCGAGGCCAACGCGCCCATGGCCGCCTTCGCCGCCGCCGCGAAGAAGAACGGCCTCTGGCCGTTCGTGAACATGAACCGCACCCACGCCGTCCCCGCCTGCAACGTCAGCGAGGCGGAGGCCAAGGAGGGCCTCGCGGCCCTGGACGCGGCCCTGACGGTCGCCGACGAGCACACCGCGTAACCACGGCGCAGGTCCCCTCCGTCCGACTGGACTAGGGTGTCCGGAACCGGACGGAGGGGACCGAGCACATGCCCGCGAGCGGAGCCGTCACCCGCAACACCCTGCGGCAGCAGATCGCGGACGCGCTCCGTGACGAAGTGGTCGCGGGGCGTCTCAAGGCGGGCCAGGAGTTCACCGTCAAGCAGATCGCCGAGCAGTACGGCGTCTCCGCCACCCCCGTGCGCGAAGCCCTGGTCGACCTCTGCGCGCAGGGCCTCCTCGACTCCGACCAGCACCGCGGCTTCCGCGTCCACCGGTACTCCGTGGACGACTACCGGCGGATGGTCGAGGCCCGCACCCTCGTCGTCGACGGCGTCCTGCGCCGCTGCACGACCGCCCCCGCCGCCCGCCGCCCGGCCCCCGGGCCCGAGCCGGGTCTCGGGGTCGCGCTCGTCTCCGTACGGCGCAGGGGAGAGGCCGCCGCCCGCGCCGCCCGCGCCGGGGACCTCGACATCCTCATCGGCTACGACATCCGCTACTGGCGCGAGCTGGGCCGTCTGGTCGCCGCCAACGACCACATCGCCGACTTCCTGCACCGGCTCCGCGTCCAGGGCTGGGCCTTCTCGGTGCCCCACCTGCGCACCGAACGGGACCTCCCCGCCCAGCTCTGGAGCCGTCACATCGAACTGGTCGACGCGGTCACCCGGGGCGACGCCCGTACCGCCACCGACGTCGTACGGGAATACGACGCGCACTGCCTGGCATGGGCGGACCGCCTGGAGCACCGGGCCCGCTGAGCTCCGCCGGGTTGAGGCCCCGCCTCCCGGGGCAGGTCCCCAGCGGGTGGGCACCGCCCGCCCGGCCGACTACCCTGACCATCCCCGCGAACCGACGCGAACCGACGTGAACTGACGGAGAGCGAGCCTCCCTTGGCCTGTGACCTGTGGCTGGTCCCCCTAGTCGACGTGCTGTGCCACAGCCCCGACAACCCCTTCGCCGAAGAGATCGCGGCGTACGACGCCGTGCTCAGCGCGTCCGGGCTGCCGACCGTGCCCGTCTACGCGTACATGCCGGGACTCTCGGGCGACGTCGCCCCGGTGGCCGGATTCGACTACGAGGCCCTGCACTTCCTGCGCCGCGCCTATCTGCTCCAGGTGCACGGGCTGCCGGTCGAGCCGGTCGGCGAGCTCGGCGGGGACTACGAGCAGCTCCTGGAGATGTTCGAGACGACCGCGCAGCAGTCGCACCTGGTCTGGCACTACGACCACGCGGGCGCCTACGTACCGGTCGACTTCCCCGTCCCGCTCGCCAACGACGAACTCCTGGAGGGCGGCGGGCCGCTCGGCTCCTCGCACGGACTCCTGCGCGAACTCCAGTTCGTCGCCCCCTCGATCGGCATCGACCCGGCGAACCCCCCGGCGCCGCCGCTCCCGCCGGACCGCCCCACGGCCCTGGAGGAACCGGCCGTGCCGCTCCCCTACGACGACGGTCCCTTCGCCCGGGAGCGCCATGTGTGGCTGGGCCTGCACGCGGCGGCGACCCGGAGCCTGGCCCAGGGCTCGATGATCATCCTGAGCTGAGCCCCGGGTCCCGGAGAGCCCGGGTCCCCGGACCCCTCCCGCGGACGGCGGCCCCGGGTCCCCGGGAATCCAGGCGCCTTCCCGCGGACGGCGGCGGGACCCCCGGCACGCGGGCCCCGGGGCCCTAACGGGTCTCCGGGGGCCGCTGGCGCGGCATGTTCGGCCGGGTCACCGGCGACAGCGGGAAACGGCCCGGCGGAGGGAGGCTCTCCGGCCGGGCGGGCGCCACGCCCACCGACTGGAGCGCCAGCGGCGCCGGACCCGAACGGAACTCGACCATCCAGTCCGCGGTCTCCGCCCGTACCAGCTCCGTCACGTCCTCCGAGAAGCGCCGCAGCACTCCGAGGCAGCGCTCGGCCGCCTCGCTCGCGGTGCCCTCCGTGGGTCCCAGCACCTCCCGGACGCTCTCCGCCGCCCAGTCGAACTGGAGCGCCTGGAGCCGCCGCTGCACCGCCTGCGCCGTCGCCACGTCCCGCATCCAGCCGGACGTCAGCCCGAAGTACCGGTCGCACGCCATGCACGCGGCGCCCATCAGCAGCGACAGATAGCCCCAGCCCGCCGTACCCCGCGCCACCCCGGTCAGGTCGAGCAGCGGCAGTGCCGCGCCCGCGATCACGCCGAGGGCCGTGCCCAGCCGCAGGACACGGGCGGAGCGACGCTTCCAGACCCGGTCGGAGAGGTACCACTCGGCGGCGCGCAGGGCCTGGGCCTCCACCCAGCGGTACAGCTCGTCGAGCCGTTCGGCGGGTTCGCCCCAGTCCCCCAGCGGGAACGGCCTACCGGTCAGATCGCGGTGGACGTCTCCTCCGGGGGGGCCCGGTGGTGGCGTCTCCGGCTGCTGGCTCACCGGGCGACTCCTCTGTTCAGCTCAGCGCTCGTGATCCTTCTGTGACGTGCGGTGCACATGGTGCCTGCCCTTCCTACCGCCGAATGGATGGGCGGCGGGCCACGGATCCCGGGAACTCCGCCCTGAAGAGGGGGTTGATCAGGTAGGGGAGTCCACGGTTTCTCACCCGAAAGAGTGGTGGAGGCGGGCCGGGCGGGGACCACGTAGGCTCGGGCGTACCGACATACGGACGTACCGAACCTCAGGAGTGACCGTGATTCCCGGTGGTGGCCAGCCCAACATGCAGCAGCTTCTCCAGCAGGCCCAGAAGATGCAGCAGGACCTCGCCCGCGCCCAGCAGGAACTGGCCGCGACCGAGGTCGAGGGGCAGGCGGGCGGAGGCCTGGTCAGGGCGACCGTGACCGGCTCCGGCGAGCTGCGCGCCCTGGTCATCGACCCCAAGGCGGTCGACCCGGAGGACACCGAGACGCTGGCCGACCTGGTCGTGGCCGCCGTGCAGGCCGCCAACGACAACGCGCAGCAGCTCCAGCAGGCCAAGCTCGGCCCGCTGGCGCAGGGCATGGGCGGTATGCCGGGCCTGGGCTTCTGACCCCGCCCGGTTCCGGCCGGACCCTTCCGGGTCCCGGCCGGTCATGGGCTTATGCGGCCCGCTTCCAGCCACTACCGTAAGAAACAAGCACTCCCCCGGAAGGGCGTTCCGTGTACGAAGGCGTGGTGCAGGACCTCATCGACGAACTGGGCAGGCTGCCCGGCGTCGGTCCCAAGAGCGCGCAGCGGATCGCCTTCCACGTCCTCCAGGCCGAGCCCACGGACGTCCGGCGCCTCGCGCACGCCCTCCTGGAGGTCAAGGAGAAGGTCAGGTTCTGCGAGGTCTGCGGCAACGTGGCCCAGCAGGAGCGGTGCAACATCTGCCGCGACCCGCGCCGCGACCTGACCGTCATCTGTGTGGTCGAGGAGCCCAAGGACGTCGTCGCGATCGAGCGGACCCGCGAGTTCCGGGGGCGCTACCACGTCCTCGGCGGCGCGATCAGCCCGATCGAGGGCGTCGGACCGGACGACCTGCGCATCCGCGAGCTGCTCGCGCGGCTCGCCGACGGCTCGGTCACCGAGCTGATCCTGGCCACCGACCCCAACCTGGAGGGCGAGGCCACCGCGACGTACCTGGCGCGGATGATCAAGCCCATGGGCCTTCGGGTGACCCGGCTCGCCAGCGGTCTGCCGGTCGGCGGCGACCTGGAGTACGCCGACGAGGTGACCCTCGGCCGTGCCTTCGAGGGGCGGAGGCTGCTAGATGTATGACGACAGGGCCGGCGCGCTCCCAGAGAGGCTCCTCGATGTCTGACCCCACGCTGCACTCCCTCACGCAGAACCCCGACGACTTCGCGGTCCAGATCGCGGACTCGATCGAGAGCTTCATCGTGGCGACCACCGAGGTGGCCAAGGGCGACGAACCCGACAGCGCGGTGCCCTTCCTGCTCCTGGAGGTCTCGCAGCTGCTCCTGGCGGGCGGGCGGCTTGGCGCGCACGAGGACATCGTCCCCGACGAGCGCTACGAGACCGACACGGGCCCGGAGCCGGACGCCGACGACCTGCGCGAGCGGTTCGCCCTGCTCCTGGAGCCGGTGGACGTGTACTCCGAGGTCTTCGACCCGTACGAGCCCCGCAAGGCGCCCGTCCCGGCCCGGATCTCCGACAGCCTCGCCGACATCGTCACCGATCTGCGGCACGGCCTCGCCCACTACCGCGCGGGCCGCACCAGCGAGGCCCTGTGGTGGTGGCAGTTCTCCTACTTCTCCAACTGGGGCCCCACCGCCTCCGCGACCCTCCGCGCCCTCCAGTCCCTCGTCGCCCACGTCCGTCTCGACCAGCCGCTCGCGGCCCTGGACGGCCTCGACACCGACGAGGACCTGACGGAGGACGACCTCGCCGAGGAGGCGGGCCGCGTGATGGCCGAGGAGATCGGCGCACCGCTGGGCCTGCGCACCCTCAAGGGCTGAACCGCCCGCCGGGGCTGAACCGCGCCCCCGGGGCCCGTGGGTCCTCGGGGGCTGAACCGCGCTCGCCGGGGCCCGTGGGCCCGTGGGGACCGAACTGCGCCCGCCGGTGCTGTGGGCCTCGGGCGCTGAGCCGCGCGCCCGACCGCCCCGCCCGCAGGCCCCCGTACCTCAGGACGACCGCGAGGCCCCGTACCCCCGGGCGCCCACGAGGCCCCCGTCCACCTGGGTGGATCGCCCGGCGGGACTCCGAGGTGATCACTCCGCGAGCGGCGCGTCTCACCATCCGATATGCCATGGGTGTTCGCGGGCCGCTCGTTAGACTGAGCCGATCGCAGCGCCGGCTGCGGCACACACTGAGCGAGGAGCGCACGTGGGCCTTGTCGTGCAGAAGTACGGAGGCTCCTCCGTTGCCGATGCCGAGGGCATCAAGCGCGTCGCCAAGCGGATCGTGGACGCCAAGAAGAACGGCCACCAGGTGGTCGTCGTGGTTTCCGCGATGGGCGACACGACGGACGAGTTGATCGATCTCGCCGAGCAGGTATCCCCGATCCCTGCCGGTCGTGAATTCGACATGCTGCTGACCGCCGGGGAGCGGATCTCCATGGCCCTGCTGGCCATGGCGATCAAGAACCTGGGCCACGAGGCCCAGTCGTTCACCGGCAGCCAGGCCGGTGTCATCACCGACTCGGTCCACAACAAGGCGCGCATCATCGATGTCACGCCGGGCCGTATCCGCACCGCGCTCGACGAGGGCAACATCGCCATCGTCGCCGGTTTCCAGGGCGTGTCCCAGGACAAGAAGGACATCACCACGCTGGGCCGTGGCGGTTCCGACACCACCGCCGTGGCGCTGGCCGCCGCGCTCGACGCCGAGGTCTGCGAGATCTACACGGACGTCGACGGCGTCTTCACGGCCGACCCGCGCGTGGTCAAGAAGGCGAAGAAGATCGACTGGATCTCCTTCGAGGACATGCTGGAGCTCGCCGCCTCCGGCTCCAAGGTGCTGCTGCACCGCTGCGTCGAGTACGCGCGCCGCTACAACATCCCGATCCACGTCCGCTCCTCGTTCTCGGGGCTGCAGGGCACATGGGTCAGCAACGAACCGCAAGGAGCCCAGAAGGTGGAGCAGGCCATCATCTCGGGTGTCGCCCACGACACCTCCGAGGCGAAGATCACGGTCGTCGGCGTGCCGGACAAGCCGGGCGAGGCCGCGGCCATCTTCCGGGCCGTCGCGGACGCCGAGATCAACATCGACATGATCGTGCAGAACGTGTCCGCGGCCTCCACCGGCCTCACGGACATCTCCTTCACCCTCCCCAAGGCCGAGGGCCGCAAGGCCATCGACGCGCTGGAGAAGGCGAAGAGCGCGATCGGCTTCGACTCGCTCCGCTACGACGACCAGATCGGCAAGATCTCGCTGGTCGGCGCGGGCATGAAGACCAACCCGGGCGTCACCGCGGACTTCTTCCGCGCGCTCTCCGACGCGGGCGTCAACATCGAACTCATCTCGACATCCGAGATCCGCATCTCGGTCGTCACCCGCGCCGACGACGTCAACGAGGCCGTCCGCGCCGTCCACACGGCCTTCGGCCTGGACAACGCGGACGAGGCCGTCGTCTACGGAGGCACCGGCCGATGACGCCGAAGCCGACGCTCGCGGTCGTCGGTGCGACCGGAGCCGTCGGCTCGGTGATGCTCCAGCTGCTCACGCACCACGCGGACGTCTGGGGCGAGATACGTCTCCTCGCCTCCCCGCGCTCGGCGGGCCTCAAGGCCTCCGTGCGCGGGGAGGAGTGCGAGGTCCTCGCACTCGACGAGACGGCCCTGGAAGGCGTCGACGTGGCGCTCTTCCTGGCGCCGGAGCCGGTGGCCGCCCGCTGGGCGCCCGTCGCCGCGCTCAAGGGCGCCGTCGTCGTCGACACCTCCGCCGCCTTCCGCGCGGACCCCGAGGTCCCCCTCGTGGTCCCCGAGACCAACGCCCCCGCGGCGCTCGTACGCCCCCGGGGCATCGTCGCCGGCCCCGGCTGCACCACCCTCGCGCTGATCGTCGCCGTCGGCGCCCTGCACGCCGAGTTCGGGCTCACCGAACTGGTCGTCACCGCCCAGCAGGCCGCCAGCGGCGCCGGACGGGCGGGCGTCGAGGCGCTCCGCGCCCAGCTCGGCCTGGTGGCGGGCGCCGAGGACCTGGGCACCCACCCCGGCGATGTGCGCCGGGCCGTCGGCGAGTCCACCGGCCCCTTCCCCGGGCCCCTGGCGCTCAACGTGCTGCCCTGGTCCGGCACGCCGGGCGCCGACGGCTCCTCCTCCGAGGAGGAGCGCGTACGGGACGAGACCCGCCGGGTCCTCGGCCTGCCCGCCCTGCGGATCGCCGCGACCTGTCTGCGCGTCCCCGTCCTCACCGGGCACTCCGTCACCGTGCACGCCCGCTTCGAGCGGCCCGTACCGGTCGTCCGCGCCCACGAGGTCCTGGCGACCTCCCCCGGCGTCGTCCTCTACGACGACCCCGCCGAGGGCGACTTCCCCACCCCCGCCGACGTCGCGGGCACCGACCCCGCCTGGGTCGGCCGGGTCCGGCGCTCCCTGGACGACGAGCGGGCCCTGGACTTCTTCGTCTGCGCCGACAACCTGCGCAAGGGCGCCGCCCTGAACGCCCTCCAGATCGCGGAATCGGTTGTCACAGCTTTGTAGGATCTGTGAACGACCTGTGAGCAAATAGGCGCCATATACCTCTTGAACTGCGGCGATGCCGTGTTCGACGATGCTCTTCCCCCTTACTGCAACCAGTGGTCGAACGGGGGGCGTCTCTGCGTGCGCCCACGACGGTGTGACGCGGGCACGCCGTGGAAGCGGGGGACCGGGGGAGAACGGTTACACATGGGGATGAACGGCACACCGGTGAAAAGGGAGCCGCACGCGTACAACCCTGCCGGGGGGAAGCGTGTCCAACATGCGTGGCTGAGGTACTCGACATCGCGATCATCGCCGCCCCGCGCGGCGCGGGCACGGCGCTGCTCCCCCTGCGGAGCCCCGCCCTCGCACCCGCACGCGCCACGACGGTCGTTCCCGCGCGCGGCTCCACCGGCGCCCCCGTGCGCACCCCCGGCACCGGTGGCGTGCGACGGACCCGTCCGCCCGGCGGGATGCCGGTGATCGCCCCCGTGCCCATCGGATCGCGCGCGAGCTCCGTGGACGGCATCCCCTCGCCCCGGACCAGCTCCGAGGGCTCCTCGGTCGCCGGGACCACCGTCGACCACCTCACCGAGACCTACCGCGCCCACTACCGCTCGCTGCTCGGCCTCGCCGCGCTGCTCCTCGACGACACCGCCTCCTGCGAGGACGTCGTCCAGGAGGCCTTCATCCGCGTCCACTCGGCCCGCAGGCGGGTCCGCGAGCCCGAGAAGACCCTCGCCTATCTGCGCCAGACCGTGGTGAACCTCTCCCGGTCCGCGCTGCGCCGCCGCATCCTCGGCCTCAAACTGCTGTCCAAGCCGATGCCGGACATGGCCAGCGCGGAGGAGGGGGCGTACGACCTGCTGGAGCGCGAGGACCTCATCAAGGCCATGCGCGGACTCCAGCGGCGCCAGCGCGAGGTGCTCGCCCTGCGCTACTTCTCCGACATGACCGAGGTCCAGGTCGCCGAGGCGCTCGGGATATCCCTGGGCTCGGTGAAGGCGTACGGCTCGCGGGGCATCGCGGCGCTGCGCGTCGCCATGGGGGCGACCTCGTGAGCGCCGCACCCGGCGGGGGCGGCGCGACCGGTGGACCCCGGGAGGGCCGTGACGGCGACGCCCGAGAAGAACGTGACGAGCTGAGCGGACGGCCCATGGTGAACACCCAGCCCGGCGAGGGCGACGGGGACGACGAACGGGCGCTGCGGCGGCTGTTCCAGGAAGCCGTGTCCGGTCTGGAGCCCGCCCGTGGCTCGCTGGACCAGCTGCGCCGCGCCGTGCCCGCCCGGCGCGCCCGCAAGCGGCAGGCCGTCGTCGGCGCCGCCGCCGCGGCCGTCCTCATCGGCACCGCCGTCCCCGCCTTCGTGCACGTCGCCTCCTCCGGCGGTGTCTCCGCCGCCGACCGGCCGGTCAACGCGGGCCACGGCGAGGAGGCCCAGGGCGGCACCGGCACCGAGACCGGCATCATCGGCGGCGGCAGCTCCCGTCCCCCCCAGGACGGCTCCTCACCCCGCCAGGGCGCGGACGAGGGCTCCGAGGGGGACCCGAGCAGGCCCGGTACCGGCGCGTCCGGCACCGGCCCCCGAGAGTCGCAGGGCACCGGACCGGGCTCCGCGCTCCGCTGCGGCGCCGACCAGCTCGGCGTCAGCGCGGCGGAGGCGGGCGGACCCGACGGACAGGGCAAGGTGCACGGCACCTTCCGCATCGCCAACGTCTCCGGCCGCGACTGCGTCGTCGACGGCGGCGGGACCGTCGGCTTCGAGGCCCGTGGCGCGGCCGACCCCGGCCGGATCTCGGTCGTCCGGCACCGCGCGGGGGACGCCGGGACCGGTCTGCCCGACCCCTCGAACGAGGCCGCCTCGCTGCTCCTGAAGCCGCGCGGCAGCTATGAGGTGAAGTTCGTGTGGGTGCCCAGCGAGACCTGTCCGACGACCGGGGGCACCCCGACGCCCACGCCGACCCAGACGGTCGAACCGCCGACCTCCCCGCCGCCGACGACCGCTCCCGGTACCGGCGGCCCGGAGCCCACCGAGGGCAGCGGCTCCGGAGGCGGCGGTACGGGACCGGCCACCGTCCCGGGCTCCGGCCCGGAGGCCGGAACGGCCCCGCAGCTGCTCCGCGCGGACGGCCCCGCCGACGGCAGCGTGCTGGTCAGCCATATCGCGGAACCGGGCGGCCCCGCCGCCTCGGCCACCATTCCGGGCGCCTGCGCGGGCACGATCTACCGCACGGGCGTCCTGACCGGCCAGTGACCACCCGCGCCCGCCGCCCCCGGGACCGGCCGTACGGGGCCGCCGGGACCGGCGGTACGGCCGGCGGGGACGGCGGAGCGGCCGGGTACGGCGGAGCGGGACACGGCCCGGACGGCTCCCCGTCCGGGCCACCCTCGCCGACGACGGCCTCGTGCCAGGGGACGTACGGCCCATGGCACCGGCCCGCCCGTGGAACACCGGCCCCGCCTGACGCCTGACGCCTGACGCCTGACGCCTGACGCCTGACGCCTGACGCCTGACGCCCGGCCGCCTCGCCGTCGGGCCGACCCAGGTGACCGGCCCGACGGCGACGGGCGCCGGGGCCAGTGGTCCGGTCCGGCGCGGGAGTCCCGCGGGGCCCGCTACAGTCCCAGTGCCTCGTCGCGGGACGCCTCCGCCTCGCGGCGGACCAGGCGGAACCACATGAAGAGGACGAAGCCCGCGAAGACGAACCACTCCGCGGTGTAGCCCAGGTTCTGGAAGGCCTTCGCGTCCAGACCCGTGCCCGCGGCGGCCGCCGCCGGGACCGGGGTGAGCCCGGCGGGGGAGTCCGTGAGCGTGACCCAGGCGTCGTAGACATCGTCCGTGACCACGTTCACCAGGGCCGCCGCGCTGATCATGCCGAGCTGCCCCTCGGGCAGCCCGCCCGCCGTGTTGACGCCCTTCGTGCCCGGGTTCTCCGAAGCCTGGAGCGCGCCCACCACCGTGACCTCGCCGGACGGCGCCACGGGCGCCTTCGCGCCGGTGGGGAGCCAGCCCCGGACCACCGGCAGCGACCGGCCGTCGTCCGTCCGCAGCAGCGTCAGGACGTACGAACCGGTCCGGCCGTCCAGCTCGCGGCCCGGCACGAGGAACTGCGCCCCGAACCGGCCGCGCGCCTCGGCCGACCGGCCCGAGGTCTCCTTGTCCACCGGGAGCAGCGACTCCAGCGGCCGGGCCGCCGACGCGCTCGCGGCGGGCCGTTCCTCGGCCTCCTGGTGGGAGTCGACGCGATCCTCGAACTTGCCGAGCTGCCAGGTCCCCATGAACACACAGAACGGGATCGCCAGCAGGACGAAGAGGTTGATCCCCCACCAGCGGGGCGTTCTCAGGAACCGGTACACCCCCCCCACGGTACGCAGGTGCCCTCAGTCCTCCGTCGCCCGGGTCCCCAGGTGCTTCGCGGCGAACGCGAGGTCCAGGGCGACCTGCTTGATCCGTTCCTCCACGACGAGCGAGCCGTGGCCCGCGTCGTACCGGTACACCTCGTGCACCGCGCCCCGGGCCGCCAGCCGGCCGACGTAGTTCTCGATCTGACGGATCGGGCAGCGCGGGTCGTTGACGCCGGCCGAGATGTGCACCGGGGCCGTCACCGCGTCCACGTACGTCAGCGGCGACGAGGCCGCGTACCGCTCGGGCACCTCCTCGGGCGAACCGCCGAGCAGCGTCCGGTCCAGCGCCTTCAGGGCCTCCATCTCGTCCTCGTACGCCGCGACGTAGTCCGCGACCGGCACGGCCGCGAGACCGACCGCCCACGCGTCCGGCCGGGTGCCGAGGCCGAGGAGCGTCAGATAGCCGCCCCACGAACCACCCGAGAGGACGAGCCGGTCCGGATCGGCCAGCCCGCTCTCCACCGCCCACGCGCGGACCGCCTCGATGTCCTCCAGCTCGATCAGCCCCACCCGGTGCTTCAGCGCGTCCGTCCACTCCCGGCCGTATCCCGTCGAGCCCCGGTAGTTGACCCGCACCACCGCGTACCCGTGGTCCACCCAGGCCGCCGGGCCCGAGGCGAAGGCGTCGCTGTCGTGCCAGGTCGGACCGCCGTGCACCTCGAAGACCGTGGGGAACGGTCCCTCGCCTTCCGGACGCTGCACCAGCGCGTGCACCCTGCCCCCCGGGCCCGCCACCCACACGTCCTCCACCGGCACCGAGGGCGGCGCCTTCGGACCCGGCGGGTCGAGGACGACCCCACCGGCCGTGGAACGCACCACCGGCGGCTCGGCGGCCGACGACCACAGGTACTCCACGCTGCCGTCCGGCCGGGCCGTCGCCCCCGACACCGAACCGGCCGGGGTCTCCACCCGGACCAGGGCCCCCGTGCCGATCTCGTACCGCCACAGCTCGCTGCGGGCCTCGAAGCTGTGCACCACCAGCAGCCCCGTGCCGTCCGGGAACCACTCGGCCGACACGTCGCCCGGCAGGTCCAGCGCGAGATCCGTCTCGGCGCCCGTCACCACGTCCCACAGCATCGGCTCCCAGCGACCGCGCCGCTGGTGCCCGACGAGCAGCCGGGTGTCCCCGGCCACCGGAGCGAAGCCGAGGACCGAAAGCCCCAGCTCCTCCGTCCCGCCCTTGGTGTCGTCGAGCTCCGCGACCACGCCCGCGTCCGAGGCGCGCAGCACCCGCAGCGCGGAGTGCATCGCGTCCCCGTGCTCGGTGTGCTCGACGGCGACCAGCGAGCCGTCGTACGACAGGTCGCCGACCCCGGCGGACTCCCGGTGCCGGTAGATCTCCACCGGGACGTCCTCCCCCGGCCGCACCAGGTGGACGGTCGAGCCGTCCTCGTCGGTGGAGCGGCCCACGACCAGCGTCCCCTCGCGGCCGACGGCGAGCCCCGCCGGATAGGACGCGCCCAGACCGGGCACGGCCGGTTCGTCCGCGCCGCCCGCGAACGGCTGGCGCATCCACACCCCGAACTCGTCCCCGTCGGTGTCCGCGAACCACCAGATCCAGGCTCCGTCCGGCGACAGCGTCCCGTCCGTCGTCCCGTTCGGCCGGTCCGTGACCTGCCGCTGCTCCCCGGTCGTCCGGTCCCAGGCGTACAGCTCGTACGTCCCCGTCGCGTTGGACACGAAGAGCGAGCGCCCGGGGGCGTCCTCGGCCCATTCGGGCAGCGAGACGCGCGGCGCGCGGAAGCGCCGCTCCCACAGCGGAGTCGGTTCGGTGAGCTCGGCGTTCCTGCTCTCAGTCATGCCCCCATGATGCTCCGCGCGTCGGACGATCGGGTCGCGGCCGCCCCAACCTGTGGATAACCTCGCCGACATGTACTCCCCGACGCCCGAGGACTGGCACGAGGCCAACCGCGCCCGCTGGGACGAGCGGGTCCCGATCCACACCGCCGGGGAGTTCTACGACCTCGACTCCTTCCGCGCGGGCAAGGACTCCCTGCGGGACTTCGAGCGCGCGGAGGTCGGCGACGTCACCGGCCGCACCCTGCTGCACCTCCAGTGCCACATCGGCCTCGACACGCTGTCCTGGGTGCGCCACGGGGCCTCCCGGGCCGTCGGGCTGGACTTCTCCGAACCGGCGGTGGAGACCGCCCGCTCGCTCGCCGTCGACCTGGGGCTCCCCCGGGACCGGGCCGTGTTCGTCGCCGCCGACGTGTACGACGCCGCCGGGGCCGTCCCCGACGACGCGTACGACATCGTGTACACGGGCGGCGGGGCGCTGTGCTGGCTGCCCGACATCCGGCGCTGGGCACGGACCGCCGCCTCGCTCGTCGCGCCGGGCGGCTTCCTCTACCTGGCCGAATTTCATCCCCTGACCGACTCGCTCGACGACGAGACGGGCGGCCGGATCGTGCACGACTACTTCGTCCGCGAGCCGTGGGTGGACACCTCGCCGGGGACGTACGCCGACCTCGACGCGGCCACCGTCCACAACCGCAGCGTGGAGTGGGTGCACCCGGTCGGCGAGGTCGTCACCGCGCTCGCCTCGGCGGGGCTGCGCATCGAGTTCCTGCGCGAGCACGACGTGTCGCTGTTCCCCCGCTACGGCTCGCTCCAGCGGCACGAGGACGGCTACTACCGCTTCCCGGCGGACCGGCCCCGCATCCCGCTGATGTACTCGCTCAGGGCCTCACGCCCGGCCTGATCAGCGGGTCACGGCGTCGGGCGGCTGATCCTTATGACGGCCCGCCCGCCCTTGAGGTCCACCGTCGAGCGGTGCGGCGGTGCGCCGTCCTCCTCGTCGTCGCGGAGCACGAGCGCGCTCTGCCGCTCCTTGAGCTCGTTCTGCTTGCCCTGGGAGAAGGTGGCGTGCAGCTGCTCGAAGCCGGTCGAGGAGATCTGGCCGGTGCGCTTCCCTCTGCCCGTCAGGCGCATGATCTGGTCGGCGAAGGCGACCACCGTCAGCAGGATGACCAGACCCGGCAGCGTCACGAACACGGCGAACTCCATGCCCTCCATCAAAACACGCGGGCCCGGCCCTGGACAGGGGTCGGGCGGTCACCTTGCCCGGTGCGGGTGACACCTCCAGGATGTGCCATGGATGACGCAGGGAGAGTGACGCATGAGGCACGCGGGCCGCACAAGGCGCGGGGAGACGACGGGGACGGCTCTGCTGTGGGGCGAGCAGGTGACCGCCGGGCAACTCGCCGCCGCCGAGGAGGGATACGCCCGCTGCGGGCCCGCCGAGCGGCTCCTGTGGGAGCGGCTCTCCGTCTTCGAGGGCGCCTTCGGCCGGGAGGCCGTCCGCGCGGTGTGCGGCTTCGGCGAGCTGCCCCCCGCGCGCGTGCTCGTGGTTCTCGACCGGCTCGCCCCGCTCGCCCTCCTCCCGGTCGACGACCTCTTCGACGGGGAACCCGCCGAACCCCGCTACTGGATGCCGCACTCCGTGCGCGCGGTGGGCGCCCGGCGGCTCAGCGCCCGCGGCGACCGCCCGTCCGTCGTCCCCCGCCACCGGCGCTGGGCGCTGGAGCTCGCCCGGCGGGCCGCCGACCGGTGGCGGGACGGCCGGCAGCTCGACGCCCGCGACCTCGCCCTGCGGGAACTCCCCGACCTGGCCGCCGCCATGGACCCGACGACGGCGTCCGCCGAGCCCGGCGAGGAGGCCGCCACCGCCGTCGAGACCGCCGTCACCCTGTGGTTCCTGTGGGTGGCCTGCGGCCGGGTCGCCGAGGGGCGGACCCGGCTGCGGCACGCCCTCTCCCTGTACTCCGGGCCGCCACCGGCCCGCGCGCTGTGGCTCGCGGGCTTCCTGGAGCTGGAGTCCGGCCGCCCCGAGGAGGCCGTCCGGCTGCTCGGCCGGGCCGCCGAGGCGGCGGAGCGCGACGGCGACGACGGCGCCCTCGGCGCGCTGGCCCATCTGCGCGGTTCGGCCGCCCTCCACCAGGGGCGCACGCGCGCGTCGGCCGCGGCTTTCCGCGAGTCCCTCGAACTGGTCGCGGAACCCTCGGAGTTCGGGCCGTCCCGGCACGGCTGCCGGGTGGGCCTCGCGCTCTCCCTGTGCCGGACCGACCCCGGGGGCGCCCGGGAGGCGCTCGCCGGGGCGGAGCGGGAGCACCGGGCCGGTGACGCCCGCCCGGCCGACGTGTACGCCGACGCCTGGGCCGAGCACGTACGGGCCGAGCTCGCCGCCTGGGACGGGGACCCGGAGCGGGCCGCGGGGCACGCCCGGCGGGCGCTGCGCGCGCACCTGGAACTCGGCTCCTCGGTGGGGGCGGCCGTGGCGGCGGAACTCCTCGCGCAGATGCGGTCGCTCGGCGGCCGGAAGGACACGGCGGCCCGGCTCCTGGGCGCGGTGGACCTGCTGCGGACCTCCGCCTTCGAGACGTCCTACCGGCCCGCGCGGTTCGTGGAGGCCGTACGGGCCCACCGGGACCGGGACCGGGACCTGCGGTCGCTGCGGGACGACCCGGCGCTGCGGGACGCCTTCGAGGAGGGCGCCCGGCTGGGCCTGTTCACCCTGGCCGACTGTCCCTAGCCGGTTGTTCCTAGCCGGTTGTCCTCGGCCGGCCGTCCCGGCGGCCGGACCGCGGGTCGCGGAGTTTTCCACAGATGGGAGCTGGCCCCGTTCCGGGCCCGTCCCGCTGTCTACGATGCCGACATGATCGCCTTCGTCGTCGCCACCGTGTTCCTGTTGCTCTTCGGGGTCGGTGTGCTGCGGGACCGGCGCCGCTTCGGCAACGCCGTGTATCTGGGGCTCGCCGTCACCTTCCTCGGCATCGGGCTCCTCGCCGGGATCGAGGACGCCCCGCCGGGCGTCGCCGAGACCGTGATGGTCCTGCTGCTCCTCGTGGTCGCCCTCGGCCCGCTCGTCCTCGCCGGACTGCTCTGCGCGAACGGCGTGAAGATGGTCCGCAAGGAGGGCAGACGCCCCGCCAACCTGCTGTCGCTCCTCGCCGGGCTCGGGATACTCGGGGTGATGGGCCTCGCCGCGTCCGCCGTCGTCACCCGGTCCGTGGTCCTCGCCCTGATCGTCGGCACCACCCTGCTCGTCCTCGGCTACGTGTCCTTCCTCTTCGTCTGCTTCGTCGGCTACGCCTTCCTGTACGGCCGCATGAGGGTCCGGCGCGACGCCGACTTCGTGGTGGTCCTCGGCTCCGGTCTGATCGGCGGCAGCCGGGTGTCCCCGCTGCTCGCCAGCCGTCTGGACAGAGGACGGCAGGTGTACGAGCTGCTGGCCGCGCGCAGAGGACCCGACCGCCCCGCGCCCGTCCTCGTCACCTCCGGCGGGCAGGGCCCCGACGAGCGCCTTCCCGAGTCCCACGCGATGGCCGACTACCTCGTCGAGCGCGGCTTCCCGGCCGACGCGGTGGTCCGCGAGGACCGCTCCCGGACCACAGAGGAGAACCTGCTGTTCAGCAGGGAGCTGATGGAGCGGGACCGGCCGGGCTCCGCGTGCGTGGTCGTCACCAACAACTTCCACGCCTTCCGGGCCGCCCTGATGGCCCGCAGGGCGGGGGTGGACGGCCAGGTGGTGGGCTCGCCGACGGCCGCCTACTTCTGGCCCTCGGCGACCATCCGCGAGTTCGTCGCGGTCTTCCTCCAGTACAAGGTGGTGAACCTGGGGATCTGCCTGACGCTGATCGCGCTGGGAGTGGTGGCCGGTCTCGCCCGCTGACCGGCCCCGCCCGCCGGACGGTGTCTCACGGGGTCACCACGGGGATCACGGGGATCACGGGGATGATGAGGATCATGGGGATCACGGGGTCACCACGGGGAACAGCGGATCGGGTGTCGTCACGTACGACAGGAGGCGCGCCAGCAGGGCCGGATCGCCCTCCACCCCGATGCCCCGCTCCCCGGGGTCCCCTCCGGCGAGCAGTCCGAGCAGTCCTGCCTTGTCCAGGGTGAGGACGAGCCCGGCGGGCGTCCGGGGCGTGTCCGGCACGGCCCGCTGGGTGAGGGCGCCGTGGCGGAGGGTGAGGCGGCGGCGTTCCCCGGGGAAGACCAGATCGACGGTGAGGTCCTCGTCCCAGGCGCGCGGCCCGTCGATCCGCACCGCGATCGAGTCGACCAGCATGGGCACGGTCAGGGCCATCGACATCTCGGGATTGGTCATGTCGACCATCTCGCCGCCGACGCCGTGCCGCAGTTCCTGAGCGGCGGTGAGGTAGAAGTTGCGCCAGGGCCCGTTCTCGGAGCCGTGTCCCAGCCGCTCGTAGACCCCGGCGAGCGTCTCCTTCGCCGGGACGTCCGCCGGGTCGGCGAAGACCAGGTGGTTCAGCAGGGTCGCGGCGAACCGCAGATCGCCCTCCTCGGCGTACGCGCGGGCCTTGGCCAGGGTCGCCTCGGGGCCGCCCGCCACGGCCACGTACCGCAGGGCGAGCGCGGTCGGCGGGTGCTCCCACAGATGGGCCACGTTGCCGTCGAACCAGCCCAGATAGCGCTGGTAGACCGCCTTCGTGTTGTGGCTGAGGGAGCCGTAGTAGCCGCGCGCGTGCCAGGCGCGCTCCAGGGCGGGCGGCAGCTCCAGGCGCTCGGCGATCTCCGGCGCGGTGAGACCCTCGTTGAGGAGCCGCAGCGTCTGGTCGTGGGTGTACGCGTACAGGTCGCGCTGCTCGGTCAGGAACCGCACCACCTCGTCGTGGCCCCAGGTCGGCCAGTGGTGGGAGGCGAAGGCGACGTCGTACCGCCCGTGGAAGTACTCGATCGCCTCGTCGAGGTACGCGGCCCAGATCCGGGCGTCGCGGACCACCGCCCCGCGCAGGGTCAGGATGTTGTGGAAGGTGTGGGTGGCGTTCTCGGCCAGGCACAGCGCGCGGTGGTCGGGGAAGAGGAAGTTCATCTCCGAGGGTGCCTCGGTGCCGGGCGTCAGCTGGAAGACGATCCGCACCCCGTCGACGGTCTCCTCCTGGCCGGTCTCCGTGATGTCCACGGTCGGCGGGACGAGACTGATGGTGCCGGTGGAGGTCGTCGGGCCGAGACCGGCACCGATCTGCGCGTCCGGTGCCTTCGGGAGGTTCGCCCCGTACATGAAGCTCGCCCGCCGGGTCATCGCGTTGCCCGCGTAGACGTTCTCGCTGACCGCGTGCTCCAGGAAACCGGCCGGGGCCAGGACCGGCACCCCCTCCTCGGTGCCGTGCGGCAGGACGCCCCGCGAGCCGCCGAAGTGGTCGCCGTGCGAGTGGGTGTAGATGAGACCGGTCACCGGACGGTCGCCCCGGTACGCCCGGTAGAGCGCGAGGGCCGCTTCGGCGGTCTCTGTGGAGATCAGCGGGTCGATGACGACGATCCCGCGCTCGCCCTCGACGACCGTCATGTTCGACAGGTCGAGCCCGCGCACCTGGTAGATGCCGTCGGTGACCTCGTACAGGCCCTGCTTCGCGGCGAGCCGGGACTGCCGCCAGAGGCTCGGATGCGCCGTGTCCGGGCAGTCCTCCGCCAGGAAGCCGTAGGCGTCGCCGTCCCAGACCGTGCGCCCGGCGGCGTCCGTGACCACGCCGGGGACGAGGGCGCCGAGGAAGCCCCGGTCCGCGTTCTCGAAGTCGGTGGTGTCGTCGGAGGAGGGCGAGGGCTCGCTCATGTGCCGGGGCTCCGTTCCACGGGGGGCGGTGGTCGGCGTACCGGACCATCTGACCACCGGGGTGCCGGGGCCGCACCCCGGGACGGGACCGGGCTCGGGGGCGGGGGAGCGCCTGCCGGGGCGCCCTCCCGGATGGGCGCCCCGCTTGCTGGAACGCGCTCCCGGGACCGGGGCGGGGCCCGGTGAGGCGGGCCTCCGGGGCAGGAGCGGCGGGGGCGGCCGTCCGTACCTACCCTTGAGTTACCGACGGAGGTGACCCATGAGCCGACACCACTTCCACATCGACTACCTCGGGCACTCGGTCTCCGCGACCGTGCGGACCGGGCACCGCCCCGTGGTCGAGGTCCTCGTCGACGGCAAGGAGACCGGCTACGCCACGACCAGGGAGGACGGTGCGGTCACGGTCCCGGTCGAGCTGCCCACCGACCCGCCGAGGACGGTGACGGTACGGGCCACCCCGGGGCCCGGGGTCCCGCGCTGCCTGCTGCTCGCGACGGCGGACGGGGAACCGCTGGTGATGGCGCCGAGAACGTACTGAACGGGCCGCGGGGCCGGGCGGGCGCGGGGCTGGGCGGGCGCGGGGCTGGACAGGTCGTCAGGCCGGGCGGGCCGAGTGAGGGGCGGGCCGCGAGGCGGAAGGGGTTCGCGCGGCTGGACCGGCCGCGCGGTGGAAACCGGTCGCGCGCGGCCGCACCGGCGGTGCCGCGAGACGGGGCCGCCACCCTTCCCCATACGGGAAGACGGAGGGCTGCTACCCCGGTTCGTACGGGAGGACAGGAGCGGTCGTCCTGAGCCTTACGGGCGTACGGGAGGACGGGAGCCCGCCGCCCGAGTCGTCCGGGAGGACGGGGGCCGCCACCTCGGCCCGTACGAGAAGTAAGGAGGAGGCCGTCGCCCCGGGCCGTACGGGAAGACGGAGGTCGTCGCCCCGGGCCGTACGGCTCAGGACAGCCAGGCCATTCCGATGACCAGGAAGACGACGAAGGCGATGGCCCCGGCGACGGCGGCGGTCTTGCGGGGGCGGCGCCGGGAGATCTCGGCGAGCCGGTCGCCCGCGCCTGCGGGCCGTTCGCGCCGCCGCGACGAGGACCCCGTCCCGGAGCCCTGGGCGGACCCGCGCCCGGTCCTCGGCGGCGGTACCGGCGAGGGCACCGAGGGCGGCAGCGGCACGGACGCGGTCGCGGGGGCGTGAGCGGCGGGCGCGTGCGCGGGCGCGCGCCCCGGGCCGGGCGCGTGCGCTGCTACGGACCGGGCCGGAGCGGTGGACCGCGCGCCCGGACGCCGGTGCTGTACCAGCCCCGGCACCGGCCCCGCCGGGACGGACTGCGGATAGCCGCGCCAGGCGCCGGAGGAGAACCAGTCCGCGATGCCCTGCGCCGGGGGGCGCTGTTCCGGCTGCTTCGCGAGCAGACTCAGCAGGTACGCCTCGAACTCGGGCGGGAGCACCGCGCCGAGACGGCTCGGCGGCACCGGGGCGGTGTCGATGTGCTGGTACAGCAGGGCGGTCGCGGTGTCCGCCTGGAACGGCGTGCGGCCGGTGAGGAGTTGGTAGAGGACGCAGCCGAGCGAGTACACGTCGGACGCGGAGGAGGCGGGCTGCCCGAGGGCCCGCTCGGGCGCCAGGTAGAGCCCTGTGCCCACGATCTGACCCGTCGTCGTGAGCGCCCCCGAGGGGTCGTCGACGAACCGCGCGATGCCGAAGTCGGCCAGTTTGACCGTGCCGTCGCCGTCGACCAGCAGGTTTCCGGGCTTGATGTCCCGGTGCACGACGCCCTGCCGGTGCGCGGCGGCGAGCCCGGCGGCGGCGTGGGCCGCGACCACGGCGAGCCGTTCGGCGGGCAGCACCAGCGGTTCGGCGGGGGTCCCGGCGAGGCTGTCGCCCTCCACCAGCTCCATGACGAGGAACAGTTTCCCGTCCCAGGTGCCGAAGTCGAAGACGCCCACCACGTGCGGATGGCTCAGTCGCGCGGCCGTCTGCGCCTCCAGCCGGAACCGGTCGCCCGCGGACGGGTCGGCCATCTGCGCCAGCATCAGCTTCACGGCCACGGACCGGCCCAGCACCTCGTCGGTGGCCCGCCACACCTCGCCCATGCCGCCCCGGCCGATACACACATGAAGCCGATATCGGTCCGCGACCAGCACCGGGAGACCACCCTTTCGACGATCGATCAACGTGACGGAAGAGAACCAGCCTAGAGCCGCCCGGTCCGCCCCTTCGCCGCACTCCCCCCGACGGGACCCCCTCCGCCGCAGGACCGGCAGCCCCCGACGCGGGTTCCCCCACCCACCGGAAGCGACTCGGCCCACTGCCGGAAGGGAGGCCCCGCCGCTGCCGGACGGAAGCCCGGCCGTCGCCGCATGAGCCCGGCCGCTGCCGGAGAGGGAGCCCGGTCACCGCCGGGAGCGAGTTTCCCCACTGTCGACACCGAGTCCTCCACTGCCGGAAGCAAGTCCCCCCACTGCCGGAAGGGACGAGGGTCCCAGCGCCGAAGGCGAATTCGGCCGCTGCCGAAGGAGATTCCGTCCGCCCCCGCCGGAAGGGACTCCGGCCGTCCGGTCGTGGTTCCCGTCCCGCCGAATGAAGCGGCCAGGTCGAGCCGTTGGGGCCCAGGAATCCGAGGACCCGCCCGGCCGGGACCTCCAGGTCGACACCGCCCAGGTCGACACCGCCCCGGTCGGTGAAGTCCCCGTACTTCTCGGTCAGTCCCTCGGCCCGGATCGGGGTGTGGCGCGCGGCGGTGTCGAGGACCTGGGCGAGCGACGGTCGGACCGGGGCAGCAGGAGTGGGGTGGCCAGGGCGAGCAGTCCCGCGACCAGGAGGGCGGTACGGGGTCCGGTGGCGGTGGCGAGCAGCCCGCCGAGCGCGGTGAGCACGGCGATGGACGCCTGCTGGGCGATCGACCAGGCGGTCAGGGTGCGGGCGACGAGGTGCCGGGGGGTGCGTTCGAGCCGGAGGGTGGCGAGCACCGGGGTGTACAGGCTCATGTGGACGATGATCGCCAGCTCGACGGCCATCACGGTCAGGAGCCCGACGGTGCCGGGCCCGACGAGGGCGAGGCCGATCAGCCAGACGGCCCGCAGGGTGCCGACGACCCCGATGACCCGGCGTCGGCCGTGCCGGGCCACGGTACGGCGGGCGAGCCGCGAGCCGACGAGCCCGCCGAGACAGGGGGCGGCGAAGGCGAGGGCGTACTGCCAGGGCGGGAACGCCAGGTCACGCAGGAGGAGCACGGCGAGGACCGGTTCGGTGGCCATGATCAGTCCGGAGACGGCCATGTTGTTGAGGCAGAGCGCCCGCAGGACGGGGTCGTGGAAGAGGTGCCGCCAGCCACCGAGCAGGGCACCGGCCGGTGCGGTGGTGCCGGTCGGCATGGTGGTGCCGGTGGCCCCCGTCGGTTCCGTGGCCCTGGCCGGGGGCCGAGGCGGGGCCTCCTCCCGGCCGCCCGCCGCGACGAGGCAGAGCGCGGAGAGAAGGTGGCTGAGCGCGTCGGCGACCAGGGTGACGACCGGCCCGAGCACCCCGATCGCGGCCCCTCCGAGCGGTGGTCCGACCGCGATGGAACTCCAGTTGGTGGACTCGAACCGGGCGTTGGCCACGAGCAGGTCCTCCGGCCGGAGCAGCGCCTTGAGGTAGGCGCCGCTCGCCGCGCCGGACGCGATCCTGGCGGCGGAGAGCGTGGCCGAGACCACGAGCAGCTGCCCGAGGCCGAGGATCCCGAGGGCGTACGCCACGGGGACCGACGCCAGGGCCGCGCACCGGACCAGATCGGTCACGATCATGACCGGGCGTTTGCGCCGGAACTCCACCCACGGAGCGAGCGGCACCGCGACCACCGCCCCCACCGCGGGCCCGGCGGCGGACAGCGCGGACACCTCGGCGGGACCCGCGCGCAGCACCAGTACGGCGATCAGCGGCAGGGCCCCGAAACCCAGCCCGGAGCCGTACGCGCTCACCGCGTACGCCGCCCACAGCAGGCCGAAGCGCCGCCCCAGCCGTCTCCTGGCCACCCTGCCCCCGAGGTCCGTCCATACAACCCGACACCGACCGGACAGAGGAAAGCGAGCGACCGCACCGCAGGTCAAACAACCAGGAACGGCGCATCACACAACCAGTGGTTGTTCCCTAAGGTGGTCCGTCATGGACCTCGAAGCCGTACGCACCTTCGTCGCCGTCGCGGAGGCGGGCCAGTTCCGGAAGGCCGCCGTCGACCTGTCGGTCACCCAGCAGGCCGTCTCCAAACGGATCGCCGCCCTGGAGCGGCACCTCGGGGTGCGGCTGTTCACCCGCACCCCGCACGGGGCCGAGCCCACCATCGACGGCCAGGCCCTCCTGCCGCACGCCCGGGAGCTGCTCCGGGCCGCGGACCGGGCCGTCGCGTCCGTGCGCGCGGGCCGCCGCCCGCTGCGGGTCGACGTGATCAACTCGCGGGGCGCGGTGTCGGGCCTGATGCGCGACTTCCACCGGGCGCACCCCGGGACCGAACTCGACGTGCTGATGATGCTGGACATCGACGCGGCGGTCGCCGCCCTCCGGTCCGGCGCCATCGACGCGTCCTTCCGGGCCGTCGCCGACCCCGGCCGGCCGCTGCCGGAGGACATCGCGTCCGTCCGGGTCCTCGACGAGCCGCTCCAGCTGCTCACCGGCCCCGGCCACGCGCTGGCGCGCGCCCGGTCGGTGACCGTCGCCGAGCTGGTCGGACACCGGATCTGGATGCCCGGCATCGTGCCGGGGACGGAGTGGGCCGCCTACTACGACGACCTGGTCGCCGAGTTCGGTCTCACCATCGAGGCGACCGGCCCCAACTTCGGTTCCGACGCGCTCCTCGACACCGTCGCCGACACCCCGGCCCTGGCCACCTTCATGAGCGAGGGCACCCGGCTGGTCTGGCCCGCGGGCCACGGTCTGCGGCGCATCCCGGTGACCGACCCGGTGCCGGTCTACCCGCACTCGCTCCTGTGGCACCGCGACAACCCGCACCCGGCGCTGGCGGTCCTGCGCGCCCACCTCGCGGGGGTGTCCCCCGCCCCGGACACCCCGGGCACCTGGTGCCCGGGGTGGACGAGGCCGTACTGAGCGGGGCGGGCCGTCACAGGGAGGCGAGCACGTGGGCGGCCCTGCGGGGGTCCCGCAGCGGCCGGAGCGCGAGGCGGACGAGGACCAGCGGGTTGTCGTCCCCGGCGGCCCGGTTGGTGCCGAGCTCCCCGCAGGACAGGCACTCGTGGATGATCATCCACTCGCCGTCGTCCCGGGCGCAGAGCCCCAGTGCCTCCATACGGCCCCGGCAGGCCGAGGCCCGGTCGCCGGGGATCCGGTGGTCGACGTGCAGACTGGCCAGGCAGTGGGGGCAGTGGTTCCGGTGCGCGGTGCCGGGCGCGTCCAGCGGGACGTCCAGACGACAGCCGACGCACCGGAAGCAGTCGGCCCGGTCGCGGATCCGGCCGTGCAGAACGGTCTTGGGGCGCTGCGGGCGCCGGTCGTGCGGGCGGCGTGGCATGACGGTTCTCCTTCCGGGATCAGTGGGCGCCGAACGCTTCGAGCGGGAACGGTGGTTGGGCCAGGGGACGGACCGCCATCCGCATCAGGACGAGCTGGTTGTCGTCCGCGCGGACCGGTGAGGAGGTCAGCTCGTCGCAGCGCGCGCAGCGGTGGATGACCCGCCAGTCGCCGGTGCGGAGCACGGCGACGGCGATCGGGACCATCCGGCCCTCGCAGTCGCTCGGCCCGCCCTCGACGTGGTCGAGGACGTGCCGGGAGTGCAGGCAGGCCGGGCAGTGGTCGGCGGACGCGACGGCGGTCAGGCCGCACGCGACGCAGATGAAGGTGTGGTCGGTGTGGGACACCCGGGGTGCTCCTTGCTGGAAGTCGTACGGGGCAGCAAGAGCAGGCCGAGCGGTCCTCGCCGGGGCCGAGACGACGGCCCGAAGAAGATGACGAAGGATTACGCGGCGTGGCGAGGCGCGCTCGGCGCGGTCCGGGGCATCAACACATCCTTGGCAGGGGCCCGAAAGGACCCGATCGACAAAGGCCCCGCACACCACGAGACACCGGGAGCGTAACAACGCCCCTCCACCCCGCCAACGGGTTTTCCCCACGCCCGGACAGCCCCGCGTCGCCCCGGTGCCTGCCCGCTCGATCTCCCCGGGACGGCCCGCCGACCTCGGCCTCGCCTTCCCGTACCGGCCGGGTTCCGCTGCCACGAGGCGACGGATCAAGACGCCGGATCGAGGCGGCCTCGCCCTCTCCTCACGGGCCCACGGGAAGCGGCGGCCACACGAGCAGAAAAGCAGGCGGGGCCGGTACTGATACCAGTACCGGCCCCACCTGCTGCTACGGCTGTCGGGGTGGCGGGATTTGAACCCACGACCTCTTCGTCCCGAACGAAGCGCGCTGCCAAGCTGCGCTACACCCCGATGTCACTGCTCTGTTCTTCACTTCGCGGCGACATCGATTACTTTAGCCCACGCGCGCGCTGAGGCGAAATCCGGTATTCGGGGGCTACGCGCGGGCCGTCAGGGTGAGGAGGGTGACCTCCGGCGGGCAGGCGAAGCGGACCGGGGTGTAGCGGCTGGTGCCGCAGCCGGCCGAGACGTGCAGGTACGAGGTCCGGCCCCCGGCCGTGTGGGTGGAGAGGCCCTTGACCCGGTCGGTGTCCAGGTCGCAGTTGGTGACCAGCGCCCCGTAGAAGGGGATGCACAGCTGCCCGCCGTGGGTGTGCCCGGCGAGGAGCAGCTCGTACCCGTCGGCCGTGAAGGCGTCGAGCGCGCGCAGGTACGGGGCGTGGACCACGCCCAGCGTGAAGTCGGCGTCGGGATCGGGGCCGCCCGTCACCCGCTCGTACCGGTCGCGCTTGATGTGCGGATCGTCGAGCCCCGTGAAGGCCAGGTCCGCCTGCGGCAGCTTCAGCCTGCCGCGGGTGTTGGTGAGGTTCGCCCAGCCCGCCGCGTCGAAGGCGTCCCGGATGCCCTCCCACGGGTTGTGGACGGCGTCGACGACCGGCTTGTTGCCGTTGAGCCCGTGGCGGCCCTGCACCTTCTCCATCAGATAGAGGGCGGGGTTGCGGAGCCGGGGGCCGTAGTAGTCGTTGGAGCCGAAGACGTACACGCCCGGGAACTCCATGAGCGGGCCGAGCGCGTCCAGCAGCTCCGGTACGGCCTCCGGGTCCGAGAGGTTGTCGCCGGTGTTGACGACGAAGTCCGGGCGGAGGCCCGCGAGGGACTGGAGCCAGGCCCGCTTCTTCCGCTGGCCGCTCACCATGTGGATGTCGGAGACCTGGAGGACCCGCAGATCGCTCATGCCGGGCGGCAGCACCGGCACCGTCACACGGCGGAGCCGGAACGAGCGGGCTTCGACCCCCGCCGCGTAGACGATTCCGGCGGCAGCCGCCGCCGTGAGACCTGCCGTGATCTTGAGGGGGATCCCGTACCGTGCGCGCATTCCCCCATCGTCGCAGACCCGACGAGGGGAAATGCGCGGGCGGGCGGGGCGCGGCACCTGCCACACTTGGCCCCATGACCACGCTCAAGGAGAAGCTCCAGGCCGACCTCAACGCCGCGATCCGGGCGCGCGACGAACTGCGCTCCTCGACCCTCCGGCTGACCATCACCGCCATCACGAAGGAGGAGGTCGCGGGCACCACCAAGCGCGAACTCTCCGACGACGAGGTGCAGAAGGTGATCGCCAAGGAGGCGAAGAAGCGCCGCGAGGCCGCGGAGGCCTTCGCCCAGGGCGGCCGCCTCGAGTCCGCCGAGCGGGAGAAGGCCGAGGGCGTCCTCCTCGACGCCTACCTGCCGAAGCAGCTCGGCGACGACGAGCTCGACGCGATCGTCGCCGCCGCCGTCGAGGAGGCGCGTGCGGCGGGCGCCGAGGGGCCGCGTGCCATGGGCGCCATCATGAAGATCGTGAACCCGAAGGTGGCCGGCCAGGCGGAGGGCGGCCGGGTCGCCGCCGCGGTGAAGAAGCTCCTCGCGGGCTGATCCGACACCTTTTCCGGGTTTCCCGGCCGCTCAGCCTTCCGGTCGCCCGGTCGCTGAGCCTTCCCGGTCGCCCGGTTTCCCCGGCTCCCGCCACGCGACCCCGGCGGAAGCCGGGCCGGCTTCGGGCGGGCCGACCTCACGGGCGGGCTACCTCTGGACGGGCCGATCCCAGCCTGAGTGGCCCAGGCGGGCCGATCTCGGGCGCCCTCCCCCCACCGGACGGCTTCACCCCAGAGCGAAGTACCCCGGATGGGAGTGTCCCCGGGCGAAGTACCCCCATGCGGAGTGTCCCCGGACGGCGCCCCGGCCTCGGCCCGGCCGACACCGACCCGTCGGCCCCTGACCTGCGAAACCCCGACCCGCGAAACCCTGACCGGCGGGATCCTCGGCCGGTCAGGGTCCCGGACAGGCACCCGACCAGCCGCCCCCCGGCCGGCCGATTCACCGATCCCGTCCCGCCCGTCGCGTGGACCCGCACCACATGAGGAAGGGCGCCCCACCGGAGTGGGGCGCCCTTCCTCATGTCCTCGGCGGGGTGTCAGCGGTCTCCGCCGTCGTTGCCGTCCCCGTCACCGAACGTGCCCGGTGGGATCGTCATCCCGGGCAACGGGTTCGTCGGATCGCCGTCGCCCGGCTTGCCGTCGCGCGGCTTCCGCTTGTCGCGGTTCGGGCCCTCGTCGCCGTCCTCCGGCGCCTTCGTCCTCTCGGCGCGCGGTACGGAGACGGGGGCGAAGCCCGGGGTCTGCCCGGCGTCCAGCGCGCCCGTCATGGCGATCTTCCAGATCGGGCCCGGAAGGCAGCCGCCGCAGACCTTGTCGTAGTACTCGCCGCCGATGGTGATGTCGAACATCGACTGCTTCTCGCCGATGTCGTCACCGACCCAGACGGCGGTGGAGAGGTTCGGGGTGTAGCCGACGAACCAGGCGTCCTTGCGGTCGTTGGTCGTACCGGTCTTGCCCGCGTTGTCCCGGTCGCTCAGACCGGCCTTCGTACCCGTGCCGTCCTCGACGACGCCCTTCAGCATCTGGTTGATCGTGTCGGCGGTGCGCTCGCTCATCGCCCGGGTGCACTTGGTGTCCGGCACGTTCAGCTTGTCGCCGTTGGCGGCCTTCACGGACTCGATGGCGATCGGGGTGCAGTAGATGCCCCGGTTGGCGAAGGTCGCGTAGACGGTCGCCATGTCGAGCGGGGTGCTCTCCTGGGCGCCGAGGGTGATGGAGGGGAGCTCCTTGACCTTCTTGCCCAGCTCGCGCTCGTACCCCATGTTCTTGGCCATCGTGATCGTCTCGCAGAGGCCGGCCATCTGCTCCAGCTTGGCGAAGTACGTGTTGATGGACTTGCCGAGGGCGCTGGTCATGTCGAAGGCGCCCGTCTCGGACTCCAGCTCGTTGCCGATCTCCCAGTTGGCGTAGCCCGCGGGCTTGCCGTCACAGCGGGTGTAGTCCTTCTCCGGGATGTTGATCTTCCACGGGGTGTCGAAGGACTGCGCCGGGCTCAGCCCCTTCTCCAGGGCCGCCGCGGCCGTGATCGGCTTGAACGTCGAGCCGGTCTGGAAGCCGTACGTGGTGCCGCCCATCTTGCTGCCGACGGCCAGGTTCAGCGTGGTCTGGTGCTCCTTCTGGTCCAGGCCGTACGGGCGGGACTGGCCCATCGAGAGGATCTTGCCGCTGCCGGGCTGGACCTGCACCACCGAGGCGGCGACCTTGTCGTCCTTGTTGATCTTTGCGATGGCGGCCTCGTTGGCGGCGGCCTGCGCGCGCGGCGAGAGCGTGGTCCTGACGGTGAGACCGCCGAGGTTCCACAGCTTCGTGCGCTCCTCGGCGGTCTTGCCGAAGACCGGGTCGTTGAGGATCGTCTTGCGGACGTAGTCGCAGAAGAAGCCGGAGCCCGCGACGGCGGTGATGCAGCCGTTCTTCGGCATCTTCACCTTCAGCTTCAGCGGGGTCGCCTTCGCCTTGTCCGCCTCGGCCTGGCTGATGTCCTTCACGTCGGCCATCCGCTGGAGGACCACGTTGCGGCGCTTGGTGGCTTCCTGGATGTCGTTGACCGGGTCGTAGCGGCTCGGCGACTGCACGAGACCGGCCATCATCGCCGCCTCGCCCAGGGTCAGGTCGGCGGCGCGCTTGGAGAAGTACCGCTGCGAGGCGGCCTCGATGCCGTACGCCTGCTGCCCGAAGAACGTGATGTTGAGGTAGTTCTCCAGGATCTTCTTCTTGCCCAGCTCCTCCTCGACCTGGATCGCGAACTTCAGCTCGCGGACCTTGCGGCCGATGGTCTGCTGGGTGGCCTGCGCGACCTTCTCCGGGTCGTCACCGGCCTCCTCCACGAAGACGTTCTTCACGTACTGCTGGGTCAGCGTCGACGCGCCCTCCGAGACGCCGCCGGACTGCGCGTTCTTGTTGATCGCGCGCAGTACGCCCTTGAGGTCGACCGCCCCGTGCTCGTAGAAGCGTCCGTCCTCGATCGCGACGATCGCCTTCTGCATGTACGGGGAGATCTTGTCGAGCGGGACGACCGTCCGGTCCCGCGAGTACACCGTGGCGATCAGACCGCCCTCGGAGTCCAGGATCTTGGTGCGCTGACTCAGCGGAGGAGTCTTCAGATTGGAGGGGATCTCGTCGAACCCCTCGACCGTGCCCTTCGCGGCCAGTCCGAACACCCCGGCCGCGGGCAGGGCGATACCCGCCAGCACGGCTCCGGAGAGCACGCTGACACCGAGGAACTTGGCGGCCTGCTGGGTCCCGGTCAGACCACCGCCCGAGCGCTTCTTTGCCATGGGGGCAGCCTACGTTCTCATTCGCCGGACACACGTATATGCCTTGGCCTAAGCTGCTCCCAACTGTCACAGCAGTGTGGTCCGGCATCAAGACCCGGGTGTGACATCGACATGAAATCCCGCGACCCCGAAGCGCGGGTGACTCGTGTCCGATTGCGGCTCATGCGTCATGCGGTGTCCCGAGTGGACCCGAGCGATACGGGCATGTCCAGGCGGTATGTCCACTATCACGCGCATGTCCTCCGGTCACTCCTCTGGGTGATCTGACGCGTACGCATAGTCCGTTCGGGCCATCCAAGATTGGGCCTGAAGGGGGTGTTGCGGCGTCCCGGCCTTCCGTAACGTCCCAACTGGCAGCGGTGAATATGCCGCTGTCGCCGTGGGGGAGCCTCGATTCGGGAGAGGACGGCGCCGGTATGGGCTGGGTAGCTGACTGGAGTGCGCAGGCGGCCTGCCGCACTACCGATCCGGATGAACTTTTCGTCCAGGGAGCGGCACAGAACAGGGCGAAGGCGGTGTGCACCGGATGCCCGGTGCGGACCGAGTGCCTCGCCGACGCCCTCGACAACCGCGTGGAGTTCGGTGTGTGGGGCGGCATGACGGAGCGCGAGCGCCGCGCCTTGCTGCGCCGCAGGCCGACCGTCACCTCGTGGCGCCGTCTCCTGGAGACCGCGCGCACGGAGTACGAGCGCGGAGCGGGCCTGCTGCCCGTGGCCATGGAGGACGACGCGACGTACGAGGCGTACGCGGCGGTGGGCTAGCCCGCATGGGCGCGCGAACGCCCGGATCTGGCGTCCTGCTTCTTCTCCCGAGGGGAGACCGTCGGCGCTGCGGGGGCGCGCGGATGCGTCGCTCTCGATACGGCGGATCAGCAGGGGGGCCGTCGGCCCCGCGCGGGTGCGTCCACCCTGGTGGGTCCGGTCCGCCATGAAGTCGCCGGTCCAGCTCGGGCGCGTGAGCACTCCGGCGCGTACGGGCTTCAGTGCCGAGGCCCGGGGGTCCGCCGATCCGCTCAGGCCGAGCCCGTCCGCCCGGCTGTGAGACGGTCACCGATGGCCCGCAGTCCGGCGAGGTCGTGCACATCGCCGGGCAGGGCGGCCACCTCGGTCACCGCCACCTCGGGGTGGAGCGCGGTGAACCGGTCGCGTGTGTGCCGCTCGCGCGCGAGGACCCGCATCCGCTCGGCGTGCAGACGCAGCAGTCCCGCGGTGAGCTGCCGTACGTCCGCTTCGGTCTCCGCGGTCGTGTGCGGGGCGGCACCGGATTCCACGGGCGTGTGTATGTCCGCGCCGGTGTCCTCTTCCACGGGTGGGTCCGTGCCGGGGCCCGGGGCGGCGGCCGGGTCGGTTCCCGCGGTCACGTCCGTGTCCACTTCGGCGGCCGTGTCGTGCGCGTCTGTTTCCTGTGCCGGGTCGGCTGTGGGGGCAGCCTGGGATACGGAAAGGGCGGCGGCGGTGGCGATTTCGGAAGGCTCGGGGTCGGTGGCCGGGGAGCCACTCCGACGATTCTTCCCGGCCATCCGATCCGCCATGCGTCCGTCCTCAAGATTTTCCGCGGCGGCCCGTGCCCGCTCGGCCGAGAGTCCGGCGGCGCCGCTGTCGTGCACCCGGTTGAGGACCAGTCCGGCCAGTGGCATCCGCTCGGCGGCCAGCCGCTCCACGAAGTACGCGGCCTCGCGCAGCGCGTCCCGCTCCGGCGTGGCCACCACGAGGAAGGCCGTGCCCGGCGCCTGGAGCAGCCGGTACGTGGCGTCCGCGCGGGTCCTGAACCCGCCGAACATCGTGTCCATCGCGGCGACGAACGTCTGTACGTCCCTGAGGAACTGACCCCCCAACAGCTTCCCCAGGGTCCCCGTCATCATCGACATGCCCACGTTGAGGAACTTCATCCCGGCCCGGCCGCCCACCTTCGCCGGTGCCATCAGGAGCTTG
This sequence comes from Streptomyces sp. NPDC101490, assembly GCF_044767145.1. Lineage (NCBI taxonomy): Bacteria > Bacillati > Actinomycetota > Actinomycetes > Kitasatosporales > Streptomycetaceae > Streptomyces > Streptomyces sp. NPDC101490. The sequence continues at coordinate 131,099 of NZ_JBIWNI010000006.1, forward strand.
ATGAACTTCCCGTCGAGGAAGGAACCCAGCCGTTTCGGCGCGTCCAGGAAATCGAGGGCGGACCGCGACGGCGGGGTGTCCACCACGATCAGGTCCCACTCGTCACGGGCCCGGAGCTGGCCCAGCTTCTCCATCGCCATGTACTCCTGCGTACCGGCGAACCCGGCCGACAAGGACTGGTAGAAGGGGTTCTCCAGGATCGCCCGCGCCCGCTCGGGCTCCGCGTGCGCCTCGACGATCTCGTCGAAGGTCCGCTTCATGTCCAGCATCATCGCGTGCAGTTCACCGCCGTCGGGGCCCTTGACGCCCGCCACCCGGCGCGGGGTGTTGTCCAGGGAGTCGATGCCCATCGACTGGGCGAGACGGCGGGCCGGGTCGATGGTCAGGACCACCACCCGCCGCCCGCGCTCCGCCGCCCGGACACCGAGCGCCGCCGCCGTGGTCGTCTTCCCGACACCGCCCGACCCGCAGCAGACGATGATGCGGGTCCCCCGGTCGTCGAGCAGCGGATCGAGCTCCAGGACGGGAGCCGCGTCGAGACCGCCCTCCACCGAGGACTTCCGCACCTGCGTCACGCGCCCACCCCTTGCCTCCGCAGTTCCTTCGTGAGCCGGTAGAGACCCGCGATGTCCGCCCCGTCCCCGAGGAAGGGCAGCTCGTACGTCGGCACGCCGATGCCGTCGAGGGCCTCGCGCTGGGCGCGCTCCAGCTCCACCCGCCGCGCGTGCTCCGCCGCCTCCGCGAGCAGCGGATCGACCAGCTTCGCGCCCCCCGGCACTCCGGCGGCCACCAGCGTCCGCGCGACCGCGTCCCGGTGCCCGCCGGAGGCGGCCCGCAGCGCGGCGGCGTCCAGGACGTGCGGCCGGACCATGTTCACCACGACCCGGCCCACCGGCAGTTCGGCGCCCCGCAGCTCCGCGACGCCGTCCGCGGTCTCCTGGACCGGCATCTCCTCCAGCAGGGTCACCAGATGGACCGCCGTCTCGGGGGACTTGAGGACCCGCATCACGGCCTGCGCCTGGTTGTGTATCGGACCGATCCTGGCCAGGCCCGCCACCTCGTCGTTCACGTTGAGGAAGCGGGTGATGCGGCCCGTCGGGGGCGCGTCCATGACCACGTGGTCATAGGTGTGGCCGCCGTGCTTCTCGCGTCTGCGGACCGCCTCGCAGGCCTTGCCGGTCAGCAGGACGTCCCGGACGCCCGGCGCTATCGTCGTCGCGAAGTCGATCGCGCCGAGCTTCTTCAGGGCCCGCCCCGCCCCGCCCAGTTTGTAGAACATCTGGAGGTAGTCGAGGAGCGCGCGCTCGGCGTCGATCGCCAGCGCGTACACCTCGCCGCCGCCCGGCGCGACGGCGATCTTGCGCTCCTCGTACGGAAGGGCCTCCGTCTCGAAGAGCTGTGCGATGCCCTGTCTGCCTTCGACCTCGACGAGGAGGGTCCGCTTCCCCTCCGTCGCGAGGGCGAGGGCGAGGGCGGCGGCGACCGTCGTCTTACCGGTACCGCCCTTGCCGCTGACGACCTGGAGCCTGCTCACGTTGTCGAGCCTAACCACTGGCGACGGCGCCCAATCAGGAGGCCGCCCCGGAGAAGTCACCTAAGGGGCTTCTGGGGGGCGGTCCGGCGGGACAGGTCCGCGGCAGCGGATACAGTCGGCTCCATGACCAAGTGGGAGTACGTCACGGTGCCGCTTCTGGTGCACGCGACCAAGCAGATTCTGGACACCTGGGGCGAGGACGGCTGGGAGCTCGTCCAGGTCGTTCCCGGGCCGAACCCCGAGCAGCTCGTGGCCTACCTGAAGCGGGCCAAGTCGTGAGCGGGGCCGTCGAGGCGAAGCTCGCCGAGCTCGGCCTGACCCTGCCGGAGGTCGTGCCGCCGCTGGCCGCGTACCAGCCGGCCGTGCGCTCCGGCGCGTACGTCTACACCTCGGGGCAGCTCCCGATGGTGGGCGGCGAGCTCCAGCTGACCGGCAAGGTCGGCGCCGAGGTCACCGCCGAGGAGGCCAAGCAGCTCGCGGCCACCTGCGCGCTGAACGCGCTCGCGGCCGTGAAGTCGGTCGCCGGTGACCTGGACCGGATCAAGCGGGTCGTCAAGGTCGTCGGCTTCGTCGCCTCCGCCCCCGACTTCACCGGACAGCCGGGCGTCATCAACGGCGCCAGCGAGCTGCTCGGCGCGGTCCTCGGCGAGAAGGGCGTGCACGCGCGCAGCGCCGTCGGCGTGGCCGTACTGCCGCTCGACGCCCCCGTCGAGGTCGAGGTCCAGGTGGAGCTGGTCGAGGGCTGACCCCGACCACCACGCGCTCAGGGCCGGTTCCCCGTCACGGGGAACCGGCCCTCGTGCATTCGCGGCCCGGCGCATAGCATCCGGCCATGTCGACGAATGGTCAGCCGCAGCAGTCGGAGCAGGGGCCGGAGCAGGGGCCGGAACGGCCGGATCCGCGGCAGCCGGAGCACCCGGACCCGCAGCGGACCGAGCAGACCGGGCGGCGGTCCGACGGCCAGTGGTACCCGGCCGAGTGGCCCGACCGCATCCGGGCCCTCACCGCCGGCGAGCTGGTCCCGGTGGACGCCCGGCCCGCCGCCACCGTCATGCTCCTGCGGGACGCGCCCGGGGGGCCCGAGGTCCACATGCTGCGCCGCCGGACCTCCATGGCCTTCGCGGGGGGCGCGTACGCCTACCCCGGCGGCGGTGTCGACCCGCGTGACGAGCAGCCGGTCCGCTGGGCGGGCCCCGACCTGGCGACCTGGGCCGTACGGCTCGGTCTGGACGGTCCCGCGCGGGCACAGGCCGTGGTGTGCGCCGCCGTGCGCGAGACGTACGAGGAGGCGGGCGTCCTGCTCGCCGGGGAGACCGCCGACGGCGTCGTCGGCGACACGACAGGCGCGGACTGGGAGCGGGACCGGGAGGCGCTGGTCGCCCGGGAGCTGTCCTTCGCGGACTTCCTGGACCGGCGGGGGCTGGTGCTGCGCTCGGACCTGCTGGGCGCGTGGGCGCGGTGGATCACGCCGGAGTTCGAGCGGCGCCGGTACGACACCTGGTTCTTCGTGGCCGCGCTGCCCGCCGGTCAGCGCACCCGCAACGCCTCCACGGAGGCCGACCGCACGGTGTGGACCCGCCCCGGGGAGGCGGCCGCCGGGTACGACCGGGGCGAGCTGACGATGATGCCTCCGACGATCTCGACACTGCGGACCCTGGAGCCGTACGGCACGGCGGCGGAGGCGCTGGCCGCCGCCGGGGAGCGGGACCTGGCACCGGTGCTCGCGCGGGCGCGCCTGGAGGGCGACGAACTGGTCCTGAGCTGGCCGGGGCACGAGGAGTTCACCAAGGTCGTCCCGCTGGGGGGTGCGCGGTGAGCGACGCGGCGGCGCTGCCGGGGCAGCCGCGCGGAGTGGTGGCCTCCGGGCCCGCGACCGCCCGCGCCGTGAACGTCCTCGCGCCGAACCCGTCGGCGATGACCCTGGACGGCACCAACACCTGGCTGCTGTCCGAGCCCGGTTCGGACCTCGCCGTGGTCGTCGATCCCGGTCCGCTGGACGAGGGGCACCTGAGCGGGGTGGTCGCGACCGCCGAGCGCCTCGGCAAGCGGGTCGCGCTCACCCTGCTGACGCACGGGCACCCGGACCACGCGGAGGGCGCGGGCCGGTTCGCGGAGCTGACGGGGACGCCCGTACGGGCCCTGGACCCGGCGCTGCGGCTCGGTGACGAGGGCCTCGGCGCGGGGGAGGTGGTGACGGTCGGCGGTCTGGAGCTGCGGGTGGTCCCGACCCCCGGGCACACCTCGGACTCGCTCTCCTTCCATCTGCCGGCCGACGGGGCGGTGCTGACGGGGGACACGGTCCTGGGGCGCGGGACGACGATGGTGGCGCATCCGGACGGGCGGCTCGGGGAGTACCTGGACTCGCTGCGGCGGCTGCGGTCGCTGACGGTCGACGACGGGGTGCGCACGGTCCTGCCGGGGCACGGCCCGGTCCTGGAGGACGCGCAGGGGGCGCTGGAGTTCTATCTGGCGCACCGGGCGGCCCGGCTCGCGCAGGTCGCGGCGGCGGTCGCGGCGGGCTGCCGGACGTCGGCGGAGGTCGTGGCCCGGGTGTACGCGGACGTGGACCGTTCGCTGTGGCCGGCGGCGGAGCTGTCGGTGCGGGCGCAGCTGGAGTACCTGCGGGAGCGGGGCGGGAGCTGAGCCGGACGGTCCGGTGGTCCGGCGGTCCGTGCGCGTCATGAGCGGGTACGGGGCTCATCGCCCGGCCACGGGGGCCGGCTGCGTCACGATCCTGTCCCGAGGTGGGACCCGGCCCTTCGGTCCCCTTGACCCGTGCTTTACGCTCCGCTTACTTCTGTTGTCAGCTTTCGGGGGGAACGCCCGTGTTCGTCGTCGCCATCCTGCTGCTCATAGCCGCAGTGGTGCTCTACTTCGTCGCCCGCTCCAACGACTCGAAGGGGCTGCGCCTCGGCGCGATCGGCGCGGTGGTCGCCGGTCTCCTCTCGCTGGTCACGAGCATGACGTACGTGATCAGCGCGTACGAGGTGGGTGTCCCGGTCGCCTTCGGCAAGGTCGGTTCGCCGATGACCTCGGGCATGCACGTGAAGTCGCCCTTCACCGATGTCACGACCTTCTCGACCCGCCCGGTCGACCTCAACCTCTCCGACAAGGACGTGGTCGAGGTCCGCTCCTCGCAGGGCGGTGTCATGTACGCGGAGGTGACGGTGAAGTGGGCCGTCGTCCCGTCCAAGGCCGTGGAGCTGTACAAGCTCGCGGGCAGCGAGGACGCCATCCAGCAGCGGCTCGTCTTCCCGGACAGCCGTGAGATCGTCCGGAACGTCTTCGCCCGCTATTCGAGCGAGCAGGGGTACGCCTCCGACCGCGAGAAGATCAACGCCGAGATCGCCGCCCTGGTCGAGGAGCGGCTGGCCCCGCGCGGGATCGTCGTCACCACGGTCAACCTGCGCAACGTGAAGCCCTCGGAGGCCCTCCAGGGCCAGATCGACCGCAAGATCCAGCAGCAGCAGGCCACCGAGCGGGCCACCGAGGCCGCCCGGACCGCGAAGGCCGAGGCCGACCGGCGCCGGATCGAGGCGGAGGGCATCGCCCGCGCCAACCGGATTCTGAACGACTCGCTGACGGACAAGGTCCTGATGAACCAGTGCATCGACGCGTTCAAGGAAGCGGCGGGGAAGAACGCGATCTACACCGTGCCCTGCGGGAACGGGTCCTCCACCCCGGTGATCGTGGACGGCTCGAAGCGCTGACCACGCGCGCCCGACACGCGAAGAGGCCGCCCCGGTCGTCAGGACCGGGGCGGCCTCTTCGCGTGCGGGAGTGACTACCGCGAGCGCTTCGCGAGGCGCTCCACGTCGAGCAGGATCACGGCGCGGGCCTCCAGGCGCAGCCAGCCGCGCTGGGCGAAGTCGGCGAGCGCCTTGTTGACCGTCTCGCGGGAGGCGCCGACCAGCTGGGCCAGCTCCTCCTGGGTGAGGTCGTGCACGACGTGGATGCCCTCCTCCGACTGCACGCCGAAGCGGCGCGACAGGTCGAGGAGCGCGCGGGCCACCCGGCCGGGGACGTCGGAGAAGACCAGGTCGGACATCTGGTCGTTGGTCTTGCGCAGTCGGCGGGCGACCGCGCGCAGCAGGGCGGTGGCCACCTCGGGGCGCGCGTTCAGCCAGGGCTGGAGGTCGCCGTGGCCCAGACCGAGCAGCTTGACCTCGGTCAGCGCGGTCGCGGTCGCGGTGCGCGGGCCCGGGTCGAAGAGGGACAGCTCGCCGATGAGCTCGCCGGGGCCGAGGACCGCCAGCATGTTCTCGCGGCCGTCGGGGGAGGTGCGGTGCAGCTTCACCTTGCCCTCGGTCACCACGTACAGGCGGTCACCCGGGTCGCCCTCGTGGAAGAGCGCGTCACCTCGGGCGAGGGTCGCCTCACCCATCGAGGCGCGCAGCTCAGCAGCCTGCTCGTCATCGAGCGCCGCGAAGAGCGGGGCGCGCCGCAGAACGTCGTCCACGAGTTCTCTCCATACTGTCGACCTGCTCAGGGACCTGGGTCCCATGATGCCGGACGTACAAAACAGTGCGATCAATCACAACAAGTTTGACCCACCGAGTCGCTCTTCCGTACGTCAGGGGCCCGATTGGGGGCTGATCGGCCACGCCCGGGACGGATGTCGGCGGCGCCGCCTAGGCTGGCCGGGTGTCCAACTCGCCGGTGAGAGCGCAGGCCAAGGGGGCTGAAAGAGTGTCGGCCGAAGGTAATTCCGCCGTGGGCGAACACGGTGTGCCGAAACGGTCAAAAGCCGTGAAACGGAAGTCTGTCGCGCCGGAGCGCGGGACGACGGCGCCGAAGACGGGTACGGCGAAGACCGGTACACCGAAGAGTGGGACGGCGAAGGGCGGGGCCACCAGGGCCCCGGCCCCGAAGAAGGCCACGGCCTCCGCCGGGACCGTGAAGAAGTCGCCGCCCTCCCCCGCCTCGGGGAAGGCCACGGCTTCCAGGGCCACCGCTTCCAGGGCCACGGCCTCCCCGCCCGCGAAGAAGACCGCGACGGCCAATACGGCGACGGCCAATACGGCGACGGCCAAGACGGGGGCCGCCAAGACCGCGACAGCCAAGACGGGCACCGCCAAGACCGCGCCCGAGTCGCGGATCGCCCTGGTCCGCCGGGCCCGCCGGATCAACCGCGAGCTCGCCGAGGTCTACCCGTACGCCCATCCCGAGCTGGACTTCCGCAACCCCTTCGAGCTGCTCGTCGCCACGGTCCTCTCCGCCCAGACCACCGATCTGCGGGTCAACCAGACCACCCCGGCCCTCTTCGCCGCGTACCCGACCCCCGAGGACCTGGCCGCCGCCGTCCCCGAGGAGGTCGAGGAGCTGATCCGCCCCACCGGCTTCTTCCGCGCCAAGACCAAGTCGATCATGGGCCTCTCGGCCGCCCTCCGCGACGACTTCGGCGGCGAGGTACCCGGCCGCCTCGACGACCTCGTCAAGCTGCCGGGCGTCGGCCGCAAAACCGCGTTCGTCGTCCTCGGCAACGCCTTCGGCGTCCCCGGCATCACCGTCGACACCCACTTCATGCGGCTCGCCCGGCGCTGGCGGTGGACCGCCTCCGACGACCCCGTGAAGATCGAGGCCGAGGTCGCCACGATGTTCCCGAAGAGCGACTGGACCATGCTCTCGCACCGGGTGATCTTCCACGGCCGCCGCATCTGCCACGCCCGCAAGCCCGCCTGCGGCGCCTGCCCCATCACCCACCTCTGCCCCTCGTACGGAGAGGGCGAGACCGACCCGGAGAAGGCGAGGAAGCTGCTCAAGTACGAGAAGGGCGGCTTCCCCGGCCAGCGGCTCAACCCGCCCCCGGACTACCCCGGCCGCCCGGCACCCCCGCTGGGCGCGCGCGACTGAGCCCGCCCGCCGACGACCCTCGCCGGAGCCCGGAGCCCGGAGCCCGGAGCCCGGAGCCCGGAGCCCGGAGCCCGGAGCCCGGAGCCCGGAGCCCGGAGCCCGGAGCCGGGAGCCGGGGAACGAACCCGTACATCGACCGCGTTGTGAATCACGGGGTGCCTATGACGCGCACTGACGAACAGATCCACGGGCCGGGCAGCGACGGGCTGCTCAGCCGGGACGGGCTGCCCGGCTGGCTCGGCCCCGTCGACCGGGCCGCCCGCACGGTCCGGCCCGAGCAGCTGAGCCGCTTCCTGCCGCCCGCCAGCGGCGCGGGCCGCCAGTCCGCCGTCCTCGTCCTCTTCGGCGAGGGCGAGCGCGGCCCCGAACTGCTCCTCATGGAACGGTCCGGCAGCCTCCGCTCGCACGCCGGACAGCCCTCCTTCCCCGGCGGCGCCCTCGACCCCGAGGACGGACCCCCGGCCGACGGCGGTCTCCTGCGCGCCGCCCTCCGGGAAGCCCGGGAGGAGACCGGCCTCGACCCGGCGGGCGTCCAGCTCTTCGGCGTCCTGCCCCGGCTCTACATCCCGGTCAGCGGCTTCGTCGTCACCCCCGTCCTCGGCTGGTGGCGCACCCCCAGCCCGGTCGACGCCGTCGACCCCGGCGAGACCGCCCGCGTCTTCACCGTCCCCGTGGCGGATCTCACGGACCCCGCGAACCGCGCCACCGCGATCCACCCGAGCGGCCACCGGGGCCCCGCGTTCCTGGTCGCGTCCGCCCTGGTCTGGGGATTCACCGCCGGGGTGATCGACCGGCTGCTCCACTTCTCCGGCTGGGAGCGACCCTGGGACCACGCCAAGCAGGTCCCGCTCGACTGGCGGTCATGACAGGCTGAACCCGGCGCGCGGGCCGACCACCCGGCGTCCGCCCTCCCGGCGAACAGGCTGCCCCTCCGGCGACCGGAAACGAATCTGCGAGGCATTTGACGGTGAACGTGCTGGACATCCTGCTGCTGCTCGCCGCCGTGTGGTTCGCGGTCATCGGCTACCGCCAGGGATTCGTCGTCGGCATCCTGTCGGTGATCGGCTTCCTCGGCGGCGGTCTCGTCGCCGTCCTGCTGCTCCCGATGCTCTGGGACAAGCTCACCGACAGCAGCGAGGTCTCCACCACGACGACCGTCGTCTTCGTGATGGTCGTCATCGTCTGCGCCTCCGTCGGCCAGGCCTTCACCACCCACCTCGGCAGCCGACTGCGCCGCCACATCACCTGGTCACCCGCGCGCGCCCTCGACGCCACGGGCGGCGCCCTGGTCAACGTGGTCGCGATGCTCCTGGTGGCCTGGCTGATCGGCTCCGCCCTCGCCCGCACCTCGATGCCCACCGTCGGCAAGGAGGTCCGCCAGTCCAAGGTGCTGCTCGGCGTCGAACAGGTGATGCCCTCCCAGGCGTCCCGGTGGTTCGGCGACTTCAGCTCCACCCTGGCCCGCAGCGGCTTCCCCCCGGTCTTCAGCCCCTTCGCCAACGAACCCATCACCCCGGTCACCCCGCCCGACCCGGCGCTCACCGACAGCCCCGTCGCGGGCCGCGCCCAGCGCTCGATCGTGAAGGTCGTCGGCACCGCGCAGAGCTGCGGCAAGGTCCTCGAAGGCACCGGCTTCGTCTTCGCCGACCGCCGCATCATGACCAACGCGCACGTCGTCGGAGGCGTCGACGAGCCCACCGTCCAGATAGGCGGCGAGGGCAGGCTCTACGACGCCAAGGTCGTCCTCTACGACTGGCAGCGCGACATCGCCGTCCTGGACGTGCCCGACCTGAAGGCCGCCCCGCTGGCCTTCACCGACGAGGACGCCCACAGCGGCGACAGCGCGATCGTCGCCGGATTCCCCGAGAACGGCTCGTACGACGTGCGCTCCGCGCGCGTACGGGGCCGTATCGACGCCGACGGACCCGACATCTACCGCCGGGGCGATGTGCGCAGGGACGTCTACTCGCTGTACACGACGGTCCGTCAGGGCAACTCCGGCGGCCCGCTCCTCACCGAGGACGGCAAGGTGTCCGGCGTGATCTTCGCCCGCTCCCTCGACGACCCGAACACCGGCTACGCCCTGACCGTCGACGAGATCCGCGAGGACATCGAGCGCGGCAGGACCGCCGCCCAGCAGGTCGACACCCAGGGCTGCGCCCTGTAGGGCCGGTAGGGGCCCACCCCCTCGGGGGCGGGCCCGGGGGTCGTCAGGCGGTGTCGCGCGGATGCCGGAGGCGGGCCGAGACCCAGCGGGCCCGGCGGCGGAGGATCCGCGAGAACTCCACCCCCCGCGCGGTGTGCGCGCGGCCCTGGTCCGGCGGGCCGCCCCCCTCACGGGGACCCGGCCCGGAGGCCGAGCGGCGGTTGCGTGCTGTCGTGTCACCGTAGTCGTGCGTCCAGCCCATACTTCGACGTCTGCCCGTGGCCCAAGGTCGGTAACCACTTCGGGGCACTCCAATCGGAGTATGCGCGGGGCACATGGCCGTTCGACGCAAGTCCGTACGGCACGGCCGGAGGAGAGGAGCCGTCAGCGGTCCGGCTCGGGGTCCTTCAGCCAGTTGACCAGCTCCGCCGAGAAGGCCGCCGGGTCCTCCTCGTGCGGGAAGTGCCCGAGCCCGTCGAACAGCCGCCAGCGGTACGGAGCCTCCACGTACTCGCCCGAGCCCGCCGCACTCCTGGTCCGCATCACCGGGTCCTGGGAACCGTGCAGATGCAGCGTCGGCACCCGTACCGGCCGCTTCATGCGCCGGTTGAACTGGATGCCGTCCGGCCGGGCCAGCGACCGCACCATCCAGCGGTACGGCTCGATCGAGCAGTGCGCCGTGGACGGGACCAGCATCGCCCGCCGGTACGTGTCGACCGTCTCCTGGTCCGCCCCGTACCGGGGACCCGACCAGTCCCGGAGCAGCTCGCCCACCAGGGCCGCGTCGTCCGCGACGAGCCGGCGCTCCGGCAGCCACGGCCGCTGGAAGCCCCAGACGTGCGAGCCCGCCCGCGACTGCGCGAAGTCGGAGAGCATCGCCGAGCGCCAGCGGCGCGGGTGCGGCATCGAGGAGACCACGAGCCTGCGCACCAGCTTCGGCCGCATCACGGCCGCCGTCCACGCGAGATAGCCGCCCAGGTCGTGCCCGACGAGCGCGGCGTCCGGCTCGCCCAGCGAGCGGATCACCCCGGTGACGTCGAGGGCCAGGTTGGCGGGGTCGTAACCCCGGGGGGTGCGGTCGCTGCCGCCGACCCCGCGCAGATCCATGGCGACCGCCCGGAAACCCGCCTCGGCGAGTACCGGCAGCTGATGCCGCCAGGTCCACCAGAACTGCGGGAAACCGTGCAGGAGCAGCACCAGCGGGCCGTCGCCCATCTCGGCGATGTGGAAGCGGGCGCCGTTGGCGGCCACGTCACGATGGGTCCAGGGCCCGTCGAGCCGTACCGGCCCGCCGTTGCCGCTCTCCGAAAGGGTCATACGGACGAGCGTGCCACAGAGGAGGCCTTGTCCAGCGTCCTGTCCAGCGCCGAGCCCGGCTCGGGACGGGGGTGCGGCTTGACGGTGGAGAGCACGGCGGCCGTCTGCTTGGCCGAGGCGATGGACTTCTCCGGCGGCTTGACCTTCTTGAACTTGGCGACCGCGACCAGGCCCAGCAGCACCGCGAGCAGTACGTTGAACGCGAAGGACAGCAGGAAGCACCAGACCAGGTTCCAGCCCCCGTTCCCGTTGTGCCCGCCGGTCCAGGTGTTGATGGCGTACGCCAGCGCGAAACTCAGCATCGGCAGCGAGAACAGCAGGACGACCAGGGCGCCGACCCCCAGGATCGCCCCCATGCCGCCGCGCTTGACGTCCTGTCGGATCTCGGCCTTGGCCAGGGCGATCTCGTCGTGCACCAGGGCCGACATCTCGGCGGTCGCCGAGGCGACCAGCTGACCGAGGCTGCGCTCGGCTCCGTCGATCGGGTCGCTCATCGCTGCTCCCTCTTCCTCTCTACGGTCCGACTCAGATCATGCCGGACGGTCGGCCCCGTCGCGCGGTGCCCCCGCCAGTCGGGCGCGCTCGCGGTGATCGGCGGCCTTCTTCTCGTAGATGGCGGCCATCCGGAGGTGGTACTCCGGATTGTCCTCCTCGTAGATGTCGGGGATGCCGTCCTGGTCCTCGTCGCGCTCCTCGTCGGTGACGAGCGCCTGGTACTTCCGCACCCGCAGCTTCAGCAGGACGGAGGCGAGGACGGCGGCGATCAGCGAGCCGATGAGGACGGACGCCTTCACCTCGTCGGTGAGCACGGCGTCGCCCTCGAAGGCGAGTTCGCCGATGAGCAGCGAGACGGTGAAGCCGATCCCGGCGAGGGTGGCGACGGCGAAGACGTCCGGCCAGCTCAGGTCGGGGTTGAGTTCCGCGCGGGTGAAGCGGGCGGCGAGCCAGGTGCCGCCGAAGATGCCGACGGCCTTGCCGACGACGAGACCGAGCAGGACGCCGAGGGTGACCGGCTGGGTGAACACGTCCCGCAGGGCGCCGCCGGTGACGCTCACCCCGGCGGAGAAGAGGGCGAACAGCGGGACGGCGAGACCGGCGGACAGCGGGCGGACCAGGTGCTCGATGTGCTCGCCGGGGGAGTGCTCCTCGCCCTCGCGGGTGGTGCAGCGGAGCATCAGGCCCATGGCGACACCGGCGATGGTGGCGTGGACGCCGCTGTTGTACATCAGGCCCCAGATGACCAGGGCCAGCGGCACGTACACGTACCAGCCGCGGACGCCCTTGCGCAGCAGCAGCCAGAACAGGAGGAGTCCGGCGAAGGCGCCGCCGAGGGCCGCGAAGTTCAGGTCGCTGGTGAAGAAGACCGCGATGATCAGGATCGCGAAGAGGTCGTCGACGACGGCGAGGGTCAGCAGGAAGGCGCGCAGCGCGGACGGCAGGGAGGTGCCGATCACCGCGAGGACGGCGAGCGCGAAGGCGATGTCGGTGGCGGTGGGGACGGCCCAGCCGGCCAGGGAGCCGTTGCCGAGGGTGTTGACCAGGACGTAGACGAGGGCGGGCGCGGCCATGCCGCAGAGGGCGGCGACGACGGGGAGGGCGGCGGCCTTGGGGTCGCGCAGCTCGCCCGCGACGAGTTCGCGTTTCAGTTCGATGCCCGCGACGAAGAAGAAGACGGCGAGGAGGCCGTCGGCGGCCCAGTGCTGGATCGACAGGTCGAGCCCGAGGGCGGCGGGCCCGAGGTGGAAGTCGCTGAGGGAGTGGTAGCTGTCGCGCAGGGGGCTGTTGGCCCAGACGAGGGCGGTGACGGCGGCGAGGAGGAGCAGGACGCCGCCGACGGTCTCGGTGCGCAGGGCGTCGGCGAGGTAGCGGCGCTCGGGGAGGGGGAGCCGACCGAGGAACTTGCGGTCGCCGCCGGGGCGGGTGTCGCGGTCGTCTCGGTCGGTGGGGGCGGGCGCGGCCACGGGGAAAACCTCCGGTCGGTGGGCAGGACTGAGCACATGCCGACCAGACTTCCCGGCGCACCTTGGTTTTCTTGTCGCGTCTCTGACGCGGTCTTTACCTTACCTAAGGAGCGTGGGCTGCGTCCGGCGGGATCAACTTTAGGGAGTTTTGCCCCTTTCGTCCCGTTGGGGGTGCCAGTTCGTCCCGCTGGGGTGCCAGTCCGTCCCGCTGGGGCGCCGGCCCTTTCCCTCTCCCCGCGCGTACGCGTCCGTCTCCACGGGGGTGACGGATGTACGGCCGTATCCGCGAGGGCCGACGGCCGTACGGCTCGTCTCCACGGGGCGCGTCGTCTCCACGGGGGCGCGGAAACGGGGAACGCCCGCCCCGGCGGTCCGGGGCGGGCGTCCTCGTCGTACGGGCCGGGCTCAGTCCTCGCTGGAGGTGGCCGGCAGCTGGGTCTGGATGAGCGACATGACCGAGGAGTCGGTCAGCGTGGTGACGTCGCCCAGCTCCCGGTTCTCCGCCACATCGCGCAGCAGACGGCGCATGATCTTGCCGGAGCGGGTCTTCGGCAGCTCCGCGACCGGCAGGACGCGCTTCGGCTTGGCGATCGGGCCGAGGGTCGCGCCCACGTGGTTGCGCAGGTCGTTGACGAGGCTCTCGTCCTCGCTGGCCGTACCGCGCAGGATGACGAAGGCGACGATCGCCTGACCGGTGGTCTCGTCGGCGGCGCCGACGACGGCCGCCTCGGCGACGGCCGGGTGCGAGACCAGGGCCGACTCGACCTCGGTGGTCGAGATGTTGTGGCCCGAGACGAGCATGACGTCGTCGACCCGGCCGAGCAGCCAGATGTCGCCGTCGTCGTCCTTCTTGGCCCCGTCACCGGCGAAGTACTTGCCCTCGAAGCGGGACCAGTAGGTGTCGATGTAACGCTGGTCGTCGCCCCAGATGGTGCGGAGCATCGACGGCCACGGCTCGGTGAGGACCAGGTAGCCGCCGCCGCCGTTCGGCACCTCGTTGGCCTCGTCGTCGACGACGGTGGCGGAGATGCCCGGCAGCGCCCGCTGGGCGGAGCCCGGCTTGGTCTCGGTGACGCCCGGCAGCGGCGAGATCATCATCGCGCCGGTCTCCGTCTGCCACCAGGTGTCCACGATCGGGGTCTTCCCCGCGCCGATGTGCTCGCGGTACCAGACCCAGGCCTCGGGGTTGATCGGCTCGCCGACCGAGCCGAGGACCCGCAGGCTCGACAGGTCGAACTTGGCGGGGATGTCGTCGCCCCACTTCATGAACGTGCGGATCGCGGTGGGCGCCGTGTAGAGGATCGTGACGCCGTACTTCTGCACGATCTCCCAGAACCGCCCCTGGTGCGGGGTGTCCGGGGTGCCCTCGTACATGACCTGCGTCGCGCCGTTGGCCAGCGGGCCGTAGACGATGTACGAGTGGCCGGTGACCCAGCCGATGTCGGCGGTACACCAGTAGACGTCGGTCTCCGGCTTGAGGTCGAAGACCGCGTGGTGGGTGTACGAGGCCTGCGTCAGATAGCCGCCGGAGGTGTGCAGGATGCCCTTCGGCTTACCGGTGGTGCCCGAGGTGTAGAGGATGAAGAGCGGGTGCTCCGCCGGGAAGGCCTCGGGGGTGTGCTCGGTCGACTGGCGGGCGACGACCTCGTCCCACCACACGTCGCGGCCCTCGGTGAACGCGGTCTCCTGGCCCGTACGGCGGACCACCAGGACGTGCTCGACCTGCGGACACTTGGCGACGGCCTCGTCGATGGCCGGCTTCAGGGCGCTCGGCTTGCCCCGGCGGTAGCCGCCGTCGGCGGTGACGACCAGCTTGGCGTCGGCGTCCTGGATGCGGGAGGCCACGGCGTCCGCCGAGAAGCCGCCGAAGACCACCGAGTGGGCGGCGCCGAGGCGGGCGCAGGCCAGCATCGTGACGGCCGCCTCGGGGATCATCGGCAGGTAGACGGCGACCCGGTCGCCCTTGCGGACGCCCAGCTCGGTCAGGGCGTTGGCGGCCCGGGAGACCTCGTCCTTCAGCTCGGCGTAGGTGATCGAACGGCTGTCGCCCGGCTCTCCCTCGAAGTGGATGGCGACGCGGTCGCCGTGTCCGGCCTCGACGTGCCGGTCGACGCAGTTGTACGCGACGTTCAGCTCGCCGTCGGCGAACCACTTCGCGAACGGCGGGTTCGACCAGTCGAGGGTCTCGGTCGGCTCGGTGGCCCAGGTCAGGCGCTTGGCCTGCTCGGCCCAGAAGCCCAGCCTGTCCGCCTTGGCCTGCTCGTACGCCTCCGCCGTCACGTTGGCGTGCGCGGCCAGCTCGGCAGGCGGCGAAAACCGTCGCTCTTCCCGAAGCAGATTGGCCAGGCTTTCGTTGCTCACGACATCTCCCTTTCCCAGGGCGTCCTCTGTGCGTATGTGTCCCGCGTCATAGCTCATCAGTCAGATGCCCGGGTGACAAGAGCATCCAGGAAATTGGTTTAGACCTATGAGCTGTCGGCTGTGTGGTGGCCCCTTCTCCCGAGCGGTGGGAGAAGGGGCCACACAGTCTCACGGACGGGAGGAGCGCGGGGTTCAGGACGCGCGGACCCTCTCCCGGGGGCCGGATTCCCGGGGGAGCGTCTTCTCTGGGCCGGTCTTCCCCGGGTCGATCTGCCCTGGTCCGGTCTGCCCCGGGTCGGTCTGCCCGGCACCGGTCTTCCCGGGGCCGGTCGGCATGACCCGAGTGAAGACGTCGTCGTAACCGTGCGGCTCGTCGGGCTCGGAGAGCAGGTACGCCTGCGCCTCCCCGACGTGGAAGTACACGCCGTGCAGCGTCAGCGTGCCCTCGGCGAGGCGCCGCGCCACCGGCTCGTACGCCCGCAGGTGCTCCAACTGCTGCACCACGTTGGTCAGACAGAGCTGCTCGACCGCGTCGGCGGGCAGCCGCCCCGCGATCCTGGCCCAGGCGTGCCGACGGCTCGCCATCCGCTCCAGACTGGGCCGCCCGTGCCGAAGCCAGCGGCGCAGCGGGCTCGTCGGCTCGTCGGGGCCGCCGGCCAGCAGGGCCTGCATCGCGCCGCAGCCGGAGTGGCCGCAGACGGTGATCGAGTCGACCCGCAGCACCTCCACCGCGTACTCGATCGCCGCCGCCACCGAGTCGTCCCCGCTCTCCTCGCCGGGCCGGGGCACCAGGTTCCCGACGTTGCGCACCGTGAAGAGGTCGCCGGGACCGCTCGATGTGATCATGCTGGTGACGAGCCGGGAGTCGGCGCAGGTCAGGAAGAGCTGCGAGGGCCGCTGGCCCTCCCGGGCGAGCCGTGCCAGCTCGTCCCGGACGAACGGGGCCGTGTTCCGCTGGAACTTCCCGATGCCACGGGCGAGCTGAAGCCCCGTCGAACGCCGGGAGCCGTCCGCCGACGCAGCCCCGACGTCCGTCTCCGGAGCCTCCGGGGCCTCCTCGCACTGGTGGTTGTGCCACGGGGTCCACGGGCGGCAGCAGGGCTGGGCAGGGGCCGTCGACCCGGCGGGCTCGGCGATCCGGACCCCGGACGGGCCGGTCGTCTCGACCGTGCCGCCGTGGGCGAGGTGCCCGGCGGTCCAGTCGCTCAGCGTCTCGTAGGCGGCGTGGTCCATGAACGAGCCGTCCAGCTCGACCACCACGTCGGAACCGGGCGGCAGCTGGTGCAGGGCCCGGCTCAGCCGGGGCACCGCGAGGAACGTCAACTGGCCCCGGACGCGCAGCAACTGCCGCCCGTCCCGCTCCTCCAGGGCGATCCGGGTCCGGGCCAGCCGGTGCAGCGCGACCGCCACCGCCACGCCGATCCCGAGGGCGACGCCCTCCAGCAGGCCGATCAGCGCGACCCCGGTCAGCGTCACCCCGTAGACGACGACCTCACGGTGCCGGGTGACGGTACGGATGTGGGTGATGCTGACCATCTGGACGCCGACCACCATCACGAGCGCGGCGAGCGCGGGCAGCGGGATCAGATCGAGCACCGGCACCAGCAGCAGCGCCGCCAGCACGATCCACAGACCGTGCAGCATCGTGGAGGCGCGGGACACCGCACCCGCCGATACATTGGCGACGCTGCGGACGGCCACCCCCGCGACCG
Source organism: Streptomyces sp. NPDC101490 (assembly GCF_044767145.1). Taxonomy (NCBI): domain Bacteria; kingdom Bacillati; phylum Actinomycetota; class Actinomycetes; order Kitasatosporales; family Streptomycetaceae; genus Streptomyces; species Streptomyces sp. NPDC101490. The sequence continues at coordinate 147,983 of NZ_JBIWNI010000006.1, forward strand.
GCAGCCCGCCGAGCGCCCCCGAGACCACGTTGGCCGCGCCCTGACCGGCGAGTTCACGGTCGAGGCGGGAGCGCGGGACGCCCTTGCCGTGGTCGTCGCGGGCGGCGACGAGCTTGTCGACGGCGACGGCCGAGAGCAACGACTGCACACTCGTGACCAGGGTGATCGTCAGCACCCCCGCCAGGATGCCGAGCACCGGGCCCTCGGGCAGACCGGGCAGCGCGTGGCTGCTCCAGGACGGCAGGTCCACCCGGGGGACGGCGAGTCCGGCGAGCGCCGCCACCGCCGTCGCCCCGGCCACCGCGACGAGCGCCGCCGGGACCTTGCGGGAGAAGCGCCCGGCACGGCCCGGCAGCCGGGGCCAGCAGAGGAGCACGGCGACGGTCAGGGCGCTGATGAGGAGCGCTCCGGGCCGGATGTCCGCCAGCTGGGCGGGCAGTCCCAGGACGTTGTCGACGGCGGAGCTCTGGGGGGTCCCGCCGAGCACGATGTGCAGCTGGGCGAGGGCGATGGTGACGCCGATGCCGCCGAGCATCCCGTGCACGATCGCGGGCGAGACGGCGAGGGCGGAGCGGGCCACACGGAGGGCGGAGAGGCCGAGCTGGGCGAGCCCGGCGAGGACCGTGATGGCGCAGGTGGTGCGCCAGCCGTACAGCTGGATCAACTCGGCGGTCACGACGGTGAGTCCGGCGGCGGGGCCGCTCACCTGCAGCGGTGAGCCGCCGAAGCGCCCTGCCACCAGGCCGCCGACGGCGGCGGCGACGAGGCCGGACTGGAGCGGCGCCCCGGTGGCGAGCGCGATGCCGAGGGAGAGCGGCAGCGCGATCAGGAAGACGGCGACGGACGCGGAGAGGTCGGCGCCCGCGACACGGAAGCGGCGCGGGCCGCCCGGCGGGCTGTGGGGCCGCTGGACGCGGGGTCGGTTGGTGGTGCGGGCAGGGGTGGTGAGGGTCATTTCCCGTCTCCTCCGGGGCGGCGCGGTCGCGGTTCGTGCAGGACGCACAAGGGGTTTCGCGGCCGTGGGTCACGGCGTGCGGCGGGGGACTCCCGGCGGGATCCCCGTCGACACAAGGATCAACGCTCGGTAAACGAATCGTAATGGAGAGTAAAGATCATTGCTCTGTTTTCAGGGCAAACAGGGCAGTGATTCACCTGTTCCAGTGAAGGTCGAACGCTTTGCCGCTTGTCGTTTCATCTCTTTGGTGCCCGTGGTGCGACGTTGACGCCGCCGACCCCGAAGCCCGCCCACGGCGGCCGGACGGCAGCACGGAGGCTCGCACGGAACCGAGGAGAGGTGGGCGGATGACTGCCGCCGGGAGAAGGACCACTGCCCAGAGGAAGGCGCTCGCCGCCGGTGCCCTCGCCGTCGCGCTGATCGGCGGTCTCGCCGGGTGCTCGGGCTCCGACGGCGCCGCCACCAAGGGCGCCCCCGGCGGAGCGGGCGGCAAGAAGGGCCCCGCCGCCGCGCCCCAGGCGCCCCGCCTGATCGGCGACGGCTCCACCGCCTACACCGGGGCCCAGCCCCACCAGCCCGTCTGGCACCGCCTCAAGCCGGGCGAGACCCCGCCGCAGTTCGTCGTCTTCTCCTGGGACGGCTCGGGCGAGGACAGCCAGAAGCTCTTCTCCCACTTCCGTACCGTGGGCAAGAAGTACGACGCCACCATGACGTACTTCCTCAGCGGCGTGTACCTGCTGCCCGAGGCGAAGAAGGAGCTGTACGACCCGCCGCAGCACAGCCCCGGCCGCTCCGACATCGGCTTCAACGACACCGAGGGCATCCGCGCCACCGTCCGCGAGCTGCGCGGCGCGTGGCAGGAGGGCAACGAGATCGGCACCCACTTCAACGGGCACTTCTGCGGCGCCGAGGGCGGCGTCGGCAACTGGTCCGTCGAGGAGTGGAAGAGCGAGATCAACCAGGCCAAGTCCTTCGTCAAGAACTGGAAGGGCAACTCCGGTCTGCGCGCCGAGCAGCCGCTGCCCTTCGACTACGACAAGGAACTCGTCGGCGCCCGCACCCCCTGCCTCGAAGGCCGCAAGAACTTCGTGAAGGCGGGGGCGCAGATGGGCTTCCGCTACGACACGAGTGGCGTCAACGACCAGATCTGGCCCAAGAAGGACTCGGGCCTGTGGGACCTCTCCCTCCAGCTCGTGCCCGTCCCGGGCCGCGCCTTCGAGACGCTCTCCATGGACTACAACTTCATGGTCAACCAGTCCCCGGGCACCACCCAGGGCGACCCGTCCCAGCGCGAGTACTGGGGCGACCAGATGCGCGACGGCCTGGTGGAGGCCTTCCAGCGCTCCTACCGGGGCAACCGCGCGCCGCTCGTCATCGGCAACCACTTCGAGTCCTGGAACGGCGGCGTCTACATGCGCGCCATCGAGGAGACCATCGCCAACGTCTGTGTGCAGAAGGACGTCAAGTGCGTGTCCTTCCGGCAGCTGGCCGACTGGCTGGACGCCCAGGACCCTGAGGTCATCGCCAAGATGCGCACCTTGAAGGTCGGTCAGGCCCCGGCGGGCGGCTGGAAGGCCTTCCTCGCCTCCCGTCCGGCCGCCCCGGCGGGCGCGACCGTCCCGGCCCCCGGAGCCCCGAAGCCCGCGAGCCACTGACCGACCGCGAGCCACTGACCGACCGCGCCGCCGACCCGCCGGGACCCGGGGCCGACTCGCCGGGACCCGGGGCCGACTCGCCGGGACCCGGGGCCGACCATGAGGCCCTGGACCGGCTCCGGGGCCCGGGGCCTCGCGCGTCGGCCTCACGGATCCTGAGCGGGGCGCGGGGCGCGGGGCGCGGGGTGCGGGTCGTGGGGCGCGGGACCCAGGGGGCGGGCTCCGGGCCGGGTCCTGCGCCCTGGGCCTTCGGGAGGGGCCTTCGGGAGGGGCCTTCGGGAGGTGCTCCGGGCCGGAGCTCCGCGGCCCTGCCCCACCCCACCCGGCGCCCCTGGGCGTCAGCCGAGCTGGGAGGCGGTCAGCGGTTCGCCGAGGACGAAGCCGGGGTCGACCTGCGCCGCCAGGTCCGCCCCGGTCCTCGCGTTGCCCCAGCTCTCCGCGTTGCGCAGATGGAAGTGGACCATCTGACGCGTGTAGCGCTCCCAGTCGCGGTGGACGTACGAGTCGTCCGCCGCGTCCTGGAGGGCCTGGAGCGCCATCCGGTTCTCCGCCTCCAGCAGCTCGAACCGGGCCGGCCGGCCCTTCTCCATGGCCCGCACCCAGTCCGAGTGGCCGACCGTCACGAGCAGGTCGTCACCCACCTCGGCGCGCAGGAAGTCGATGTCGTCCTCGCCCTGCACCTTGTTGCCGACGACCTTCAGCGCCACGCCGAAGTCCCGCGCGTACTGCTTGTACTGGCGGTAGACCGAGACGCCCTTGCGGGTGGGCTCGGCGACCAGGAACGTCATGTCGAAGCGGGTGAAGAGCCCGGACGCGAAGGAGTCGGAGCCCGCCGTCATGTCGACGACCACGTACTCGTCGGCACCGTCGACCAGGTGGTTGAGGCAGAGTTCGACCGCGCCGACCTTCGAGTGGTAGCAGGCGACCCCGAGGTCCGACTCGGTGAAGGGTCCGGTCGCCATCAGACGGATCTCGCCGTCGTCCAGCACGACCGGCCGCGCACACGCCTCGTACACCGGGTTGTCCTCGTGGACCCCCAGCAGCCGCGAACCCTCCCCGGGGGGCGTCGTCTTGATCATCGTGTCGGCCGAGGCGATCCGCGGGTTGGTGCCCCGCAGGTACTCCTTGATCAGGGGCAGGTGCGCGCCCATCGCGGGCAGTGCGGCGGCCTCCTCCTCGGACAGACCGAGCGCGGCGCCGAGGTGCTGGTTGATGTCGGCGTCGATGGCGACGACCGGGGCTTCGTTGGCTGCGAGATGACGGATGAAGAGCGAGGACAGCGTGGTCTTTCCGCTGCCGCCCTTCCCGACGAAAGCGATCTTCATGTTCACCTAGCGTAGCGGCATGAAAGCGGCCCGTGGTCGGGGTGCGTGAAGAAGACCACTCCAACGTGGGGCGGACCGGTGGGGCGCGTAGCCTCCCTACTTATGAGTACGCACGCCTCTGACCCCTTGGCCGCCCTCGGCTCCCTGCCGGGCGTCGCCGACGCGGTGGACTCCGTACGCAAGGCCGTCGACCGGGTCTACGGCCACCGTGTGATGCGTCGCCGCAGCCATGAGATCTCCTCCGAGGCGGCTCTGCGCGGGGCGCGCGGCTCGGCCGCCCTGTCCGGTGCCGACTGGGCCCTCGAAGAGGTCCGCCGCCGCACCGACTTCGGCGCGGACCCCGAGGCCCGCACGGTCGGTGCCGCTCTGCGCCTCGGCGCCGAGGCGGGGCAACTGCTCTCGATCTGGCGCCAGTCGCCGCTGAGGGTGCTCGCCCGGCTCCATCTGGTCGCGGTCGGCGAACCGGGCGACTCGGTGGGGCGTCCCCGGCTGGACGGCGAGGGGACCGACGAACCGCTGGTCGACGCCCCCCTGCCGACCCCCGCCGAGGTCGCGGCCCGGCTCGACGCACTCGGGGAGCTGATCGTCGCGGGCAGCGGGGCTCCGGCCCTGGTGACGGCGGCCGTGGTGCACGGCGAACTGCTCGCCCTGCGCCCCTTCACCTCCGGCAACGGCCTGGTCGCGCGGGCCGCCGAACGGATCGCGCTGGTCGGCAGCGGCCTCGACCCCAAGGCGGTCTGCCCGGCCGAGGTCGGCCACGCGGAACAGGGACGGGACGCCTACTACGCGGCGTTCGAGGGATATCTGTCGGGGACCCCGGAGGGCGTCGGCGGCTGGATCGCGCACTGCGGGCGCGCGGTCGAGCTGGGAGCCCGTGAGTCGACGGCGGTCTGCGAGGCCCTCCAGCGCGGCGCGGCCTGACGTACGCGGCGCGGCCCGGGACATGTGGTGCGGCCTGGCGTACGCGGTGCGGCTCGGCATGCGCGGTGCGGCGGCGTTCGGCGGGGGCGGGTTCCTGAGGAGGGCGCTGAACCGGCGCTGAACGGGGTGGCGGGCGCCGGTGGCCGAACGGGATTACGGGCTTCTCGGTAGGCCCGGAAAAGGGTTGCGGCGGTACCCGTTCCGGTACCGCCGCTGGCACGTCCGCCCAGTTACCATGCGTCCTCGAATATGTGCCCATCAGGCCGGGAACTTCGCCCGTGGCCTGGTGCGGCTGGCCCGTAATCGACGGGTCGACGTCGCGTGGGTGCTCGGTTTCTGTGCTAGGTCCGTGGGGCCTTCATGCTCAACAGGTGATCCTCTCGGATGTCCTTGGTCTCGCGGGCCTGATTCCTTTCTACTCCTGTCCCGGAGGAAGCGAAAGTGGTGGCCGTACTTCTCCACCGCTCCACTCAAATTCGGGCAAAGTCATCCGCGAGCCGATGTGAGAGCCGCCTGCCGGCGCCGGGAGGCGTACCAGACGAGTCCGGCGCCCACGGCCGCCGCACCCACCGCCGCGGCGGCGACGAGCGTGGGGCGCGGTGGCATCCGGAATGCGGGAAGCCGCTGCTTCAGCCGGACCGGCTTCTCGAAGACGAGAACAGGCCATTCCCGAGCTGCCGCCTCACGGCGCAGCGCCCGGTCGGGATTGACCGCGTACGGATGGCCGACGGCCTCCAGCATGGGGACGTCGGTCGCCGAATCGCTGTACGCGTAGCAGCGCGCGAGGTCGTAGCCTTCCGACTCCGCCAGCTCCCGGACGGCCTCGGCCTTCGTCGGGCCGTAGGCGTAGTACTCCACCTCGCCCGTGAAGCAGCCGTCCTCGCCCACCACCATGCGGGTGGCGACGACCCGGTCGGCCCCGAGCATCTCGCCGATCGGCTCGACGACCTCGGCACCGGAGGTCGAGACGATCACGACGTCGCGGCCGGCGGCGTGGTGCTCCTCGATGAGGGAAGCCGCTTCGTCGTAGATGATCGGGTCGATCAGATCGTGAAGGGTCTCGGCGACGAGCTCCTTCACCTGGGCGACGTTCCAGCCTTTGCAGAGCGCGGAAAGATATTCACGCATCCGCTCCATCTGGTCGTGATCGGCTCCGCCCGCCAGGAAGACGAACTGGATGTACGCCGTCCGCAGGGCGGCGCGGCGGCTGATCAGTCCGCCCCGGTAGAAGGACTTGCTGAAGGTCAGCGTCGAAGACTTCGCAATGACCGTCTTGTCCAGGTCGAAGAAGGCGGCTGCGCGCGGCAAGGAGTGGTTTTCCACAAGCCCGAGCATAGGTGCCCGCCATTCGGCGTACGCTGGGGCGCGTGGGTTTGCCTGAGAAGCCTCTCGGGTACACCATGGAAGTCACGGATCGTTCGCGACCGTGCTAAGCCGGTCCGGCTCCTCCCCCCCCCGAGTCGGCCCGGCAAAGACGACCCCCGCTCTCCCCCCCGGCGGGGGTCGTCGCATGTCCGGAGCCGTTTTCGCGCGGTGGGACATCGTCTGCCTCCTTCCTCCCTGTCGACGGCCGGTACTTCGGCCGATGGTCGACCGGGATTCGATTCCTCACTCACGGTAACCGGCAGGCTGCGTTCCGGGCAGTCCCCGGGTGGGTGGCGAAGTTATTCACAGGGCTTCGGTTATCCCCAGTTTTTCAGTGGGGTCCCCAGGATTTCCGGTGCGGCCCCACGGTGATTCCTGTCGCGAAGTCCGCGGCCGACAGGAATCACGAGAGGGGGCGTGCCATGACGCCATCCGTCAGGACCGCCGGGACCAGGAGTGCGCTGAGCGGGTCGGGGAGCGCGCGGGCCGGGGCCGGGAGTGCGCTGGGCGTGGCCGCGCGGGGCGGGGCCAGGAGCGCGCGCGGTGGGGCCGGGGCCGTGCGGGGCGGGGCCGGTGAGTCCCGCGTGGGCGAGCCCCGCCGTCCCGGGCCTCTCATCGTCACCGAGGACCTCGGGCTGCTCGACGATCTGCTGCGGCTGTGCGCCGCCGCCGGAGTGGAGCCCGAGGTGCACCACCGGGTGCCCGAGCGCCGGGCGAACTGGACCGATCCGCCGCTGGTCCTGGTCGGCGACGACGTGGCGGACCACTGCCGGGGGGCGGCCCGTCGCCCCGGGCTCGTCCTCGTCGGCCGTGACCGGGACGATCCGGGGGTCTGGCGGCTGGCCGTCGGCATCGGCGCGGAGTGCGTGCTGCGGCTGCCCGACGCCGAGACCGTCCTGGTGGACCGCATCGCGGACGCCGCCGAGGGAGTGGGCCGCCGGGCGCTGACCGTGGGGGTGGTCGGCGGCCGGGGCGGTGCCGGTGCCTCCACCCTGGCCTGCGGGCTCGCGCTCTCCGCCGCGCGGACCGGGCGAAGGACCCTGCTCGTCGACGGCGACCCCCTGGGCGGAGGGCTCGACGTGCTGCTCGGCGGCGAGCGCGAGGACGGCAGGCGCTGGCCCGACTTCGCCGCCTCGAAGGGACGGCTGGCCGGTGGCGCCCTGGAGGAGTCCCTGCCGTCCGTGCGGGGTGTCCGGGTGCTCAGCTGGGGCAGGGAGCCCGCCGCCCCGGTGCCGCCCGAGGCCGTCCGGTCGGTGCTCGCCGCCGCCCGCCGCCGGGGCGGTGTCGTCGTGGTCGATCTGCCGCGCGGGACCGACGCGGCGGGTGCCGAGGCCCTCGCCCAGCTCGACCTCGGACTGCTCGTCGTGCCGGGGGAACTGCGGGCGGTCGCGGCGGCCCACCGGGTGGCCGCCGCCCTCACCGTCGGGGTGCGCGACCTGCGGGCCGTGGCCCGGGGGCCCTATGCCACGGGACTCGACGAACGGTGGATCGCCGACGCGCTGCGGCTGCCGCTGGCCGGGGAACTGCCCTACGACCCGGGGATCGCGGCCGATCTCGACGCGGGACTGCCCCCGGGCGCCGCACCCCGTGGACCGCTCGGCCGGTTCTGCGACGCCTTCTGGGCGCACGCCCTGGCCACCGGCGGCGCGGCATGACCGGGATCGCGGGCGCGGGCGGTGCGGGGCTGCTCGACGCGGTGCGGCAGCGGCTCGCCGCCAGTGGGGCCGAGCCCACCCCGGCCCGGGTCGCCGCCGCCCTCCGCGCCCAGGGGCGGCTGCTCGGCGACACGGAAGTCCTCGGCGCGGCCGAGGAGCTGAGGTGCGAACTCATCGGGACCGGCCCCCTGGAGCCGCTCCTCGCCGACCCCGCCGTCACCGACGTACTCGTCTCGGCGCCCGATCGGGTCTGGGTGGACCGGGGGACCGGTCTGGAGCGGGTCCCGGTGTCCTTCCCGGACGCCGCCGCCGTCCGCCGCCTCGCCCAGCGGCTCGCCGCGGTGGCCGGCCGCAGGCTCGACGACGCCCGGCCCTGGGTGGACGCCCGGCTCCCCGACGGAACCCGGATGCACGCGGTGCTGCCCCCGGTCGCGGTCGGCTCGACCTGTCTGTCGCTCCGGGTCGTCCGCCCGCGCGCCTTCACCCTGGAGGAACTCACCGCGGCGGGCACCGTGCCGCCCGGTGGCGCCCCGGTCCTGCGGGCCCTCATCGACGCTCGGGTGTCGTACCTGGTCAGCGGTGGGACGGGCACCGGGAAGACCACGCTCCTCGCCTCCCTGCTCGGTCTGGTGGGCGAGCGGGAACGCATCGTCCTCGCCGAGGACTCGGCGGAACTGCGGCCGGACCACCCGCATGTGGTGCGACTGGAGGCCCGGCCCGCGAACCAGGAGGGCGCGGGTTAGCTCAAGGGTTGGTAGATGTCTCGATGTCTCAGCGGTACACCACGGGTGGCTGTTAGGTTCAAGTGACTGTTGATGTCTCAGGTGCGGGGGCTTCGTGGAGTACTTCTTCGTGTCGCACGCCAAGGTGCGCCGGTACGCGGGTGCCGTGGGCGGTGTGGATCTGGACTGGGTTGAGTACGTGACCCGCAAGGGGGCGCTCAAAGAGGGCACGCCGTTCTTCCTGGGGTCGGATATGCGTCCGCTGGAGCCGTTGACCTCGTGCTTCTTCGATATGGCCAAGCGCCTGGATGCGGGGTCGCTCCAGGACTACACGTACGACCTCATGGATCTGGCCGACTTCCTTGGGCAGTTGGACCCGCCGACGGATCTGTTGTCGGCCACGGAGGATGACCTCGTCGCCTACCGGGACGAGCTCATGGAGTACCAGGACGAGCCGGTGTCGGCGGCCACGTGGATGCGGCGGCGGGCCGCGATCAACAACTTCTACGACTGGGCTGTCGAGGACGCGAAGTTGCTGGACCGGCGCCCGTATCACCGACGCAAGAACGGCAAGGACGTTCTGTCCGTGTCCGTCGTCAACGATCTCGACGTCCGCCATCTGACCTATTCGCAGTGGCGGTTCCTGAAGCAGGTGGGGCTTCGCGGCCTGTTGCCGGACGAGCGGGCGGACCGGTCGTTCCGTGGGGCGGCACCGTTGCGCAACAGCTCGGCGGCAGAGCTGGCGGTGACGACCGGGATGCGCCTGAGGGAGTTCAGCACCCTGCTCGACATCGAGGTCGGGACGCCGCGCCGGGACGGCTCGGCTGCGCTGGTGGACCTGAGGGAGATGGCCAAGTACAGGCTGCCTCGCACGGTGGAGATCCAGCACGTCACCTTGCGGGAGATCGACTTCTACCGGCGCACAGAGCGGGCGAAGATCGTGCATGCGGCCGCCCGCACACTGCACCGTCACCGGGCAGAGCTCTTCGTCGTCGACGACATCAACTCCCGGCAGGGCAAGCTCAGCGGAGTTCTGCACGGCCGCCGGCGGACCTTCACGATCAAGGACATGGACGTGGCCACGCGCCGGATCGCGGTCATCGAGGGCGACCGGGGTCTGGAACCGATGGCGCTGTTCGTCGGCCGCGGCGGGCGCATGCTCTCCGCACAGCGCTGGCATCAGATCTTCGAGGACGCCCACGTGCGGGCCCTGCGGATCAGCAAGGAACACAAGCTCGAGACGGTGGTGCCGCGGGCATTCAAGATCCACGACCTGCGTCACACGTTCGCGATCTTCATGCTCCAGTTGCTGACCGAGCTGGTGGCGGAGCAGGAGGCGGAGCTGCGGCGGCTGGGCGGGCACACCGCCTACCTGGCCGATCACATCAGCAGGTCGCCGCAGCTGACGGTTCAGCGTTTGCTCGGCCATCGTCAGGCGACGTCGACCATGCGTTACCTGCGCTACATCCGCAAGACGAACCTGCTGGTCGCCCGGGCGATCGCGGACTGGAATGCCCAGGACACCACCTACGCCGACTACGCGGCCCGGCTGACGCAGGGGAGGGCCGCCTGATGCCCCGCCGGGGAGAACGCAGGAGCCGGCAGCGTCCGGCCGCTGCCGTCGCGCCGCCAGCGCCGCCTGGACGGATCGGGGTCCGGGAACTCGTCTACGTCTACCGACACCAGCGGATGGCCCACCGGATCGATCCGGCGGAGTTCCAGTGCTCACTGCTTGCGGGCCAGCTGGCTGATGCCTGGCTGGACTATCACCGCAAGGCGGGTCTGGCCTTCAGTGGCAACTACGTCACCGCGATCCGCAGCTTCCTGACGTTCGCCGGCACACATCTGGCGGCCACCGGCCTCGATCCGGATGAAGCCCGGCTGGATGGCGGGCCCATCGACTTGGCTGAGGTGATCTACCAGTGGGAGGAAGATCTTGTTACCCGCTACGAGCCGACTTCGAACCAGCCGAACGTGTTGGCCGGTTTGCTGCTGATTCTGTTGGAGCACAGGGCGGTTCGGGACGCGAAGGTGCCCGAGCGCCTGCGGCGGCGGGCGGAAGGGCCGCCGACGTTCCGGGGTGGCTCGAGCGAGCCGTTGGACGAGTTCGCCAATCACGAGCGTCTGCTTCTGCTGGATGGCGCCAAGGCCGATATCCGGGCCCTGGAGAAGCGGCTTGTCGTGGGTCGGGCTCTGCTGGCTGAGGGCCAGGACCCGCGCTGTGGAGGCTGGCGGTCGCTGCCCAATCTGGTCTGGGCGGCCCGGCACGGAGTGCTCGACATGCCCGCCCTGCTGACGCATCTCCCGGCGCACTTCAAGTGGTGGCCAAAGCCGGTAAGGGACGTGGTGGCCGACCCCCTCTACATGGCCCGCTTCGGCGGGAAGTACGGCGTGATGACCACCGTCAGCGGACTGCTGTTCCCCAACGAACTCGACCTGCAGCCGTTCCGGATCCTGCTCCTGCTGGCCATGGGCGATGCCACCTCCGAGGAGGTGCACGATCTCTGCCTGGGAGACCTGGAGTTCAGCGATGAAGGGGTCCGGGTGCTGCAGACCAAACTGCGGGCCCAGCGGGTCCGTCCGCATCTGCACGGCAACGACGGGCCGCGGGAGAGTGAGCGGCCTCTGGACGAGGACGAGGCACCTGGAGAGTCCGCCTACCCCGGCACCGGCAACTGGGACGTCCCCGGACTCCTGCGCCGCCTGATCGCGGTGAACACCCTGACCCGGGAGGCATTCGAGACCGATCCGTGGCTGTTCACCGCTGTCGAGTCCACCGACCACCGGCGTCGCATGGCCGCGGGGCGGGCGATCTTCAAGCGCCCAGGGCGCCGGTTCACCGACTGGATCACCACACATCCGGACATGGAAGGCGACCCGGCGAAGATCTCCGAGCCGCATGACGTACGACGGCTGCGGAAGACGTCGAAGACCACACGCGTCGCCGCTCTGGGCGGCAGCCTGAGCGACCTGGCAGGGGACGACCACCACATCGAAGTGTTCCGAGGCCACTACGCGCACGGCACGACCGCGCACGTCCTGGCCGGCCGGGCGGTCAACCGGGCCCAGCGCGGAGTCTTCAACAAGATCAAGCCTGGCAAGCCCGTGCTGGTCACCGAGGGGGCAGAGGCCATGCTCACGGAGCCGGAGACGGCCGCTGAGCTGGGCATCTCGCCCGAGGAGGGGAAAGCCTTGCAGCACGGAGAGCTCGACATGGGTGTCGTCAACTGCCGTGACCCCCACAACTCCCCGCATACACCCAAGGGCAGGCTCTGCCACGTCGCGCCGGCGATGTGCATGATCTGCCCGAACGCGATCGTGTTCACCTCGCAGCTGCCCCGGCTGCTGATGCTCGACGACCACATCACCCACATGCGCAAGGTGCTGGCCCCACCGGTCTGGCAGGCCACCTGGGCCGTTCAGGCAGCCGCACTGAAGGAAGTGTTCGCCGAGTGCGCGGAACAGCTTCCAGAGGCCCGCCAGCAGATCGAGGAGGGCAAGTTCCGCCTCGACCTGCCACTCGGAATGCGAACGGAGTACGACCGATGACAACCGCCGCCGCCTTCCAGGCTCTGCCCTCGCAGACCATCCCCGACGACACACCCGTCCTCGGCGGCCGCCGCAACCTCATCCCTGGAGCGGAGGTCCCGCTCTTCGGGCAGAGCGGGTACTGGCCCGGTGACTGCCTTCGACGGCCGGCGAACCGAGTGAAGAGCGCCTGGCGGGCGTTGTTTCCCACGGACCCGCTCTGGAATCTGCGGACCCGCGAGATCGCCTTCGGGATGCTCAACTCCAGCCACAAGATCCTTCGGGATGCCGGTCTGTTCTTCCGGGCGGAGAACTGGGGCCTGTCCTCGGTCAGGCAGATGTGCGACAAGATGCGGCTCATCGCCACATGGGCGGTCGAGCAGCAGATGCCCCACGATCTGGCCGTGTGGGCGGCGGAGGACTGGCAGAACTACCTCGACCATCACGCTCTGACGTCCGGAACATCGACTCTGGCCAACGATGTCCTCACCATTCGCCGCCTGCTGGACTTCGACCCGCTGCTGACCGGAGGCGGCCTGACCGAGGACCCGTGGCCGGGGAAGTCGGCTGCGGAGGTGGCCGAGCGGACATACACCGGTGAGTTGTCCACCCCCTCGATTCCGCCGGCTATCTGGTGGCCGCTCCTGCGGGCCGCCTGGTTCTACATCGACGACATGGCCCCGCAGATCCTTGAACGCCGCGACCAGCAGGCCGCCGCCGTGGCGGCCTCTGCCGGGATACGGCGCCAGACCCATCGGGCTCAGGACATCGACGTGAAGCTCGCCGCCTGGGTGCAGGACCCTGCCTCCTTGGTGCCCGTCCACGCCAGGGACTTCCGCGGATACCCGGCGGGCACGGTGATGTGGTCAACGCTGAGCCTGTGGCTGACGGGCGGCGTCAGCCAGGGCGTGTTCAAAACCGGCCGGGACTCGGACCGGCACCAGATGAGGCGGAGGATGGTGCAGCAGCTGGCCGATGCAGGCCGGGTCCGGCCCGTCACGGCCAGGGAAGGTCGGGCCGCTCTGGGCGTCGTTGACCAGCCCGTCCGCGGCCGCAACCGGCGGCCCGAAGACCTTGATGCCCAGGTCAAGAAGTGGCTGGCCGACCCGGCCAACCGCATACCCGTCCGCCGGGAGTCCAGCGTCCACGGGCCGGCCGGAGAGCCGGTCTGGCTGACCCTGGAAAGCCGCGTATTCGGCACGGTGACTCGGGCGAACGTCTTCACCAGCGGCACCGCCCGCACCCGGCAGCGACAGCTGTGGGTGCGTGAGGCGATCACCGAGGACCGCACCGACTACATCGAGGACGGCGACCTCGAGCACGCCCTGCGAATGGTCAGAGCCGCCTGCTACGTCTTCATCGCCGCCCTCACGCTGATGCGCGACAGTGAACTGCAGGAGATCGAACGGAACTCCATCGTCGAGCACTACGGATCCCCCGCGATCGCCTCGAGGAAGGTCAAGCACGACGAATCCCGGCCCCGCCTCAAGTGGTGGATCACCGAGCCGGTCGCACAGGCCGTGGCAGTCGCCGAACGCCTGTCCTGGCACGACAGCCACATCTTCGCCACCCTGGCCCCGCCCAGCGGGTTCCTGCCGGAGGGAACACGGGGCCGCGCGGGCTTCGATGCATTCCGCGACATCGACTTCTTCATCGAGAACATCAACAAGACGCTGGAGAGGACCGGACTGGAGCCCATCCCCGATGGGCTGGTGCGACCGCACATGTTCCGCAAGACCATGGCGATCATCACCGCCCAGCAGCCCGACGGGGAGATCGCGCTCGGAATCCAGCTCAAGCACGCCGCCCGCCGGGCCCTGGCCAACCGGGTCACCGCCGGCTACGGCAGGATGGATGCGAACTGGAGCAAGGAGTTCGACAACCAGCTCGAACTGGCCGCCGCCCGCAAGCTCGTCGAACTCCTCAAGGCCCGCCGGCAAGGCGATCCGGTCGCCGTCGGCCCCGGCGCCACCAGGCTCCACGCCGGCCTGGACAAGGTCATCAAGGCCATGGACACCGACCCGCACCTCCAAGCACAGATCGCGGACGAACGGATGCAGCTGAGCTTGCTGCGGGACGAGTTCGCCCAGCTCCACTTCGGCACGATCAACCACTGCCTGTGGCAGGCATCGACCGCCGAGTGCCAAAACCAGCTCCCGCCCGAGCAGCGGGGCAAGCAGCCGTTGCTCGGCGCGTGCCAGCCTGGCAAATGCCGCAACTCGGTGTTGACCTTGAAGAACGCCCCCTACTGGATCGCCGAAGAGGGCGACCTGCAAGACACCCTGCGACGCGAACGGCTCTCCCCGCCGCGGCGCGAATCCATAGAGATCCGTCTCACCGAGGTGCAGTCGGTCACCGCACAATTCGCCAACCTGGAAGGTGCCCACTGATGCCGGTATCCGCCGCGACCGCAACGAAACTCCGTGAAGCCATGGCCCGGCTGTTGGCCGGTGAGCCCTTGCACACCAACGGCGCCCTGACCAAGGAGAACCTCGCCCGCGAGGCCCAGGTCAGCCACGCGACCGTCCACCGGGCCGAGGAGATCCTGGCTGAGTGGGACGCCAAAGTCGCCCGGCCGGTCCTCCGCAGCCCCGGCGAAGTGCAGCGGGATGAGACGATCGCCGACCTCCGCCGGCATCTGCGGGAGGCTAAGGCCCAGGTCACCGAGGCCCAGGGCAAGCTCGACGCGCTGGCCGCGGTGACCGCGAACCTCTACCACGAGAACATCGCGCTGAAGAAGAAGCTCGGCAGCAGCCGGCGCCTGGCCTCGATCCCTGCTCCCGCCACGGACCACGGTCCCGTTCGAACGGACGGCTGAGCACATAGGTCCGTACGCGATGGTGCACGACGTTCGTCTGTACTTCCCCCCCCCTCGAGAAGGGGGGAAGTACAGCTATACGTGCTCAGGCCGCGGCTTCGAGCGAGTCCGGGGCTCCGGTGAGGGCCCGGAGTCGGGCGGAGAGGCCGGTGGGGCCGAGGTGGGCCAGGGCCCATAAGGAGGTGACGCGCCGGGCGGAGGTCCAGATCCCGGCGGCTGGAGGCAGGAACGGGGCGACGGCGATGCCGCGGGCGGTGAACGGGGCCGGGTTGAGATACGTCATCCCGCCGATCCCGCAAAGATACGTGCCGGCCCCGGCGGCTGCGGTGAGGTCGGCGAGCCGCTCGGATCGCTCGGTCCGGGCGGACAGCCCGCCGGCGGTCAGGACGCGGCCTGACCAGCCGAGGAGGTCCAGCAGGATGTGGGTGGAGGTCTCGGCGACGGCGGCGGTCCGGCCGGTGTCGAACGCGGCCCAGACGGGTTCCAGAGCAGTCTGCATGGAGGGCCAGTGGGGGCTGGTCCGGTATTCCTGCCGGATCATCGCCTCGGTCCGTCGCCGGGCTGCGGCGGGGTCGGCGATCAGGGCGTCCCGGATGGCGGTCTGACGGCCCTGAGGCAGGTGGGTGGGGATGGACAGCCACCGGGTTCGGTCCGGGTCCGTCAGGGCCGCGAGGCGGGTGCGGTGCTGGTAGTCGCGGCGGGTGAACTGGACGTCGTCGAGGACGATCCAGGTGTCCGCCGCGAACAGTTTGGCCAGGGTGGTCAGCCTCGGGAACAGGTTGGGCTGGTGGATCGCGCACAGCCCGCCGGAGGTGGGCTGGTCAGGAGATGAGGCGGCTGGTGAAGCCGTCGCGGATGAGGGACTCGTATGCGGCATGCACGTTCTCCGGGACGTCCTGGGCGATGGCGAAGCCCTGCTTCGGATACTCGATCACTCGCTGGAGGTCGCCGACGAGCATGTCCACCACGAGTTTCTCGTCGCCGATGCTCTTGAAGTAGTCGTCCAGCTCAAGGGGTTCCGACGCGCACACGATCTCGACGTCGGGCCACAGCTTCCGGGCGGTGGCGAAGGACCGCCTCTCCATATAGGGCTTGGAGACCAGCATCACCCTCGCCGGGGCGATGCCGACGGATGCCAGCAGGTCGCGGGTGAGGGTGACGTTCTGGCCGGTGTTCGCGGCGTTCGGCTCGACGAGGATCGCGGAGTCGGGGACGCCGAGTTCGAGAGCGTGCTCACGGAAGTGGACGGCCTCGCCGCGCGGGAAGCGGGCCTTCGTTGTGGGGCTGTTGCCACCGCTGAACACCAGCTGCGGGAACAGGCCGCGGTGATAGAGGTCGGCCGCAGCCGCGGCGACGCCGAGGTCGTGGCTGCCCAGGCCGATAGCCACGTCGGCGGGCCGCAGTGGCTGGCCCATGAGGTGGTAGTCCCAGATCAGCTTGGTCCGGCGCCACTGGTCTTCGGTGATGGTCTGCTGGTTGTCGCCCACGCCTGTTCTCTCCCTGGTCACCGGCTGGCGGGGCCGGACGGCCCCGTGCTCATGGCCTTGATGTTCTCGATGCTGGCCAGCTGGTGGGACAGCCCGAAGCGGGCGGCCATGGTCGCGGCCTTGTCGAGGACGTGAAGGCCATCATCGCGGGTCGCGGGGTCGCTCAGCAGGATGTGTCCGTGGGCGGTGTCCAGACGGACCCGCTGCATGGGGGCGTCAGTGGTGGCGGTGCCGCGGGCGACAGAGATGAAGTGCAGGGCGGAGGAGAGGTCGCCGGCCCCTCGGTGGGCCAGGGCGATCTTCTGATGGGCCACCGACCAGTCCTCCGGTTCGGCGAGGTCCTCGAAGTCGCGGGTCGCGGCCAGCATCACGCGGGTCGCATAGTCGTGCTGACCGTCCTTGCTCAGCGCGGTCCCCACCCACAGCCGCGATCGGGCCCGGTCGCGGCGGGAGAGACGGTCGTCGACGGCGAGGTGCTCGTACTGGCGGGCGGCCATCTCCAGATTCCCGGACATCTCAGCGACCACGGCCAGGGACAGGTCAAGCTGGGCGATCCGGCGAGGGATGTCGAGCTGCGTGAACAGCGACTTGGCGGTGACATAGGAGCGCTGGGCGGACAGTGGTCCGACCACACTGCCCTGGTCGCGCTGGAGGTCGCCGAGGAGGGCGGTCGAGCGGGCGAAGAGATACAGGCCCCGGTCATCGAGCCGCAGCGGAGTGAAGCGGCTGGTCCACCGGCTGATGAGGCTCTCGGCGAAGGTGAAGTCCTGCCGGGACAGGGCGACCACTGCCCGGTCGAGGTCGTCGGTCCACGACTCGTACTCCCAGGCCAGCGGACCGGCGGGCGTCACCCGTCGGCCAGCGGTCTCCGTCCCGGGCCATCCGGCCTCGGACAGGAACGTCTCGAACCGCAGATGGGCGGCGGCGTCCGCGCGGGCCAGGGCCGTGTCGAGGATCGCCTGGGTGTCCGGGCGGGGCTCGGTTAACGCCTGGAGTTTCTCCCACTTGGAGACGGTCCGCACGCCGACACCGAGGTGTTCTGCGAACGCGCGGACGCTCAGCCGCAGCGCGAGCCGGAGTGCCTTGGCCTCCAGCCCGGTCCAGTGGTGCACGGTCGCCACACGTTGCTCCCTTCCCGCCGTCATCGAAGCACGTCGGGCCCAGGTGGGGAGACGCAAGTGCCACGGAAGTGCAACAGGCGGTCATTCCCGGGAGGTTGGGGCGGGGTCAGGCTGACCGGTGACACCAGTTATCGGACCTTTGGATGGTTGCGAACGATGGAGCCCCTCACCGAGCATCGCGGCGTCAGCGGCCCGGTCGTCTACGGCTTCCTGAGGCTGGTGCGGGTCTCCCGGGCCCGTCAGGACGCTTTGCGCGACGCTCTGGTCGAGTACTGCCGCCGGCACGAACTCGCCCTGCACGGGGTCTTCACCGAACGGACGGCCGGCACCGAGCGGTCGGCCGCGTTCACCGGCCTGCTGGACGTCCTGGAACTGCACGACACCTACGGCGTCGTCCTGCCCGCCCTCTCGCACCTCGGGCCGAAGGCGATAGCCGTCCCCCGCCAAGCCCGGATCACCGCTGCCGGCGCCCGGCTGCTGCTGGTCCGGGGCCCCCACAAGGCCACCTCCGGCTCTGCCGGGGCAAGACCCGAACGAGCCGTCCGCCGCAGTCCCGCCCCCGCCTTGGACCACGACATGTGAGGCCCCCATGCCTGAAGCGACACAGAGGTTCTTCGACCACTATCCCGAATCGGTCAAAGCGGCACGTGACTTCACCACCCGCACGTTGAGGGCCTGGGGCCTGGAGAACACCGGCGACATCCGCCTGGTCGTCTCGGAACTCGCCACCAATGCGCTCGCCCACGGCAGCGATGCCGACCACGGCTTCCTCGTCCGCCTGGAGCCCGACGACGGCGGAATCCGACTGGAAGTCCACGACAGCCGCGACCCGCATCAGCCCCTGACCGAGCCCGCCTTCCCGGACCCGGCGGCGGACGAGACCGGCCGGGGCCTGGTGATCGTCACCGCCCTCGCCGCCCGCTGGGGCATCGATCCCCGCCGACCGTACGGAAAGATCGTCTGGTCCCACTTCCCTACCGCCCCGTCGGCCACAACCTTCCGGGCCGTTGAAGAGGTCCGGACGTGCTGACCCGCACCGCCCCCGCGAACGGCCCGGAAACCGGGCTGCTGGCCTCGCTGGGTGCCTGGACCTGGCCCGGCAGCGCCGCCGACGGGCAGCAGGTCGCTCACCTCCTGCTGGCCCACCGCCTCGGCCGCACCGGCCACGACACCCCCGCCGCGATCGAGGCCCGCATGCGACACCTTGGCGAGACCTTGGGCGGTCTTGCCCGGGCCGAGGACCCGGCCCCCGAGACCCTCGGAAGCCTGGTGACGACCGGCTCACACGTCTTGCTGAGGTTCCCCGGCGCCCGCTGGGGCCTGAAGCTGCCCGCCCACCCGCAGTGGACCCGACTCGTCCACGACAACGGCAGGGCCGCCCTGGTCCTCGGGCTCGACCCGCTCGCCCAGTGGGCCGACGCACCCCGCGTCGACGCCTACCTCGACGCCGCTCTCGCCCGCGGCCGACTGCTGTTCGGCTTCGCCCGCCGCACTTCCCGCACCGCCTGAACCACCCAGCCCCATGCACCGCCCGACTCATCACCGGAGAGGGACATCGCCATGGAAATCTTCGAGCGCGCCCGGCTGGACGCCTACTTCACCAAGATCGCCACCACCTTCGCCCCCGACGAGAAGACCGCCGCCTTCCTGATCACGCACCTGCTGCCCGAGCGGCCCTCCTTCGTCCGTGCCGTCGCGACCATGACCGCTCTGAAGGCGGTGCTGCCCAAGCCGAAGTCCATCGACGCCGCCGCCCGGCGCGAGGTCGAGCACACCGCCGCCGTCGACACCCTCACCCGCGAACTGTTCACCGACCCCGACACCGCCCTGGACTACATCGAGTCCCGGGCCGCCGGGGAGGCGACCTGCCTGCTGGACGTCGGCGGCTACTTCGCACCCACCCTCGAGACGGTCCACAGCCGCTTCACCGGCCGGCTCGCCGGGGTCATCGAGGACACCGAGAACGGGCACCGGCGCTACGAGGACCTCGACAAACTGCCCTGCCCCGTCATCTCGGTCGCCCGGTCCCCGCTGAAGGACCCCGAGGACTTCCTCGTCGGCCAGTCCGTCGTCTTCTCCACCGAGGCCGTCATGCGCGGTCGCGGCGACATCCTCCACGGCCGGCCCGCCCTGGTGATCGGCTTCGGCAAGCTCGGCTCCTCCATCGCCCGCCTCCTGCACGCCAAGGGCGTCCAGGTCACCGTCTTCGACATCGACCCCGTCCGCCGCACCCAGGCCCTCTCCCAGGGCTTCGTCGTCGCCCGTGACCGCGAGGCCGCCCTGGCCGTCGCCGGCCTGGTCCTCTGCGCGACCGGAGCGGTCTCCCTGCGGGGAGAGGACTTCGCCCACCTCCGCAACGGCACCTACATCGCCACCGTCACCAGCAGCGAGGACGAACTCGACCTCGCTGGCCTGCCCGACGTCTACACCCGCACGCAGGTCGGCGACCACGTCACCCGCTACCAGACCACCGGCCACTACTTCTATCTGGCGAACGGCGGCAACGCCGTCAACTTCATCCACGGCGCCAGCGTTGGGCCGTTCATCTTCCTGGTCCAGGCCGAGATTCTCGCCGCGATCAGGATGCTCACCCGCGAAGACCTCGCCCCCGGCATCTACGAGGTCCCCGCGGCCGACCGTGCCGCGATCGCGGCGACCTGGCTCAACTACTTCAATAGGTGATCACCATGGCCATCACGGCAGACCACATCCGCACCACCCTCGCCGACTACCTCGACCAGCACCCCGAAGCGAAGACCGAGCTCGGCGTCGTCCTCGGCCTCCTGGACGACGGCGACGACCTCACCAGCCGCAAGACACTGCCTGGCCACGTCACCGCCGGCGCGATTCTCATCGGCCCCGACGGCCGCATCCTGCACATCCTCCACAACGCCACCGGCAAGTGGCTGCTGCCCGGCGGCCACCTCGAAGCTTCCGACGACACCCTCCTCCAGGCCGCTGGCCGTGAGCTCACTGAGGAGACCGGCATTCCGCCGCACGTGGTCAACCCGCACAGCCAGACCCCCCTCCACATCGACGTCCACCCCATCGGCGCGAACCCCGCCAAGGACGAGCCTGCCCACCAGCACTTCGACTTCCGCTTCCTCTTCCGCACCACCGCCGACATCGGCGACCTTCAGACCGACGAAGTGTCCGATGCCGTGTGGCGTGACGTAGACGCTCTCAGCGATAGCAGCCTTCGCGATCGGATTGCTCAGGCAATCCACTAGTCACTTTCGGCCAGCCGCCCTCGCGCTCTAGTTCTCAGAGCTGCGGGGGCGGCTGGCCTTGGGGTGTCGATGACTGCTGTTGGCACCGTTTGCCGTAACCGCCCCGGAGTGTCAGTGGCTGGCGCTAGCCTTCGAGCCGTCAGTTATGGCCTGCAGAGGGGAAGTAGAGCTCTCGTGGTCGATCTTGATCCTCGCCGGTTCTTCAGCTCGTCACAAAGGCAGCGACTCTACGAGAACGCTGAGGGCCGCTGTCAGCGCTGCCTTCAGCTGTTGGACGAGGGGTGGCATGCGGACCATCGCATCCCATGGGCCGACGGCGGACGGACAGAGGTAGAGAACGGGCAAGCCCTCTGTAATCCATGCAATTTGATCAAAGGACGTGATATGCACTTCCGTGACACCTTCGTCCCCCGCCCGTTCCAGGCCAATCTGATCGACCGCGTTCTGGAGCGGATCTCCGCCGGCGAGGACCGCACGGTGGTGCTTGCGTCTCCTGGATCAGGTAAAACCCTCGCGTACCAGTCGTTGGCCACTCGGCTGATCAGGGAGGGGATGATCGACCACATCGCGGTCTTCGCCCCTCGAACGGCGCTTGCAGAGCAGTGCGAGATCGGCTGGATGACAACCGATGCCGGTGGCAACGTCACTGGCGGCCTGTGCGACCTGTTTGACGCCACCAAGAGGCTCGGAAAGATCCGGCATCGCGTCAACGAGGTGCCGCTCATCCCCGGCGGCGAGCGCAACAGCGGCTTCGTCGCTACTTACAGTGCGCTAGTCACGAACGAAGAGATGTTCACCCGGTGGGCCGCCCGCCATCGCGGACGGTTCCTCCTGATCGCCGACGAGGCCCAGTTCTGCGGTGACGACACCGATGGCGGCGGTACCCGAGCAGGCGAGTTGATCAAGAAGCTGCACGAGTACGCCCTGCACACATTGCTGCTGACCGGCACGCCGTACCGCGCGGACAACCAGAAGCTGATTCTTGCCGACTACGAGCCCCATCGGGACTCCGGGAAGGAGCGACTAGTCCGCCATGCTGAAGCCACCTACGTCGACGGCATCGCTGAGGGCTACCTTCGTACCTTCGAGATGAAGCTCACCGACGCTCGTATCTCCAAGCGCACCATGAGTGATCCGGAGACCGGTCGTGGCGACAGTCTCCTGGAGTTCAACCTCTCCGACGACGGCAGTGAGCTGAGGGCGGCGCTGAAGGACGAGCGGACCTGGAAGCCGCTGGTGGACCTGGTGGTCAAGTCCATCCGGGACAAGCAGAAGTTCAATCGGGCCTACCGCGGCTTGATCTCCTGCATGCAGCAAGCTGAGGCGAAGAAGGTCGTTAAGTACCTCCAGGAGACCTACCCCGACCTGAGGGTCGGGCTGGCGGTCTCGGCCGACGGCGGAGCTGCGGGCCAGGCCCTAACCGACTTCAAGTTCAAGCCGATGGACCTGCTGGTGACGGTCCGCATGGCGTTCATCGGCTACGACTGCCCGGAGATCACGGTGGTTGGCGTGCTGACGAACTACCGCGACGAGGGGCACCTGCAGCAGCTGGTCGGCCGCGGACTGCGAGTATGGAAGGAGGGCCCGCGTCCCCGCCAACAGTCCTGCATCATCGTCGCGCCTGACGACCCCAAGATGCAGAACTTCCTCAATGTTCTGCGCGACGAGGAGATGCAGGGTCTTCGAATCATCCAGGAGCGCGACGACGACACGCGCGAACCGGGAGAGTTTGTTCAGGAAGCCTTCTCCTATGTGGAGGCCTCCGTGGCAACCACGACTCGGGCAGCCAGCAACGACACCGATGTCGAAGCGGACGAGTTCCTCCTGATCGAGGGTTACAAGGTGATGGCGGACTCCGGCGAGGACGCCACCAAGCTGAAGAAGATCCTCGAGTTCGCTGGGGTCAGCGTCCAGAGTGAGACGATTCCGCCACCGCGGTCGGAGGCTTCAGCCGCTACAGCTGCTGCAGCTCCGAGGACGGATCGGGCCCAGATCGAGATCCTCAAGTCGAAGGCTGCTGACGCGGTCAAGAGCGAACTCGCACGGCGCGGCGTGACACCGGACAAGCCCGGATACGCCGATGCCATGACCAGGGCGAACTTCGCGTTGAAGCAGGCTTGCGGGTTCAGCGCGGACGAGGCGAATACGCTTCAGAGGGCGGAGAAGCGGCTCCAGGTGGCTCTCAACATCAGTAAGCACCTGGCTTAGGAGACCTAGATGACCGTGCGAGTCGAGTCCAACAGCTATCTCACAGAGGACCAGCAGCGGGTCTACCAGCTCCGCACCAGCCTTGAGCGAAACGGCGGCACCCCCGGGGGGTTCCTCGACTTGCTCGCGGCGGTCGTCGAGGAGGGGACTTGGCGGCAGGTTCCCTCTGACGTCAATGTCGACCAGTCCTTCGCCTCATTCAAGGAGTTCATCGAGGCCAAGCCCCCCTTCGGCCTCGGGCACAAGGCCGAGTACGTGCTGAAGGTTCTCCAGGTTCCTCACCCTAATGAGGGCGTTCCTGAGATTCGCCGGCGCATGGACAAGATGCGGGGCGCGGTCCGCACGATGCTCGCTGAGGACGGGGTCACCGGGTACAGCGAGGACCAGCGAGACCGGGACATCAAGGCATGGGCAGCGCTGGACCGTTCAGGAGGCTGGTGGCTTGCGTTCTTCGTGGCCTGCCAGGTGTCCAAGGGCGCCGACGGCAAGCAGGCGGCTTCCAGCCGTCCTGCAAAGATTTCCGCTGCCGAGTTTGCGCGCCGGTCAGGCACCTCGTCCGAGCGTGTCCTTCGCTATCTGCATGCCTGGGAATCAGCAAAGGAGGCTGGCGTAGTCCAGTTCGGAGGTGCCGATCTATTCCCCGGACACGAACCCGTCGCTCTTCCTGACGAGGAAATCTGGGGCCAGTTTTACAGCTCCCGGAGAAACTCTACCTCGGAGCGAAGCGCCTTGGTCGCAGCGGCAGCCGAGGTCGCCGGCATCCGACCCACCAAAGCGCTGGAGGTCAAGGAGAACCCCACTGCGCTGAAGGTTGCGATCATCGCAGACCAGCGAACCGCTGAGGCGGCCAAGCAGGCACTCGAAGTGCGAGCAGCCGAAGTTCGTAAGGCCGAGCGCGTCGAGTACATTCGGCGGGTTGCTGACCAAGGCAAGGCCAAGACACCGGCCGGCCTGCCAGTCGACCTACCTGCCCAAGCCAAGGAGAAGGCCGCATCGTACGTAGCTGTCGTCCAAGACGAGAAGGCCACGCCAGAAGCGGTGGCCGAAGCCTACGAAGCGGTTCAGGCACTCATCGTCGAGACGGTCACCTCTGACCCAGAGATCTCGATCCGGGAACAGCGGACGCGCTTCACCAAGACGATCAGCTCCACGATGAAGTCCATCGAATCCATTGATCCCGACGACCTCATCGCGGTCGCTGACGACGATCTCCGGGCTATCGTTGCCGCCGCACAGAAGCGGATCAACGAGCTGGCTGATCGAATCTCGCGCCCGTGAAAGATCCCGGCACTAGCTAGACCTCGGAGGCTGCGGGTCCCGCGTGCATCATGCGGGACCCGCACGTATTCCACGACTGTAGCTGCTTAGCTATTAAGTAGCCTGGTTCCTCGTCGTGTCGGTTTTTAGCTCCAGTACAGGTGCGGGATATCACGCTCATCATGAGTGAGAGTGCGTGGGCCAGCTTCTCTTGTGGCTGAACTCCCGAAGAAAGGAAGATGGGCCTTCCATAGGTCGGGATAGAAATTCCGGAAGATGAAGTCGGTGAACCGTCCGATGTGCATCGGCGCAGCGCAGGCGATTCGACAGTTCGCAGAATTGATAGTCAAGTGTGCTGCCGGATGCCCTGGAGCCGCAGCCACCGGGTCAAAATCGAATCGGATCGCGGAGTGCAGAACCATGTTCGTTGGCTCGGTCTCGATGTGGAGATCGATTATGTCGATGATCGGATCTTGGCGCACGAGTTCGCTGTCCATCCGATAGGGGCAAGGAATGTATGCGAGTCGGTGCCCGGCGATTTCTCCCCCTTCGACCTCATAGGTGATCTGCAGCAACGCGCCATCGAACAGGAGAGCCGAATAGGCGCCGGCTTGAGCCCATCGCCGGTAGTCCTGAAGAGTTGGATCCCCTCGATTGACCAGGAAAGGGATGCCAGGGTCTGTCGCATGCCAGGAGACGCGCGTTCCGCTGACAGATACTGTGTTTACGTAAGCGGCTATTTCCGCGATGAGAAGGTAGTCGAGGAGGTTTCGGACTTCCTCGGCGACTGTTCTAGTTGTCGTCACGCGGCATGTCTTCCTTGAGCTTCATCACCAGCCGTGTCCGCATTGCTGGAGGAATGTCATAGAGATCGATCTGATCGGTCTCATAAGCTTCAAGGAAGGTCTGAAGCCCGTCCGTGGCCTTCTGTACCACAGCGCGATCGTCGTCAGAGCGGTCGCGGTGAAGGTGGCGAAGTTGGGCCAGCTCCTCGCGCGAGGGGATGGTGAAACCGAGACGGAAGTTCTTCTCCCGCACCTTGTCGATCTCGCGGGAGATCGCGTCCATCCGGTCGCCCCAGCCCACGACGCGGACCCACGCTCTACTGCGGGTGATGGCGGTGAAGAGGGTGTTGCGACGGGTGACTGCCTGATGATCACTGTTTGCGTACTGAGCATCGACGACATAGACCATAGGAGCTTCGTTGCCCTTGGCCCGGTAAATATGGGCCAAGGCGACGGAGTCCCGTTTGAACACCTCGTCGACACTTGTGCCGACTCCTACCAAATGCGAGGGGATCCCGTGTTGCAGGAGTGTCTGCATTAGCCGCGGGGCCCGGGACTTGGCGCGGTAGGCATCGGGCAAGACGATCAGGATGTCGTCGTGCTCAAGTTCGTCATCGGTCAAGTTCTTTTTGATCTGCTGAGCTACCCAGATGTCCTGGGCGGTCTGATCGTCGAAACGCTTCATTATGACCGCGTCGTCCGAGGTGAGCAGGTCACGGAAGTAGGCCGGGGAGCTCGACTCTGCCCGCTCCAACGTGACCGCTGAGCCGAGAGTAAGACTGCCGTGGACCGTGTTGTAGCCGATGTCCCCCCACAGCTCGGGGGCGTCAAAGTGCTGCAGCAGACCATCTTCGCGGTAAACACCGATTCCCAAGGCATGAGCTGTGGCCAGTGCCCAGGGAGTGTTGCGGTAGCAGACCGGCAGCACAATGTCGCGCCGCGGCTGCTTGTCCTGCTGGGCGAGACTGACGAGGCTTTCCCCCGAAGGACCTGTTCCGAACAGCTCATCTGTCCCGGGCATAGCCGACTCAGACAGCTTCTGGAGCTCGTCGTAGCCCCAGACGATTCGCTTGGGATCCCTCGTCAATAGATAGACGAGCTGAAAGAACTCCGGCGGAAGATCCTGGGCCTCGTCGATGAGGACCGCATCGAAGACCGGCTCGGGCGAGCCGGCACGCACCACCGCGAGGAGTTCCTGGCACACCCCCTGGAAGGCGTTGTCCATGCCATAGGTGGCGCGCGCGTAGCTCCAGTCCCGAGGCGTGACCCCCACAGCCCGGGCCATCTCGCTATACATGCCCGCCTTGGAGTTCGACCCCCAGGAGTGCATGATCTGCAGAAACTGCTCGTCGTAGCGGTCGTTGCTGTACTCGAACGTAAAGCGTTCCACCAGATCCTGGATCTGCTGATACAGGGCTCGGGAGTGGAAGGTCACTGCAATGCGCCACTCGGGGTGCTGGGTATGCAGGTAGGCAGCCTTAAGGGCCAGAACCACCGTCTTGCCCGATCCGGCCAGACCACGGATCCGCTGCGGCCCCTCAGGCGTCTCGATTGCGGCAGCCTTCTGCCACTGGTCTAGGTTCGCAATGCCCCGTTCGATCACCTTCAAGGTGGCGCCGCGGGAGGATGCATCTTGGACCGATGAGCGCTTTTTGACCGGCTTGATCGTCGTTACTCGCTGCAGTGCCGCTTGCAGTGCCCGCTCGGTACCCTCGTCGATTCCGTCGAGACCCGCCACTTCCGTGGCGACGTCTAGTAGGTCGCAATAAATGCCCTCGACGTCGGAGGGCTGATCGCCTACCGGGCCCGGGAAGACGGTGACCGTGGAGATCTCCAGGGCCAGCTGCCGACGCCGACGCAGCCCGCTGTGCTTGCCGAGCGTGCTCTCCAGGACGTTGTACAGACGATCCTGGGCCGAGGAGACGGCCTCCCATTCGTCCGCATCGCGTGGAATGGTGTCTTCGAGGAGGAAAGCTACGAGTCCGTGGCTCCTACTGACCAGTAGAGCATCCACCTCAACACGGTCTTCAGCCGTGGCCAGCACCGGGTATCCGAGATACACCGTGCCATCGGAGACCACGTCACGCAGCTTTTCCGCCAGCTGCGATGCGGTGCTCCGGTCTCGGCTCTCGCCGTATACAACCTCCAGCGGCACTACGGCGCTCTCTTCCCTCTTGATGCGGCCAGGCGTAGCCGTGGCACACATGCGTACCGGTCATCGCTCATCCTAGGGATCCAGGTCTGCCTCCATTGCAGAGTCGACGCGGCGATCTCCAGAAGCTGGAGGTTTTCGTGTAGCGATGCCCGGCGCAATGAGCGCCCTGACCTGGCCGGCTCCGAGCCTGTTCGATGTGGCGGGCGCGAGGTGCTTGCACGGCGACCGCTCGACTCACTTGCATAACGAACTCATAACGTTCGGGGGGTGGTGGTGAGACAGATGCTGGGTCTCAACTCCCGAGTCGGATCGCTTCCTGGGGCCTGTATTGGTGAGACAGGAGACGTCATGAGACAGGCGAACTGTTCCTAAGAGCATACTCGTCACCCTGCGGGACCTGGTCCGGCAGGCCCTGCGGATGCGGCCCGACCGGCTGGTCGTCGGCGAGGTCAGGGGCGCCGAGGCGGTGGACCTCCTCGCCGCCCTGAACACGGGACACGAAGGCGGCTCGGGCACGGTCCACGCCAATACGGCGGCGGACGTGCCGGCGCGGCTCGAAGCCCTGGGGACGGCCGCCGGGCTCGACCGGGCGGCCCTCCACAGCCAGTTGGGCGCGGGTCTGTCGGTCGTGCTGCACGTGGCGCGGGACCGGGGCGGACGGCGACGGATCGCCGAGGCACACGTCCTGGAGCGGGACCGCGAGGGCCTCGTCCACACGGTTCCCGCGCTGCGATGGGGCCCCTCCGGTTTCGAACGCGAGCGGGGCTGGGAGCGGCTGCGGTCGCTCATCGGAGGGGGAGCGTGATGACGACGGACCCGGAGTCGGTACGGGCACTGGCCCAAGCGGTGGCGGACCCGGACCCGGTACGGGCGCTGGCCTGGACGGCGGCGGACCCCGACGCGGTACGGGTACTGGTCCAGGTGGCGGCGGCGCTCTGCGCCGGATCGGCGCTGTGGTGGACGGCCGAGCGGCGGCGCGGTGCGCGCCGGGCGCGAGCGGTCCTCGTGGACGGCACCCTGACCGGGCTGGACGAGCTCGGCGGACCGGTCGGACCCGGCGGACCTGGCGGACCCGGCGGACCCGGCGGGTCTGACGGGAGTGGTGGGTGGTGCACCGGCGGCCGGGGTGAGGGGTGGTCGCCGTTCCGTCCGGAAGGCGGGTGGCGGGCCTGGGGCGTTCGCCGGTGGGCCGTGGCGCGCGAGCGGCGGGCGTGGCTCTGCCTGCCGGTCGCGGGGGTCCTCGCTCTCCTCGGAGCCTCGCCGTTGCCCCTGGTCGCGGGCGCTCTCGCGGTGCCGCTCGTCGGGCGGTGGCTGCGGTCCGCCGCGCACCGGAAGGAACGCGAGGCGCGGGCCGGGCGGGTGGTCGCCCTGTGCGGGGCCCTCGTCGGGGAGCTGAGAGCCGGATGGCAGCCCGCGCAGGCCCTGTTCTTCGCGGCCGGGGAGACGGGCGCGCTGGGCGGCGAGGAGGCGGCGGTACTGGCGGCCGCCAGGTTCGGCGGGGACGTACCCGAGGCGTTGCGCGCGGCGGCGGTCCGGGACGGTGCCGGGGGACTCGCGGGACTCGCCGCCTGCTGGCAGGTGGCCGTGGACGGCGGCGCGGGCCTGGCCGCCGGTCTCGAACGGCTCGAAGCGGCGCTGCGGGACCACCACGAACAACGGGAGCGGCTGCGCGCCGAACTGGCCGGGGCCTGGGCGACGGTGGTGGTCCTCGCGCTGCTCCCGGTGGCGGGGATCGGTCTCGGGACGGCGCTCGGCGCGGGCCCCTTGCGGGTGCTGCTGCACACCCCGGTGGGCCTCGGCTGCCTGGCCGTCGGCGGTGCCCTGGAGGCGGCGGGGCTGTGGTGGGCCGCGCGGATCGTCCGGGGAGGCGAGCGGACATGAGCGACGCCGTACGGCTGGGGGCGCTGCTCGCGGTGCTGCTGGCGGGTTGTGCGCAGGGGGCCCGGCAGTGGCTGGGCGGGCGGCGGGGGCGTGGGACGCGACGGCGGGCGGGCGCCCTGTTCCCGCCGGTGGCGCCCGCGCGGCCGAAGGAACGGTCGGGGCAGCCGGGATGGCTGCGGCACGGGGCCGTGTCCCTCGGGACGGCCGGTCTCGGCTGGGTGCTGTGCGGGGTGCCCGGCGCCCTGCTCGCCGGAGCGGTGACGGGGGCGGGCGCCCGGCGGTGGCTGGTCGCACGGGAGACCTCGGCGGCCGACGAGGAGGCCGCGGCGCGGGACCTGCCGCTCGCCGCCGACCTGCTGGCGGCCTGTGCGTCGGCCGGAGCGGGGCCGGGTGAGGCGGCGGAGGCGGTCGGCCGCTCATTGGGCGGTCCTTTGGGCGAGCGGCTGTGCCGTACGGCGGCGGAGTTGCGGCTCGGTGGCGAACCGGCGGAGGTGTGGGGGCGGTTCGGGTCGATACCGGGTGCCGAAGGGCTGGCCCGCTGCATGGAGAGGGCCGGTACTTCGGGGGCGCCCGCAGCGGAGGCGGTGGCCCGGCACGCGACGGCGCTGCGCGCGGCCCGGACCCGTGCGGCGGTGACCGGGGCGCGCAGGGCGCAGGTGCTGATCAGCGCCCCCGTGGGCCTCTGCTTCCTGCCCGCCTTCCTGGCGGTGGGGGTGGCGCCGGTGGTGATCGGCCTGGCGGCGGGCCTCATGACCGGATGAGCGGTCAAGGCGGGGCGAGTGACGCCACGGCGGCGCAGCCGCCACGGCGACGCGGCGGCCATGACGGCACGACGGCGACGGCAGCACGACAGGACGACAGGACGAGACATGACGGAACACGGACGATTCGAGGAGAACGACATGGCAGTCAGCGAGCGTGGGACCGTGGGCGAGGGCGGGACCGTGGGCACGGGCCGGGGGACGGCGACGGCGGTCCGCACGGGCCGAACGGAGGCCGTGGCTGCCCGGAAGGCGGGCCCGGCGGTGGTCGGGCCGAGGGCGACGGGTACGGCGGAGGTCGGTCCGGGTGGGGCGGATCCGGTGGGCGCGGTGCGTCGGGCGGGGCCCGGCGGCTGGTGGCGGGCGCGTCGGGAGGCCGTGCGCGGGGACGCGGGGATGACCACGTCCGAGTACGCGGTGGGGACGATCGCCGCGGCGGGGTTCGCCGCGGTGCTCTACAAGATCGTGACGAGCGGGACGGTCTCGGGGGCGCTGGAGTCGGTGATCGGGAAGGCTCTCGATGCGCCCTTCTGAGCGCCGTTCCGACCGGGGCTTCGTGACGGTGGAGGCGGCGCTGGTGCTCCCCGTCCTCGCGCTGTTCACGGTGACCCTGCTCTGGGCGCTGGCAGCGGCGGCCGCGCAGATCCGCTGTGTGGACGCGGCGAGGGCGGGCGCCCGGTCGGCGGCCCGATCCGAGCCGGTGGCGACGGCGGAGGCGGTCGCGAGGGCCGCCGCGCCCGAGGGTGCCCGGGTGGCGGTGACGCGGTCGGGGGAGCTGTGGCGGGTGACGGTGGAGGCGGCGGCCCCGGGCCCCGGCGGCATGGGACTCACCCTGCGGGCGGACGCCGCCGCGCTCGCCGAGCACGGAGGCACACCGTGACGGCCGGGTCCCGGCGCCGTGAAGGCGACGGCGACCGGGGTGCGGCGACGGTGTGGGCGGCGTTCGCGGCCTGTGCGCTGTGCGTGGTGTTCGGGGCGGTGCTCGCGCTCGGGCAGGCGGTGGCGGCCCGGCATCGAGCCGGTGGAGCGGCCGATCTGGCCGCGCTCGCCGCCGCCGACCGGGCGCCGTGGGGCGAGGCCGAGGCGTGTGCGGTCGCCGCCCGGGTGGCCACCGCACAGGGCGCCGAACTGGTCCGCTGCGGGCTGCGCGGCGAGATCGCCGAGGTCACAGTCCGGGTCGTCCTCGGCCCCTACCGCCCGGAACTTGCATCCCGCGCGGGTCCGCCGAGTCCGCCGAGTCCGTCGGGGATGCCAGGGTCAGCGGGCCCGCCGGGCCCGCCGGGGAAGCCGGATCCGGCGGATCCGGCGGATGCAGTGGGGACGTCTGGGACACCAGTGATATCGGGGATACCGGCGACATCGAGGAGTTCGGGGCCGTAGGGAGAGGAGCCGGGTCCGGGGAAGGCACCGGGATCTTCGGGTCCTGCCGGGGAGGAGCAGGGGTGGCCGGGCCTGGCTGAGGAGGAGTCCGGGGAGTCCGGAGCCGTCCGGGGAGGTGTCCGGGTCTCCGGGGCCTCCTGAGGGGGCTCCGGC
Organism: Streptomyces sp. NPDC101490; assembly: GCF_044767145.1. NCBI lineage: Bacteria > Bacillati > Actinomycetota > Actinomycetes > Kitasatosporales > Streptomycetaceae > Streptomyces > Streptomyces sp. NPDC101490. Next base: position 179,345 of record NZ_JBIWNI010000006.1, read on the forward strand.
TTCTCAGGGGTCGGCCGGAGGGGTTCCGGCTTCTCCGGGGCCGGTCGAAGGGGTTCCGGGGCTTCCCGGAGGAGTTCCGTGAGGAGGCGTACCGCGCCTCGCTTGTGGAGCGGGTCGTTGCCGTTGCCGCACTTGGGGGACTGGACGCAGGAGGGGCAGCCCGCCTCGCACTCGCAGGAGGCGATGGCCTCGCGGGTGGCAGCCAGCCAGGCGTGGGCCGTGTGGAAGGCGCGCTCGGCGAAGCCCGCGCCGCCCGGGTGCCCGTCGTAGACGAAGACGGTGGGCAGCAGGGTGTCCGGGTGGAGCGGTACGGAGACGCCGCCGATGTCCCAGCGGTCGCAGGTGGCGAAGAGCGGCAGCATCCCGATGGAGGCGTGTTCGGCGGCGTGCAGGGCGCCCCCGAGGATCTCCGGGGTGATCCGGGCGGCGTCGAGCTGGTCCTCGGTGACCGTCCACCACACGGCGCGGGTCCGCAGGGTGCGGGGCGGCAGATCGAGCTTGGTTTCACCGAGGACCTCGCCCGTGATCAGCCGGCGGCGCAGGAAGGACACGACCTGGTGGGTGACCTCGACGGAGCCGTAGCAGAGACGGCCGGTTCCCCAGGGGATCTCGGTCTCGGTGTCCAGGACGGTGAGGGAGGTGGTGTCGCGGGCAGTGGTCGAGTACGGCGGGACGGCCTCCTCGACGAGGGCCACGGAGTCCTCCAGGTCCAGCTTCCGCACCAGATAGGTGCGGCCCTGGTGGAGGTGGACGGCACCCTCGTGGACGGAGGTGTGGGAGGCGGCCTCGTCGACGGTGCCGAGGAGGCGGCCGGTGCCCTCCTCGACGATCCGGACGGGGCTGCCGCCGCCACCCCGGATGTCGGCCAGGTCGGCGGCCCGCTCGCGGCGGGTCCAGTACCAGCCGGTGGAGCGGCGGCGCAGCAGTCCCGCGCCCTCCAGCTGGGGCAGCAGCTCGGGGACGGCCGGGCCGAAGAGCGCCAGGTCCGGTTCGGTCAGCGGGAGCTCCGCGGCGGCGGCGCAGAGATGGGGGGCGAGGACATAGGGGTTGTCGGGGTCCAGGACGGTCGACTCGACGGGCTGGTCGAAGATCGCCTCTGGGTGGTGGACCAGGAAGGTGTCCAGCGGGTCGTCGCGGGCGACCATGACGGCGAGGGCGCCCTCGCCGGACCGGCCGGCGCGGCCCGCCTGCTGCCAGAGGGAGGCCCTGGTGCCGGGGTAGCCGGCGATCAGGACGGCGTCCAGGCCCGAGACGTCCACGCCCAGCTCCAGGGCGGTCGTGGCGGCCAGCCCGAGGAGCTCGCCGGAGTGCAGGGCCCGCTCCAGGGCGCGGCGCTCCTCGGGCAGGTAGCCGCCCCGGTAGGCGGCGACCCGGCGGGCGAGGGCGCGGTCGGTCTCGGTGAGCCGCTCCTGCGCGATCACCGAGATCAGCTCGGCGCTGCGCCGGGAGCGGACGAAGGCGACCGAGCGGACGCCCTGGCGGGTCAGGGCGGTCAGGAGGTCGGCGGTCTCGGCGGTGGCCGTGCGGCGCACGGGCGCGCCGTGCTCGCCGTGCAGCTCGGTGAGCGGCGGCTCCCACAGGGCGAAGACCAGTTCGCCGCGCGGTGAGGCGTCGTCGGAGACCTCGACGACCGGGAGGCCGGTGAGGCGGTGGGCGGCGACGGCGGGCTCGGCGGAGGTCGCGGAGGCGAGGAGGAAGACGGGCTCGGAGCCGTACCGGGCGCAGATCCGGCGCAGTCGCCGCAGGACCTGGGCGACGTGGGAGCCGAAGACGCCCCGGTAGGTGTGGCACTCGTCGATCACGACGTACCGCAGGGAGCGGAGGAAGGAGGACCACCTGGGATGCGACGGGAGGATGCCTCGGTGCAGCATGTCGGGATTGGTCAGGACGTAGTTCGCGTACTGGCGGACCCACTCGCGTTCCTCGACGGGTGTGTCCCCGTCGTAGACGGCGGGGCGGATCCGGGTGCCGAGCGGGGCGGCCAGCTCTCGCACGGCGCGCCGCTGGTCGGCGGCGAGGGCCTTGGTGGGGGAGAGGTACAGGGCGGTGGTCCCGCGGCCGTTGGGGGCCTCGGAGCCGTCCAGGAGGGTGCTCAGGACGGGGGCGAGGTAGGCGAGCGACTTGCCCGAGGCGGTTCCGGTGGCGATCACCACGGACGTGCCGTCGAGGGCGTGCTCGGCGGCCTCCGCCTGGTGGGCCCAGGGGTGCTCGATCCCGGCGCCCTCGACCGCGGCGATCACCTCCGGGCGGATCCGGTGCGGCCAGACGGCATGACGGCCCTCCCGGGCGGGCATGTGCTCCGTATGGGTGATGCGCGCGGCCCGGCTCTCGCCCGAGGAGAGCAGGTCCAGTACCTCGCCGGGGGAGGGGCGGCTGCCCGTGTCCCCGGCCGGACGACGGGGGCGGTGATTCTTGGCCATCGGCATCGAGTGTGTCACTGCCATGACGGACAATGCTTCCAAGGCGTCGTGCATGGCTGCTGGTAAGTGATTGAATGCCATCGCGGCTGGCGATCGGTTCCCCGACTCCGCTCCGGAGATCCGAGGGGACGATCGTTCCATAGCAAGGTGCTGGAGGATCCGTGGACCTGTCCCTGTCGACTCGCAATGTGTCCGGCGCTGGTGGTGACCGTACGGTCGTCGAGGTCGGTGGCGAGATTGATGTGTATACCGCGCCCAAGCTGCGCGAGCAGTTGGTCGAGTTGGTGAACGACGGCAGCTACCACCTGGTCGTCGACATGGAGGGCGTGGACTTCCTCGACTCCACCGGACTCGGCGTGCTGGTCGGTGGCCTGAAGCGTGTGCGTGCCCACGAGGGCTCGCTGCGCCTGGTCTGCAACCAGGAGCGCATTCTCAAGATTTTCCGGATCACGGGCCTCACCAAGGTGTTCCCGATCCACACCTCGGTCGACGAGGCCGTCAACGCCGTCGACTGAGCCCAGGGGGTTCGCATGGCAACCGTTGAACTCCGCTTCAGCGCTCAGCCCGAGCACGTCCGCACGGCCCGCCTGGTGGCTGCCGCGGTCGCCCGCCGGGCCGGGGTGGACGAGGCGGTCCTCGACGAGGTGCGTCTCGCCGTCGGCGAGGCGTGTTCCCGTGCCGTCGGGCTGCACCGCGGCAACGGCGTCACGACCCCCATCCGCGTCGTGCTGACCGAGGACGAGAAGACGTTCTCCATCGCGGTCGGCGACGAGGTGCCGGGCGCGGGGGTGGCGGCGGCCGATGCCGCCGGTGTCCCCGGCGCGAGGTCCTCGGCCCCGGCCGAGGAATTCGACGACGCCGACGGCGAGGACGAGATGGGCCTCGCGGTGATCCGCGGGCTCGTCGACGACGTCGAGGTGAGCGCGGGCGAGGAAGGCGGCACCATCCGCATGACCTGGCCGGTGAGCGCGGCGGACGTCCTGTCCTGAGGACGTACGGGAAAGGGCCCTGCCCAGGCGGCGGGGCCCTTTTCCGTGTGCGCGGACAGTCTGTGAGCGGAAACTCCGCGTGTGGAGACCCCGTGCGTGGAGACCCCCGCGTGTGGAGTCCCCGTGCGTCGAGACCCCGTGCGCGGAAGGGCGGGCGCCTCCGGTACCGGTGTCCGGTCAACCCTGACCCGTAGATCGGCGGCCCCGGGCGCGTACGCCGGTGGCGGCCGGCCTCGGCCTCGGCCTCGGCCGCTCGTGGCGTCTGCGGCTCAGGCCCCGCTGTACCCGCCATCCCGACCGGACCCCGGCGTCCGGGGCTCGGCAGGTGGTTGGTGCATTCGCGCCGATGCCCTATGGGGTCCCTGTCTGTCCGGTTATGCACCCTTGTGGTCCGTATGATCCGTCCCCATGTACCCCACTTCTCTCGCTGCGGCGGTGCTCACCAGCGGGAACCGGACGATCGTGGCCGTGGTCGGGGCGGTAGCCCTGCTCGCGCTCCTGGTCGCGCGGCTCCTCCTCCGGCAGGTGCTCGCGGCGGGCGAGGGCACCGAGCGGATGCGGGAGATCGCCGCCGCCGTGCAGGAGGGCGCCAACGCCTATCTCGCCCGGCAGCTGCGGACCGTCGCCGTCTTCGCGGGAGTCGTGTTCCTGCTGCTGATGGCGCTGCCCGCGGACAGTTGGGCGCAGCGGGCGGGGCGCTCGCTGTTCTTCCTGGTCGGGGCGTTGTTCTCGGCGCTGACCGGCTACATCGGGATGCGGCTCGCCGTCCGGGCGAACGTGCGGGTCGCGGCGGCGGCGCGGGACGCCACGCCGGGACCCGGCGAACCGCCGGGGGACCCGGCCGAGCTCGCGCACCGGGCCATGCGGATCGCGTTCCGTACCGGCGGTGTGGTCGGCATGTGCACCGTGGGACTCGGCCTGCTCGGCACGGTCTGCGTCGTCCTCGTCTACGCCGCCGACGCGCCCAAGGTCCTGGAGGGCTTCGGCCTCGGCGCCGCGCTGATCGCCATGTTCATGCGGGTGGGCGGCGGCATCTTCACCAAGGCGGCCGACGTCGGCGCCGACCTGGTCGGCAAGGTCGAGCAGGGCATCCCCGAGGACGACCCGCGCAACGCCGCGACCATCGCCGACAACGTGGGCGACAACGTCGGCGACTGCGCGGGCATGGCGGCCGACCTCTTCGAGTCGTACGCCGTGACCCTGGTCGCCGCGCTCATCCTGGGCATGGCGGCCTTCGGCGACCACGGTCTGGCGTTTCCCCTGATGATCCCGGCGATCGGTGTGGTCACCGCGGTCGTCGGGGTCCTCGCGGTCGCGCCGCGCCGCGCCGACCGGAGCGGGACGAGCGCGATCAACCGGGGGTTCCTCGTCTCCGCGGTCCTCTCGCTCGCCGGGGTCGCCGCCGTCGCCTTCACCTATCTGCCGTCGTCCTACGCCGGGCTCCGGGGCGTCACCGATCCCGGCATCCACGGCCACGGCGGCGACCCCCGGGTCCTCGCGCTCGTCGCGGTCGCCCTCGGCATCGTCCTTGCCGCGCTGATCCAGCAGCTCACCGGCTACTTCACGGAGACGGGCCGACGTCCGGTCGGGGACATCGGCAGATCCTCGCTCACCGGCCCGGCGACGGTGGTCCTCGCGGGCGTGGCGCTGGGCATGGAGTCCGCCGTCTACACGGCGCTCCTCATCGGGCTCACCGTCTACGGGGCGTTCCTGCTGGGCGGTGCCTCGATCACGCTGGCGCTGTTCGCGGTCGCGCTGGCCGGTACGGGGCTGCTGACCACGGTCGGGGTGATCGTCGCCATGGACACCTTCGGTCCCGTCGCCGACAACGCCCAGGGCATCGCGGAGATGTCCGGGGACGTGACGGGCGCGGGCGCGCGGGTCCTCACCGAACTGGACGCCGTCGGCAACACCACGAAGGCCGTCACCAAGGGCATCGCCATCGCCACCGCCGTCCTGGCGGCCTCGGCGCTGTTCGGCTCCTACCGGGACGCCATCGCGACCGCCGTCGCCGATGTCGGCGCGAGGGCGGGCGGGCCGAGCCTCTCGATGGACGTGTCGCGGCCCGACAACCTCTTCGGTCTGATCCTGGGCGCGGCCGTCGTCTTCCTCTTCTCCGGTCTGGCGATCAACGCCGTCTCCCGGTCGGCGGGTTCGGTGGTGTACGAGGTACGGAGACAGTTCCGCGAGCATCCCGGGATCATGAGCGGCACCGAGCGGCCCGAGTACGGACGGGTCGTCGACATCTGCACCAGGGACGCGCTGCGGGAACTCGCCACGCCGGGCCTGCTCGCGGTGACCGCCCCGATCGCGGTCGGTTTCGCGCTCGGCGTCGGGCCGCTCGGCGCGTACCTCGCCGGGGCGATCGGGACGGGCGCCCTGATGGCGGTCTTCCTCGCCAACTCCGGTGGCGCCTGGGACAACGCGAAGAAGCTGGTCGAGGACGGCCACTACGGCGGCAGGGGCAGCGCGGCGCACGAGGCGACCGTCATCGGGGACACGGTCGGAGACCCGTTCAAGGACACGGCGGGCCCCGCCATCAACCCGCTTCTGAAGGTCATGAACCTGGTCGCGCTGCTCATCGCCCCGGCGGTCGTCCACTTCGGATACGGGAAGGACGCCGACCCCGTTGTACGGGCGGTGGTCGCGGTGGTGGCCGCCCTCGTCCTCGTGGGTGCCGTGTACGCCTCCAAGAGGCGCCCGGTGAGCGTCTCCTGACAGGGTGCCATTCGAGACTGTCACGCGTGTCGTGCGTCTCATTCCCGGGTGATTCCGGGGTGGGTGTGAGGTCTCTCCCTTGGTTCGAAAGGCTGCAATCCGGGGCGAATCCCTCGGACGGAAGGTGGAACTCGCCCGTTCGGCGTGTATGTTCCGGGGCCGAGAGCCTTGGAAGGGACCGATCCGGTGAACAAGAAGCTTGCGGCCGCGCTGTCCGGCGGCGCGGTACTGGTGCTCGCGCTGTCGGGTTGCAGCGATGACGAGGGCGACAAGGTGGGTGACTGGGCCAAGACGTTCTGCGACCAGGCGAAGCCCCAGATCCAGAAGCGCGCCGACGCCCATCAGATCATCATTTCGACGGCCGCCGACAGCAAGCCCGCCGAGATCCAGGCCGCCGACTCGAAGGCGTTCCAGGACATCGCCGACGCCGACCGGGCCTTGGCCAAGGCCGTGGAGAGCGCCGGTGCGCCGCCGGTCGCGAACGGCGAGAAGGTCAAGCAGGACGCCATCAAGGAGCTCAACGCCACCGCGGCGGCCTACGAGGGCCTCAAGAAGCAGGTCGACGCGCTGGACCCGGCGAACCAGCAGAAGTTCGCCGACGGCCTCCAGGGCGTCGCCGACGGCCTCACCAAGATCGAGAAGATGGACCAGGCCGCGCTGTCCAAGCTGGAGGAGGGCGAGCTGGGCCAGGCGATGGCGAAGCAGCCCGGCTGCCAGAAGCCCAAGGCGTCCGTCCCGGCGAACGGCACGGGCTCCGCCTCCCCGAAGGCCGGTGGCACCGCGGAAGGTTCCGGCGACGCCGCCGCCAAGCCGTCGGCGAAGTCCGAGGACAAGGCGTCCGACAAGACTTCGGAGAAGGCGCCGGAGAAGCCGTCGGACAAGCCCGCCGCGACCAAGAGCGAGGAGTAGCGGGGCCGGGACCGGACCCGCACCACTCCGGTTCCTCCGCCCCCGATCCTTCTGCCTGCTCCCGATCCGTCCGCCCCGATCCGTCCGCGTCCGACTGCCCCCGATCGGCCTCCGGTCCGCGCTCGATCCGATCCGTCTCCGGATCCGCACGCGGTCGGCCCCCGATCGGCTCCGGTAGGTCCCCGATCCGTCCGCTCCCGCCGGATCGGGGCCGGATCGGGGCCGGACCGAGGGCGGACCGGAGCCGGATCGGAGCCGGATCGGAGCCGGACCGGAGCCGGATAGGGACCGGATCAGGGGCGACCCGCCGGGTCGCCCGCCCGGATGTCGGTGGCGACGGTCACAATGGGGTCCGTGAGTACGACCAGCCTGACCCCAAGCCTCCCGGTGCCCGCGCACGCCGCCCGTCTGCGCGAGGCCCTGCTCGCCGCCGACTTCACCGCCGACGGACTGCTCGACCTGCTCGGCGCCCCGGCCTACGCGGCGCTCGCCCGCAGCGAGACCGTGCCCGCCCTGCGCGCCACCCGCGGCGACTCGCCACTGGAGACCCTCGTCCGGCTGTTCCTGCTCCAGCGGTCCGTGGGGCACGAGCGGGCCGCCGCCGCGCTGCCGCTCGCCGAAGCCCTCGCCGACGGCTGGCTGGTCCGCACGGACGACACCGTGGCCGCCACGGTCGACGTCCGGCCGTACGGCGGCCCGGACGGCGAGGACTGGTTCATCGTCTCCGACCTGGGCTGCGCAGTCGGCGGCGCCGGAGGCATCGGGCAGAAGGACGAAGGGGTCGTCCTCGGCGTCGGCGGCGCCTCCACCACCCTCGCGGGCATCACCGTCCGCACACCGGTCTCCTCCGCGCTCGACCTGGGCACCGGCTCCGGCATCCAGGCACTGCACGCGGCGCAGCACGCGACCCTGGTCACCGCTACCGATCTCAACCCGCGCGCCCTCGACTTCACCCGTCTCACGCTGGCCCTCTCCGGCGCCCACGAGGCCGAACTGCTCACCGGCTCGCTGTTCGAACCCGTCGACGGGCACACGTACGACCTGATCGTCTCCAACCCGCCGTTCGTGATCTCGCCCGGCGCCCGGCTCACCTACCGGGACGGCGGGATGGGCGGCGACGAGCTGTGCCGGACGCTCGTACGGCAGGCCGGCGAGCGGCTCAACGACGGCGGGTACGCCCAGTTCCTCGCCAACTGGCAGCACGTCGAGGGCGAGGAGTGGCAGGACCGGCTGCGGTCCTGGGTGCCCGCGGGCTGCGACGCCTGGATCGTGCAGCGCGAGGTGCAGGACGTCACCCAGTACGCCGAGCTGTGGCTGCGGGACAGCGGCGACCACCGGGGCGACCCGGAGGCGTACCGGCGGGCGTACGAGGGCTGGCTCGACGAGTTCGAGGCCCGGAAGACCCGCGCGGTGGGCTTCGGCTGGATCACCCTGCGCCGCAACGAGGCCGTGGCCTCCGGTGCCGTCGAGCCGTCGATCCTCGTCGAGGAGTGGCCGCACCCCGTCGAGCAGCCCCTCGGGCCCACTGTCCGCGCCCACTTCGAGCGCCAGGACCATCTGCGCGCCCACGACGACGCTGCCCTCCTCGCCGCCCGGTTCACGCTCGCGCCCGAGGTGGTGCAGGAACAGGTCGGACTGCCCGGCGCGGAGGACCCGGAGCACGTGGTGCTCCGGCAGAACCGGGGGATGCGCCGCGCGACCCGGGTCGACCACGTCGGCGCCGGCTTCGCCGGGGTCTGTGACGGCACGCTCAGCGCGGGCCGCATCCTCGACGCGATCGGCCGGCTGACCGGCGAGGACCCGGTGCTGCTGCGGGACCGCACCCCCCAGGCGATCCGGCTGCTCGTCGAGGAGGGCTTCCTGATCCCCGTCACCGACGGGGACGACACCCCTGCCTGACCCTTCCCACGACCCCGTCCGGCCCTCCCCGCGACGGCTTCCGTCCGCCCCCGCCCGTGGCCGGGAAAGTCGCCCCCGAGGGGTCCCGCTCCTCGGGCGGACGGCCGTCCGGGATGTTCCGCTTATCCGGCGACGAGGGGTTCGTCGCCGGTGCCGTGGTGCCCTGACACCGGGCTCCCCCGCCGGGGCCTAGCCGTCCGGCCCGTGCCGGAACCCGCTGGTCGGACGCCCAGGGCCCGGCCCGCCCGCCGTCCCCGCGGGCGGGCCGCCGGGCGTCCCCGACACCCGCTCCCACCTCGGGAGAAATGTCCCGCCCGCCCCTTCCGCCTGCCGCCCGCCGGGGGCCGGACGGGCAGGACGGAGCGGGTGACTACCGGCCATCCTCGTGAAACCGTACGGACCGCTCCGCGTCGTTCACCCGGAATTCGCGCCCGTGACGTCCGGAGGTGTCAGCCTCGGGCCCGGGGGACGACGTCCCACGGGAACGGAAGCGGGGTACGGGCATGGAGAGCGGGCCGGCGATCTTCGCGGGGGCTGCGTTCACGCTGTTCGGCGGGGCGCTGCTGCTGTGGACCACCGTGCGGACACTGCACCGCGAGCCCGTCGCGTACGGGGTCGCCCCGCGCACCGCCGTCGCGCTGACCGGCCTCTTCGGCACGGTGTTCCTCCTCCTCGGCGTCTGGTGCTTCGGCCGCCTCTGACCTCTCCCCGGCACCCCCGCGCACACGCCCCGCCCCGCCCGACCGGGAGTCCGGGCGGCAGGAATGGCAGGACTCGGGTTACCGTTCGAGTGGCCGTTGCGGGCTTTCGCCGTTTGACACGGGGGCGGGTTGTACCGTCACACTCCGCAGCGACGTGAGCGTCACCGTGCGTGCCGCTGCCGTGCGTGCCAGTGCCGTACGTGCCCGAGAGTGTCGATCCGGAGAGAAGAGCGAAGTTGTCCCCGACCAGCGAGACCGCACACGGCGGCCGCCGACTCGTCATCGTCGAGTCGCCTGCCAAGGCGAAGACGATCAAGGGCTACCTCGGCCCCGGCTACGTGGTCGAGGCGAGCGTCGGGCACATCCGTGACCTCCCCAGCGGCGCCGCCGAGGTGCCCGAGAAGTACACGGGTGAGGTGCGCCGCCTCGGCGTCGACGTGGAGCATGACTTCCAGCCCATCTATGTCGTCAACGCCGACAAGAAGGCGCAGGTCAGGAAGCTCAAGGAGCTGCTCGCCGAGTCCGACGAGCTCTACCTCGCCACCGATGAGGACCGCGAGGGCGAGGCCATCGCGTGGCACCTCCAGGAAGTCCTGAAGCCCAAGGTCCCGGTCCACCGGATGGTCTTCCACGAGATCACCAAGGACGCGATCCGGGAGGCCGTCGCCAACCCGCGCGAGCTGAACCAGCGGATGGTCGACGCCCAGGAGACCCGCCGCATCCTCGACCGGCTGTACGGCTACGAGGTCTCGCCGGTCCTGTGGAAGAAGGTCATGCCCCGGCTGTCCGCCGGGCGCGTGCAGTCCGTCGCCACCCGGCTCGTCGTCGAGCGGGAGCGCGAGCGCATCGCCTTCCGCTCCGCCGAGTACTGGGACCTCACCGGCACCTTCGGCACCGGCCGCACCGGTGACGCCTCCGACCCGTCCCAGCTGGTCGCCCGGCTCGCGTCGGTCGACGGCAGGCGGGTCGCGCAGGGCCGCGACTTCGGTGCCGACGGGCGTCTGAAGAGCGCGAACGTCCTGCACCTCGACGAGTCGAACGCGCGTTCCCTGGCCGCCGCGCTCGCCGACACGGCCTTCTCGGTGCGCTCGGTCGAGTCGAAGCCGTACCGCCGCTCGCCGTACGCCCCCTTCCGGACCACCACCCTCCAGCAGGAGGCGAGCCGCAAGCTGGGCTTCGGTGCGAAGGCGACCATGCAGGTGGCGCAGAAGCTGTACGAGAACGGCTTCATCACCTACATGCGTACGGACTCCACGACGCTGTCCGACACCGCCGTCTCGGCGGCGCGCGCCCAGGTCACGCAGCTGTACGGCGCCGACTACCTGCCGGAGAAGCCGCGCGTCTACGCGGGCAAGGTCAAGAACGCCCAGGAGGCGCACGAGGCGATTCGCCCTTCGGGTGATCGTTTCCGCACCCCGGCGGAGACCGGTCTGACCGGCGACCAGTTCCGGCTGTACGAGCTGATCTGGAAGCGGACCGTCGCCTCCCAGATGAAGGACGCCACCGGCAACTCGGTCACCGTGAAGATCGGTGGCCGTGCGGCCGACGGCCGGGACGCCGAGTTCAGCGCCTCCGGCAAGACGATCACTTTCCACGGCTTCATGAAGGCGTACGTCGAAGGCGCCGACGACCCGAACGCGGAGCTGGACGACCGCGAGCGGCGGCTGCCGCAGGTCGCCGAGGGCGACGCGCTGACCGCCGACGGGATCACCGTCGACGGCCACGCGACCAAGCCCCCGGCCCGCTACACCGAGGCCTCGCTCGTCAAGGAGCTGGAGGAGCGCGAGATCGGCCGCCCCTCGACGTACGCGTCGATCATCGGCACGATCCTCGACCGCGGCTACGTCTTCAAGAAGGGCACGGCGCTCGTCCCGTCCTTCCTGAGCTTCGCCGTCGTCAACCTCCTGGAGAAGCACTTCGGGCGGCTCGTCGACTACGACTTCACCGCCCGGATGGAGGACGACCTCGACCGCATCGCGCGCGGCGAGGCCCAGGCGGTGCCGTGGCTGAGGCGCTTCTACTTCGGTGAGGGCGACAGCGGTACGGGCGCCTCCGGCGGCGCGGCGGACGCGGGCAACGGCGACGGCGACCACCTCGGCGGCCTCAAGGAACTGGTCACCGACCTCGGCGCGATCGACGCCCGCGAGATCTCCTCCTTCCCCGTCGGCGACGGCATCGTGCTCCGCGTCGGCCGCTACGGCCCGTACGTCGAGCGCGGCGAGAAGGATGCCGAGGGCCACCAGCGCGCCGACATCCCCGAGGACCTCGCGCCCGACGAGCTGACCGTCGAACTCGCCGAGGAGCTGCTCGCCAAGCCGAGCGGTGACTTCGAGCTGGGCACCGACCCGGCCAGCGGTCACCAGATCGTCGCCAAGGACGGCCGGTACGGCCCGTACGTCACCGAGATCCTGCCCGAGGGCACCCCGAAGACCGGCAAGAACGCGGTGAAGCCGCGCACCGCCTCGCTCTTCAAGTCGATGACCCTCGACACCGTCACCCTCGACGACGCGCTCCGGCTGATGTCCCTGCCCCGGGTCGTGGGTACGGACGCCGAGGGCGTCGAGATCACCGCGCAGAACGGCCGCTACGGCCCGTACCTGAAGAAGGGCACGGACTCGCGGTCGCTCACCGAGGAGGAGCAGCTCTTCACGATCACCCTCGAAGAGGCGCTCGCGATCTACGCCCAGCCGAAGCAGCGCGGCCGGGCCGCGGCCAAGCCGCCGCTGAAGGAACTGGGCACCGACCCGGTCAGCGAACGGCCCGTGGTGGTCAAGGACGGGCGCTTCGGCCCGTACGTGACGGACGGCGAGACCAACGCCACCCTGCGGACCGACGACAGCGTCGAGACGATCACGCCGGAGCGCGGCTACGAGCTGCTCGCCGAGAAGCGTGCCAAGGGACCGGCGAAGAAGACCGCCAAGAAGGCCCCGGCCAAGAAGGCGACCACGGCGAAGAAGACCGCCACGAAGACGGCGGCGAAGAAGACCACCGCCGCCAAGAAGGCCGCCGCGAAGACGACGACGGCCAAGAAGACGACGGCCGCGAAGAAGACGGCGGCGGCGAAGCCGGAATAGGTACCGCCGGTACCCGTACGGAGTCCGGAGTCGGGGTGTTGGATACCGCCGGTATCCGTACGGGGCCGCTGTATGGATACCGCCGGTCTCCATACGGCGTCGGCAGTGGATGTGGATACCGCCGGTGGCCGTGCGGAGGTCGGGGCTTTGGATACCGCCGGTATCTGTCCGGAGCGTCGGGCAGTGGATACCGGCGGTATCTGTACGGAGCCGGGGTATTGGATACCGCCGGTATCCAAACGCAGCTCCGAGGTGTCAGATAGCTCCGGTATCCATACGGAACCCGGAACCCCGGAACCCGAACCCCGGCGTGTCAGATACCGCCGATATCCACAACAACCCCCCACATCAGATACCGCCGGTATCCACCCCGCCACCGGCAGTGCCGCTCTCCACCCCAGCGGCCGGACAGCCACCGGGCGCGGTCCGCGGTGTCCCGCCGAGGGGGCGGGCAGGACCGTCCACGCCCCCGCCGTTCCCCCGCCGCGTGCCTTGTCACAGGCTCGTCCGGATGTTCGGTCGAGGGCCGCGGGGAGCAAGGCCGTCCGGATAGGGTGGACGGATGCGAGCAGAGCAGCCAGACCGCCTCGGTGATTCCGACGCCGCACTCGTCGCGGACTCCCGGGAGCGTGCCGTACGGGCGCTCCTGCGCCATCAGCCGCTGCGCCGGCTGTGGAGCGCCCACCTGGTCGGCAGTGTCGGTGACGCCCTCGCCCTCCTGGTCCTCGTCGTGCTCGGCCTCCAGGCCGCGGTGGCCGAGGGAGCGCTCGGCGGCGGGTACCGGGGTGCCGGGTTCGCCGTGGCCGCCGTCGTCGGCGCACGCCTGCTGGCCTCGGTCCTCTTCGGGGCGGTCCTGCTCGGTCCGCTGACCGCGCTCACCGGACCCGGCGGGTTCCTCGACCGGCGCTGGACGATGCTCGGCGCCGACGGCGTCCGGGTCGCCCTGCTCGTCGTCGCCCCCCTGTGGATCGACTGGACCCCCGGCAACGCCCTCTGGTACCTGCTCGGCACCGTCTTCGTCACCGGCGCGGCCGAACGGCTCTGGACGATCAGCCGCGAGGGCGCCGCGCCCGCGCTGCTGCCCGCCCCGCCCATAGAGGGCCCGGCCGTGCGCCCCCTCCCCGACCACCTCGGAGCCCTGCGCCGCCTCACCCAGCGCACCGGCTTCCTCGCGGTGCCCGCCGCCGCGGCGCTGCTGCTCGTCGCCACCCTGGCCGGTGAACTGCTCGGTCTCGGCATCGACTGGTTCGCCCAGCACCAGGCCGCCCTCGGCGCGTACGTCGCCGCGGGTCTCCTCGCCGCCTCCGCCGTCATCCTGTACGCGATGGCGCTGCCCGGCGACGCGACCCCCCGGCCCCGCTCGCCGCTGGAGGGCCTGCGCCGCCCGGCCGGGGCGAAGGGCCGCACGGGAGCCCTCCAGATCCTCGTCCTGACCTGCGCACTCGTCGCCGGGGCCATCGCGGCGGCGGCGTCCGTCGCCGTGCTCCACGCCCGTGACCTGGGTGGTGGTCCCGTCACGTACGCCCTGCTGATCCTGGCGCTCAGCGGTGCCACCGCCGTCGGCATCCGCACCGCGCGTTCCGTCCTTCCCGTGCTGTCCCGGCGCAGGCTGCTCGCCCTGGCCACCGCCGTCACCGGCGTCGCCCTGATCGCGACGGGCCTGGTCCCCGACACGGCGACCGTGCTCCTCCTCGCCGTCCTCGCCGGATTCGCGGCCGGGGTCGCCGCCAACACCGGCCACGTCCTGATCGACCAGGAGAGCGAGGAGCCCCGCCGGGCCCGCGCCACCGAGCACCTCCAGGCCGCCGCCCGGGTCGGCATGGGCCTCGGCGCGCTCGTCGCGCCGCTGGTCGCCGCCGCGATCGGCCAGCGCCGTCTGGGCTCCGCCGACTCCGTCCTCGGGCACGGCGGCGCCGCCTTCACGCTCGCCCTCGTCGGCGCCCTGCTCCTGCCGGTCGCCGCCGTCGTCCTCGCCAGGACCGACGACCGCGCGGGCGTTCCGCTCCGCCGCGACCTGCGCGACGCGCTGCGCGGCTCCGACCCGGCCCAGGCGCCCTCCCCGACCGGCTTCTTCATCGCCCTGGAGGGCGGCGACGGAGCGGGCAAGTCCACCCAGGTCCAGGCGCTCGCCGAATGGATCCGGGCCAAGGGCCACGAGGTCGTCGTCACCCGCGAGCCCGGCGCCACCCCCATCGGCAAGCGGCTCCGCTCGATCCTGCTCGACGTGTCGTCGGCGGGCCTCTCGAACCGCGCCGAGGCCCTGCTGTACGCGGCCGACCGCGCCGAACACGTCGACTCCCTGGTCCGGCCCGCCCTGGAGCGGGGCGCGATCGTCCTCTCCGACCGGTACATCGACTCGTCCGTGGCCTACCAGGGCGCCGGACGCGATCTGTCGCCGACCGAGATCGCCCGCATCTCCCGCTGGGCCACCGTCGGTCTCGTCCCGCACCTGACCGTCGTCCTGGACGTCTCCCCGGAGACCGCCCGGGAGCGCTTCACCGAGGCGCCCGACCGGCTGGAGTCCGAGCCGCCGGAGTTCCACGCGCGCGTACGGGCGGGATTCCTCGCCCTCGCCGCCGCCGACCCCAGCCGCTACCTCGTCGTCGACGCGGGCCAGGAGCCCGAGGCCGTCACCACCACCGTCCGCCACCGGCTCGACCGGATGCTCCCGCTCTCCCAGGCCGAGGTGAAGGCCGTCGAGGAGGCGCGCCGCAAGGCCGAGGAGGAGCGCAAGCGGCGCGAGGAGGAGGAAGCGGCCCGCAAGGCCGAGGAGGAGCGGCTGGAGCGCGAGCGGCAGGAGCAGCTCGCCCGGCTCCGCGCCGAGGAGGAGGAGCGCAAGCGCCGCGAGGAGGAGGAAGCCCGCCGCCTGGAGGCCGAACGGCAGGCGGAGGAGGCCCGCCGCAGGGCCGAGGAGGCCCGGCTCGCCGCCGAGGCCGCGGCCGAGGAGGAGCGCCGCCGCCTCGCCGCCGAGGAGAAGGCCCGCCAGGAGGAGCAGGAGCGGCTCCGCAAGGCCGCCGAGGAGGAGGCCCGCCAGCGGGCCGAGGCCGAGGAGCGCCGCCTGGAGAAGCAGCGCAAGGCCGAGGAGGCGCTGCTGCGCGCCGAGGAGGCCCGCAGGATGGCCGAGGCCGCCGCCGCGAAGATCGCCGCTGAGGCAGCCGCCAAGGCCGCAGCCGAGCGCGCGGCGGCCGAGCGGGCCGCCGCGGAGCTGGCCGCCGCCGAGCGTGCCGAGGCGGCGAAGGCGGCCCGGCGGAAGGCCGAGGCCGAGAAGCGGGCCGCCGAGAAGAGGGCGGCGGAGCGGACGGCCGCGGCCGAGCAGGCGGCCGCCGACCGCGCCGCGAAGAGCGCCCGGAAGCCCGCCGGGGGCACCGCCCGGTCCGTCGAGGAGTCCGCGAACGAGATCACCGTCCCGACCCCGGTCGTGAAGCCGGGCGGGACCCCCGAGGAGTCCGCGAACGAGGTCACCGTCCCGAACCCCGTGGTGAAGCCGGGCGGGCCCACCGGCGCCGACCCGCGCGCGGCCCTCAGCCGCGAGACCGGCACCCGGGGCGGCTCCCGGTCCGGGCGGTCGGCCCGGGGACGCGGGGCCGACGGTCCGTCCGTCTCGCCCGAGGAGATCACCGTCGCCACCCCGGTCGTCCGGCTCGGCCAGCCGGAGGACGAGACGGCCGTCCTGCCGCAGATCCGCGACCGCGATACCCGCGCCGCCGACGAGACCGCCGTGCTGCCCGTCGTACGGGACGTCGAGGACACCGCCGTACTGCCGCCGGTGCGGGACACCCGGGCCTCCGATCCGGCCGACCGGGTGCCGCCGGGCATCTTCCGGGACGAGCACGAGGTGCCGCACGGGGCGAACGACCGGACCCGTGAGCTGCCCCAGCTCGACGAGCACGGCCGCCCGCGCCGCCCCGACTGGGCCGAGGAGACCCCGCTCGACGACCTCCCGACGCTCGCCGACGAGCTGTTCGGCCCGCACGACGAAGAGGGCCCGCGCCGCCGCCGCTGATCCGCCGGTGGGGGGTGTAGCCAGCTCCACCCCCCACTGGGCAGCCCGCTCCATACCGTCGTGACCTGGGATTTCCTAGCGTTGTCGGTATGACGACGACCGCAGTGACGCCGGGTGGATCCACCCCCGCTCCCGACTCCGCCGCCCTCGCCCTCGACGGGGTGAGCCGGGCCTACGGGGGCGGCGCCCCCGCACTCGACGGGGTGAGCCTCATGGTGCCGCGCGGCCGGTTCGTGGCCGTGATGGGCCCCTCGGGCTCCGGCAAGTCCACCCTGCTGCGGTGCGCGGCCGGACTCGAACGGCCGACGGCCGGGACGGTACGGATCGGGGGCACCGACCTCGCCACCCTGAAGGCCGCCGCCCTCACCCGGCTCCGCCGCGACCGGGTCGGTTTCGTCTTCCAGTCCCTGAACCTCGTCTCCGCGCTGAACGTGCGCGAGAACGTCACCCTTCCGCTGCTCCTCGCCGGGGCCCGGGAGGGCCGTGCCCTCGACGCCCGCGCCCTGGCCGGACTCGCCGCCGTCGGGCTCGCCGACCGCGCGGAGGACGCCCCGGAGCACCTCTCCGGCGGCCAGCGCCAGCGGGTCGCCATCGCCCGCGCCCTGGTCAACGAGCCCGAGGTGGTCTTCGCCGACGAGCCGACCGCCGCCCTCGACCCGGTCACCGCGGCCGGGGTCCTCGCGCTGCTGCGGCGCGCGGTGGACGAGCGGGGGACCACGGTCGTCCTCGTCACCCACGACCCGGTGGCCGCCGCCTGGACGGACGAGGCGGTGTTCCTCGACCGGGGCCGTCTGGCCGCCCGCCTCGACCGGCCGGACGAGACCGGGGTACGTGAGGTGCTGGGCGCGCCGCTCGCGGCCCCGCGGGGCCGTGGTCCTGCCGAGGCCTATGGCGGATCCGGGGTAGGTGGCGGTTTCGGGGTTCACGCCAGCTCCGTGGCCGGTGGCGGCTCCGAGGCGGGCGGTGGCTTCGAGGTGGGCGGTGGCTCCGAGGGCAGTGGTGGATTCGAGACCCGTGGTCGCTCCGGGGCCGGTGGTCTCTTCAGGATCGGTGGCCTCTTCAGGGCCGGCGGGTCCTCCCGTAAGGCCACCGGGGGCCGTACGGCCGCCACGGCCGGTCTCGTCCCCGGCGGGGCCACGCGCGCGCGTAGGGCGGTGTCCCGATGAGCCCGCGCGGGAACGCCGCCGTCCGGCTGCTCGCGGCCCGGTCCCTGCGGACCCACCGGCGGGCCTGGGCGGCGGTCTTCGCGGCCGTCGCCGTCACCTCCGCGCTGCTCGGCACCCTCGCCCTCGCCCTCGGCTCGACCGCCCTCGGCCACGCGCGCGTGGAGCGGTACGCGGCCAGCGCCGTGGTCGTCGCCGGTGACCAGGAGGTCCGCTGGACGACGAAGCCGTGGGGGAGCGAACCCACCACGCAACGGGCGCACCTCACCGAACGGGTCGGGGTCCCCGAGGCGGCCGTCGCCGTGCTGCGCGCGGTGCCGGGCGTCCGGGCGGCGGTGCCGGACCACACCTTCGCCGTACGGGAGGGTTCCCCGGGGGACGGCGTCCACGAGGGGCGTTCCTGGGACGCGGCACGGCTGGCCCCGTACCGGCTGACCGAGGGCAGGGAACCCCGCACCGGCTCCGAGACGGTCCTCGGCGGTGGCACGGAGGCCCGGCCGGGCTCCGGCACGGGCACGGGAACGGACCCCGTCACCGGGTCGTCCGCCAGGCCCCGGATCGGGGACACCGTCGCCGGGCGGACGGTCGTCGGGATCGCCGACGGGCCCGCCGCGCTGTACGTCACGGCGGCGGAGGCCGGGAAGCGCGCCGGACACCCCGGCACCGTCGGCGCCGTCGGGATCCTCGCCGAGCCCGGCGTCCCGGTGGACACCCTCCACGCGCGCGTACGGGCCGCCCTGGACGAGGCGGGACTCAAGGACACCGCCTCCGGCCAGCCGCTCCGGGCCCTCACCGGCGACGGCCGGGGCGGCGCCGAACACCTCGCCGCGCCGCCCGCCCGCACCGAACTCCTCATGGTCCTCGCCGCCGTCTCCGGCACCGTCGTCCTCGTCGCCCTCCTCGTCCTCGGCTCGCTCGTCGCCCAGGCCCTCGGACAGCGCGCCGCCGAACGGGAGCTGCTGCTCTCGGTCGGGGCGACACCCCGCCAGACGCGGGCCGCGGCGGGCCGCGAGGTGATCAGGGTCGCCGGTCCCGCCGCGCTGCTCGGCGCCCTCATCGGCGCACCGGCGTTCCTGGCCCTCTGGTCCGCGCTGCGCGGCCGTACCGGAGTCGTCCCCGAAGGGCTCGAACTTCCCTCCCCGCCCTGGCTGTTCGCCGCCGTCCTCGTGACCGCAGCCCTGGTGACCGGTCTCGCCAGGGCCGTCGTCCCGTTCGCCGCCCGAGAGCAGGGCCGGGCCGGGAAGGGCACCGCCCGGCGGGTCGGCGGGATCGCGCTGCTCCTCACCGGCGTGATGTCCGCCGGGGCGGGCGTCGCCCAGGGCGGCGCCGCGGCCGCCGCCGCTGCTGGGGCGGCCACGGTGACGCTGGTCGCCGGGTGCGCCCTGCTCGGGCCGTGGCTCGCGCGGGCCGCCTCGGTGGTCCTCGACCGGCCGCTGCGGTGGTGCGGCGGCGCCCCCGGACGGCTCGTGGCCGCCGGGGCGAACGCCCACTCGCGCCGCCTCGGGGCCGCGCTCGCCCCCGTGGTCCTCGTCACCGCCTTCGCGCTGGTGCAGCTCTCGGCGGGCACCACCATGGGACGGGCCGCCGACGCGCAGGCGCGGGAGGCGACCACGGCGGACCTGGCGTTCACCGGGACGACGGCGGAACACGTCCGGAAGCTTCCCGGGATCGCCACCGCGACGGACGTGCTGCGCTCGACGGTGGTCCTGGCCCGGACGGAGCTCGGCACGCCCCGCCTGGACCGGCTCCCCGTCCTCGGCGTCGACGCGGCCGGTCTGACGGGCATGCTCGACCCCGGCGTCGTCGCCGGAGATCTCGCCGGACTCGCCCGTACGGGCACGGTCGCGGTCGGCTCCGACACGGCCGTCTCCCTGGACGTGCGCCCCGGTTCGACGGTCGAGCTGCGCCTCGGCGACGGCACGCCCCGGCGGCTCCGGGTGGTCGCGGTCTACGAACGCTCCCTCGCGCTCGGCGAGTTCCTGCTCCCGAAGGCCGAACTCGCCCCGCACATGAGCGATCCGTATCCGTCGAGGGTGCTGGCGGCGCGGGAGAAGCCCCGTGGCACCGACGCTCCCGCTGGGACCGGAGCCCCCGCCGGGGCCGGTCAGGCCGCCGTCGACGGTGCCGGTCCCGGTCCCGGTCCCGGCACCGGTCCCGGCACCGGACCGGTCCCCCGCCCCCTCCCCGGGCCCGTCGTGCCCGAGCGGGTCACCCTGCCCGGGGCTGAGCTGAACGGGATCGTCTCGGCGGCGGTCGTCTCCGCGATCGGCGGCCTCACCCTCCTCTCCGTACTCAGCACCCTCACCCTGATCGGCGCCGGGCGGCGCGGTGAGTTCCGGCTGCTCGGCCGGGTGGGCGCCTCGGCGGGCCAACTGCGCCGGACGCTGGGCCTGGAGGCGGGCTTCCTCGTCGTCACGGGCCTGCTCGTCGGTGCCGTGGTCGCCGCCCTGCCGCTGGCCTCCTTCGCCTGGACGCTCACCGGCGGGCTGCCGTACCTCTCGCCGGTCCACCTGGGCCTGATCGCGGGGGCGGTGGCGGTCACGGTGGTGGTGGGCGTGTTCCTGCCGGGCACGGGACGGCGCCCGCGCGGGTGAGGTCCTGAGCGGGGAGGTTCCGAGCGGGTCCGGGGCGGTGTGCCCCGGGCCCGCTCAGGCGTTGAGGAAGGCGAGGACGGCGAGGACCCGGCGGTGGCCGCCGCTGTCGCTCGGCGGCAGGTCCAGCTTCAGGAAGACGTTGCCGATGTGCTTGTGCACGGCCCGCTCGGTCACCACCATCGCGCGGGCGATCGTCGCGTTGTCGTGGCCCTGTGCCATCAGCTCCAGGACCTCGCGCTCGCGGGGCGTGAGGGCGTCCAGCGGGTCGCTGCGGCGGGCGAGCAGCTCGGTGACGACCTCCGGGTCCAGGGCCGTACCCCCGGCGGCGACCCGTTCCAGGGCGTCGAGGAACTCGTCGACCCGGCCCACCCGGTCCTTCAGGAGGTAGCCGACGCCCCGGGCGCCGCCGCCCAGGAGCTCGGCGGCGTACGTCTCCTCCACGTACTGGGAGAGGACGAGGACGGGGAGGTCGGGCAGCCGCTCGCGGGCGGCGAGCGCCGCGCGCAGCCCCTCGTCGCGGAAGCCGGGGGGCATCCGCACATCGAGGACGGCCACGTCCGGGCGGTGCTCCAGGAGCAACGGCAGGACTTCGGGACCGGTGGCCGCGACCCCGGCGACCTCATGGCCGGAGGAGGTCAGCAACAGCACCAGGCCCTCCCGCAGGAGGGCGTTGTCCTCGGCTATCACCACACGCACGGCAGCTCCACTTCGATCACGGTCGGGCCCCCCACGGGGCTGGTCAGGCGGACGGAGCCGTCGAGCGCGGCGACCCGGCGGCGCATCCCGGTGAGCCCGGAGCCGGTCCGCTCGCCGGCCTCCGCGCCGCCCCGGCCCTCGTCCGCCACGCGCACATGGAGGGCGGCCGGTTCACGGGAGAGGACGACGGCGGCGCGGTCGGCGCCACTGTGCTTGGCGGCGTTGGTGAGGGCCTCGGCGACGACGAAGTAGGCGGCGGCCTCGACGGCGGCGGGGGCGCGGGGCTGCGGGGCGGCCGGGGGGCCGTCGCCGTGTGCGGGCCGGTTGCCGTGGGCAGGCCGGTCACCGTGCGTGGGCCGGTCACCGTGCGCGGGGTCGTCTCCGGGCGGGGATCCGGCCAGGCCCGGGGACCCGTTCCGGCCCGGGGGCTCGTCTCCGCCCGGGGGCTCGTCGAGACCCGTCACCGAGACCCGTACCTCCAGGCCGCTGCTGGCCGCGAGCGCCCGTACCGCCCCCGTCAGACCACGGTCGGTGAGGATCGGCGGATGGATGCCGCGCACCACGTGCCGCAGCTCGGCGAGTGCCTCCTCGGCCTGCGTCTGGGCGTCGTCGAGGAGCCCGCGCGCGGCCACGGGATCGGATTCGTACGCGCGCTTGGCCAGGCCGATCCGCATGGACAGCGCCACCAGACGGGCCTGCGCGCCGTCGTGCAGATCGCGCTCGATCCGGCGCAGTTCGGCGCCGTGCGCGGCGATCGCGCCCGCCCGGGTCGCCGTCAGCTGTTCGATACGGGCGGCGAGCGCGGCGTCCCGGACGGCCGAGGGCGCGGGCGTGAGGAGCGTCCGGGACCAGTCGGCCGCGAGCGCGGCGAGCCTGCCGTGCAGCGGCAGGGCCACCGGAGGCCGCCCCGCGAGTCCGGTCACGACGCCGTCGACCAGCAGCGCGGGCGCCCACAGGACGAGCGAGGCGTACCAGGGGACCAGTCCGTAGAGGAGCTGCGCACCGGCCCAGATCAGGTCACTGCGGGTGCCCGGATCGCTGACTGCGGTCCGCACGCGCGCGGGGAGTGGCCCTTCGAGCGGAAGGTACGCCTCCGGTACGGGCGTCCCGGTCAAGGCCGCGACCCGGCGCCGCTCCCAGCCCGCGAGGCGGCGCAGCAGCAGCACGCTCTCGGGCAGGACGCCCGCGCCGATGACGGTGACGGTGAGGAAGGCGGTGAAGAGGGCGACCCCGATCATCAGATAACAGACGATCGAGACCGCCGCCCCCACCAGGAGCTGGAGGGACGCCCGGCCCGCATCCCTGATCGCGTCGCGCATGACGACAGGCTATGCGGGATGCCGGGGGGCCTGCGGTGGAGCGGGCTCCACCATCGGTCCGGGGGCGAGCACCGCTGTGCCGGGAACGGATCGGGAAGAAGATCGAACAGTGCCGGGCGATCCGGCCTCTCCTCCCTCCCCTCCCTCCTTTTCCCTCCTTCTTCTCCTTCTTCTCCTCTGGAGTTCCCATGCGGTCCCTGTTCTGGTCGGCGCTGGTCCTGAGCGTCCTCGCCAACGCCTACGTCAACACCTTCGCGGGCTGGAACGGGTCCACCCACATCGTCGCCAGCGCCGGAACGGGCACGGTGGTGCTCGGCTCCGCCGTCGCGCTGTGGCTGACGCGCCCCCGGACCGAGAACTGACCCGGAGGCGCCCCGCCGACCGGTCCCGTCGGCCGGGCGCCGCACCGCCGTTCCCCCTCCGCCACCCGGGAGCCGTCCCGCCCCTGCCCCTCCGCCCGGCCGGGACTGTCGGAGGTCTGCCCCACAATGGGAGGCGTACCTGAGGAGGGGCAGACATGGCCGTATGGGACGACCTGGTCGGACAGTCGAAGGTGGAGGAGCAGCTCTCCGCCGCCGCACGGGACGCCGACACGTTCGTGACCGCCCATGCCACGGGGCAGCCCGTCCCCGAGGCCTCGAAGATGACCCACGCCTGGCTGTTCACCGGCCCGCCGGGGTCCGGGCGGGCGACGGCGGCGCGCGCGTTCGCCGCCGCGCTCCAGTGCGTGAGCCCCGACCGGGCCCTCGGCGGCGCCCCGGGCTGCGGCTTCTGCGACGGCTGCCACACGACCCTGATCGGCACCCACGCGGACGTCGAGATCATCCGCACCGACCTGCTGTCGATCGGTGTGAAGGAGACCCGCGCCCTGGTCCGGCGCGCCCAGCTCTCCCCGGCGGGCGGCCGCTGGCAGATCATCGTCATGGAGGACGCCGACCGGCTCACCGAAGGCGCGGGCAACGTCCTCCTGAAGGCCGTCGAGGAGCCCGCGCCCCGCACGGTCTGGCTGCTCTGCGCACCCTCCCTGGAGGACGTGCTGCCCACGATCCGCTCCCGCTGCCGGCACCTGACCCTGCGCACCCCGCCCGTGGAGGCCGTCGCCGACCTGCTCGTACGGCGTGACGGCATCGAGCCGGAGGCGGCGCACGCGGCCGCGCGCGCCACCCAGGGGCACATCGACCGGGCCCGCAGACTGGCCACCGACGAGCGGGCCCGCGCCCGCAGGTCCGTGGTCCTCAAGCTGCCGCTGCGTGTCGGTGACGTCGGCGGCTGTCTGAAGGCCGCGCAGGAACTGGTGGACGCGGCGGCGGAGGACGCGAAGCAGGCCGCCGAGGAGGTCGACGTCAAGGAGACCGAGGAGCTGAAGGCGGCCCTCGGCGCGACGCAGGGCGGGCGGATGCCGCGCGGCACGGCGGGGGCGATGAAGGAGCTGGAGGACCGGCAGAAGCGCCGCAGGACGCGTACGCAGCGCGACAGCCTGGACCTGGCGCTCACGGACCTGACCGGCTTCTACCGCGATGTGCTCGCGCTCCAGCTGAGTTCGACGACCGCCCTGGCCAACACGGACGTACGGGACGCGATCGAACGGATCGCGGCCGACACCACCCCGGAGCGCACCCTGCGCCGCATCGAGGCCGTCCTCGCCTGCCGCGAGGCCCTCGACCGCAACGTGGCACCGCTGCTCGCGGTGGAGGCGATGACGATGTCGCTGAGAGGCTGAGAGGCTGGGAGGCTGAGGGGCTGAGGGGGTTCGGCCGGGCGGCCGTGGGCTTCTGCTCGGGCACCCGGCCACGGACTCCCGGCAGCCCGGCCGCCGGGCGGCGATTGGACACGTTCCGTACCGGTCCGGATACGCTCCGGGAATGGACTCCAGGCGTTTGCTCCGTATGTCCGCCACCGCCCTCGCGGCGGCCGGGCTGATCCTCTCCGGCTGCTCCGGCGGAAGCGACGCGGCGGCGTCCCGCAGCACGGCCGCGGCGGCGCCCCCCGCGTCCGCGACGCCCGACGCGCTGAAGAAGCACTACGCGCAGAAGCTGAAGTGGCGTGACTGCGGCGTCGAGGGCTTCCAGTGCGCGACCCTGCGGGTCCCGCTGGACTACGCGAAGCCGGAGGCGGGCGACATCGAGCTCGCGGTGTCCCGGGCGCGGGCCACCGGCCCGGGGAAGCGGCTCGGGTCGCTCCTGGTCAACCCGGGCGGCCCCGGAGGCTCGGCCGTCGGCTACCTCCAGGGGTACGCGGGCATCGGCTACCCGGCACCGGTCCGCGCCCGCTACGACATGGTGGCCGTCGACCCGCGCGGGGTCGCCCGCAGCGAGCCGGTCGAATGCCTCACGGGCCCGCGGATGGACGCGTACACGCAGACCGACCAGACACCGGACGACGCGGCGGAGATCACCGCGCTGACGACGGCGTTCAAGGAGTTCGCGGCGGGCTGCGAGCAGAAGTCGGGGAAGATCCTGCCGCATGTCTCCACGGTGGAGACGGCCCGGGACATGGACGTGCTGCGGGCGGTGCTGGGGGACGCGAGGCTCAGCTATGTGGGGGCGTCGTACGGCACGTTCCTGGGCGCGACCTACGCCGAGCTGTTCCCCGCCCGGGTGGGCAGGCTGGTCCTGGACGGGGCGATGGACCCGTCGCTCCCGTCGCTGGACCTCAACCGCGACCAGACGGCGGGCTTCGAGACCGCCTTCCGCGCCTTCGCCGCCGACTGCGTCGAGAAGAAGGACTGCCCGCTCGGCACGGGGTCGGTGGACGCGGCGGGCGAGGCGCTGAAGAAGTTCTTCCGCGACGTGGACGCGAAGCCGGTGCCGACGGGCGAGACCCGCGCGCTCGGTGAGTCCCTCGCGACGACCGGGGTGATCGCGGCGATGTACGACGAGGGGGCGTGGCCGCAGCTGCGGGAGGCACTGACCCGGGCGATCGGCGGCGAGGGCTCGGGGCTGCTCGCACTGGCGGACGGCTACTACGAGCGGGAGGCGGACGGCACGTACGCGAACCTCATGTTCGCCAACGCGGCCGTGAACTGCCTCGACCTGCCGTCGTCCTACACCGGCCCGGCGGACGTGGAGAAGGCCGTACCGTCCTTCGAGAAGGCCTCGCCCGTCTTCGGCAGGGGCCTGGCCTGGGCCGCCCTCAACTGCGCGTACTGGCCGACGCCGCCCACCGGCCGCCCGCACCGCATCACCGCCGAGGGCGCCGCCCCGATCCTCGTCGTCGGCACCACCCGCGACCCGGCCACCCCGTACCGCTGGGCCCGCTCGCTGTCGGAGCAGCTCTCCTCGGGCACGCTCCTCACCTACGAGGGCGACGGCCACACGGCGTACGGCCGGGGCAGCGACTGCATCGACTCGGCGATCAACGCGTACCTCCTGGAAGGCACCCCGCCGACCGACGGAAAGCGCTGCTCATAGGCCCTGTCCGGGGGCGGTCGGACCACCCCCGGAAACTGTGTAGACTTGGCGACGCTGCTGCACCCACCATGGGTCCAGAAAGCGTGCCGCCTTAGCTCAGCTGGCCAGAGCAACGCACTCGTAATGCGTAGGTCTCGGGTTCGAATCCCGAAGGCGGCTCAAGGAAACCCCAGGTCATAGCCTCTGACCTGGGGTTTTTGCCGTCCTGTGACCTTGGGATCGTGGGACTATCGGGCACGAAACCAACGCATGCCGGATGCGTCGATCGGCGGCCACGCTGCGTCGATAGCTTTTCTCCGGGAGGCTCCCGAGCGAGTCGCCGAACTGCGGCTTGTCGCTGTATGTAGTCGTTGTCTCACTGGGCTCTGATCCTGTGGTGCCCCAAAAAGTGCCCGAGGAGTGCCCGCGCGTCCCGAGGCATGTATCGGGGGCGGATCGGGAAGGCGCCGTTCTTTCGCGAATCCCGCCTGCACAGCGGTTGCGGTGAGTGACATTCTTGAGCGTCATGCCCAATGTGGCCACCGCCGAGGCCACCGCCGAGCAGAGGGCGCCCCAGCGCCGCGTAGTTGACCGGGGCGTCTTGTGACAGGGCGGCCACGTGCCGGCTGGGTGGTGTGCGATCGTTTCCGTCGTGACCAGCAAAGAGACTCTTGTCCATATCGCTCTGGCCGACGGTCGGCCGAGCGGCATCCGGAAGGCATACAGCGCAGAGCGCTCGTGCATCTGCATCGCCTTCGGGCGGGCGGACTACCCCAAGGCTCGCATGCGCGAGGAGCTGTCTCGAACTGGCGTCTACCTGGTGCAGGGGCCGGACCTTGACCACCCGGGCAAGCAGCGCGTCTACATGGGGCGCGGGCAGGTCCTAACGACGCGGCTCGACGATCACCAGCGGAAGAAGGACTTCTGGACCGAGGGTTTCGCGTTCACCACGGACAACAAGAGCGGTCTGACCGAAGCTCATGTGGTCCAGCTGGAAGCCCGGCTGATCCGTCAGGCGCGCGCAGCTGGCGTCGCGATCGTGGACAACGACGTGACGCCGAATCCGACGCCGCCTCGTGCCGAGGAGCAGTCTGCCCACGACCGGCTGTTCGAGGACATGTTGCTGCTCATGGGTGTCCTGGGCGTGGTGTGTCTGGAGGAGCCTGCCACCACGGTCGCTCCCGCCGACGCCGAGGGCGTGCAGTACCAGCTGAAGCCCAAGGGCACGTCAAGCTGGGGCTTCGAGTGCTCCGACGGGTTCCTGGTCCGCGAAGGGGCACTGGGCAGGATCGGCAAGGCGGAGAAGCTGTCGCCCGGTTACCGCCAGCGCCGGCAGCAACTTCTCGACGACCATGTCCTGGTGGAGACGCAGGACAAGAAGCACCTGCGCTTGGTGCGCGATCACGTGTTCGGCAGCCCGTCCCAGGCAGCCAGCGTAATGGCGGGGGTGAACCTGAACGGCCGCGTGGCCTGGGTCGACGAGAGCGGGCAGACACTCAAGGATCACCAGGTCGGCAGCACGCTGGTTCCGCCCTCGACCTCATCGAGCGACCAGCCGGCATTGTTCGAGGCGGGGCGGGCCGTGTGACGCCGAGCGGCTTGGTGTCCGCCGATAGTCGGCCCGGCCTGCCGCCGAGCTCAGTGAGCACCTCTCCTGCGGTGAGAGGACCCGCCGTTGGTGCCCTGCCGCGCCGCCTTGCCCCAGTCCAACCGCCGGTTCCCGGAAAGAGCCTGCTCAGCTGGCTGAACGCCGCCGCATCCGACCACAGCATCAGCATCGGCCGGGCCGTGCAGATCACCGGAGTCCTCGCCGAAGGCGAGACTCCGGCGGACCTCATGCTCCCCCAAGGACGCCCCGATCTACGGGCCGGCGCCCGGGCGGTGGGTCTTCGCGTGCGTTCGTCACTCCTGCTACCTGATCGATGCGTGCCCGAACTGCGGCGGTACCTTGGGGGTCCTGGGCGCCGATCTCATCGCGGGAAGCTGCCAACCGCTGGACGGTCGGACCCCGCGACCGAAGCGCCGTTGCCGGATGCCGTTCCAGAACCTTCCGGCCATGCCCGTCCGGGACGCTGAGATGCCCCAGGCTCTACTCCTGTCTACGAACCGGACGCCGTCTTCGTCGCTCCTCCGTGCCGGGTCACCCGCGGACGGAAGGCGAGCTTCACAGCTCCCGTCGCAAAGGCAGGATCCGTCGCCTTGCCCGACCAGATGTAGCCTTCACCCGGAGCAAGACGGGCGAGCTGTTCCGAACTCAGGCTGTTGAGGGAAGCGTTTGCCTTCTGGAGGTGCTTGAGCCAGGCGGGCGAAGTGACCTTGTGCAGGATGATGTGGTTCGACAGTTCGATCAGCGAGACCGGAACGGACGGCGGGTCCTGACTGGCGACGAGGACGCTCATTCCCTTGTGCCGCATCTCGCGGACGGAGGACACAAGCCCTGAGACCAGGTCCTGGTTCGCCATGTACTTGTGGGCCTCGTCGAAGACGACGAGCTTGTTGAACCGCCGGCTCTCCTGGCGCGCTTCGGCGAACAACTGCATGAGCACGACGAACAGGCCCAGGGCCTCGTCCTCGTCGATGAAGTCGTCTCGCAGGTCCACAATGATGAGGCGGCCGGGACGGACGAGGCTCTTCAACGCGGCAGAGTCGTCGATGTACTGCGAGGCCAGCTTGAGCCGTCCGTGTGCCTGCCGCTTGAGGTGGTCCGGCATGTCGGAGTCGTCCACTCCACGACGGAGAGCAGCCAGGCTGAGGTCGTCCCGGTTGGCGCGCATGATGCTCGTCAGCTGGCGGATGTAGGTCGACTGGTTGCCGACCGCCCCCATGAGGAAGCGCCAATGGGCCGCCTGAAGTTCGGTGGAAGCGAACTTCAGGGCGTGTACGGAAAGCCCCGGGTACTCCTCGCGGCGCCGTTGAAGATGGGCCTCCGGAGTGACGAGCACAATGTCGTCAAGTGCTTTGGGACTGGCTCCGTACTGTTCCCTGAGCGCCGCCAACTGTTCGGCGTCGTCGTTGGGTGCGGCCATGCTGGTGAACTCCGGCGCGTAGTCAGAGGTCTGGCTGTAGTGGAACACGATAGTGGCCAGCGGGTGGGGCAGTTCGTTCACCGGTGGGCAGGCCAAGGTGGCCATCTCGATGACCGAACCGAGCGTGTAGCTCTTTCCCCCACCTTGGACACCGAAGAGACTGATCGTGTGGGTCTCGTCAAGGTCCAGGGCGACGCTCCTCCCGGCAGCCCGGCCGAGGATGCCGTACTGAGGAGTGGGCCTGGTCACGCCGACGAAGATGGCAGGCACTTCAGCGGCAGCTGGAACCTGGTCAGTGGTCGTGTCGGATTGGGGCGCCGCCTGGTCAGGAGCGTCCACCGACGGCTCGGTATCAGCGAGTGACCCGTTGCTGGGGGTGGTCGGCCCGTCTTCTTCTGTCTTCTCTCCCGGACCGGCATAAACCGCATCGTCCACCGCTGTGGAGATCGCTTCGACGGGCTTCTCGGCGACGGGATCGCCCGGGGCCGACAGCTTCCCTTCGCCGCGAGGCAGTGTCAGAACGAATCGCGCATCCTCGTCGGCCTCGTTTCGGCTTGCCGGCGTCGGACGCGGAAGATCGGTAGGGATGCCGACGACGAGTTCCCGGACCCGATCGAGGCCGATGCGGTGGAACTCGACGCCGCCTTCCTGATCCTGGCCGGTGCCCTTGCTGCTTAGGTCGAAGATCATCCCTGTGCGGGTGAACTCCATCCGGTAGCCCTCGTCTAGGGTGTCCGCGAAGGCCAAGAATTCCCTGTAGCGGTCGGCTTCGAGGGTTCCGTGTCGGAAGGCACGCTCGGCATAGAAACGGAGTACGGCGCCGAGCTCCACGTTCTTGACCGCCCGGTCCACCCGGTCCGGACTTGTGCACTGCGGGTCGAATGCCTCCGCCAGCACGGTTTGGCTGCGCCGTAGCTGCTCCATGACCGTGTCGCGCAGTCGCTGGTGGCTGCTCAGATCGCCGAGCGAGGCATAGCACTTGACCTCGACGAGGTCACACGTGAGCAGACGGCGTTCGGTGTCGATGCGGAACAGCGCGAGGTCGGTGCGCCGCAGCGGCGCTTCCTCCTGCCCACCGCGCACACGCTTGCGGGCATCCCGGTAGAGGTCCTGGTGAGAGTCGAGCGGCACGACGACGCCTGAAGCGAGTTGCCCGCGGGCCTCCAGTACGAGCCTGGCGAGGGCGAGACCGAGTACCTCCTTGCGCTGGTTACGGGCTACGGAGGCCAACTTGAACGCAAGGCTGCCGTTGAGTAGGCGGAGCTGCTCGAAGAAGGTGCGCGTGTGCCGCTGCTCCACGTCCACGCCGAGTTCCCCGGCCGTCGGCCCCAGCAAGGAACGCAGCTCCTCGACGGAATGGGAGCTGACCATGATGCGGTGGCCGAGACCGGACTCTGCCCCCGGGGTGTAGTCGATGACGTACTCGGGGTCATCCTGGTCACCGCGGGGCCGGTCGAAGTACTCGACCCCCAGAGAGCGGTCAACAGTGACGACCCAGTCGCTCACCTCATGGGCGTGGTACAGCAGGGCGCGGTCCGCCGCCTCAAGTGTGAGCGTGAGGCTGGGAGCTCGGTCTTCGCTGTACCCGCCCAGGGCGATGGAGGCCGCGGCGACCGAGATGACATCCGACAGGCGGCCCAACAGTGGCCCGGCTTGATCGTCCTCATCAATGTCTGTTGCCGTGCCGTGGCGCGGTGTGCGCTGCCAGGCGACGAAGCCGCCGCCGCTGAAGTCGCCCTGCTCCTCGATGTAGACCGTGGCCAGATCCTGCACGAGCCCGTGCACAGCGGCTGGAGCAGTGACTCGCGGTGCAGTGCTGAACCGCTCGCCGCCGAATGCGTCCACCAGCACGGTGAGATGTGCTCGGAAGTCCTCCGGTCGTTCGGTGAAATCTGCGGTGGCCCTCACGGCGTAGGCGAGTTTGGGGCGCAGCGTCCCGCCTGTGGTGCTGCGGAAGGCGTCGGCCTCGGCACTGGTGGCGACTCCGCTGTCACGCAGGAGCGCACCGAGCGCTACCCCTGCTTCGGGCGCCTCCGGATCTGTGACGCACAGGCGCACGTCATAGTGGAGGTCCCGGGTCGCGGGACGCTTCTGAAGCGATAGCAGGGCATCGGCGACGAGCTCGCCGCGGCCCGCGTTCACAGCGTTCACGACCAGGGTCCGCACGTAGGGGTGGAGGCGGACATAGCGTTCGATGCGGTCCGCCAGCCCCGTGCCGGACAGGCCGTACTCCTCAGCCCCGCCTCGGGAGTCAGCCGGAACACCGAGCGTCGCTCCGAGCATGCCGAGGAGCCCCCGCGGGTCCTCACAGCCGTCGGGCAGATAGGCGCCCCAATAGGCGGTGAGGTCCTGCGCCGCGACCATCAGGCGCCCGTCGTCCAGGGGGAGAGCGAAGGGGAACCCGAGAGGGCGCAACCGTTCCAGGAGGGAGTCCCGAGCGGGGATCACCAGGGCCTGTGCGCTGCTCCCGTCCGCGGACGAGCCGTTCGCCTCGCGTTGCACCTGCAGGCGCTCGATCCAGGCACGGCCGAGCTCTCCCCAAGTCGCCAGCCATAGGACGCGCTGGGGGTGGGTCGGGGCCGTGATCAGGACGCGGTGCCGACCGCCCAGCCTGTCCCGCAGCGGCACGTCGGCGGTGTCGATCGTCAACAGGTCACGCAGCAGGACAAGTTCACGGGACTGATGGGGGCCGTCGGTGCCACGGACCCGGCGCAGCTGCTCCGTGCACAGCGAGGTGTACGCCGCGGCGTAGGCGAGGATCTTCGGATACAACGCGCTGAGGTCGCACGTTTCCAGGACGGCTGGGCCCGAGGTGGCTGCCTCTGCGGTGACTGGGGCGGTGCTCTGAACAGCGTGGAAGAGCGTTGTGCGGGCCTCCACGAATTCCGCGTAGGCGGTGCGAGCCTCGCCGCCCAGTTCGTCGAAGGCGGGGCACGACTCAGCGATGAAGTGCGCGGTTTCCCCCGAGGAGCCGGCCGACACCAGCCGGTGCCGTCCTGGGCGCTCCGGGGCCGACAAGATCGCCCGCTCCAGTTCGGTGAGGACCGGGGAGAGCCGGATGCCGACCTGGCCGGCTCGACTGAACCGTGCGACGACACCGGAGGCGCCGCTTCTGCCCGAGGCCGCTGGGGTGACTCCGCGCAGTTCGATGCGCTGGGGGTCGCGGCCTTGATCCAGCGCGTCGAACTGGAGCGCCCGCAGTGCTTGCAGAACGCCGGGGTACTGGCCGAGGGAGAGCTCGGGCGGTTCGTCGGAGGCACCGTCCGGGACGACGAAGAAGCGTTCGCTCTCCCCACCCGAGCGGTGGCCGGCCCCCGGCTGGACATCCAGGGGGAAGCCGTTGTCATCGAGGGGAGTAACCCTGACGTAGTGCCAACCCTCCTCCCAGTCCGGCTTGGTGAGCTTGCTGAGCTGCCCCTTGTACTCGCTCTTGGCGGCCTTGGAGACGGAGACGTGAGTCAGCGCGCCGACCGGATCGCCGCTCTCGGTGAAGATTTCGATCCGGAAGCGCTTGAGCCCGGTGATCTTCCGTGGGTCCGGGGTGACCTGGAAGCGCACAGCCATTCCAGGGGTGCCGTTGAGGCCGGCGAGCAGGTACGGCTGTCCGGCGATCAGGTCGAGTGCTGGATGGTTCTTCAGGGCTGACGGATCGTCGCCCGACCGGGGCAGCGGTAGTTCCAGTACCTCGACAGCGACCGGTTCGGTCCGTGACTCCCGGACGTTCCAGTTGCCGAAGGACAGGCCCCAGTTCTCCCGGTCGACGGCGATGCACCGGGTCCAGTCGCGCGGCTCGGAGAGGTCCACAGTAGCGGCGAACTCGGCAAGCCTGCCGGCGAAGGCGTCATCCGCCAGGCCGAGGGAGAGTACCCGCTGACGCGGGGAGAGCGGGGACTCCATGAGCCGCCGCACCAGGCCCGCGTTGCGTTCCACGCGACCGACGACTTCGGCGGGCTCGGCGAAGAGGTCGAAGTCCGGTACCAGCCCGAGCTCGTAGACCCCGGCGCCGGCCGCCTCGGGCAGGTGGTCGGACCGGCGCAATGCCAGCAGGTAGCAGGCACGAGCCCTAGCGCTCGCGGATGTCCAGTCCTGGGCGGTCAACTGATCCAGGAGTGTGGTGATGCCGGGGCGGAGCGCGGCCGGTACATCCTCCAGCAGAGAGGCTGCCAGGCGTTCGTAGGCGTCGGCGACGGACACCTCTTCGAAGGTGGCTGTGCCGAATGAGTCCTCGGCGCTCGCCCGTAGCCCCGGTGGCACGAAGACCAGCAGCGGAGGTGCTGCCGCGTCGGACTCGGAGCGGTTGCGCAGTTCCACCAGCTTGGTGCTGGAGACCTCGACGTCGGCCCGCCCGCCCGGAGGGTATGTGGAGGCGTTCGACTCGCTGGCCAGCAGCCAGACTTCGGCATCTGCCACCGCGCCGCGCAGCCGTCGGACAAGCCGAGCGGCCAGGGCCGCATCCAGCTCGGTGACCCGCATGCAGTGGCCTGTGCCACGGGACCGGAGAACGGATGACAGGCGGGGTGCGAGCAGATTCTCCAGCGCGGCGGTCATCTCCTCACCGTTGGCCTCGACGACGCCGGTGAGTGGCGGCACGGCTCCGATCCGGTTCATCGCACCTCTCCGGATACCGAGGTGGCGCTGCCGACGTGGTAGCGGGGTGTGATGGTCTGGGTCAGGTAGGCGTCCGACATGTCCTGGTAGTAGCCGATCTCGCGGAGCCGGTGGAGGAAGGCGGCGCGGTTCTCCCGCAGCGCGGCTTGGTCGTCGAGGTGGCCTCCGGAGAAGCCGTCGTCATGGGGGAGCCGGTCCACGTGTAGGCCGTAGCGTTCCCGGAGCACGGAAAGGAACTCATCAACTCGCAGGGCAGTCGTGGAGAAGCCGCCGCGGCCGTCGGGCTGCAGCAGGCAGATCTGCAGGAGAACCTCCAACAAGCGGCTGTCCAGGGCGAAGCGTCGCCCTCCCTGTTTGCCGCGGGTGCCCGCGAGCAGTGCCCCTGGGCGGTTCCGCAGCAGCATCGAGTCCAGGCAGTCGGTGAAGTAGCTGCGCCGGTTGGCACCCCGGTAGTACTGGAGTAGTTCGATGTAGACGCTGAACTCGGACAGGCCGAGGGAGGTGAGTTGGCGGACCTCGGAAGGCTGGTCCTCGGGCTTGACCGAGCCGAGGACAACGGCGAGTCGCGCCGCCGCGTACGCCTCGCGCTCTCCCTCGTACCCGCTGCTTAGCAGAGGCAGGAGCTCGGCGGCCGTGAAATACCGCTTGCCACCGGCATAGACGTACCTGCCCCGGCCGACCAGGTATTCGGCGAGGTCGTCCAGCTTCTTGATGGTGTAGGAGGCCTGCACGAAAGCGGGGATGCGGCGGTACCAGGCCTCGGCGCTGCGGGCGGCAAGCCGTGCCGGCCCGCTGTCGGGGAGCCCGGTCAGGTCGGTGAAGAGGTGAGGCTGATAGGTGCAGTGCGCCGCCCCGCCCCGGTGCCCGGTGGCACAGCCGGTGTCAAGCCGCCCGAGTGCGACAGCAGCCGGGACCAGCTTCATCATGCGCAGGTGGTGGAGGGCGAGGTGGAAGGCGAACAGCAGCTTCAGGTAGTCGACGAGTACCGATCGGGGGATCTGCTGTTCGTGCTGAAGCAGCTTGAGGACGTCCTCCGCCAGCAGCTCCTCCTGCTGAGGGCACGGCGGTGCGTAGACGCGGTGCGGCGCTGCGTCGTTGGGGGTGTCGGCGATGTGCCCCTCAGCCTGGGCCACCAGGTGGAGAAGTGCCTGTGTCTCGACATCGGTGGTCACTGCGGATGTTATCCGGCCGGTACCGCTCTCCACGCCGGGGAAGAAGAAGCCGCGGAGCCGGGAGAGGACGTAGTCGCCGGAGCTGCTGTGCTCCAGCATCGTGTATAGCTGTTCGTCGGCGCCGTATGAGCGGGACTGCCGAGAGTTGCGGAAGCGGTATGCGAATCCGTGCAGTGGACGCGGGCCAGCCACCTTCGCCGTGGTCCGGCCGCGCGAGACGAGGTCGAGGAGGTGCGTCTCGACCCAGCGACGGGTGGTGTCGGTGTCCGCGGCGAAGCCGGCGAAACCTTCCGGGTAGTCCCGGATGAGTTCCACGAAGCTGTCGACCGTGAGCTCGCGGTTGCGCCGGAGGCGGGAGGGGAGTCCTCGATGCCACAGCCGCGCGAGAAAGGCCGTCAGGACGCGGTCCATCTCCAGCGCCTTGTAGTCCAGGTAACTGATCCCGGGGTGGCGGAACTCGCGGTCCTTGCCGTTGACGCTCACTGTTCCTCCTCCGTCGCGTCGGGACTCTCGGTCTGCCCTGTCACGTGCACCTCTTCAAGGGCCAGCTGTCCGTCCGGTCGCCGGCTGATCCGATGGAGGTCGTGGCCATGTGCCGTGAGTAGCACCTCTTGGTAAGGCACGGACGCGAGGGTGTTCTTGAAAATGGTGAGGGCCAGTTGGCGGCCCTGGGAGTCGGCCGCTCCAGGGCGGTAGCCGTGCGCGAACCGGTCCAGGAGCTCGAACAGATCCAGACGGACCGTGAGCTCGGACCGGTGCTGTGGCTGTTCCAGGTCCTGGTACCGCAGGACCAGGGCGTGGGGGAATCGCTCTACGTAGCCGTTCGTCCCCAGGGCTTCGCTTGTGAGGGTGAACGCGGCGGACGGGAATAGCCGGTAGCTGCGGATGGTGCCCTGGGGCACGTCGCGGATCTGGAGGGCGAGGTGGTCGCCAAGGCGTCCCGGGTCGGCCAGTCCCTCGCCACGGTTGAGCGCCTGGAGCAGGGTGCCGAGTGCTTGGGACGCCATCTCCGGGGAGGAGAGCAGAGCCAGGAACCGCAGGGTGGACGGGAACGGGAGCATCGCCTCCGCCCGCTCGTCGTTCAGGCTTTCGAAGTAGATCAACCGTCGGGCGGCGTCCACGTAGGCACGGTGGGCGTCGACCTCCGCCGACGCGGCCGAGGCGCCCCGCGAGAGTTGCTGTTGCAGGGACGCGAGGAGTTCGCGGTCGTGGTTTCCGCGTCCGCCGACGGTGACGAGCGCACCGCTCGGCACTCCCTCGAAATCCAGGCGCCGGTCGAGCTGCGGTTGCGGCACTGCGGCCACGTCCGCCTCCCGGAGCAGGGCCAGCAAGCGGTCCCGCTCGCGGGGCCGTCCGTCAATGTCCGGCGTCCGGCCCATGTATGAGGAGAAGTAGAAGCCGTCGAGCCGTTGCTGAACCGTTCCGCGCTCGTACAGCTCGTGGATCTCGGCGCAATCCCGTCCGGATGTGAGTGTGTAGGCGAGTGCCGACCGCAGGTCCCGCAGTGTGATGTGCAGGTCGCCGCGGAGCTGGGTGACTTGGTAGAGGCGGCGCAATCGGGCCCGCACGACCGGTCCGGCGTCAGGATGGGCGAGGGTCTGCGCGTTGTGCCGGGCGTAGCACTTCGTGACGAGGTCACAGGAGTCGCAGGCCTCCCAGCGGTCGGACCGGGCCAGCCCGGCGGCCATGCGCTCGACGATGGACGTGTCCTTCGGCGACCGCTCCCCGGCCCCTGCCAACGGCTCCGTCTGCCGGGCCGTGACATCGCGGAAGTTGAGGTTGACGATGGTCACCGCATCCGACTCCTGCCCGGTGGACAGGAGTTCCCGCAGGCGCGGATAGCGGTCGGCCCGGTGGCTGAGGTAGTCCGTCAACCGGCCCTCGTTGATGGCGATCAGCCGAGTCTCGTGTGCGGTGGGCCAGGCCGACTCGTCTTCCCCGACGTAGGGCAGGAAGAAGTCGTCGAGAACGTCGTCGCTGTCCTGGCCTGCCTCGTCCTGGCTGCCGTCGTGGTTGGTCCGGAAGGCACGGCCGTTCCAGGTGAAGTCCGCACCATTGGGTCGAGGCGACCCGAAGGTGGCGCCGCCGTTCTCGGCGTCGGCCGCGTGGAGCAGGAGCCGCTCCAAGAAGGCTGTCTTCCCATCTCCGGCATTGCCGGTGACGACGACCAGACCGTGCCGGCCCGCGCCCAGCGAGGCGAGGAGTCGCTGGTCCATCGCGGTCTGTACGTAGACCTGGAACCCGGAGGTGTCGAGGCCGCGGGTACCGCGGTTGCTGCTGGTGCTCTGACTGTAGAGGGTCTTCAGGTACCCGACGAACGGATTCGTTCCCGGGACTTCGTCTTCCGGGGTCGGCTGGCCGGGAAGGGCGACAGCGGCGGACAGGGCGACCGGTTCGGCCTTCTGCTCGATGCGCGCCGAGGAGACCCGGTCGAGGGCGTCCAGCATCTCTGCCGCTGAGGCGAACCGCTGGCTGCGCTTGGGAGCGATGGCCTTGAGGATGATTGCCACCAGCTCGGGCGAGACCTGGCTGTACCCGCTGAAGGCTGCTCGAGGGTCGCGCGGTTCCCTTCCAGGGGGCGGGGAGGGCGCACGTTCCCAGGGATAGGCACCGTTGGTCAGGGCCTCGTACATGGTGATGCCCAGGGCGTAGAGGTCGCGCGCGGCGTAGCCGCCCGCATCGGCGGGGATCTCGTCGAGGTCGGGCGGAGTGTAACGGCCCGTGGACTCGTGGTGTCCCTCGCTGGTGTCGGCCGTCTTGGCGATGCCGAAGTCGATGAGTTTGACGCCCTCGTCAGTCCACAGCAGGTTGCTCGGCTTGATGTCGCAGTGCCACACACCGATTTCGTGGATGTGCTTAAGTCCTCGGGCCGTGTCGCGCCCCAGGCGCAGTACGTCGGCCGGGCCGAGACGCTCCTCGGTGATGAGGAAACTGACGTCTTTCCCCTCGACGAACTCGAAGACGAGATACGGGTAGCGGTCGGGCGGAGGCAACAGGTCGACATCGAACAGCTTGACGACGTTCGGGTGCGGGTTGTTCTGGAGTCGCTCCAGGATCCGCGACTCGCGCTTCGCGCGTTCCAACGTCGAATAGGGGTCGCGCAGGATCAGCTTTACGGCCCGGTCGAGGTTCCGCATGGTGTCGAACACCTTGTAGGCGACGCCGTATGTTCCTGGATTGCCGAGACGGTGACGGATCAGCAGTTTCGTGCCGAGCTCGAAATCGGGTTCCAGATGGCGGAAGAAGTCTGGCCCCCGTGCCGCGCCAGCGGCAGGCTGGGGGGCGGGGCCGGCGGATTCCTCAGGGGGAGCGGGCGTGGCGCTGCCCTTGACAATTCGCTTCTCCGGCTGCCGCCCCGCCCCGATGGCCAAGCTCAGCCTGCGGAGGGCCTCTTGGGCGGTGGGTCGGGCCTCGGGATCCTTGGCGCAGAGAAGCTGCATCCAGTGGATCAGGGCCGGACGTACTCCCGCATCCAGCAACTCCCCTTCCGGGAGCGGGCCGTTCGA
This sequence comes from Streptomyces sp. NPDC101490, assembly GCF_044767145.1. Classification (NCBI taxonomy): domain Bacteria; kingdom Bacillati; phylum Actinomycetota; class Actinomycetes; order Kitasatosporales; family Streptomycetaceae; genus Streptomyces; species Streptomyces sp. NPDC101490. The sequence goes on from NZ_JBIWNI010000006.1 coordinate 217,531, forward strand.
CTCGGCCCGCTGGCTGGTGGAGGCGAAGGGCAGGACACCGGTGAACAGTTCGAACGCCACGACGCCGACCGCATAGACGTCCGAGGCGAAGCTCATCCGGGTCGGGTCGGCAGCACATTCGGGGGCGAGGTAGGCCCACTCGGCGAAGCGCAGCGCCTCGGGACCAACGGTGACCGGCCGGGCTGATGGGCCCTTGGAGTAGTCGAACCCGGTGAGCAGGGCACGCCCGTCAGCCGAGATCAGGATGGTGGACGGGCTCAGCGCCCGGTGCACGATCCGCACGCGCGGACTGTGCACGTAGGCGAGCCCTTGGAGCGCGCCGACGAGGGTACGCAACTTCTGGTCGGCGGACAGGGCGCCGGCGCCGCCGCCGAGGTGCAACCGCAGTGCGTGGCCGGGCACGTCCTCGTAGACGGTGACGAAGGATCGCTCCTCGTCGTCGGCCGCGAAGAAGTCCTTCACGCCGACGATGTTCGGGTGGGCTCTCAGGTTCAGAAGGGCCTCGAAGGCGATCGCGATCCGCTTCCGCGCGGCGAGCCGCTCTGGCTCCGGCAAGTACGGGTCGGCCTGCCGCACGGAGAGCCGCACCGTTCCGGAGCCCGGCGCGTTCGCGAAGGCGTTACGGGCGCGGTACTCGTCGAGAACGTCCACCCCCGGGGCCCGCTCGGTCTCGCTGAGCCGCTCCACCACTGTCCAACTACCGAACTGTTGAGGACCCGAGGGCTTGCGGACCGTGCCCAGGAGAACCTTCAGAACTGCTTCGTCGAGTGAGGCTGACGCCAGGTCACTGTCGAAGCGGCCCGCGGGAACGCGTGTGGCATCGGAAAGGACAGGGATCAGGTCGGCAAGCCGGACGGTGGCGGCGGCATCGCGGCGACCGGACGTGTGGTCGCGCAGCTCCGCGTTGATGTCGGGGAGAACGACCAGTGCATCGGTGTACAGGCGGCCCAGCCGGAGGTCTTGTTGCTCCAACAAGCCCTTTAGCTGGCGGGAGTTGGCCCGGAGTTTCGGAAGCGGCGACCGGAAGGGAGCCCGGCCGGCCGGGTGCCACTGCGAGCCTTCGACATCGATGCGCCCTCGGGTACCCTTCACATCGATCACGTACACGGCGTGGCTGGTCACGACCACGAGGTCGACCTCGAAGAGCTCCCTAGGGTAACGGGCGATCTCCGCGTTGTGGAGGACCGTCCAGTCGGCGGGCCCGTGATCGCGCAGGTGAGCGATCACGGCACGCTCGGCGTCGTTGGCGGGCTCGCCGACAGGAACGATCCTGGCCATTAGGCGGAAGCCTCCTCGATTGCCTTGGTGAGCAGGGACAGAGCCTCATCCTCCAGCACGTCCGCGTGATCGCGGTCCCGGAACGCCTTTCGCACCGTCTCTGTGATCCGCTCACGATCCGTGACGGGGGCGAGCGGGATGGGGAGATGGGCGCGCAGGACATCGTGGATGTCCTGCTGCTTTCCTCCCGCGCTCATCGAGCGAAGTACGCGGAAGGCAGCCTCAGAGCGGAGGAACGCGAAGAGGTACGGACCCGGGATCTCTGGGTCAGCAGAGGTAATGCGCAGAAAATGCTCAGAGTAGGCAAAGTTAAGCCAACTGCCCGTTGCAATGATCGGTCGAGCAAAAACCTCATTTTCGCCTAGCGTCCCCTGGGAAGCAATCAAGATCGACTCATCCTTGGCAAAAACTTCAGGGGAAATTGAAGCTCGTGCCACCCAGCGCCCTTCGGGGCGGAGCCAGAATGCTTGACGCTGGCCGATCAGCTGCACGCCGTTCTCGGAGTTGCTGTCGACTCGCTTGAACCGCGTCCCTCGACTCAACTGCCCGCCTTCGCAGATAGCGCCGAGGGATTTGTGGCCCGTGCTGGCCAGCTTGTCGAGAATTACTTGGGCACGTGGGGCGAAATTAAGCGCCCGAAGGGAGGTCGCGCCGAGTCCCGTCACCGCGAACCCGAGGTCGCGTTTCTTCTTGTGCCACTGGTAGTTGTCCAGTTCGGCGAGCCCGACGCTCTTAAAGAAATCCGTTGTGGCAGCGCGCACGCCGGTTTGGTGCGCGGCACGCAGGGCTGCGGCTTCCTCGACGAGATCGTGGATCTCTTGCTCCAGCTCGCTTTTGAATCGCGGCACCGGGAGGTTCGCGATGTGCTGCGGCTCGATGTGCTTGACAGCGGTCCCATATACGGCACTCTTGACCAGGGCCTCTCCAAAACGGCTGGCCAGGAAGGTATACAGGTAACCGGACGGGATCTTATGCGGATCGGGCTCGACCTTGAGGACGTCCTGCGATGACCAGATCCCGGCCATATCGGGGCGTGCGTAGGAGCGTCGTCCAGCATTGAACCCCGAGCAGGAGATCAGCGTCATGCCGGGCTTCAGCTGAAGGTACGACAGGCGTGCCGACTCCGCATCAGTCTGCCGCAGCAGGGGCAGGTTCGACAGGTCGAGGACCTGCATGTCCTTGCTGCCGAGGAAGGGCACGCCGTGATCGCGGTCGAGTACGTAGATGCGCCGGAACATCGGCCCGTTGAACAAGCCTCCGTTGTGACCAGTTGTCAACTCTGCAAGTGGAGTTGCTTGAGGCAGCTTCTCGATGAGCTTGCGCGTCTCCAATGCACCCGACAGGTACGTCCCAGCGTCAAGCCGGAGGCCCTGGTCGGTGAGCCAGGTCGACATCACCGGGTTCTTGTCGCTTGCGATCTTCACGTGCCGTACTCCGGGGGAAACCAGGTCTTCAGGGTCTTTGACAGCAGCCGGTATGCAGGGTCGGTGCAGCCTTTTGCTGACAGCGCACCGGCCCGCCGGAACACGGCGTTGCTCCGGTCCGCGCGCACCTTCCGGTCCCGACGCAGGAACTCCAGCGCCGCCTTGGGGTCGGTCGGCTTGGCCTGGCCCGTCGGCCAGGATGCCGAGCCCACCGCTGGAAGCAATTCGCGCACGGTCCTGCCGCCGCGCTGCTCGGGAATGTTCAGCGCGTGCCCCAACTCCGGTACGTCACGCCAGAACCACACTTCCAGCTCCGGATCGAGTACGAGCACCTCGTGCTGCTCCCACACGCCGTCCAACTGCGCGAGGATGTGTTCCCGGATCGCAGAGGCGCCAGGGCTGCCTTCCCACTGGGCGTCCAGCATGACGACCGCGTGCGTCTCCGTCAGCTCGAACGGCCGGAGGAGTTCACGCGCGGTCTGATAGACCCCGGGGTCTTTGGTCGGCGCGACCAAGACCTGGTGCGTGAACGGGCCGCACCCCAGGCGCAGATGCGGCTTGTCCCGCTCGAAGAACCCTTTGAGGAGCTGCTCCATGCCGCCGTCGGCGAGTAGGAACACCACATGGCGCGCGGTCAACCCAGAACCCCCGCCGCGAAAAGCGTCCCGATGTCCAAACCGCCTCGCCAATCCTTGAGCTGAGGGTGCTGGTTGCCACGTACGACGGTTACCTGGCCGTCCTGACCGATCCTAGCGGCGAGCACGACGTCGAGATCGACGTTCGCCAGCACCAGCGGTGAGTGCGTCGAGACCCAGACCTGGCTGTCGTACATGGAGTTGAGGGACTGGACGACGGTCTCGATCGCACGCGGGTGGATGCCGTTCTCCGGCTCCTCGGTCACGAGCAGCTTGGGCGGATTCGGCAGGTATGGGAGCAACGTGAAGGCAAGAACCCGCAGGGTGCCGTCGGACAGGCCGCTGCTGGTGACCGCGTGCCCGCCCCGGTAGGTGACGTGGAAGTAGGCGTAGCGGTCCTCCTCGCGGACCCGCACCGCGATGTCCTCGATCTGCGGCAGCGCGGTCTGTACGTGCTGCACCCAGGCTCGGTACTGCTCGGGGTGGTTCTGGAGCAGGTCGAGAGCCAGCCACGGTGTATTCCTGCCGTCGCTCTGGAGCACCGGCGCGGCCCCAGGCGCGGAGGCCGTACGCAGCGCCGCCCAGTCCGGGTTGTAGAAGACAGCGTCCTGCTGGAGCAGGTCTGTGAACCACAGGGTGGCGCCGTACTGCTCCCGGTCGTAAGGGAGCGTGGCCAGCGCGAGTTGGTCCGGCTGGACGCGCCGCTCGCCGGAGCCGCTCCTTGTCAGCTCGGGCTGGAAGTGTGCCGGACGGCCCGGCTCCCGGCGGATGACGTAGCGCCAGCCCCGGCGCGGCGCCGTGCGATAGCCGCCTTGCGGGCGCCCCTGGAGCACCGCGCCTAGCTCGGGGGCTCCACGGTGCACGTCGAAGAAGTACAAGTACTCCTCGGCGACATGCAGTTCGCGGCCGTTGAAGATCTCCAGGCGAAGCTCGTAGCGCAGATGCGTGGGCGGGTTCCGGTTCCACGCGCCCGTGGACTCGCTGGCTAGCCGGCGCGCGACCTCCTCATCCAGGGATGCCTCTACGGTGAGTGTGAATTCCTGGCCCCGCCCACAGTGGACGAGCTCCTGCAGGGTGTGGGCGCGAGCAGCGGGCGAGTCGCCTTGTGCGATGAGGAAAGCGTCCGCGATCCGCCGTTGCCGCAGTAGGTCCCCGATCAGACCGGGGATGTCGAGCAGCGTGGTCTTGCCGGAGCCGTTCGGGCCGGCGAGCACGTGGAAGGGATCCAGGTCGACGGCGAGTTTCTGGAAGCAGCGGTACTGGTACGCCTCGATGCGTGTGATCATCGCTGATCACCGCCCAGAATCTCCCGGGCACGCTGCGCAGCGAGCCCGGGGAAGCCGTGCTTCCTGCGGAATTCCCTGTACTTGCGTGCGATGACCGGCAGGTCGTTGTCGATGGCTTCACGGCTTCGGGTCAGTTTGCGAGGCTCCCGCTCCCCTCCCACGTTGACCCACTCGATCTCCTCAGTGGTCTCCATGATGATCTCGCCGGTGGGCTGGCGCTTGTAGAGGGGGTTACCTCGCCGGTCGAAGCCGACCTTCTCGGCCACGGCCATGAACACCGGGTACGGCTCTTCCTTCCCGTGGTGTGCGACATCCCTTTCCTCCTGGGTCTTCTTCTGCAGGAAGAGCAGGGTCGTCAGGATGTTGACGTTCGCGTCGACGACGAACGTCTCGACCGGGAGTTCCACGCTCGCCAGGACGAAGCACTCGTCGAGGATGTAGCGGCGGATCGCCTCATCCGTCGGGCCGGGGTTCGACAGGATGCCGTTGGGCAGGACGATGCCGATCCGGCCGCCGGGTCGGACCCAATCGATGGCGCGCTGGATGAACAGCTGCTCGGGGGCCATCGTCGTGATCGGATTGGGGCTCTCGAGGAGCTCCCCGCTTCCCTTGTCCCTGCTCCAGGAGCGCGCGACTCCCCCTCGGTACTGGTTGAGCACCACGTCGTCGCTGATCGGGATGTCCGCACCGAAGGGCGGGTTGGTGAGTACGACATCGACGCTGCCGAGTGGGAACAGCTTCTGTGCCGTTGCGACTTTGGGGAATCGGTCGCTTCCCTCCGGGAAGGCCAGCGAGTCCATGTGGATGATGTGTCCGGTGGAGTCTGCCAAAGTCATGATGTTCATCGTGGTCGCCCGGACCAGGAACGGGTCAAAGTCGGCACCGAACAGCTGCTCTTCGGCGTACTTGCTCAACTTCTCCCGATACCGCAGCATTTGCTCCTCGGTGTCCGGGAAGCCGTAGGTCCCGTCCTCCTTCTGCCACTTGTGGTGGAAGTGGTTGAGCGTCTCCTGGAGGAAGCCACCAGTGCCGCAGGTGGGGTCGAGGACTTTCTCGTGCTCCTTGGGGTTGAGGATCTCGACCATCAGCTTCACCGCGCCGCGCGGAGTGAAGTACTGACCGCGATCGCCGCGCAGGTTGACGCCGACGAGTTCCTGGTACGCGACGCCCTTGGCGTCGATGTCAGTGGCGCCCAGGTCGTACGGTGCGAGCTCGGCGACGATGAACGCGAGGGCCTTGTCCGAGAGCGTGATCTGGTCGGTGGGCTTGAACAGGTCTCCGTAGACCGACTTTACTTCGCCGAAGAGGCCTTCGATGCGCTTGCGGATCTCGGTGCGCCCCTCGGGTGTGAAGCGCTCGGTCATGCCGACCCGGAACCGGGCCGGCCGCTGGGTGGTCCGACTGATCCGTTCGTCGTACATCTTGGCGAACAGCAGGTAGAGGAACTGCCAGAAGGCGGCGTCCTTGGGCATGCCCTCGTTGCCGTGGATGTAGTTGTGGCACCGGCGGAAAGCGATCTTCAAGCGCTCGGGCTCTGCACGCCGCAGGCGCTGGTGCGAGGCCACCTCACGACTGCCGAGACTCTCGGGAGCGGTGTCCCAGTCAGCGGTGTCGGCGTACTGCGGACCGTAGGCAGGGTGGATGGTCTTGCGGAGGAAGAAGAAGTCAAGCCCGTCTGTCCACAAGCCGTCCGTGCAGAGCGGACGCTCCTCGCCGCCCATGAGGTCCTTCAGCTCATCCAGATCCTTGCGAGCCTGATCGGGATCGCGCAGCTTGACGACGTTCCGCCCGAGCTTAGGCTCCGGCTTGCAGACGACGACGCGACGCACGTTCTCCGGAGTGTGAGCGGCCTTATGAGCAAAGATCGCGATGTCCGCCCTCTTCGTCCGCCTTCGCGTCCCGACATCGGTGACGACAGGCAGTGGGAAGTCGCGGGCCATGTCACCAGGAGAGATGCCATGCTCATGGTATAGGGCACGGGCGGTCCGCTGGCGAACCTGCTCCTTCTTGCTGTCGGTCACCGGCTCACCGGTGATATAGTCGACGATCTTGCCTTCTTCGAGCTGCGTGACAGGGGCAGCCTCGGGGGCGGCCTCCTCGACAGCGGCCACCGCGGCCGTGGCCGTCTCGGCGTCCGGCGTGTCGTCGGCGGGCGACAAGGCCAGCTCCAAGGTCAACTCCTTCATCGCGATCATCACTCCTGCGGTTCTATGCCCATGCATTGTTCCGCCTCATGCCTGGCAGAGCTACGGAGAGCCGAAATCTGCTAAGCGCTCCAACAGAAGGATCTCGCACTCTAAGGCCCCTCACCGACACGGCGACCGCAGAAGCTGTAGCGCCATGTGCTCAGTGATCGACCCAGTCGATCACTCCTGCGGCTGAAGCGGTCGTAACCCCCAGGCGTCTGTCATCACCATGAGCTCACCAGCCTCAGCCACGTCCAGCCAAAGGCTGTGCCGCCAGCGGCTTGCTTGCGTCCATGGCAGATGCTGGAGGCCGCGGGTCTTCTGGTGAGGCTTCGGCAGCCCTGGAGCGCGGCGCGACCAACTTGCGGGGAACCAGCTTTACGACGGCCTCTGCCGCCTCCCGTGCGATTTCCTCGAGGACGCTTTGGTAGATGTCGTGAGTGATGGAGGTGTCGCTGTGGCCGAGCATCTCCGACACGACGCGGATGTTCACGCCGGCGAGTAGCGCGAGAGTGGCCGCCAGGTGGCGCAGGTCGTGAAGTCGTACTGGCGGAAGATTGGCCTCTTTGACCAGGCGGGCGAACAGGCTGCTGACCTTGGCGGGGTGCAGCCAGGTCCCGTCTTCCTCTACGAAGATCCGTCCGGTGTCGACCCAACCGGATCCGAAGCGGAGGCGCTCTGCCTTCTGCAGGGCCTCGTGGCGGAGTAGGGCGTCGGTGGTGTCGAGGTCGAGCGCGACCAGCCGAACGCCGCTCGCCGTCTTCGGCTCCCCTTCGAGGACGTCCCAGCCGAGCTGGACGAGCTGGGTCTCCACCGCCAGGGAGTGGGCGTCCCTGGCGAAGTCCATCCATCGGATACCCAGGCCCTCGCCGCGACGGGGGCCGCGGAAGCAGTACAGGTGCCACAGGGCGTAGAGCCGGTGTTCGGTGACGTGGTCGAGGAAGAGGCCGGTCTGGGTGGGGGTCCAGACCATGACTGGCGATGGTTTCTTGCCGGTTTGCTTCCACTCGGCGATGCGGGCCGCGGTCCACACCAGGGCCGTTGGCTTCGGAGCGGTCTCCAGTTCGACGTATGCGGCGGGGTTGAACGTGATCAACTGCAGGGCGATAGCCGTGTTGAGAGCGGCACGCAGTGTGGCCTTGATGTGGTGCTGGGTGGCCAGTCCGGTGACGCGGCGGAAGGGCGGCATCGCGGCGATGGCCGCACGTGCGGCCCGCCGAGCGGCCCGCCCTCGAATCGACCGGAGGTCCTCCAGGGCCTGCCGCCGCTGGTAGTTCTGTTCGAGGATCTCGACGTTGGTTGATGCGATGTCCTCGAACATCGCATCAAGGTGATCCACGCGCAGTCGGTCGAGGCGGATCTGGCCGATGTGTGGCCGGAGATGGCAGCGGATGTCCACTTCGTAGCGTGCAGCTCCGGTCGCCCGCAGCGCCTTCTTGCCCTTGAGCCAGGTGTCCAGCCACTCGCTGACCGTCACTCGGGTGGTCAGGCTGTGGCCGGCCTTGAGAAGGCGGGACGTCGTCTCGACGTCGGGGAGGGGGGGATCGCTCCTTTGCGCAGAGCATGATCATGTCGCTGATGCGCTGGCGGTCCTTTGGGCCATCTTCGTCCGTGGACGCGAGCAGTGCCTGGACGAGAAGAAGCTCCCGCCGGGCGCCTTGCGCGTTGGGGAAGCCGGTGCGTCGGAACTGGCGACGCTTGCCGTCGGTGTCTGCGGCGAGTTCCTGACGCACCGACCACTGGCCGTGCCTCGGGTTGCGCAGCTTCGGGCATGGCGAGGTGGCTGGGTAGGGGATGCCAGTCCGCGAGCTCCGGCAATGGCAGGTATGGGAGATCGAGCCCTTCATGACGCCCACGTCCTCGGCCAACGGAAGGTGCAACTTCAGCTGGCAGAGCAGTCGGCCTGGTCCTGGAGGTGCGCGTTCGTCCGTTGGGCTTTCGCGGGGGACGGTCCTGACAGCGGGGTCGGCATGTTGCCGGAGATAATCGCTGAGAGTGACAATGATAGTCCGGCCTCGTCGAAGCTGGAGTGAATGACTCTCATCGGGCCAGGGGTGCCCGCAAAGTGCCCGGGACGTTTGGGCTCCCATGGGACGGGTGGCACGGCTTGGGACTCACCGGCATGCTCAGAGGCACTCTGATCAGGTAAAACTGGGACTGCGGGCCGCTCGTTGGGACTGATGAGCACGTGGCTGATCCCACTCGTAATGCGTAGGTCTCGGGTTCGAATCCCGAAGGCGGCTCTGAAGGACCCCAGGACTCACTCGCCGTGACCTGGGGTTTTTCGTTTTCTGGGATGGCAGGCGGTTCGAGCGGGGGTGCCGTGAGATGGCCTGCGCGAGCGGCGGGTGCAAGCGGTGGCCTGCCGCGCTTCGTCGGTGCGCTCCACAAGATCATGTGAGATCTCTGTGGGCCCTGGAGATCAACACAGTGCATCGTCCGTGGCTCCTCGCCGCATCCTTGCTCAGCAGTTGAGGCCGGTCGGCCCGATAGACGGCTGAGGAAGCGAGGTGGCGCTCTCAGCGGTCGGCGCTACCAGGCGGTACCACCCACTCGGTGGGTTGGCCGGTGAGGGAAGCGATCATGTCGAAGTCGCCGTCGTAGTGGAGCACGGTCAGCCGACTCAGCTCCGCTGTTGCAGCGATGAGAAGGTCAGGCAGTGACAGAGCCCGGTGGAATCCTGCGTTGAGAGCGTGGCGCTGGACTTCCAGTGCGCGGGCGAACACGTCGTCGTCGCTGCGCACATAGTCGAAGGCGTGGAGCCAGGTGCTGATACGCGTTGCCTCGGCAGTGTCCCGAGCCGAGTGGATCATCTCGTACTCGGTCGGTTGGCAGACCGCGAGCAGACAGCGTTCGTGGAGAGGCTTCAGCACCTCTCTGACGCCGGGTTTCGTCCAGCGTGCGAGAGCCGACTTGTCGATCAGGTAGCGATCCTGCATCAGGCGGCGCGACCGCCCTCGCGCTTGAGAGTTCCGTCGGCGTTGCGAGGGCCCGTGCTCTCGATGATCTCGCTGAAGTCGAAGTCGCCGGCGTCCATGGCGTCGAAGCCCTCCTGCCGCAGGTGCCGTTTGACGGCGTCCTCCATGGCGAGACGTACGGCCTGGGCTTTTGTCTTGGTGCCGAAAATGCGCATGGCCTCGGCGACCATGGTCTCGTCGAGGTCGATCACTGTCCTTGCCATGCGGGCCTCCTCGGGGTCTCGGGCACATCAAACGATATCATTTTCTCGCTTGAGTCGATATCGTTTGGTGTGCTCGGGTGGCTGAGGCCCGGCAACGCGCATGTCTGTGACGCGACGCCGCCGGTTCGGGCCAGTTCTCCTCGGCTTACGGAGGCTCACTCGCCGTGGCCTGGGGTATTTCTTGTTCTGGGGACCTGATCGGCTGTGGGGCGTGGTCCGGCCGCTCGGAAGGCGTGCCGCCCGGCCCTGGTGGGGTGGGCGGCACGGTCAGTTGTCGGTGGTCATGGGGTGTCGGGCTCGGGCGTCATCCGCCCAGGTACGCGTCGTACACCGTCACGCTTCCCTGGCCGCCCTGCACATCGGTGACGTGCGCGCGTAGGGCGACGGACTCGCCCTTGGCCGGGTTGGTGATCGTCACGCGGCCCCTGGTGACGGGTGTCTCCTTCCAGGTCCCGCCGCCGTCGTAGGAGACGGAGACCACGAGGGACTTCAGTCCCCTGCCGGCCGCGGGTCCCTGGACGGTGACCGGGAAGGTGACCTCGCGGCCCGCCGGGGCGGTGCCGTCCAGCGTGACCTCGGCGCCGAAGCGCACGGTCGACAGCGGGGTCCGCACCCTTTCGCCGGTCGGCGTCCGCGCGCTGCGGAAGGTCCACGAACCGTCGATGCGGGTCCCGACCGCGGAGACGGACGGATCCCGCCGTACCGACGTGGCCAGGGTGTACTCGGCGTCCTCGGGGCCGACGAAGAAACGGTCCTGGCCTTCCAGCGCGTCCTCGATCTCACCGATCTTCGTGGTGCCCCGGTGGAGCGTGGTCCTCGCCGAGGTGAACGAGGAATGGCCCGTGTTGCCACGGCCGTCGGAGAAGAGCGGCACCTCGGCCCAGAGGGCGTCGTCCTGGCGGAAGGCTCCGGTGTTCCGGTTCATCAGCGGGGAGTGCACGCCGGTGCCGAAGGTGAGGGAGCTGAGCGTTCCCGGGCGGTAGTGCCGTACCGGAGCGGCGTATCCGATGTCGATCTGGCCCTCAGCGCCGATCTGGGCCACCTCCAGGGACCAGGGGTTGGTCTTCCCGAGGGTGGCCAGCCGGTGGGTGCGGGTGCCGGGCAGGGCGTACGGGGCCCCGGGCTCCGAGGCGAAGCCGTCGAGCCCGCTGATCGCCATGGAGATCGCCTGCTTGCCCTGGACGGACGCACCCGTCGTCGCCGTGACCTCGGCGAAGTCGGCGGTCCTGAACTTCGCGGTGAGGCCCCCGAAGAGCTGCTTCACCGGGCCGCCGGAGCCCCCGTGGTACTGGAGCGCGGCGCCGCGCTCCCACTGGGCGTTGAAGGATTCCGTCAGCTTGACGCCGGTGGGCCGCTTCGGGCCCAGCTGCCCCACCCGGTAGCCGTCGAAGGAGGAGAGGAACGAGGTGGAGCCCATGGACCGGCTGCCGTTGTCGATCTCGTACGTCATCCGCGCGCCGGTCATCACGGCCCGGGGGTCCGGGACGGTCATCCGGACGGGCTTGGCGAGGCGGGCGTCGACCGCGACGGTGGTGTCCTTCGTCAGCGCCAGTCTGGGGTGGACCAGCCGGACCATGTCGGGGCCCGCCGGAGTCTCCACGTACCGCATGGAGTTGAGGATGTACTCGCCCTTCGGGAGCCGGAACGTCGTGGTGGGCCTGCCGCTGTCGTCGAAGGCACGGCCGCCTTCCACCCCGGTCAGCTGGGTCAGGAAGCTGATGAACTCCCCGCTGGGCTTCCCGTCGGGACCCTTGTGGTGGAGGGTCAGATCGTACGATTCGACCTCGCGGTCCACGGCGGCGGTGGTGCGCACGGTCTGCCCGCCCCCGGTCGCGGTGACATGGGCGGTGTAGGCGCCGTCGTCGCTCCCGCCGATCCGGGTGTCGGCCGTCATGGGCACGGTGGCCGTACCGCCGGCGGGCACGATGACCCGGGTGGCGCCGAGGGTGAAGAAACCGGCGGGCGCGGGCCGCCCCTTCGGGTCGAGCCCGCGGGCCGTCAGCTCCAGGGTGACGTCCTGGCCGCCGAGGTTGCGGTAGGTGATCTCCTTGGTGACGGGCTTGTCGTCGGTGTGCGGCCAGCGCTGGAGACCGAAGGAGACGCCGGGCTCGTCGGCGACGACGGTCTGCTCCAGGGCCCGGTCGACGGCGAGCCGCCCGGTGCCCTGCTGGAAGACGCCGTGGCCGACGTCCTTGGCGGAGCCGGTGAGCACGGACTTGAGGCGCTCGCCCGTCCAGTCGGGATTGCGCTGCTTGAGCAGGGCGGCGGCGCCCGCGACGTGCGGGGTGGCCATCGAGGTGCCGGAGATGGTGGTGTAGCCGGGAGGGTTCTCGCCGTACTCCAGGGCGATCTGGCTGCCGGGGGAGGACGCGGCGGTGATGCCGACACCGGGCGCGGCGAGATCCGGCTTGGTCCCGCCGTCGCCGGTCCTCGGCCCGGTGCTGGAGAAGTCGGCCATCCTGTCGGCGTCGTCCACCGCGCCGACGGTCAGGGCGGCGTCGGCGCTGCCCGGTGAGCTGATGGTGCCGGGGCCCGGCCCGTCGTTCCCGGCCGCGATGGCGAAGAGGACTCCCTTCTCCTTCGACAGCTTGTCGACCTGGGCCTCCAACGGGTCCAGGTCGGGGGTGTCCGTGCCGCCGAGGCTCATGTTGATGATGTCGGCGCCCTGGCTCACCGCCCAGTCGATGCCCGCGAGGACCCCGGAGTCGCTGCCGCTGCCGTTGTCGTCGAGCACCTTGCCGCTGAGCAGCCTGGCGCCGGGGGCGACCCCCTTGTACGTGCCGCCGGAGTGCGCGCCGGTGCCCGCCGCGGTCGACGCGACATGGGTGCCGTGGCCGTTGCGGTCCTCGGTGTCGGCGGAGTCGGAGAAGTTGGCCTCGCCGACCACCCGGCCCTTGAGGTCGGGGTGCGTCTCGTCGATCCCGGTGTCCAGGACGGCGATGGTGACGCCCGTCCCGTCGTATCCGGCCTCCCACGCCTTCGGGGCACCGATCCGGCCCACGCTGGTCTCCAGGTTCACGGTCCGCACGGCATCCAGCCAGATCCGGGCGACACCCGGGACCGTGCGGGTGCTGAGCACCCCCTCGTCGGTACGGGTGAGGGTCTCCCACAGCGCCCCCGCGTCCCGTTCCGGCACGGTCGCCGCGTCCGCGCCGAGTGACGGCAGCGTCCGCCGTACCTCGGCGTCCCCGCGTACTTCCTTGCGGGCGGCGGGGCCGGAAGCACCCTCGTACGCGACGATGACCTTCAGGCCCTTGCGGTAGGCCCGTCGGCTCTCGGCCGTGCTGAGCGTGGTGACATCGAACAGCCGACGGTCGACGGTGCCCCGTGCGACGAGCCGCTCGGCATCCGCCGGCACGACGTAGGTACGTCCCTTCTCGGTCCAGCTCTGTATGGGTATCTTCTCGCGCCCCGGCGCGTGCCGGACGGTGACGACCCGGCCCCGGGCGTCCACTCCGACCCGGTCTCCGGTGATCAGGGTGACCCAGCGGAGCCCGGCGCCGCTGGTCACGCCCCCGGCGGAGACGCCTGCCCCGGCGGTGTCCGCGAAGGCGTTCGAACTGGTCAGTCCGGCGACGAGCGTCGCCGCCGTGAGGGTGGCGGTGACGGCCCCCACCCCACGGTTCTGGCCTCTGGTGAGGAACAAGGTGACTCCCTGCCCTGCGGGGGCGGTGGACGAGGTGTCGGGAGCGGTCCCCGCTCCCCGCTCCTGGCCAGGAGGAGTGGTCCCCGTCAATTCCCGTTGTTCCAGATCGACTTGATGGCCGAATTTCGACCGGCTGTCGCCCTCTCCGCGTGCGGGGAAAGGGTCGCGCGCAGGAATCCGGTGGCGGGTGGATTTCCAGGTCGCGGGCGCCCGGCGCGGAAGGCGCCCGCGCGGAGGGGCCCTGGTCCGGCGGGGCCCGGCGCGGCGGAAACCCCGGGCCGGATTCTTTCCGGCCCGGGGTTTCCGGGGTGGTCGTGGCAGGGGGCCTCGGGGGTGTCAGTCTCCGTGTCCCGTGCCTCCGCTGCCGAAGCCGCCGCTGGAGATTCCGCCCCATTTGCGCTTCTCTTCGGTCGGGGGGTCCGGGGCGGTCTCCCCGGTGTCGTGGAGTTGGTAGGGCATGAGCCGGTGCTCGCCGTCGGTTCGGGGGACCTCGGTGCGGCGGCGGTACTCCGACACCTCGCCCGGCAGTTCGCCCGTGTCCGGGCGGTGCGGCTGTTCGTCGGGCTTGGGGGCCCGGGATTCGCGGTCGCGGACGCGGAAGCCCAGCCAGACCGCAGCGATCAGGACGGCGACGAGGACGAGACCGCCGATCAGCTGCCCTAGGCCCGACTGCCAGACTCCCGCAGCCAGCGTCTGTGCTGCGCTGAGAGTGTTCATACTCCAGGATTACCCCTTTTCGACCTTTTTGGACGCGATCGGTCCAGGCAGCTCGAAGAATCTTGAAACATTCCCCCGCACTCGTCGCGTCAATGAGATGTAAAGGCGACCACGCCTCGTGACCGAAGCGAGAGGAGGGGCATGAGACAGTCCCGCGCGGATGAGTTCCTGGAGTTCGCCTCCGCCCGATCGGGTCACCTCTTCCGGTCCGCATGCCTGCTGACCAGCGGAGACACCCATCTCGCCGAGGACCTCACCCAGGAGACACTCGGCCGGATGTACGTCCTCTGGGGCCGGATGGCGCGGATCGGCAACCCCGCCGCGTACGCCCAGACCGTCCTCGTCCGCACCTTCCTCAGCCACCGGAGGCGCCGCTCCGCCACCGAACGCCCGCTCGGCGAACTCCCCGACCGCGCCCCCGACGACGGTCATGACCCGGCGCTGCGGATCGCGCTGCTCGACGCCCTCGCCGGGCTCGCCCCCAAGGACCGGGCCGTCGTAGTCCTCCGCTACTGGGAGGACCGCAGCGTCGAGGAGACCGCCGACGCCCTGCACGTCAGCACCGCCGCCGTCCGCACCCGTTCCTCCCGGGCGCTCGCCAAGCTGCGGCACCGCCTCGGCGGCACCATCGGCGAACTCGCCGCGCGCTGAGCCGCCCGCCGAGCCGCCCGCCGAGCCGACTGCCCAGCCGCCGCTGAGCCGCGCGCGGGGCCCCGCAAGGGGCCGCGCGCGGAGCAGCCCGTAGAGCCACTCATAGAGCCACCCGTAGGGCGATCTGCAGAGCGATCTGTAGAGCGACCCGTAGGGCCACCCCCCTTCTTCTTCCCTCCCCATCGGAAAGGGCGAATTCGACATGCCCCAGCACGAAGACCAGCCGCACGGTTTCGAGGAGCGGCTCGGCGCCGTTCTGCGCCGCACCGGCGACACCTTCACCACCGACGACCGGCGCGAACTGGTCGAGGGCGGCCTTCTGCGCGGGCGCCGCCGCCTCGTCCGCCGCCGCCTCACCGTGTCCGGTGGCGTCCTCGCGCTCGCCGCCGTCGGCCTCGGCGGCGTCTACGGCGGTTCGCTGCTCGGCCCCGCCGGAACGGCCGGCACCTCGTCCGTCGCCGCGCCGCCCGTCTCGAACACCGCCACCCCCGCCTCCGCCACCGCCGAGAAGCGGCCCGGGGGCCCGATCCGCGTCGACGAGATCGCCGCCGTCCTCAAGGCCCACACGCCCCGGGGGAAGTGGACCTTCGACGGTCTCGGCAGCCCCGGCGAGGCCGCCGGGGGCGTCTTCGACGACGGGAAGGGCAAGGCGGCCGTCAGCGTCTCCCTCTCCCGGGCCTCCGGCGCCGCCGCCCGGGACATGGTCACCTGCCCCGACAAGGTCGTCGTCCCCTACGACGCCTGCACCGCCCAGAAGCTGCCGAACGGCGCCCGGCTCATGATCTTCCAGGGGTACGAGTACCCCGACAAGCGCGAGGAGACCAAGACCTGGCGCGCGGTCCTCCTCACCAAGGACGGTTTCCTCGTCGACGCGAGCGAGTACAACGCCGCCGCGCAGAAGGGCGCCCCCGTCAGCCGCACCGATCCGCCCTTCACCCCCGCGCAGCTGAAGACCCTGGTCACCGCCGACGCCTGGCGTCCGCTGCTCGCCCGCTTTCCCGGGGCCCCGGGCGGCGGCCCGGGCACACCGCCGCCCGTCGAGCCTTCCGGCACCGCCGTCCGCGACACCCTGAGCGGCTTGATCCCCCGGGGCCTCGACGTGCGGGCCAAGGGAGGCGGCGGCGAATACGGCCATGTCGTCGTCGACGACGGCAAGGGCGCGAGCCTCGTCGGCGTCAACGTCCAGCCCGGCTCCAAGGACCTGATCGGCGAACTCTTCAGCGGCCCGGACGTCGTCACCCTGCCCGACGGCCGCAAGGTCCGGGCCGCCAAGCGGGCCGGTGAGAAGGGCGGCGCCGGAGTCGTGTGGTGGAGCGTGGACACCATCACTCCCGACGGCTTCCGCGTCGTCGTCTCCGCCTTCAACTCCGGAGCGCAGCACGAGGCCGCCACCCGCGCCGAGCCCGCCCTCACCATCGAGCAGCTCAAGGCCGTCGCCCTCAGCTCGAAGTGGCGGAAGGTGGCCCTGGGGTAGTCGACCCGGAACGGGGGAGGGGGAGGGGGAGGGTGGGCCGTCGGTTCCGGCAGCCGTGCCCTTCCCCTCCTTCCCGTAGGGGAGCGGCCCTCGCTTCGGTACGGGCCCGAGCCCCTGTCCCCGTACGGGGCCGAGCATCTGTCCCGTACGGGCCCGAGTCCCCGCTCCCGTACGGGCCCGGTCGCCGTTTCCGTACGGCACGGCACGGCACGGCACGGCACGGCACGGCACGGCACGGCACGGTCCGGCACGGTCCGGCACGGTCCGGTCCGGTCCGGTCCGGGCGGTCGCTACTTCGCGTCCGCGTATCTCTCCACCGTCGCCGTCGTGAACGGGAACCGCACCGGCGTCTCCCCGAACGTGATCCGGCCCGCCTCGTCACCGGCCGCCCCGATCGCCGCCGTGACCGCCTCCGCCTCCTCCGCCGGACAGTGCACGATCACCTCGTCGTGCTGGAAGAACACCAGCTCCGCGCGCATCCCGGCGAGCGACCGCCGCAGCGCCGCCAGCATCAGCAGCGCCCAGTCGGCCGCGCTGCCCTGCACCACGAAGTTACGGGTGAAGCGGCCCCTCGCCCGTGCGTTACCGGAGGCGTATCCCGGGGTGAACCCGTTCTCCTCCGGCGCCGCCCCCTCGGGCTCCTCCTGCGGCAGGCCCGCCTCCTCGTCCCCGCCCGATCCCACCGCGCGCGGACTGGTCCGGCCCAGCCAGGTCCGGACGAGCCGCCCCTCCTCGCCCGCCTTCGCCGCCTCGTCGACGTACGCCACCGCGCGCGGGAAGCGGCGGCGCAGCGCCGCCAGGTTCTTCAGACCGTCCCCGCTGGTCTGCCCGTAGACCGCGCCCAGCAGCGCCAGCTTCGCGTGCTCCCGGTCGCCGGAGAACGCCCGGTCCGACAGGCGTGTGTACAGGTCGTCGGGGTGCCCGGCGACCTCCATCAGGCCCGGGTCCCGGGAGATCGCGGCCAGCACCCTCGGCTCCATCTGGTCGGCGTCCGCGACCACGAGCCGCCAGCCAGGGTCCGCCACGACCGCCCGCCGGATCACCTTCGGGATCTGCAGGGCCCCGCCGCCGCTGGTCGTCCAGCGTCCGCTGACCGTGCCCCCCGGCAGGTACTCCGGCCGGAAGCGTCCGTCCCGCACCCAGTCCTGGAGCCAGGACCAGCCGTGCGCCGTCCAGATCCGGTACAGCTTCTTGTACGCGATCAGCGGCTCCACCGCCGGATGGTCCAACTCCGCCAGCTCCCAGCGGCGGGTGGACCGCAGCCGTACGCCCGCGCCCGCGAAGGCCTTCACCACGTCCGCCGGGAGGTCCGGCCGGACCCGGCGCCCGAAGGCCGCCGACACCTCGTCCGTGAGTGCGGCCAGCCTGCGCGGCTCGCCCCCGCCCGCGTACCGCTCGCCGAGCAGCTCGTCCAGCAGGTCCCGGTGCACGTCCGCCCGCCACGGCAGACCCGCCCGGTGCATCTCGGCCGCCACCAGCATCCCCGCCGACTCGGCCGCCGTCAGGAGCCGCATCCTGCCCGGATGCTCCGCCCGGTCGTGCCGCCGCAGCTGCTCCGCGTACACCGAGAGGAGACCCTCGAACGGCAAGGACACCGTCGGACGCGGCTCGAAGAGGGAGTCCTGCGAGCCGGGCTCGGCGCCGCGCTGCGGCGGGTCCGGCGGCACCGCCTCGTTCCGCAGCCGCGCCCAGGCCGCCGCCGCCGAGCGCGGCTCACCGAGCCGCCCCTCGTGCCCGAGGAGCAGCTGCTCGGCGCCCTCCACGTCGTAACAGCGCTCGATCCGCACCCCGGCGGCGAGCAGCCGGGGGTACACCTCGGCCGTCGACCGCCACACCCAGCGCGTCACCTCGGGCCGGGACCGTACGGCCGTGACGAGGTCCGGCTCGCGCCGCACCTCCCCGGCGGGCAGCCCGTCCGGGCCGAGCGGGACGAGCAGCGCTCCGTCCCCCTCCGCCTCGGCCGCCAGCGCCCACCTCTCGTTCACGGGTGCGAGTCTGGCACCCGCCACTGACATCGGCCCGGAGGCGCTTCCGTCCCGGTACGCGCACCCGAAGACACAGGCACGGCCACGGCCACGGGTACGGCCACGGGTACGTGTACGGGCACGGGACGGTGGGGCGAGGAGTTGCCAGGCTGTCCGTGCCCGTACGGGATTCCCGGCGGGTCCCGCCGCATCCGCATCCGCATCCGCATCCGCAGGTGCGGGTGCGGGGCGGGTGGGTGGACGGGGCGGTGACCCGGCTCCGACCCCGGTCGCCGCCCCGTCCGTCCCACCATCGCCGTTCAGCGCGCCGCCCGCCACGCGGGAAGGGCCGACGCGACGACCGCGACCGTCGCGCAGACGCCCGCCGTGCCGCCGACCGCGCCCCACGGCAGGACCAGGGCGACGGGGGCGGCGAGCGCGGCGAGCCCCGCCGCCAGGGTGCCGAGCACGAGCCCCGCCACCAGCAGGCCGAGCAGCGCCCCGATCGCCACGGAGAGCACCGCCTCGCCCGTCACCACCCGCAGGACCTGGCTCCGGGTCGCCCCCGCGAGCCGCAGCGCGGCCAGTTCCGGACCGCGCACGGAGGTCGCCATCAGCAGGGTGTTGGCGAGGCCGATCACCGTGTACACGAGGGCGATCCCCAGGAGCAGGAGCATCCCGAGCCGGTTCCGGGGGTTCCCGCCCGCCGGGCCGCCGCCCGCCCACGCGTCGGCGCTCGCCACGGTGCCGCCGCTCGCCGCGAGGGCCCGCACCGTGGCCGTACCGCCGCCCCGGGCCTCGATCAGGTCGGGTGCGGAGCCGGGGGCGTTCGCCCGGGTCACGTACGGCCCGTTGTCGCCGGTGCCCCGCGCGAGGACGGCCACCACCCGGAGCCGAACCGGACCCGTCCCGTCCGCCCGCCAGACCTCGACGGTCCCGCCCACCCGGCGCCGCTCGAACTCCTCGTTCACGACGATCGAGCGGTCGTCGAGGTCGCGCGGGTCCCCGGCGACCACCGGCAGTCGGGCCAGCGCGGCGAACGCCGCCGGGTCGGAGACCGCCCGCGCCCCGTACTTCACCACCGCCTCCGCCCCGTCCCGTACGAACACCGACGTGGGCCCGGTGGCCGACACGACCGCTCCCGGCGGCGCGGTGACCGGCCGCAGGTCCTCCCCGGTCACGACGTGCTCCGCCGTCGTCCGCCCCCGCGCCTCGACCTCCTTCGCGCGCGTGACGCTCTCCGCCGAGCCGAGGAGGGTCCCGGCGAGCGCGACGGTCACCAGGACGGGCGCGGCGACGGCGGCGGTCCTGCGGACCGAGGCCGCACTGTTCTCCCGTACCAGGGTCCCCACCGCTCCCCGCAGCCGCAGCAGCCGCGCGGCGGGCCGGACCAGGAGCGGCGAGAGCAGGGCGACTCCGGTGATCAGGAGCATCGGGAGGGTCGTGTACGTCTTCCGCTTGAGCAGCGCGGAAGGGTCCGTGGCGTACGTCCAGACGAGCAGCCCCAGACCGGTCAGGAGCAGGCCCGCGCCCATCACGAGCCGACCGGGCGGCAGGGCGTCGGCGTCCACGTCCGCCGCGCGGAGCGCCGCCGCGGGGCCCGTCCGCCCGGCCCTGCGGGACGCGGCCACCGCCCCCGCGAACGCCACCGTCACCCCGGTCCAGAAGGCCGTGTGGAAGGGCCAGGCCGCCCCGCCCGCCGTGAACCACTCCGGGGCCAGTCCGGTGCCGACGAGGGTCCGCGCCAGCAGGGGCGCGCCCACGGCGCCGAGCGCGCACCCGGCGGCGGAGGCGAGCACGCCGAGCACCGCAGCCTCGGTGAGGAGCAGTCGGCGGAGCTGCCCGGGAGTGGCCCCGGCGGTCCTCAGCAGGCCGAACTCGCGGCGCCGCAGCGCCACCGAGAAGGCGAAGGTGGAGGCGACGACGAAGACCGCGACGAAGGCGGTGACGCCGCCGGAGGTGCCGAGGAGCGTGCCGAGCGCGACCAGCGCCTCGGCGTCCCGGGCGGAGCCGGGGTCGGCGCGCCCGCGTCCGTCGCCGGTGAGGACCCGCGCGCGATCGCCGACGAGAGCGCGGACGGCGGGCGCGGGGGCGTCCACGCCGACGGCGTCCGGGCCGCCGGAGACGGTGACGGTCCAGCGGGCCCGCAGTTCCCGGAGCACTTCCCCGTCCACAGGCTGTGGACGGTCGAGCGGCCTGGCCAGGGGCGCGGTCATGCGTCCGCGCCGCACGTCGAGGACCAGGTGGGACCGCCCCTGTACGACGACGGGTGCGGAGGCGAACCGTTCCGGCGGGCGTTCGGGCGCCCGGAAGGTGGCGGCGAGGCCGAGTCCGGTGGCCGTCAGGAGCCCCACGCCGAGGACGAGCGCGACGAACCCGCCGAGGAGGGAGGCCCAGCGGAGCCGGAGCCCGGAGAGTACGACGGTCAGCATCCCGGACCCGCCGCCTGTGCGCGGGTGCTCGCGGGGGTGCCCGTTCCTGTTTCCGGTCCCGCCCCTGTTCCTGTTCCCGGTCCCGCCCCTGTTTCTGTTCTCGCGCTCGTACGTGTTCCCGTCCCCTTTCCTGTACGTGTACGCGTCGTCGTTTCTCCTCCGGCGCTCGCGCCCGTCTCCAGGGCCGCCATCCGGGCCGCCACCGACTCGGCCGTCGGGGAGGGGAGTTCACCCGCGACGCGGCCGTCGACCAGGAAGACCACGCGGTCCGCGCGTGCCGCCGCCACCGGGTCGTGCGTCACCATGACGATCGTCTGGCCCTCGCGGTCGACCAGTTCCCGCAGCATGTCCAGGACTTCGCGGCTCGTCGTCGAGTCCAGTGCGCCGGTCGGCTCGTCACCGAAGAGGACGGCCGGACGGGTGATCAGCGCGCGGGCGAGCGCGACCCGTTGCTGCTGGCCTCCGGAGAGCTCCCCGGGCCGGTGCCGTTCCCGGCCCGCGAGCCCGACGCGCCCGAGCGCCTCCCGGACCCGCGCGCGGGACGGGCGGCGGCCCGCGAGCCGCAGGGGGAGCGCCACGTTCTGTGCGGCGGTCAGGGAGGGGAGCAGGTTGAAGGACTGGAAGACGAAGCCGATCAGCTCCCGCCGGAGCAGGGTCAGCCGCCGCTCGCCCAGCCCTTCGAGGGCGACGCCGCCGACTTCCACCCGCCCGGCGGTGGGCCGGTCGAGCCCGGCGGCGCACTGGAGCAGCGTGGACTTGCCGGAGCCGGAGGGGCCCATGACGGCCGTGAACGTCCCGGCGGCGAAGTCGAGGTCCACGCCGTCGAGGGCGCGGACGGTGCCGTGGTGCCGGGCCAGCCCCCGGAGCCGTACGGCGACGGGCGCGGGTCCGGTGCAGGGGTCGGGCGCGGTGCCGGGGTCGGGCGCGGTGCCGAGCGTGGTGCCGGTGCTGGGGTCGGGGCCGGGTGCGGTGCCCGCGTCGGGCCGGGTGGCGGGGGAGGGGCGGCGGACTGTCGAGGTCATGCCTTCAGCGAACCGTTTCCGTCGCCGTCGATCACGACCACTGGCGGGCGTCCGGAGGGTGGGCCTGGCCCTACCCTCCCGCGCCCCTGCGCCGGGGCGGGCTGAGACCATCGGTGAGCGCGGACCGGTCGCGGGCCGCCGCCTCCCCCGTACGGCCCTCAGGCGGCCGTGACCGGGCAAGCCGCTGGGGCGAGGCAGGTCGGTGGGACCAGGTGAGTGAGGAGGCCCGGACGTATCGGCGACATCGGACGGACACGGGCGGGGCCGGGTGCGCCAGCTGGACGGGTGAGACTGGCAGGACCATGGGGGTCAGTGGGATCCACAGGACCATGGGGCCCACGGGGTCAGTGGGACCAGTGGGGTCAGTGACACCAGCAGGACCCGGCGCATCGGCGGGCCCCGCGCGGACCCGCCGATGCGCCGGGTATCACGAGGAAACGGAACGGACGCGAGGACGGCGTGAGCACCACCATCGACAAGGCCTTCGAGGCGCTGTACGCGAGCGACGACGCGACGCTCGACGCGGCCGCGTCCCTGCTGGCGGCCGACCCGGCCGCCGACGCGGAACTCGCCCGGCGCGGTGAGGCGTTCGTCCGCACCCTGTGGGAGCGCGGCTGGCAGCCCGCGGACCTCGTCCGACCGGTCCGGCGGGACCTCGCGGACGAGCACCTGCGGGTCCTCGCCGCCCTCGTACGGTCCGAGACCGCCCGCTACCCGACGCTCCCGTACCGCTGGCGGGCGCAGCTCGACGAACTGGAACCGGACCGGACCGCCGGGCGCCCGGCGGACCGTTTCTCGTACGCGACGAACGTCCTGGAGCTGTACCGCCTGCTGGTCCGGCTGCCGCGCCTCGACGCCGTCGGCCCGGTGCCGGGCGAGAAGCTGCCGCCCGCCGCCGCCGGGGAGCCCCGGATGCTCACCCGCATCCGGGCGCTGCTCGCCAAGGCGGAGGCCACGGGGTACCCGGAGGAGGCGGAGGCGCTCACGGCCAAGGCGCAGGAGCTGATGGCGCGGCACAGCCTCGACGAGGCGAGCCTCGCGGCGGGCGCGCCGTCGCCGGAGACGCCGGGCGCGCTCCGGATCGGGGTGGAACCGCCGTACGAGCAGGCGAAGGCGATCCTGCTGGACGCGGTGGCGACGGCGAACCACTGCCGGGCGGTGTGGAACGAGGCGTACGGCTTCTCGACCGTCGTCGGCTTCGAGGCGGACCTCGACCCGGTGGAGCTGCTCTACACGTCGCTGCTCGTGCAGGGCACGTCCGCGATGACCCGGGCGGAGGCCGAGCAGCGGGCCGGGGGACGCAAGCGCACGAAGTCGTTCCGGCAGTCGTTCCTCCTGGCGTACGCGAACCGGCTCGGCACCCGGCTCTCGGCGACGTCCCGCCGGGTCGCCGCCGAGGCCCCGACGCTCCTCCCGGCCCTCGCCTCCCGGGACCTGGCGGTCACCGCCCGCACGGACGAACTGTTCCCGGAGACGCGCTCGACGCGGGTACGGGCGGCCTGGGACGAGGAGGGCTGGACCCACGGCGCCTCGGCGGCGGACCGCGCGGGCCTCGCCCCGGGCCGGAAGCGGGTACGGGGGGCGGAATAGGCGCGGTGTGCGGCCGGGCCCGGCCGCACACCGGACCGCTCCTGCGCCGGACCGCTCCTGCGCCGGACCGCTCCTGCGCCGGACCCGTCTGCTCCGCGCCGGACCCGTCGGCCCCGGGCCGGACGCACACCGGGCCGAGCCGCACACCAGGCTGAGCCGCACACCAGGCCGGGGTGCACACCAGGCCGGGCGGGCCCGGCGCGGGCCCGGCGCGAGACCGCCCGGCCCCGCCCCGTCGGCCGCCGTCCCGGCGCCGCCCACCCCACCCCACCCTGCCCGGCTCCTCCCCTCTCTCCGTACCGCTTCGGCCGGGGCGCAACCGCCCTCCGGTCCGGCCCGGGTCCGTTCCCCGTACGGCCCCAGTCGGGGCGCGCCCTTCCGTTCCGGATACACGCCCCGGCCAGGGCGTGCCCCCTCCACCCCGGCCCCCGGGGGCCTCAACCCGCCTCCACCACTCAGTGAAATGCCCGGTTCATGCTGGATGCCCGATACGCTCGGGCCATGAGCTGGCTCCGGGCGTTGAAGGAGACCGCCCGCTCCGGACTCACCATCGAGCGGCGGCGGCTCGATCCCGTCGTCGCGGGCCGGGCCGCCCTCGGGCTCGCCCTGGTCGTCGGCTTCTCGCTCGCGCTCTTCGGCCCCGCCGTCGCCGCGGCCTCCGCCTTCGGCGCCTTCCAGGCGGCCATCGCCACCTTCCAGCGGTCCTGGCGGCCCCGCCCCACCCTCGCCCTCGCCTCCGGCGCCAGCCTCGCCGTCTCCACCTTCATCGGCTACCTCACCGGCGCCCACGAGGGTTTCTTCCTCGCCCTGCTGCTGCTCTGGACCTTCCTCTCGGGCCTCGCCTGGGCCGCCGGGCCCACCGCGGGCATCATCGCCTCCTCCAACGTGGCGATCATGCTGGTCACGGTCACCCTCCCCACTTCGGTCGCGGCGGCCGCGGGCCACGCCGTGATGATCTTCACGGGCGGTGTCGTGCAGGCGGCCCTGGTCGTCCTCCTGCCCGTGCGCCCCTGGGGCGCCCAGCGGGACGCCCTCGCGGACGCGCTGGCCGCCGAGGCGGACTACGCCCGTCGGCTGCGGCACGACCCGGTCGCGCCGTTCGACCCCCTGCCGCTCATGACGGCCCGCAGCGCGGCGGCGGTCACCCCGGGCCAGGCCCGCCGCCGCCCGGTGGAGCTGCACGGTGCGCGGGGCCTCGCGGAACGCATTCGTCCGGTCCTCGCCTCCCTCGCCGACCCGGCGGTCGGGGTGCCGGAGGAGGGCCCGGAACGCGCGCGCGTGCGGGAGCTGCTCGCGGCGGCGGGCACCGTACTGGACGCCGCCGCGCACGCGATCCGGCACGGCGAACCGGTCGATCTGCCCCCGTCCGCCGTCGAGGCGCTCCGTGCCCGGGACAGCGGCGCGGTCCTCACCGGCCCCTCGCGCCGCGCGGCCGTCCGCCTGATGGCCCTCCTCGGCGACGTCGTCGAGACGGCCGAGCCCAGGACGGAGACGTCCGGCCCCCGCGGGGAGGCGCCCGGCCCGGAGAGGAAGGCGTCTGGAGAAGGGGCTGGAGAAGGTTCCGGAAAAGGGTCCGGAGACGCGTCCGGTCCACGGACGGGCCCATCCGGCCCCCCGGCCGAGACCTCCGGCCCCCGGCCCGCGCCCCCGGGCGCGTCGTCGACGCCCCCCGCCACGCGGAAGGAACCCCCCACCAAGGAGTCCCCCGCCAAGGAACCCCCCGCCCCCGTCGTCCGTGCCCGTCCCACCCTCCTGCGCCTCGCGCCGATCGTCCTCGCGAAGGTCCGCGCCGAACTGCGCCGTGACTCGCCCGTCCTGCGGCACGCCGTCCGGGTCTCGGCGGTGACGGCCGCCGGGTACCTGCTGGGCTCCGCGCTGCCGCTCGGGCACGGCTACTGGGCGCCGATGGCCTCGGTGATGGTGATGCGCCCGGACTTCTCGCAGACCTACGCCCGCTCGGTGGCGCGCTTCGGCGGCACCCTGATCGGGGTCGGACTGGCGACGGCGGTGGTGCAGACGGCGCACCCGGACGTCTACCTGTCGGCCGGACTCGCGGTGCTGTGCGCCTTCTCGATGTACCTGCTGATGCGCACGGGGTACGCGGCGGGCCAGGTCTTCGTCGCCGCGTACGTCGTGTTCCTGCTCGGCATGGAGGGCGCGGGGCTGACCCAGACGGTACGGGACCGGGTGACGCTGACGCTGCTCGGCGGGCTCCTCGCGATGCTGGCGTACGCCGTCTACCCCGCCTGGGAGACGCCCCGGCTGCGCGGCAGGCTCGCGGACTGGCTGGCGTCGGTCGGGCGGTACGCGTCGGTCGTCGTCGCGCGGTACGCCGAACCGGCGGCGGGCGCGGACGGGCCCGATGTGCGCCAGGCGCTCCTGGACACCCGCGCGGCCCGGGTCGCCTGGCAGGAGGCGGTGGAGCGGGCGACCCACGAGCCGGTGCGGCACCGGGGGCTCTCGCACGCGGCGACGGAGCAGGCCGACCACGCGCTCGCGGAGCTGGGACGGGTCGCGATGCTTCTGGAGGCGCACGTTCCGGAGCGTGGCGCACCGCCCGTACCGGGCGCGGCCGTCCTCGCGGAGGCCCTGCACCGGGCGACGGAGCGGGGAGCGAAGGCGGTGCGGGAGCGCCGGGTGCCGCAGTGGGAGGAACTGCGGGAGACGGTGGACGCCTGGGAGGCCGAGCCCCCGGACCACTTCCTGCTGCGCAAGGGGGCGGTGCTGCTCCTGGAGGTGCTGGACGAGCTGACGACGGCCCTGATGGAATCCCGCCGCCGCTGACGCCCCACGCCGCAAGGCCGCAGGCCCGCAGGCCCGCAGGTCCACCGGCTTACCGATCACCGCCCCGCCGCCTCGCCGCCCCGCCGGTCCACCAACCCCACCAACCCCACCGGCCCTGGCGACCCCACCCGTCCCACCCACCCCACCACCCCACCCGCCCCGCCGCCCGGCCCCCGCCCGACCGCCGGGGACCCTGCCGACTCCCCTGCCGGGCCCCCGCGCCCGGCGCCGTAGGGTGAGTCCGGTGGTGGCGGGCCCAGAGCGGCTTACCGGGGGGTAGCACGCTGAGTCGCGTAGCCGCTACGCCACCCCGCGTGCACGTGCATCTGCTCATGCAGCCGCATGTGAACACAGCTATGATCCGGGGAAGTTGACACGTGCACCAAGCAATTCGGGGAGCTACCAGTGCATCATGCGCATCACGCGTACAACGGCATGGCGGCCACGGAGCTGCGCGGTGTCGTGTGGCAGAAGAGCAGGCACAGCAACTCCCAGGGGTCCTGCGTGGAGTTCGCCAAGCTCCCCGGGGGGAACGTCGCCGTCCGCAACTCGCGGCACCCAGAGGGGCCCGCGCTCGTCTACACGCCCGCGGAGATCGAGGCACTCCTGCTGGGCGTCAAGGACGGGGAGTTCGACCACCTGGTCTGAGGACGGCACGGACATACGGACAAGGGGAAGGGCCCGCGCATCCCGCGCGGGCCCTTCCCCTTATCCGTATCCGCCTATTGGTATCCGCGCACGTCCGGGCATCTCCACCCGGCGGCGGCGCTC
The DNA here is from genome assembly GCF_044767145.1 of Streptomyces sp. NPDC101490. Taxonomy (NCBI): domain Bacteria; kingdom Bacillati; phylum Actinomycetota; class Actinomycetes; order Kitasatosporales; family Streptomycetaceae; genus Streptomyces; species Streptomyces sp. NPDC101490. Next base: position 244,572 of record NZ_JBIWNI010000006.1, read on the forward strand.
CCCGCTACTCCGGACCGATCCGGAACAGCGCCCACACCACCTTGCCCCGCAGTGTCCCGGCGAGCGGGTGCCAGCCCCAGCTGTCGCTGAACGAGTCGACCAGGAAGAGTCCGCGCCCCGACTCCGCCGCGAAGTCCTCCTCGCCCCGGCGTGCCTCCGGGCTCTCCTGGCTCGGGTCGCGCACGGCGCACACGAGACGTGAGGACCAGCGCATCAGATGCAGTCTGACCGGTGGGTTCTGGCCGTCCTCGGGACAGCCCTCACCGGGCACCGCGTGGCGCAGCGCGTTGGTGACGAGTTCGGAGACGACCAGGGCGACGTCGTCGAAGCGCTCCGACAGCTCCCAGCGGTCCAGGGTCGCGCTGGTGAACTTCCGTGCCCCGCGCACGGCTTCGTACCGTGCGGGCAGGGCGCATGAGGCGGAGGTGGAGACGGCGCCGGGATCGATCGGCGGAAGGCCCTGCCGTAGCGGCTCGAGCACGGTCGATCCATTCGTCCCCATGCGAGGCACTCCCGGGAATCGCGACTGTGGTGCGACAACACGACAACACGAACGAGTACGCGGCTGCGCGGGCTCCATGGTTCCGAATGCGCCCACTGGATGCAAGGGCAGATGCACGTGCACGCGCCTGACCTGTCCATCCGCGCGCCTAATCTGTGCATAAGTCGTCCCCTGCCGGAGCGGAACTTTTCGGGATCCGCACCCGCCGCACGCGCGGATGCCCGGAACTCGCCGTCTTTCCGTAATCGAATGTGTACGCGCTGAAGCGTTTGGTGGCAGAATCCGGGGCTCGACGGGGGCTCGACACCGTAAGGGGAGGCTGGGAGCCGTGACCGCAGGCGAATCGGGCGGAGCGAGCGGGAGTGTGGTGCGCCGCATCCTGCTGGGCTCCCAGCTGAGGCGGCTGCGCGAGTCGCGCGGGATCACCCGCGAGGCGGCCGGCTACTCGATCCGCGCATCCGAATCCAAGATCAGCCGGATGGAGTTGGGACGGGTGAGCTTCAAGGCACGGGACGTCGAAGACCTCCTCACGCTCTACGGGGTCGGGGACGAGGCCGAGCGCGGCTCGCTCCTCGGGCTCGCCCGCGAGGCCAATGTGGCGGGCTGGTGGCACAGCTTCGGCGACGTCCTGCCGGGCTGGTTCCAGACGTACATCGGTCTGGAGGGAGCCGCCTCCCTCATCAGCGTCTACGAAGTGCAGTTCGTGCACGGCCTGTTGCAGACCGAGGCGTACGCGCAGGCGGTCGTCACCCGGGGGATGCCGGGCGCCCCCGCCGCCGAGATCGACCGGCGGGTCGCCCTCCGCGTCGAACGCCAGAAGGTCCTGGTCTCCGAGCGCGCCCCGCAGTTCCACGCCGTCCTCGACGAGGCCGCGCTGCGCCGCCCGTACGGTGACCGGGCCGTCATGCAGGGCCAGTTGAGGCATCTGATCGAGATCTCCGAGCACCCAGGAGTCACCCTCCAGGTCATGCCCTTCAGCTACGGCGGGCACGCGGGCGAGAGCGGCGCCTTCACCATGCTGAGCTTCCCCGAGTCCGACCTCTCCGACATCGTCTATCTGGAGCAGCTCACCAGCGCCCTCTACCTCGACAAGCGCGAGGAGGTCGCCCAGTACCGGCGCGTCATGGAGCGGCTCAGGGAGGACGGGCCGGATCCGGCCGAAAGCCGCGACATCCTACGGGGCCTCCTTCAACTCTCCTGACACATCAGTACGATGACGTGACATCAGTTCAGGCGTCACTTCTGTCGGCGCGCAGAGGTAGAGCGGGTAGAGGGGTCTCGATCCATGTCGCACTTCACCGACCTGGCCCACCAGTACATCGACGGCGAGTGGAAGCCCGGCAGCGGCTCGTGGGACATCATCGACTTCAACCCCTACACGGGGGAGAAGCTCGCGTCGATCACCATCGCGACCGCCGGTGAGGTGGACCTCGCCTACCGCGCCGCCGAGCGCGCCCAGGCCACGTGGGCGGAGACCAACCCGTACACCCGCAGGCTGGTCTTCGAGCGGGCGCTGCGGATCGTCGAGGACCGCGAGGCGGAGATCTCCGAGACGATCGTCGCCGAGCTCGGCGGCACCCGTCTCAAGGCGGCCTTCGAGCTGCACCTCGCCAAGGAGTTCCTCCGCGAGGCCGTCCAGCTCGCGCTGCGCCCCGAGGGCCGCATCCTGCCCTCCCCGGTGGACGGCAAGGAGAACCGCGTCTACCGCGTCCCGGTCGGCGTCGTCGGTGTCATCTCGCCCTTCAACTTCCCCTTCCTCCTCTCGATCAAGTCGGTCGCGCCCGCGCTCGCCCTCGGCAACGCGGTCGTCCTCAAGCCGCACCAGAACACCCCGATCTGCGGCGGCACCCTCGTCGCCAAGGTCCTGGAGGAGGCCGGTCTGCCGGCCGGGCTGCTGAACGTCGTCGTCACCGACATCGCCGAGATCGGCGACGCGCTCCTGACCCACCCGGTCCCGAAGGTCATCTCCTTCACCGGCTCCGACCGGGTCGGCCGGCACGTCGCCACGGTCTGCGCGCAGAACTTCAAGCAGGCCGTCCTCGAACTCGGCGGCAACAGCGCCCTGATCGTCCTCGACGACGCCGACGTCGACTACGCCGTGGACGCGGCCGTCTTCAGCCGCTTCGTCCACCAGGGCCAGGTCTGCATGGCCGCGAACCGGGTCCTGGTCGACCGGAGCGTGGAGACGGAGTTCACCGAGAAGTTCGTCGCCAAGGTGAAGACCCTGAGCGTCGGCGACCCGGCGGACCCGGCCACCCACATCGGCCCCCTCATCAACTCCCAGCAGGCGGAGGCGGTCTCCTCGCTGGTCGACCAGGCGGTGGCCGCCGGGGCGACCGCACTGCTGCACGGCACGGTGGACGGCAACCTCGTCTCCCCCTCCGTCCTCACCGGCTTCGCCCCCGACTCCCCCCTCCTCGGCCAGGAGATCTTCGGCCCGGTGGCCCTGATCATCCCGTTCGACGGCGAGGAGGAGGCGGTGCGGATCGCCAACGACACGCCGTACGGGCTCAGCGGCGCCGTCCACACCGGGGACGTCGAGCGGGGGGTGCGGATCGCCAAGCGCATCCACACCGGGATGATCCACATCAATGACGGGACCGTCCACGACGAGCCGATCGTGCCCTTCGGCGGTGAGAAGCGCTCCGGCATCGGGCGGCTCAACGGCGAGTCGATGGTGGAGGCCTTCACCACCCAGAAGTGGATCTCCATCCAGCACGGCCGCAGCCGCTTCCCCTTCTGACCCACTTCTGACCTGGTTCTGACCCCCTTCTGACCCGCTTCTGACCCGCGCGGACGCGGGTCGTCACGCGCGCGGACGCCCCGGGGCGCGCCGACGTCCACTGACACGCGGAAGGAGCCCCGTCCCGCCTTGCGGACCGTAGCTGTCCGCAAGGTTCCGTAGCGTGAGGGGTGTCGAGAAGGTCCACGGACGGAAGGCGGACATCATGGTGGCACTCGTGCCCACGGAGGCCCACGGCGACGAGCGCGGCGCGCTCCTCAACTTCATCGAGGCCCAGCGCGCCGCGATCCGGCGTGCCGCGCACGGCCTCACCGAGGAGCAGGCGGCGAGCCGCCCCAGCGCCAGCGAGCTGAGCCTCTCCGGGCTCCTCAAGCACGTCGCCGAGGTCGAACTGAACTGGCTCCGGCTGGCCCAGGAGAGGCCCAACGAACGGCAGCGCACCCAGGAGACCTGGGGCGACGCCTTCCGGCTCGTCGAGGACGAGACGATCCCCGCCGTCCTCGACTTCTGGGCGGGCGTGGCGAAGGAGACCGAGGAGTTCGTGCGGTCCGTGCCCAGCCTCGACGACACCTTCCCGCTGCCCAAGGCCCCCTGGTTCCCCGAGGACGGCCGGGTGTCGGTCCGCTGGATGCTGCTGCACCTGGTGCAGGAGGGCGCCCGGCACGCCGGGCACGCGGACATCGTCCGCGAGTCCCTGGACGGCCGGACCTCCTTCGAGCTGATCGCGGCGGAACAGGGGCGCTGACCCCGCCCGCGTACCCCCTCCGCGTACCCTGGTCGGATCGGAATCGACGGGGAGGTACGCGGGATGTCGGCGATCCGGCTGCTCGTCCTGGGCGCGGTCAGACAGCACGGCCGGGCCCACGGCTACCAGGTGCGCAACGACCTGGAGTACTGGGGCGCGCACGAGTGGTCCCACGCCAAGCCGGGCTCGATCTACCACGCGCTGAAGCAGATGGCGAAGCAGGAGCTGCTGCACGCGCACGAGGTGGCGCCGAGCGCGGTCGGCGGGCCGCCGCGCGTCGAGTACGAGCTGACGGAGTCCGGCGAGCGGGAGTACTTCGCGCTGCTGCGCGAGGCGCTGACCACGTACGACCAGAAGATGGACGTCATGTCGGCGGCCATCGGCTTCATGGTGGACCTGCCCCGCGAGGAGGCCGTCGAGCTGCTGCGCCGCCGGGTGCGGGCGCTCGACGAGTGGCGGACGGCGGTCACGGAGTACTACACGCCGGACGGCGGCCCCGGGCAGCTCGGGCACATCGGCGAGATCATGCACATGTGGGTCCACTCGGCCGACGCGGGCAAGGAGTGGACGCTCGGGCTGATCGAACGGGTCGAGGCGGGAGCGTACGTCTTCGCCGGTGAGGGGGACCCGTTCGTGGGCGTCCTCGCCGAGGGCGAGGAGAACCCCTACGCGGACGGCAACCCGGCCCCGTAAGGGATGAACCCCTACGCGGACGGCGACCCGGCCCCGTAGACGGCGACCCGGCCCCGTAAGGGATCCGCCCTGTAGCGGACCCGGCCCGGCAAGGGCCCTGACCCACAGGGGGTCTCGGCCCGGCAAGGCCCCCGACGCATGAAGGACCGTGGCCCGGCAAGGGCCCCGGTACCGGCCCCGCGAGAAGACCGGCGGGAGCCCGCCCACCTGCCGGGGCCGAAGACGCCCCGGCCACGACGGGCGACGACAGGGACGAGCAACCCCCCATCTAATCAAGTTTGACTAACTCCATCGGAGGGCATATCTTGCTCCGTCGGTGGGGGGTGGTCAAGTTTGACTACCCATATTCGGAGGAGTCATATGACGGCGGACGCGATCCTCGTGGAGGGCGCGCGCAAGCGGTACGGAGACAAGGACGCCCTGGCCGGGCTCGACCTGACGGTCGGACGCGGCACCGTCCACGGTCTGCTCGGCCCCAACGGAGCGGGCAAGACCACGACGGTCCGCATCCTGGCCACCCTGCTCCGGCACGACGAGGGCCTGGTGCGGGTCGCGGGCCACGACGTACGGACCGGGGCCAGGGAGGTGCGGCGGCGGATCGGCCTCCTCGGCCAGCACGCGGCCCTCGACGAGGAACTGGGCGGCCGGCAGAACCTGGAGATGTTCGGCAGGCTCCACCACCTCGGCGCCCGCCGCGCCGGAGTCAGGGCCGACGAACTCCTCGACCGCTTCGGCCTCGCCGACACCGGCCGCAAGCCGGTCCGGCAGTACAGCGGCGGTATGCGGCGACGGCTCGACCTCGCCGCCTCACTGATCACCGACCCCGAGATCCTCTTCCTCGACGAGCCGACCACCGGCCTCGACCCGCGCGGCCGCGCCGAGGTCTGGGACTCCGTCCGCTCCCTCGTCGGCGCGGGCACGACCGTGCTGCTCACCACCCAGTACCTGGAGGAGGCCGACCGGCTCGCGGACCGGATCTCCGTCGTGGACCGGGGCCGGGTCGTCGCCGACGGCACGCCCGACGCCCTGAAGGCACGGGCGGGCGCGGACCGCGTCGACGTGGTCGTACGGGACGCGGCACGGCTCGACGAAGCCGCCGGGCTGCTGCCCGCGCCGCGCGCCGAGGTGACCGTGGACGCCGACCGGCGGCTGCTCAGCGTGCCCGTGACCGACCGGATGGCCTCGCTCGCCGAGACCGTGCGGGCGCTGGGGGCCGCCGGGATCGAGGCGGAGGACATCGCCCTGCGGCGCCCGACGCTCGACGAGGTCTTCCTGAAGCTGACGGACCGGGGCGCCCCGGAGGAGCGGGAGGTGGCGGTATGAGCGCCGCGTACGTGGTCGGGGACTGCTGGACGATGACCCGCCGGGAACTGGCGCACTGGGCGCGCCAGCCGGTGCAGGTCCTCGTGGGGCTGGTGTTCCCGGTGATGATGCTGCTGATGTTCGGCTTCCTGGTCGGCGGCGGGCGGGGCGTCGACGGCGACTACGTCGACTTCCTGGTGCCGGGGATGCTCACCCTGACCATGGTGTTCGGACTCGAAGGCACCATGACGGCGGTGGTGCGGGACCTGGACAAGGGGGTCGTCGACCGGTTCCGGTCGCTGCCGATGGCGGACGGCGCGGTCCTGGTGGGCCGGGCGGCGGCCGACATGCTCCAGTCGACGGTGGGGCTCCTGGTCCTCGTGGGGGTCGGGCACGCGATCGGCTGGCGGACCGGAGGCGGGTTCGGGAGCACCCTGGGGGCGCTGGGGCTGCTGCTCCTGCTGCGGTTCGCGATGCTGTGGATAGGGATCTTCCTGGCCCTGGCCGCGGGGCGGGCCGAACTGGTGCAGGCGGTGCAGATCCTGGTGTGGCCGGTGGGGTTCCTCTCCAACGCGTTCGCGGCGCCGGAGTCGATGCCGGACTGGCTCGGTACGTTCGTGGAGTGGAACCCGATGTCGGCGACGGCGACGGCGGTCCGCGACCTCTTCGGGAGTCCGGGCGGCGAACCGGGGCACGTCATGGCGGCGGTGCTGTGGCCGCTGGCACTGCTGCTTGTCTTCTTCCCGCTGGCGGTGCGGAAGTTCGGCGCGCTCGGGAGGTAGCGTCCGGCGGGGTGGCGCCTGGCGGGGTGGTGCCCGCCGGGTCCGTGCGGCCGGGCTCAGTGGTGGAAGGAGGTCGCGGCCTTCTTGTCGTGGGTGAAGGGGCGTTCCTGGGCGCGGAGTTCGGGCAGGATGCGCCCGAGGTCCTCGATGAGCAGCCCGGCGAGGTCGGCGGAGAAGCCGTTGCGGCAGACCACCCGGAGGACGGACAGGTCCTCGCGATGGGCGGGGAAGGTGTACGCGGGGACGAGCCAGCCCCGTTCGCGCAGCCGCCGCGACACGTCGAAGACGTCGAAGGCGGTGACGTCGGGCGTGGTGGTGAAGGCGAAGACGGGCAGCTGGTCGCCCCGGGTGAGGAGCCGGAAGTCGCCCATCGCCTCGATGCGTTCGGCGAGGCCCCGGGCGATGTCCCGGGAGGTCTGCTGGACCGCCCGGTAGCCCTCCCGGCCGAGCCGCAGGAAGTTGTAGTACTGCGCGACGACCTGGGCGCCCGGCCGGGAGAAGTTGAGCGCGAAGGTCGGCATGTCGCCGCCGAGGTAGTTGACGCGGAAGACGAGTTCCTCGGGGAGTTCGGCGGGGGAGCGCCACAGGGCCCAGCCGACGCCCGGGTAGACCAGGCCGTACTTGTGGCCGGAGGTGTTGATCGAGGCGACCCGGGGGAGCCGGAAGTCCCAGACGAGTTCCTCGTCGAGGAAGGGGGCGATCATGGCGCCGGAGGCGCCGTCGACGTGCACGGGGACGTCGACGCCGGTACGGTCGCGCAGCTCGTCGAGGGCGGCGCAGATCTCGGCGACGGGTTCGTAGGAGCCGTCGAAGGTGGAGCCGAGGACGGCGACGACGCCGATGGTGTTCTCGTCGCAGAGCGCGGCGGCGGAGGCGGCGTCGAGGTGGTAGCGGTCGCCCTCCATGGGGACGATCCGGGGTTCGACCTCCCAGAAGTTGCAGAACTTCTCCCAGCAGACCTGGACGTTGACGCCCATCACCAGGTTGGGGCGGGCGCTGCCCGGGTAGCGGTCGGCGTTCCGTCGGGACCAGCGGCGCTTGAGGGCCATCCCGGCGAGCATGCAGGCCTCGCTGGAGCCGGTGGTGGAGCAGCCGACGGCGGTGGCCGGGTCCGGCGCGTTCCACAGGTGGGCGAGCATGGCGACGCAGCGGCGCTCCAGTTCGGCGGTGCGCGGGTACTCGTCCTTGTCGATCATGTTCTTGTCCCGGCACTCGCCCATCAGGACCCCGGCCTGGGGCTCCATCCAGGTGGTGACGAAGGTGGCGAGGTTGAGCCGGGCGTTGCCGTCGAGCATCAGCTCGTCGTGGACGAGCTGGTAGGCGCTCATCGGGGGCAGCGGGCCGTCGGGCATCCGGTGGCGCGGTGGGGCCTGGGCCATGCCGCCGACCGGATTGGCCTCGCCGAAGAAGGGGTTGAGCGCGAGCCGGCGTTCGGGCTCGGGCGGTGAGGCGGCGGGACCCTGGTGGAGCGGCACGGGGGACTCCTTCGGTACGGGACGGGCGCGGGATCAGTGCAGGGACTTGCCCTGGGTGTCGAGCTCCAGCTGGGGGCGGCCGGTGACCAGCAGCCAGGCGGGGAGCGAGGCCAGGCAGAGCAGGGTGAGGGTGGCGGGGGAGGCGACGAGCACGGCGGCGGTGAAGAGGCTGATCCAGCCCTGCCGGGTGGTGGCCAGGAGGATGCCGAGGACGCCGGAGGAGACGGCGACCGCCGGGTGCACCTCGGGGACGAGGGCCTGGCAGAACAGGCCGAAGGCGGCGCCGATGAAGACGGCGGGGAAGATCCGGCCGCCCCGGAAGCCGCAGGAGGAGGCGACGAGGAGGGCGAGCAGTTTGACGGCGGCCAGCTTGGCCAGCTCGCCGGAGGACCAGCCGCCGATGGAGGAGGTCAGCTCCTTGACCTCGGACAGGCCCTTGAAGAGCGTCAGATGGCCGCCGAGGGCGCCCAGGAGGCCCAGGACGAGGCCGCCGGCGGGGAGCATCAGCATCGGGTGCCGCAGCCGGGTGAAGGCGCTGTGGACGTGGGGGAAGAGGTAGCAGGCCGCGAGGCCGAAGAGGGCGGCGGCGGAGGCGATGACCAGGGAGCCGAGGAGATCGGTCCAGCCGGGATCGGTGAGCGGCGGGAGCCCCAGGTCGAAGCTGGGCTCGGCGAGGAGCTGGGTGGTCATCGCGCCCGCGCCCGCGGCGAGCAGCGGGGCGAACAGCCGGTCCCAGAGCGAGCCGGGCCCCGGCTGGCCGGTGAGCGCCTCGGAGATGACGAGGGCGGCGGCGACCGGGGTGCCGAAGAGGGCGCCGATGGTGGCGGCGGAGGCGAGGGCGACCCAGGCGGCGCCGGGCACGGTGGGCGCGGCCCTGCGGCCGAGCCAGTAGGCGAGGGCGATGTTGGTGGCGATGATCGGGTTCTCGGGGCCGAGGCTGACGCCACCGGCGAGGGCGAGGGCGCTGGCGAGCAGCAGCCCGGGGACGACGGCGGGGGCGAGCGGTGGCCCGCCGAGGCCCATGGCGGCGGGATCGGGGCCCGCGTGTCCGGGCACCTTCCAGACGACGAGGCCCACGGCGACGCCGGTGGCGGTGAGCATGGCGATGATCCAGAGGGAGGAGTAGCCGCCGATGCCGAGGGCGTCGGGCAGGTCGTTCCAGAGGACGTGCTGGAGCTCCTCCGAGAGGTAGCTGATCGCCAGGAACAGCAGGCTGGCGCCGATGCCGACCACGAGCGCGGGCAGGACCTGCGGGAGCAGGGTCCGCAGCGGGGTGACGCCGTCGGAGCCCGCCGGACCGGAAGGACCGGCGGGCACGGGCGAAACATGATCAGAAGCCACGGGCTCACCATAAAGGCGCATATGAGACTCAACACCCTGAAACGGCCCCGAGAGCGGCGGCTCGCCCCTCCGGAGCGGGACCGGGGAGCGGCGGCCCGCCACCCCGAGGCCCTGACCGCGGCGGGCGGCCCACCACCCCGAAGCCGGACCACGGGCATACGGGCGACGGGCCCCCGCCGCCCCCGGCATCCCCACGCCCCCCGGCACCCACCCGGGGCGCGCCCACCCCCCGAAACGCCCCGGCCCACAGCCCGGCAGGCACAACGCGGGGGCCCGGGGCGCGCGGGCCCGGTCCTCGGCGGGCGGACGGCCGGTCTCCGGGGGACTCCCGGGAGGATTCCCGGCGGGCGAGGTGGCCCGGTGGCCCGGTGGCCCGGTGGCCGTACGGACAGGACGGGCCGGGGGTCGCCGTACGCCCGGCAAGGCCGCCGTCCGGGCACGGGACACCGTCCGGGCGCGGGTCATCGTACGGAGCGCGGCCGGGTCGGCCGTACGGGTGCGTCCGTACCCCACCCGGCCACTCGGGCCCGAGGCCTGATGTCTGAGTCCCGAGCCCGGCGGTCCGCTGCCCCGGGGCAGGCGGCCCGCCCCGGCCCCGGAGATCCGGCCCGCTCAGGGCCGCCGCCCCGGAACCGGCCGCCGCCCCGGAACCGGCCGCCGCCCCGGAACCGGCTGCCACCCGGAACCGGCTGCCACCCGGAACCGGCTGCCACCCGGAACCGGCTGCCACCCGGAACCGGCTGCCACCCGGAACCGGCCGCCACCCCGGAACCGGCCGGGCCCCCGGAACCGGAATCCGGACCAAGTGGCTCCGACCGGCACCGCCCACGCCCCAGGAGCGCGCCTCCCACCGGAGGGGAACCCCGGCCCCGGACCGTCGACCGGCTCGTGATCCCGGACCGGCCGGACGCCCGAGGTCCGGACCGCAGGACAGAAGATCCCAGTTCAAAGCCCATCAGGCCTCGACTGGCCCCGTCACGGCACCCGCCGAGCCCCGTCAGGCGCCCCGCGCGGGGGCGCTCAGGCGCGGGGCGCGATCACGACTGCGGTGCCGTACGCGCACACCTCCGTGCCCACGTCGGCCGCCTCGGTGACGTCGAAACGGAACATCAGGACGGCGTTCGCACCCCGTGCCCGCGCCTGTTCCACCAGGCGTTCCATCGCCTGGTTGCGGGTCTGCACCAGGGTCTTGGTCAGACCCTTCAGCTCGCCGCCGATCATCGACTTCAGCCCCGCGCCGATCTGACTGCCCAGATGGCGGGAGCGGACGGTGAGCCCGAAGACCTCACCGATCACCTGCCGCACCTCGTATCCCGGCACGTCGTTCGTCGTCACGACCAGCACGTCGGGCTGCGGCCCCTGGCCGCCTCCGTACTCCTCGATGCCCATCGGCATACACCTCCTGAACCCCAAGACTCGCGGCCCCGGGCCCCGTCCGCATCCCCTGGCGCCCGGGTGGAACCGGGTGCGCCCGGCCCGCGTTGGTAACTTGGAGCCAGCCGTCCCCGCCCCCACCGACCGCAGGAGCCCGGAAGCCCGTGAACACGCTTGCCCTCGGACCGAGCTGGCTGGACCCCGACTATCTGATCGGGACCTTCGGTCTGTACGGAGTCCTCGCCATCGTCTTCGCCGAGTCCGGACTCCTCATCGGGTTCTTCCTGCCCGGCGACTCGCTGCTCTTCACCACCGGCCTCCTCGTCACCACCGGGAAGATCGACACCCCGCTGTGGCTGGTCTGCACCATGATCGTGGCCGCCGCGATCATAGGAGACCAGGTCGGCTACCTCTTCGGCCGCAAGGTCGGACCCGCCCTCTTCAAGCGCCCCGACTCCAAGCTGTTCAAGCAGGAGAACGTCGAGAAGGCGCACCTGTTCTTCGAGAAGCACGGCCCGAAGTCGCTGGTCCTGGCCCGTTTCGTGCCCATCGTGCGGACGTTCACGCCGATCATCGCGGGCGTCAGCCGGATGAACTACCGCTCGTTCATCACGTTCAACATCATCGGCGGTGTCCTCTGGGGCGCGGGCGTCACCATCCTCGGCGCCGCCCTCGGCAAGATCGACTTCGTGCACAAGCACATCGAGATGATCCTCATCGCGATCGTCCTGATCTCCGTGGTCCCGATCGTGATCGAGGTCCTCCGGGCCCGCTCCCAGTCGAAGAAGGCCCGCGCGGCGGGCGACCACGACGCTCCCGGCACGCCCGGCGCCCCGGACCAGTCGCCCCCGGGGCCCTCCCGGGGCCGCCACGCCAAGCGCTGACCCCTTCCCCCGCCCCTCCCGGGCGAGGGGCCCGGACCGAGGGCCTCAGAAGCCCCTGGTCCGCTTCGCCGCCCGGCGCGCCGCGGCCGCGCCGGGCGCCTGCATGAACAGCCGCGCCAGCTCGCCTCCCAGGTTCACCCCGATCGCGATCGCGAGGGCCAGCGCCGCCGCCTTCGCCAGCGACGTGAAGCCCTGGTCCAGATTGTTCTGCGCGATGGCGAGCACCCCGAAGTACGTCGCCGAACCCGGCAGCAGCGGCCCGATCGCCGCCGTCACGTAGGGCAGCGACGAGGTGTGCTTGTACCGGGCGATCAACTGCCCGAAGAGCCCCACGAGCCCAGCCGCCACCGACGTCGCCATCACCGCCGAGCCCTGCGCCGTCACCGCGATCGACGCGTACACCACCCACGCCACCCCGCCGTTCAGCGTCGCGAACAGCACCGTCGCCCGCGACTGCTGCAACAGGATCGCGAAGGTCGCGCACAGCACCATCGACGCCAGGGTCTGCGTCACCGGACGCTCCACCGCCCGCAGCGCCCCCTCCGGATTCAGCTGCGCGTCGAACTGCACCGCCACGTACAGCACGGAGAGCACGCCCACCACGATCGCCACGAAGAAGTAGGCGACCTCCAGGAGCCGCGCCGAGGCCGTGATGTAGAAACCGGTCAGCCCGTCGTGCACCGCCGCCACCAGCGCCCGCCCCGGGATCAGCGCGAACAGACCACCGGTGATCACCGCCGAGGGCCGCAGATCCGCGTGCAGCAGCGTCAGCAGCACCCCCATCGCCGCCGGGGGCATCGCCGCCACCAGGAACTGGTAGAACTCCGGCAGCCCCCGCCCCGCGCACAGCCACGCCAGCCGGTCACCCAGCACGGCGCCCAGCGCCGCCACGAAGAACACCGTCGGCCCGCCGCCCAGCAGCACCGACGCCGCACCCGCGAGCACGCCCGCCGCCGCCGTCAGCACCCACCCCGGATACGGATGCCGGTTCCGCCGGATCTCCGCGAGCCGCCGGTACGCCTCCTCGGGCGTCACCTCGTGCGCCCGCGCGTGGATGTCCGCCAGCAGCGTGTACACCGCGGCGAGCCGCGTGTAGTCCGTCCCCCGGCGCCGCACCGTCCGGTTCGCCGTGATCGGATCGTCCACCAGCGAGGGCTGGTACGTCACCGACAACAACGTGAACGTCACCGTCGGCTCGACCCGGTCGAGCCCGTACGAACGGCAGATCACGAACATCGCCGTCTCGACGTCCTCCGCGCCCTCACCGCCCGCGAGCAGCAGCTCCCCGATGCGCAGCGTCAGGTCGAGCACCCGGGGCACCGAAGGACCCGACTCGTCCTCCTTGCGCGGCGCCTCCGGCACCGGCCGGTCCCCCACCGGCAGCCGCAGCATCGTCCGCATCCGGTCCTGCCAGGGCGCGTCCTGTGACATCCGCACCAGCGGAACCGCGTACGCGGGCGTGAACACCGGCGGCGAGTTCCGCGCCGAGTACGTGGCGGGCGTCGCGAACGCCGAGCCCTCCTGCTCCGGCGGCGGCTCCGGCGTCATCCCCGGCGGCAGGGCGAACTCGGACGTCGGGTGCTCCTCCTCCGGGGGCGGGGGCGGCTCCACCCCGGCGGGCGCCACGAACGCGCTCCGCGCCTCGTCCGACTGCGGCTTGCGGTCCTCCGGAGCCCCGTCCGGACCGAGCTCAGAACCGTCCGGCTCCGCCACCACACCGACCGCCTCACTCCCCAGGGAACCGTGGCTTCCAGTATGAGCATGAGACGGACGTGCGAAAGGCGGTGCACCCCAAGAGGTGCACCGCCTTCACACGCGGGGAACGGGAACGGCTCAGTGGCCGCCCTGCTCCTTGGCCCGCGCGTACGACTTCTCGATCTCGGCCTCGGCCTCGGCGCGACCGACCCAGTCCGCGCCCTCGACCGACTTGCCCGGCTCCAGGTCCTTGTAGACCTCGAAGAAGTGCTGGATCTCCAGACGGTCGAACTCCGACACGTGGTGGATGTCCCGCAGGTGCTCCATGCGCGGGTCCGTCGCCGGGACGCACAGCAGCTTGTCGTCGCCGCCGGCCTCGTCGGTCATGCGGAACATGCCGATGACACGGCACTTGATCAGACAGCCCGGGAACGTCGGCTCGTCCAGGATGACGAGGGCGTCCAGCGGGTCGCCGTCCTCGCCGAGGGTGTTCTCGACGTAGCCGTAGTCGGTCGGGTAGGCCGTCGACGTGAACAGACGACGGTCCAGGCGGATGCGACCCGTCTCGTGGTCGACCTCGTACTTGTTACGCGACCCCTTCGGGATCTCGATGAGAACGTCGAACTCCACGGGTGGCTCCTCCTGAATCAACACACAAGTGACTGCTCGCGACGACGCGCGGTGATTAAGTGTCCCTCACGCACGACCGTGATCGCGAAAGGGGCTGGTCAGCAATGCCCGAGCCGAGAACGTGGCAGCTCACGGCGGGCTCCGCCGCCCTCGGTCTGGCCCTGGCCGCCGTGGCGGTGACCCTGGCAGGCCCGTGGGACTCCGGCCAGCGTACGGCCGAACGCGCACGCGCCGCCGCCCAGTCACCGGGTGGCGCACGTCACGCCCCGGCACCCGCCCCGCCCCACCGCCCCGCGCCCGCGCCCAGCGCCCCCGGCGTCCTCCCCGCCCTGCACGCCCCGGCCGCGGCGGGCCGCCCCGCCGACCTCGCCGCCGTCCTCGGCCCCCTCCTCGCCGATCCCGGCCTCGGCCCGCTCCGGGCCGCCTCCGTCGTCGACACCGCCACCGGACGACGGCTCTACGGCGCGGGCGACACCGCCCCCATGACCCCCGCCTCCACCACCAAGATCGCCACCGTCGCCGCCGCCCTCTCCGCCCTCGGCCCCGACCACCGCCTCACCACCACCGTCACCGCCGCCCCCGACGGCCGCACCGTCACCCTCACCGGCGGCGGCGACCCCACTCTCGACCCCGGCCGCCTCAGGACCCTCGCCACCGACACCGCCCGCGCCCTCACGGCGCGCGGCCACCGCTCCGTACGCCTCGCCTACGACACGAGCCTCTACACCGGGCCCGCCGTCCACCCCATCGGCCCCAACGAGAACCTCGCCCCCGTCGTCGCCCTCATGACCCGCGGCGGCCGCCTCGACGACAGCCGCGACGGCCCCGCCCCCCGCACCGGCGACCCCGCGGGCGACACCGCCACCGCCTTCGCCGCCCTCCTCGCCGACGCCGGGATCACGGTCACCGGCGACCCGGCCCCCGGCCGCGCCCCGAAGGCCGCCCCCCTCGCCCGTACGCACTCCGCCCCCCTCGCCGACCTCGCCGAACGCACCCTCACCCACAGCGACAACGACCTCGCCGAAGCCCTCGCCCGCCACACCGCCCTCGCCCACAGGGCACCCGCGAGCTTCGACGGCGCCGCCCGGGCCGTCCACGACGAACTCGCCCGCCTCGGCCTCCCCGTCACCGGCGCCCGCTTCGCCGACGGCAGCGGACTCGACCGCCGCGACCGCCTCACCGCCGCCCTCCTCACCGCCCTCCTCACCCGCGCGGCCGACCCCGCCCACCCCGCCCTGCGCCCCCTGCTCACCGGCCTCCCCGTCGGCGGCTTCACCGGCACCCTCGCCGACCGCTTCGGCACCGCCCCCGCGGGCGCCGGACTCGTCCGCGCCAAGACCGGCACCCTCACCGGCGTCAACACCCTCGCGGGCACCGCGGTCACCCCCGACGGACGCCTCCTCGCCTTCGCCTTCCTCGCCGGCCGCACCCTCTCCCCGTACGAGGCACAGCCCGCCCTCGACCGGCTCTCCGCAGCCCTCACCGCGCCCCGCTGACCCCGGCCCACCCCCGCCCGGCCCGCACCGAACACCCACCGAACGGGCCCCGAGACCGTACGGTTGACGCATGACGAGCTTCGGTGGGGCGCGCACACCCGGGATGGTCGACTGGAACCTCGCGGTCGCGACCGCGACCCGCCTCGTACGGCCAGGACCCGAAGTCGGCCGGGACGAGGCCCGCGAGATCGTCGCCGAACTCCGCAGGCACGCCAAAGCCGCCGAGGAACACGTCCGCGCCTACACGCGGATGATCCCCGAGGGCGCCGAACCCCACGACACCCCCGTCCTCGTCGTCGACCGGGCCGGCTGGATCAAGGCCAACGTCGCGGGCTTCCGCGAACTCCTCACCCCGCTCCTCGGCAAGATGCGGGACCGCAGACAGGACACCCCCGGCAGCGCCGTCCTCGGCGCCGTCGGCGGCAAGGTCACCGGCGTCGAACTCGGGATGCTCCTGTCGTTCCTCGCCTCGCGCATCCTCGGCCAGTACGAGACCTTCGCCCCCGCGACCCGGGACCTCCCCACCGGGACCGGAGGCGGCGGACGGCTCCTCCTCGTCGCCCCGAACATCGTCCACGTCGAGCGCGAACTCGAAGTGGACCCCCATGACTTCCGGCTCTGGGTCTGCCTCCACGAGGAGACCCACCGCACCCAGTTCACCGGCGTCCCCTGGCTCCGCGACCACCTCCAGGGCGAGATCCAGTCGTTCCTCGCCGCCACCGACGTCGACCCCGGCACGGTCGTCGAACGCCTCCGCGAAGCCGCCCAGACCCTCGCCGGCGGGCGCCCCGAAGCCGAGGAGGGCGAACCCGCCCCCTCCCTCGTCGAACTCGTCCAGACCCCCGAGCAGCGCGAGATCCTCGGCCGCCTCACCGCCGTCATGTCCCTCCTCGAAGGCCACGCCGACTACGTCATGGACGGCGTCGGCCCCCAGGTCGTGCCCTCCGTCGCCGAGATCCGCGAGAAGTTCAAGGAGCGCCGCGCCCGGGGCGCCTCCCGCCTCGACCTCGCCCTGCGCAAACTCCTCGGCCTCGACGCCAAGCTCCGCCAGTACCGCGACGGCGAACGCTTCGTCCGCGCCGTCGTCGAGCAGGTCGGCATGGACGGCTTCAACCGCGTCTGGACCTCCCCCAACACGCTCCCCACCAAGTCCGAGATCGCCGCACCCGCCGACTGGATCGCGAGGGTGCACCGTAAGGCAGACTCCTGAGGCAGGTGCGGCGCAGGACGCGAGAACACCTCGGAACACCCCACCAATCACCCATCCGAGGGACCCTGGACAAGGGGTGGGGCGTGCAATGCTCGGGTAACGGCCGGGTTTCTGTCACCATCGACGCACTCTGAGTGACCGAACCCCCCTCCGGCCGTTATGACTCCGACCGAGGCACCCACCCCATCACGAAGGGAACCGGACATGGGTCCCCATCCTGCGGTCGCGGCGATACGCCTGGCGGTCCGCCGCGTACTCCACGACATCATCACCGAGCACCAGACCGACCCCACCGCCGACGACGGCCCCCCCCTCGTCCTCGTCGCCTGCTCCGGCGGCGCCGACTCCATGGCGCTCGCCTCCGCCCTCGCCTTCGAGGCCCGCAAACTCCCCGTCCGCGCCGGCGGCATCACCGTCGACCACGGACTCCAGCCCGGCTCCGACACCCGCGCCCACGAGGTCGCCGGACGCATGACCGCCCTCGGACTCACCCCGGTCGAGGCCGTCGCCGTCACCGTCGGCCGCGAAGGAGGCCCCGAAGCCGCCGCCCGCGACGCCCGGTACGCGGCCCTCGACGCCGCCGCCGAACGCCACGGGGCCACCGCGGTCCTCCTCGGCCACACCCGCGACGACCAGGCCGAGACCGTCCTCCTCGGTCTCGCCCGCGGCTCCGGCATCCGCTCCCTCTCCGGCATGGCCGCCGTCTCCGGCACCTCCCGCCGCTACCGGCGCCCCTTCCTCCAGCTCGACCGCCAGACCGTCCGCAAGGCCTGCGTCGCGCAGGAACTCGCCGTCTGGGACGACCCCCACAACAGCGACCCCGCCTACACCCGCTCCCGCCTCCGCCACGAAGGACTCCCCGCCCTGGAGAAGGCCCTCGGCAAGGGAGTCGTCGAAGCCCTCGCCCGAACGGCCCAGCTCTCCCGCGACGACGCCGACGCCCTCGACACCTGGGCCGCCGACGCCGAGACCTCCGTACGCGACGAGGCGGGCGCCCTCGAATGCGCCAAACTCTTCGGCCTGCCCACCGCGGTGCGCCGCCGCGTCCTGCGCCGCGCCATGATCGCCGAGGGCGCCCCCGCCGGTTCCCTCTTCGCCCGGCACGTCGAGGAAGTCGACCGGCTCATCACCGGCTGGCGCGGCCAGGGGGCCATCAACCTGCCCGGACGCGTCGAAGCGCGCCGCCAGGGTGGCAGACTGGTCATCCGGCAAGGCTGACGCACGCGCAACGAAAGTGACCCGGGTGAACGAGAAGGACATGGGCACCGACCTCCAGTCGGTGCTCATCACCAAGGAAGAGATCGACGCCAAGCTGGCTGAGCTGGCCGCGAAGATCGACGCGGAATACGCGGGCAGGGACCTGCTCATCGTCGGAGTCCTCAAGGGCGCCGTGATGGTGATGGCGGATCTGGCGCGCGCCCTTTCCACCCCGGTCACCATGGACTGGATGGCCGTCTCCTCCTACGGCGCCGGAACCCAGTCCTCGGGCGTCGTCCGCATCCTCAAGGACCTCGACACCGACATCAAGGGCAAGCACGTCCTGATCGTCGAGGACATCATCGACTCCGGTCTGACCCTGTCCTGGCTGCTCTCCAACCTCGGCTCGCGCGAGCCCGCCTCCCTGGAGGTGTGCACCCTGCTGCGCAAGCCCGAGGCCGCGAAGGTCGCCATCGACGTCAAGTGGATCGGCTTCGACATCCCCAACGAGTTCGTCGTCGGCTACGGCCTCGACTACGCCGAGAAGTACCGGAACCTTCCGTTCGTCGGCACTCTCGCCCCCCACGTCTACGGCGGCTGAAGCCTCCCGCAGTACGGGGAACCCGTACCGCCTTCCCCCCGTTGAACCACGGGAAGGCGGTCGCGGGCGACGATGCTGAGGTACCGTCCGAAGAACAGCTTTTTCACACAGCAGCTCTCACAGCAGCATTTTCCTACGGGCAGGAGGGACGGAGCGCCCAGCGCTCCGTATGGATGGACGTGAAGCGATACTTCCGTGGGCCGGTCATGTGGATCGTGCTGGCCGTCCTCGCCGTGGTCGTGCTGATGCAGGTCGTCGGCTCGTCCGAGGGCTACAAGACGGTGGACACCGGCAAGGTCGTCCAGGCGATCGACAAGAACCAGGTCAAGCAGGCAAAGATCACCACCGGTGACGAACAGATCGTCAAGATCGAACTCGTCAACGGCCAGAAGATCGACAACAGCAGCAAGGTCCAGGCCAGCTACATCGGCACCCAGGGCGCCGACCTTGCCGACAAGCTCCAGGAGAAGTTCGAGGCCGGACAGATCGAGAAGGGCTACACCGTCACGCCGACGAAGCAGTCCGCTTTCGTCTCGATCCTGCTCTCGCTCCTCCCCTTCGTCCTCATCGTGGTGGTCTTCCTCTTCCTGATGAACCAGATGCAGGGCGGCGGCTCCCGCGTCATGCAGTTCGGGAAGTCCAAGGCCAAGCTCATCACCAAGGACACCCCGAAGACCACCTTCGCCGATGTCGCCGGTTCCGACGAGGCCGTCGAGGAACTCCACGAGATCAAGGAATTCCTCCAGGAGCCCGCCAAGTTCCAGGCCGTCGGCGCCAAGATCCCCAAGGGCGTCCTGCTCTACGGCCCCCCCGGAACCGGCAAGACGCTCCTCGCGCGCGCCGTCGCCGGCGAAGCGGGCGTGCCGTTCTACTCGATCTCCGGTTCCGACTTCGTCGAGATGTTCGTCGGCGTCGGCGCCTCCCGGGTCCGCGACCTCTTCGAGCAGGCCAAGGCCAACGCTCCCGCCATCGTCTTCGTCGACGAGATCGACGCCGTCGGTCGCCACCGCGGCGCCGGACTCGGCGGCGGCCACGACGAGCGTGAGCAGACCCTCAACCAGCTCCTCGTCGAGATGGACGGCTTCGACGTGAAGGGCGGCGTCATCCTGATCGCCGCCACGAACCGGCCCGACATCCTCGACCCCGCGCTCCTGCGCCCCGGCCGCTTCGACCGGCAGATCGCCGTCGACCGCCCGGACATGCTGGGCCGTCTGGAGATCCTCAAGGTCCACCAGAAGGGCAAGCCGGTCGCCCCGGACGTCGACCTCGGCGCCGTCGCCCGACGCACCCCCGGCTTCACCGGCGCGGACCTCTCCAACGTCCTCAACGAGGCGGCGCTCCTCACCGCCCGTGGCGACCAGAAGCTGATCGACAACGCGGCTCTGGACGAGGCGATCGACCGGGTGGTCGCGGGCCCGCAGAAGCGGACCCGCATCATGTCGGACAAGGAGAAGAAGATCACCGCGTACCACGAGGGCGGCCACGCCCTGGTCGCGGCGGCCTCGCCGAACTCCGACCCGGTGCACAAGATCACCATCCTGTCCCGGGGCCGCGCCCTCGGCTACACGATGGTGCTGCCGGAGGAGGACAAGTACTCCACCACCCGCAACGAGATGCTCGACCAGCTGGCGTACATGCTGGGCGGGCGCGCGGCCGAGGAGCTCGTCTTCCACGACCCGACCACGGGCGCGGCGAACGACATCGAGAAGGCCACCGCCACGGCCCGCGCGATGGTCACGCAGTACGGCATGACCGAGCGTCTCGGCGCCATCAAGTTCGGCGGCGACAACACCGAGCCGTTCCTCGGCCGTGACATGACGCACCAGCGCGACTACTCGGAAGAGGTCGCCGCGCTGGTCGACGAAGAGGTCAAGAAGCTCATCGAGACCGCCCACAACGAAGCGTGGGAGATCCTCGTCGAGAACCGTGACCTCCTCGACAACCTGGTCCTCGCGCTGCTGGAGAAGGAGACGCTGGGCAAGGAGGAGATCGCCGAGATCTTCGCCTCCATCGTCAAGCGTCCGGCCCGCCCGGCCTGGACGGGCTCCTCGCACCGCACCCCGTCCACGCGTCCGCCGGTCCTCTCCCCCAAGGAGCTGGCCCTGACGAACACGGCGAACGGTTCGGCGGCCCCGACGGTCGACACCACGAAGGGCATCGACATCGCCCCGGTGGACACCCCGGAGGACTGACCCTTCCCACCCCGGAATGGCTGCCGCGCCCCCACAGGTTTTAGCCTGTGGGGGCGCGGCTTTTCGCGTACTTCAGTTCGGACTGGAACGAGGCACAGAGATGACCGACCCGGTGACGCTGGACGGCGACGGCACGATCGGCGAGTTCGACGAGAAGCGCGCCGAAGCCGCCGTGCGGGAGCTGCTCATCGCGGTCGGTGAGGACCCGGACCGCGAGGGCCTCAGGGAGACCCCGGCCCGGGTGGCGCGCGCGTACAAGGAGCTGTTCGCCGGGCTGTGGCAGAAGCCCGAGGACGTGCTGACGACGACGTTCGACCTGGGGCACGACGAGATGGTCCTGGTGAAGGACATCGAGCTGACGGCGACCTGCGAACACCATCTGCTGCCGTTCCACGGTGTGGCGCACATCGGGTACATCCCGGCGGAATCCGGCAAGATCACCGGGCTGTCGAAGCTGGCCCGTCTGGTGGACGTCTTCGGCCGTCGCCCGCAGGTGCAGGAGCGTCTGACGACCCAGGTCGCGGACTCGCTGATGAGGATCCTGGAAGCGCGCGGTGTGATCGTCGTTATCGAGGCGGAGCACATGTGCATGGCGCTGCGCGGGGTCCGCAAGCCGGGTGCGAAGACGGTGACCTCGGCGGTCCGCGGGCAGCTGCGCAACGCCACCACGCGTGCCGAGGCCATGTCCCTGATCCTCGCCCGATAGGGCACCCGGACCGTTCCCCGCCGCCCCCGATCAGTGGAGTGACCACTGGCCGGGGGTGGCGGGGGTACGGGCCACCGGCCAAGGGCTCGTGGCCCGGGAGCGCGCGCCGGGTGGGCGATCGGCGGGCCGGAGGGGTCAGGCGGCGGCCGAGGGCTTCCTGTCGTCGTCCTCGGGGAGCTTGCAGACCCGTTCCAGGAAGAGGGCGGCGGCGATGACGCCGAGGCCCGCCAGGACCGCGAAGGCCGCGTAGAGGGCCTGGTCGCGGCGGGCCGGGACGTCGAGGTGGGCGAGCAGGAAGACGCCCGCGCCGCCGTACATTCCGGCGACGAGGGCGGCCACCAGGGCGCTCGCCTGGCCGAAGACCACCGCGCGGGCCGCCATCAGCGGCTCGACGCCCTTGGCGCCGGGCCGCCGGTCGTGCTGGGCCCTGAGCCGCGCGCGGAGGGACAGGGCGGTCGCGGTGAGGACGACCGCGATCACGGCGAGGACGACCGGCGCGGCGAGCGGCACGCTGGGGAGGGTGCCGACCGAGTCCCAGAGCCGGGCGGCGCCCCAGGAGAGCACGCCGGCCACGACGAAGAGTCCGGCGAGCACCTTCAGCCGCAGTTGTTTCACCGGGTGTCCTTCGTGTGGTCGCGGGCGGTCTGCCACGAGCCTAACGACTACTCGGGCAGACGGAGTTCCAGGTCGGCACGGACGGTGACGCCTTCGGCGCCGACGTCGGCGAGGAGTCCGGTGACGGGTCCGTGGCCGGGCAGCTGGGCTTCCGGGTCGACGTCGTGCCAGGGGGCGAGGACGAAGGCCCGCTGGTGGGCGCGGGGGTGCGGGAGGGTGAGGACGGGGTCGTCGGAGACGACATCGGCGTACGCGATGATGTCGACGTCGATGGTGCGGGCACCCCAGCGCTCCTCGCGGACGCGGTGGAAGGCCTCTTCGACGGCGTGGGCCCGCTCCAGGAGGGAGGCGGGCGGGAGCGTCGTCTTCACGAGGGCGACCGCGTTGAAGTACGAGGGCTGGCTGCCGGGGTCGACGCCCCAGGGCTCCGTCTCGTAGACGGGGGAGACGGCCTTGACCCGGAGGCCCGGGGTGTCCGCGAGGGCGTCCACGGCCCCCTGGAGGGTCTCCAGGCGGTTGCCGAGGTTGGCGCCGAGGGCGACGACGGCCCAGTGCGGGTTGGAGAGGGTCACGTCGGCGGCGTCGACGGCTTCGACGACGGAGGCGGGTACGGGCTGGACGGTGGGGTCGCTCTGTGTCGGTTTCATCGTCGGCTCCGGGTGATCGTGACGGTCACGTCGTCGAAGGGCACGGTGATGGGCGCGTCGGGCTTGTGCACGACGACTTCCACCTCCTGTACCCCGGCGTGGCCGAGGCATCGCTGGGCGATGCGTTCGGCGAGGGTTTCGATGAGGTCGACGGGCTCGCCCTGGACGACGTCGACGACTTCCTCGGCGACGATCCCGTAGTGCACGGTCTTCGTCAGGTCGTCGTCGGCGGCCGCCGGACGGGTGTCCAGGCCGAGAACCAGGTCCACGATGAAGGTCTGGCCCTCCTCGCGCTCCTTGGGGAAGACGCCGTGGTGGCCCCGGGCCTTGAGGCCGCGCAGCGCGACACGATCCACGCGAATCACTCCTGCTGTCGTAGTTCGGGTGGTCACGCAGCCGGGTGCGGACGGCCGGGTGTCCGTCGTCGAATCTACCTGCGGGCACCGACAGCGCTTTGCCTTGGGGGGCGTGGGCGGGTCAGGTCGGGGGGTTCAGTTGTCGTCCGCGCCGGGCTCTCCGGCCTTGGAATCCTCGGTCTCGGCCAGGACGGGGGAGGCGTGGTGGGACCAGATCCGCCAGCCCTCGGGTGTGTGGCGGAACACATTGGTGGCGACGACGAGCTGGCCGACGAGGGGTCCGAGTTCGGCGCCGTCCTCGGCGGGGCCGCCGCTGAGGATGTTCTCGGTGCAGGTGACGACGGCGGTGTCGTCGGCGAGGGAGACCGCGAGGTCGGTGAGGAAGAACTGGATGTAGTCGGTGTTCGCCATGATCAGGGCGTACGAGCGGAGCACCTCGCCCCGGCCGGTGAGCACGGGCCAGCCGGGGTGGACGCAGGTGATGGGGGTGGCGCCGTCGTCGAGCCAGAGGGCGGAGACGGTGTCGAAGTCGCCGGTCTCCATCGCCTCGTAGAAGGCGGTGTTGACCGCTTCGACGGCGGCTTCCCGGGGGTTGCGGCTCACGCGGCTCCCTCGACGGCGCGGGCGACGCGGACGGCGTCGGCGGTGGCGCGGACCTCGTGGACGCGGACGGCCCACGCGCCCGCGTGGGCGGCGAGGGCGGAGACGGCGGCGGTGGCGGCGTCGCGTTCGCGGGCGGGCGGCGGGGTGGCGCCCTCACGGGTGAGGACGTGCCCGAGGAACCGCTTGCGGGAGGCGGCGACGAGCAGGGGGCGGCCGAGGGCGCGGAGGGCGGGGAGGTGGGCGACGAGCGCCAGGTCGTGGGGGGCGAGCTTGGCGAAGCCGAGGCCGGGGTCGACGACGATGCGCGCGGGGTCGACGCCGCCGTCGACGACGGCTTCGAGGCGGGTGCGCAGTTCGCCGAGGACCTCGCCGACGACGTCGTCGTAGACCGCGAGGCCGTTCATGTCCTGGCTGAAGCCGCGCCAGTGCATGACGACGAAGGGGACCTCGGCGGCGGCGACGGCGGGGACCATGCCGGGGTCGGCGAGGCCGCCGCTGACGTCGTTGACGAGGCGGGCCCCGGCTTCGACGGCGCGGGCGGCCACGACGGCGCGCATGGTGTCCACGGAGACGGTGACGCCTTCGGCGGTGAGGCCCCGGACCACGGGTATGACGCGGCGGAGCTCCTCGTCCTCGTCGACGCGGCTCGCGCCGGGACGGGTGGACTCGCCGCCGACGTCGACGAGGTCGGCGCCCTGGGCGGCGAGGTCGACGCCGTGTTTGACGGCGGCCGTGGTGTCGAACCAGCGGCCGCCGTCGGAGAAGGAGTCGGGGGTCACGTTGACCACGCCCATGACCGCGCAGCGGTCCCACTCCGGCAGGCCCAGGGCCGTACCCCGGTCGATCGTCGTACTCATGTGACCAGCGTAGGGCGTGGGTGCGGATTCAGGCCGCGCGGATCTCGCGGTCCGCCGGGCCGGGGACTATGTGGGGGCAGGGCCGGGGGGCGGGGGCGGGGCGGCGGCGGGCGAAGGGACGGGGGAAGGAGAGGTTCACGAAGCCCTCGGCCTGCATGGCGGCGAAGCCGATGCGGGGCAGATCGCGGCTGGTGCGGTAGACGACGAAGCGGGGTTCCCAGCGGGGCTGGAACTTGGCGTTGAACTTGTAGAGCGATTCGATCTGGAACCAGCGGGACAGAAAGACGAGGAGTCCGCGCCAGACGCGGAGGACGGGTCCCGCGCCGATCTTCTCGCCGCGGGCCAGGGCGGAGCGGAACATGGCGAAGTTGAGGGAGACCCGTTCGATGCCGAGGGCGGGGGAGGCCTGGAGGGCGGCGACGATGAGGAGCTCGTTCATGCCGGGGTCGGCGGAGCGGTCGCGGCGCATGAGCTCCAGGGACATCCCGTCGTCGCCCCAGGGGACGAAGTGGATGATCGCCTTGAGGTCGCCGTAGGGCGAGTGGGGGTCGGCGTCGTCGTCGGTCTTGTGGGCGGTCGCTATCACGGCGTCGCCGTCGCCGGGGGCTCCGATGCGGCCGAGGGCCATGGAGAAGCCGCGTTCGGTGTCGGTGCCGCGCCAGTCGGCGGCGGCGCGGCGGACCCGTTCCAGTTCGGCTTCGTCGAGGTCGCGGACGCGGCGGACGCGGGTGGTGTAGCCGTTGCGTTCGATGCGCTTGACCATCTGGCGGACGTTGCGCATGGCGCGGCCGGAGAGGGAGAAGCCGGCGACGTCGACGATGGCCTCGTCGCCGAGTTCGAGGGCGTCGAGGCCGGTCTCGCGGGTCCAGACCTGGCCGCCGGTCTCGGAGCAGCCCATGACGGCGGGGGTCCAGGAGTGGGCCTTGGCCTCGTCCATGAAGCGTTCGATGGCGCCGGGCCAGGCCTCGACGTCGCCGATGGGGTCGCCGCTGGCGAGCATGACGCCGGAGACGACGCGGTAGCAGACGGCCGCCTTGCCGCTGGGGGAGAAGACGACGCCCTTGTCGCGGCGGAGGGCGAAGTGGCCGAGGGAGTCGCGGCCGCCGTGCTGGTCGAGGAGGGCGCGCAGGCGCAGCTCGTCGTCGTCGGTGAGGCGGGCGGCGGGGTGCTCGGGGCGGAAGGCCAGGTAGATGGTGGTGAGGGCGGTGAGCATGCCGAGGGCGCCGAGGGAGTAGCCGACGGTCCAGTCGACGCCCCTGGTGTAGCCGACGGGGCCTTCGAAGCCGAAGAGTCCGTAGAGGACGTGTTCCAGGCGGTCGGTGAGGCTGGGGTCGCCGACGACCCGGCGCGGGTGGGCGCTGACGATGACGAGGCCGAGGGCGATGGACCCGGCGCCCATGACGACGAAGTTGGCGAGGGCGCGCCAGCGGCTGCGGGGGTCGGGCAGCGCGGCGAACTGGTCGCGGTGCCGGACGAGGAGGGCGAGCAGGCAGAGGGAGAGGAGGGCTCCGATGACGGAGTGGCGCCAGGCGAACTGGGCGGCGGCGCCGAGGGGGAGGAGGACGACGGCGGCCCGCCAGGCGCGGCGCTTGTTGCGCCTGAGGCCGTGGGCGAGGAGCAGGAGGAGGACTCCGGCGCTGAGGGAGAGGGCGGCGGAGAGGGGGCCGAGGGTGCCGGGGAGGACCTCCGCGACGGTGTGGAAGCGGCTGGCGCGGAAGCGCGGGAAGACCCCGGCGGCGATGTCGATGAGACCGATGAAGGTGCAGGCGGTGCCGATGAGTGCGGGGACCTTCTGGGGGTCGGGGCCGCGGAGAATCCGCCGTACCCGAACCGGAACCAATCCTGATTTGTCCCCATCTACCGTGACAGACATGGCTTCCCGTGCTTCCCGTGGTCCTGCGGAGGGTCCTTGATTCCGGTCGGGACCCGTGGAGTGTTTCGGCGGGTCGTCCCGGTTGGTGCGCCTTCTAGGACGGAGCGGTACGGGCTCGGGTTCATCGGTTCACCGGAAATTCTCGGAAAGGCGGGGGTGGTCGTCCCATGGGCCTCACCAGCGGCAAGGTTCTCGTGGCGGCGGTCGTACTGGCCGTGGGCCTGTTCGTGGCGACGGTGTGGCTGTGGCCACGCCTCGCGCGCCGGGGGTGGCGGGCGTGCACGGGAAGGGTGGTGCTGCTCCTGGTGACACAGGTGGTGCTGTTCGCGGCGGTGGGCCTGGCGGCGAACCGGTCGTTCCTGTTCTACGGCTCGTGGGCGGACCTGTTCGGGCAGGAGCAGGACATGGGGGTGGTCGTCGACCACGGGGCCGGTTCGAAGCACGTACGGGTGGTGGGGACGCAGCAGCTCGACGTGCCGGGCGGCGGGCGTCCTGAGGTCGCGGGGCAGATACAGAAGGTCGTCGTGGAGGGGGCGCGGTCGGGGATCGTCTCCCCGGCGTACGTGTATCTGCCGCCGGAGTACTTCCAGCCGAGGTACGCGAAGCGGACGTTCCCCGCGTCGGTGGTGCTCACCGGGTATCCGGGGACGGCGGAGAACCTGATCAAGGGCCTGAAGTACCCGAAGACGGCCTACCTCCAGGCCAAGGAGGGGCGGATGCAGCCGATGATCCTGGTGATGCTGCGGCCGACGGTGGCGCCGCCCCGGGACACCGAGTGCGTGGACGTGCCGGGCGGGCCGCAGACGGAGACGTTCTTCGCGGAGGACCTGCCGACGGCGGTGTCGGGCACGTACCGGGTGGGGACGAAGCCGCGGAACTGGGGCTTCATGGGGAACTCCACGGGGGCGTACTGCGCCCTGAAGATCGCGCTGCACCACCCGGAGCGGTTCGCGGCCGGGGCGGGGTTCTCGGCGTACTACCGGGCGGCCGAGGACGTGACGACGGGCGATCTGTTCCACGGGGACGACCGGCTGCGCAAGCGGGCGGATCTGCTGTGGAGCCTGGACAACCTGCCGCAGGGGAACACGGCGTTCCTGGTGACGACGTCGAAGCGGGGCGAGAGCAATCTGCGGGGCACCAAGGAGTTCATCAAGCGGGTGAAGAGCCCGGCGTCGGTCTCCTCGATCGTCCTGGACAGCGGTGGCCACAACTTCAACACGTGGAACCGGGAGATCCCGCCGGGCATGGTGTGGCTGAGCGGGAAGCTCAGCGGGGTCTGAGGGTCAGCCGGTGGTGGCCCGGCGCAGGGCGCGGTGGACGCCCGCCGGGGTGAGGACGCCGAGGGGGCGGCCGTCGGCGCCGGTGACGACGAGACGGCCGGTGTCGTGCTGGAGGAGCACGGCGAGGGCGTCCTTGAGCGAGGTGCCGAGGGGCACGGGGGCGGGGGCGCCGGCCGGTCCCCCCGGGCGGGCCGGTTCTGCCGCGTCGGTCGGCCCGGGGCCGCCGGCCGGTCCGGAACCCTCCGCCGGTACGAGGTCCTCCGCCGGTACGGGATCGAGGTCGGCCTCGGTGACCGGGGTGACGGCGAGCCGCTTGAGGCCCCGGTCGCTGCCGACGAAGTCCGCGACGTACGGGGTGGCGGGGGAGCCGAGGACGGTGGCCGGGGTGTCGAACTGCTCGATGCGGCCCTGTCCGTAGACGGCCATGCGGTCGCCCATGCGGACCGCCTCCTCGATGTCGTGGGTGACGAGGAGGACGGTCTTGCGGACGGTGGCCTGGAGGGCGAGGAACTCGTTCTGGAGGCGTTCGCGGACGACCGGGTCGACGGCGCCGAAGGGCTCGTCCATGAGGAGGACCGGCGGATCGGCGGCGAGGGCGCGGGCGACGCCGACCCGCTGGCGCTGCCCGCCGGAGAGCTGGGCGGGGTAGCGGGAGCCGTGGACGGCGGGATCGAGTCCGACGAGTTCGAGGAGTTCGGCGGCACGCGCGCGTGCGGCGGCCTTCTTCCACCCGAGCAGCGAGGGGACGGTCGCGGTGTTGTCGAGGACCGTGCGGTGGGGGAAGAGCCCGACCTGCTGGATGACGTAGCCGATCTTGCGGCGCAGGGCGACGGGATCGACGTCGGCGATGTCCCGGCCGTCGACCAGGACCCGGCCGGAGGTCGGCTCGACGAGCCGGTTGACCATCATCATCGTGGTCGTCTTGCCGCAGCCGGACGGCCCGACCAGGGTGACGAGTTCGCCCTCGGCGACCTCGAAGGAGAGGTCGTCGACGGCGGTGGTGCCGTCGTCGTACCGCTTGGTCACGTGCTCGAACCGGATCATGGTTCCCCATTCTGGCCCCTGGACGCCGGGGGTGTGTGAAGGGCGTGTTGCCGCATTGTGGCGGGCTCGGAGGATTGTCGGTGCCGGGGGTTAGTGTCGTCAGACAAGCGTTCGGGAAGGCTGACTGCCCGGGGGGAGGGACGGATGAGCGCACCGAACTGTCTGGTCACGAACGACTGGATCTGCGGGGAGTACCTGCGCACGCGCGCCGGGGAGCTGACCGACGCCACGCTCCAGCATGTGGGAATCACCGCGGTGTCCGTGCTGATCGCCCTCGTCGTCGCCATGCCGCTGGCGCTGCTCGCGCGGGCCAGGCCCCGGTTCGCGGGCCCGGTCCTCGGTCTGACGACCCTGCTGTACACGGTGCCGTCGCTCGCCATGTTCTCGCTGCTGCTGCCGTTCTTCGGGCTGTCGGCGGCGCTCGTGGTGACCGGTCTCGTGCTGTACGCGCTGACGATCCTGGTGCGCAACGCGCTCGCGGGGCTCGACGCGGTGCCCGTGGAGACGCGGGAGGCCGCCCGGGGCATGGGGTACGGGCCGCTGAGGCTCCTCTGGGAGGTCGAACTGCCCTTGGCGCTGCCGGTGCTGATGGCGGGGATACGGATGGCGACGGTCTCCACGATCGCGCTGACGACGGTCGGTTCGGTCGTCGGCCGGGGCGGTCTGGGCAATCTGATCGAGGACGCGCTGCCGACCTTCTTCAAGGCGCAGATGCTCGCCGCCGCCGTGCTGTGCGTCCTGCTGGCCGTCGTCGCCGATCTGCTGCTCCTGGGCGTCCAGCGGCTGCTGACGCCGTGGGCCCGGATACGGACCGCGCCGGGGGGTGGGTGAGGTGGGGGTCGTGACGGACGCCTGGGGCTGGCTCACCACCGGCGCGCACTGGACGGGCGAGGGCGGTGTGGGACAGCGGCTCGCCGAGCACGCGTACGTGAGCGGGGCGGCGCTGCTGATCGCCGGGGCGCTCGCGCTGCCGCTGGGGCTCTGGCTCGGCCATCTCGGCCGGGGCGGGGCGCTCGCGGTGAACGTGTCGAACGTGGGGCGGGCGATCCCCGTCTTCGCGGTCCTCGGCCTGTTCATGGTGTCGCCCCTGCGGAACGCGGGATCGGTGCCTACGGTCGTGGCCCTGGTGCTGTTCGCGGTGCCGCCGCTCCTCACCAACGCGTACGTCGGGGTGCGGGAGGTCGACCGGGCGGCGGTGCGGGCCGCGCGGGGCATGGGGATGACGGGCGGGCAGTTGTTCCGCCGGGTCGAACTTCCCCTGGCCCGGCCGGTGGTGATGACCGGGGTGCGCTCGGCGGCGGTGCAGGTGGTCGCCACGGCGACGGTCGCCGCGATGGTCGGGCAGGGCGGTCTGGGCCGGATCATCACGGCCGGTTTCGCCACCTACGACACCGCGCAGGTCGTCGCGGGCGCGGTGCTGGTGGCGCTGCTGGCGCTCCTGGTGGAGGGCGTGCTGGTGGGCGCCGAGCGCCTCCTCGGCCGCCCGGGGCGCCACGCGGGACGTACGGATCGCCGGGGCGGACGCGCGGCCCCGGAGCCCGGACGCGCGGCGCGGCCGCTCGGACGGGTGCCACACCGGCGGGAAGCGCCGGAATCGAAAGCCGACTTGACGAAGACGAATGGGTGATCTGGTGAACAGGGTCTCGCGGATCGCGGGCGCGGTGCTGGGGACGACGGCGCTGGCCGTCGCACTGGCCGCGTGCGGCGGTGACAGCCTGGAGCAGGGCAAGGGGAAGGGCCCCGGGGGCACGGCGGACGGCGAGAAGGGTTCGCTGGTGGTCGGCGCGGCGGCCTTCACCGAGGCCAAGGTGCTCGCCGAGCTGTACGCGCAGACGCTGCGGGGCGCCGGATACTCGGTTTCGATCACCACGGTGAAGAATCGCGAGCTGTACGAACCCTCCCTGGAGAAGGGCGAGATCGACATCGTCCCGGAATACGCGGCGACGCTCGCCGAATTCCTCAACGCCAAGGTGAACGGGCCGAAGGCGCCGGACGACAAGCCGGTCGCCTCGGCCGACGCGAAGGCGACGGTCGAGGCGCTGCGCAAGCTCGCGGGACCGCGCGGTCTGAAGGTCCTCGACGCCGGTGAGGCGGTCGACCAGAACGCCTTCGCGGTGTCCAGGGAATTCGCCGCGAAGAACAAGCTGACGACCCTTTCCGATCTCGGCCGCGCGAAGCTGAAGGTGAAGATCGCCGCCGGTGACGAATGCGCGGTCCGGCCGTTCTGCGCGCCCGGTCTGAAGAAGACGTACGGCATCGACGTGGCGGGCATCGACCCCAAGGGCGTCGGTACCCCGCAGTCCAAGCAGGCGGTGAAGGACGGGGTGGACCAACTGGTCCTGACGACCACGACGGACGCCACGATCGACAGCTACGGACTGGTGTTCCTCACCGACGACAAGAAGCTGCAGAACGCGGACAACGTCCTGCCGGTGCTGAACGCCCGGGACGCCGGAGCGCCCGAGATAGCCGCCGCCCTGGACAGGATCACCAAGGTGCTGACCACAGCGGATCTCGCCGAACTCAACCGGAAGGTGGATGCCGAGCGGGCGAAGCCGCAGGACGTCGCCAAGGACTATCTGACGGCGAAGGGGCTGCTCAACAAGTAGGAGTCCGGGCGGGGATGTCGGCCCGAAACGGAACCGGAACGGGGGATATCCACATCCCGTGACGAGAAGTGGCCAAGAGATTGCCGGGCCGACGCCCCACACGACACCTACGCACGGTAAATTTCAGGCCATGCCACGTGGACGCCACCGCCATTCCCCGCCTCTGCACAAGCTGCTGCCGCCCTCAGCGGTCGCCGGCGTCGCGGTCGTGTGTGCCGCGGCGGCCTGGCTGCCCGGCGAGCCGTTGATCGCCCGTCTCCTCGCCGCGGCCGCCGCGGCCGCCGCCGTCACCGGCGCCGTCCTCATGCGCGGCTGGGACCGGAGCGCCGGGACGCGGGTCGCCGAGCTCGACCGGGCCCGCACCGCCGACCAGTGGAAGGCCGAGGAGCGGCTCGCCGAGCTGGAGTCCGACCTGGAGGAGTCCCGCGCGCTGCGCGCCCGCCTCGACGCCAAGCTCCGCGCCAAGCGGGTCGAACTGGCCGGACTGCGCGGTGAGCACGCCGATCTCCTGCGGCGCTACGCCACGGCCGAGACCGAGCGCGCCAGCGCCCTGGAGGGCCGCCGGATCGCCCTGGAGACGCCCGCACCGGAGGCCGACACCACCGGCCCCGCCAAGGCCCTTCCGGCGGGCGGCTCCACGCCCACCCCGGAGGCCTTCCGGAGCGCCGCGGACGCGCTCCGCGACCTCCCGCGCAACGCCGCCGCCCAGCGGGCCCGCCGGACCGCCGAGGCGGCCCGCGCGCGGGACCTCGCCGAGCGGGCCCGTGAGACGGACGAGCCGCGGGGGAAGCACGCGGCGGCCACCGGCGGCGAGCACGCCCGCCCGGCCGCCCTCGCGCTGCCCCCGGCCGGATCCGCCGGATCCGCCCCATCAGCCGCACCCGCTGAATCCGTCCCGTCCGCCGAATCCACCGCGTCCGCGGCCCCTTCCGCGTCTGCGGTCCCGGTGGCCCCTGAGACCCCGGTGGTCCCGGCGACCCCTGCGACCCCGGCGGTGCCCGCCGTACCGGTCGCCGCCGCGATCGTCCCGTACGCGGCCCGTAGGCCCGTACCGCGTCCCGAGGGCGGCTTCGACTTCTTCGGTACGCAGAAGGCGGCGGCCATCGAGGCGGTGCAGCACACCGATCTCGCCGATGTCGTCGGCGAGGAGGTCCTCGAAGAGGCCCTGGCCGCGCAGAACCTGACCGCACGGAACCTCACCGCGCGGGACGCGACCGCGCAGGACCCGACCGGACGCGACGGGGCCCCGCCGCTCACACCGGTCAGCCCCACCGGCACCGCCGGTCCTCTCGCGCCCCACGTCCCCGCCCCGCCCCGGACGGTCGGTCAGGTCATCGACCTGACCGCGCACGACGAGACCGAGCAGCTGGACGTCGTCGAGCTGCGCGGAGCGGTCAACTCATGACGTACCGCCTCGCCGGCCTCCCGGCCGGTGAGGCCGCCGGCCGCCGGGACGAACTGATCGCCCTGTGCGCCCAGGCGTTCTGCGGCGCCCCCTGGCACGAGCCCCCGCCGGGCGCCGTACGGACCGTGGACCGGCTGCTCGGCTCGGCCGCCGGGCGCCCCGACTTCCTGGCCGTCGCCGCGTTCGGCCCCGACGACGGGCTCAGGGGCTTCGCGGCGGGCTGGACGGACACCGTGCTCTCCGGCGACGGACCCGGCTTCGAACTGGCCGAACTCGTCGTCGCCCCCGCCCACCAGGGCCTCGGCCTCGGGCGTGCGCTGCACGACACCCTGCTCGCCGCCCTGCCCCCGGGACCCCGCCGTCTGATGACCCTCGACGTACCGGAACTGACCGGTCGCTACGCGCGCTGGGGCTGGGTCGTGACCGAGCGGCGACGGCCCGGCACCACGGACCGGGAGTACGTGGTGATGCTCCGGACCGATGGGACCGATGGGGCTGACAGGTCAGACGGGACCGACAGGTCGGACGGCGCTGACAGCACCGATGGGACTTGTGGGAACGGCGGGACCAGTGGGACGGACCGGGCCGTCGGGACCGGCCGGGCGGGCCTGACCGCGCCCGCCGTCTGACCCCGTACGCCCGGCGTCACTTGTCGATGTCGCCGACGACGAAGAACAGCGAGCCCAGGATCGCCACCATGTCGGCGACCAGCGTCCCCGGCAACAGCTCCGTGAGCGCCTGGATGTTGTTGAACGACGCCGAGCGCAGTTTCAGCCGGTACGGCGTCTTCTCGCCCTTGGAGACCAGGTAGTAGCCGTTGATCCCGAGCGGATTCTCGGTCCACGCGTACGTGTGGCCCTCCGGCGCCTTCAGCACCTTCGGCAGCCGCTGGTTGATCGGGCCCGGCGGCAGCTCCGCCAGCCGGTCCAGACACGCGTCCGCCAGGTCCAGGGCGTGGTGCGTCTGCTCCAGCAGGCACTCGAACCGGGCCAGACAGTCGCCCTCCTGACGGACGGCGACCCGCAGGGTGTCCTGGAGCTCCCCGTACGCCAGGTACGGCTCGTCGCGGCGCAGGTCGAAGTCGACGCCCGAGGCGCGGGCGATCGGCCCCGACACCCCGTACGCGTGGACCGCCGCCGCCGACAGGACACCGACCCCGCGCGTACGGCCCCGGAAGATCTCGTTGCCGAGGACGAGCCGGTCGTACACGTCCATCCGCGAACGGACGTCCGCGACGGACCGCCGTGCCCGCCCGAGCCACCCGGCCGGCAGGTCCTCCTTGAGGCCGCCGACCCGGTTGAACATGTAGTGCATCCGGCCGCCGGAGACCTCCTCCATCACCGTCTGGAGCTCCTCGCGCTCCCGGAAGGCGTGGAAGACCGGAGTGATTCCGCCCAGTTCGAGCGGGTACGAGCCGAGGAACATCAGATGGTTCAGGACCCGGTTCAGTTCGGCGAGGAGCGTACGGGTCCACACCGCGCGCTCCGGCACCTCCATGCCGAGCATCCGTTCGACGGCCATGACCACGCCGAGCTCGTTGGAGAAGGCGGACAGCCAGTCGTGCCGGTTGGCCAGCATGATGATCTGCCGGTAGTCCCGCGCCTCGAAGAGCTTCTCCGCGCCCCGGTGCATGTAGCCGATGACCGGCTCCGCCTGCCGCACGACCTCGCCGTCCAGCACCAGCCGGAGCCGGAGCACGCCGTGGGTCGAGGGATGCTGCGGCCCGATGTTCAGCACCATGTCGGTGCTCTCCGCCGCGCCGCCGATGCCGACCGTCGTCTCCGTCATGCGGTCAGTATCCCCCGTGCGCCGGAGCCCCCGCCCGCCCTTCCGGGACCCGCCGGACCAGCCACAGGAAGTCCCCGAGGCCCCCGCGCGCGGTCAGCTCCGCCGCCTCGCCCGCCGAGGAGAGCGCCCGTACGTACGCGGCGGGATCGGCCGACGCGAGCGACAGGGGCGGCCGCCCCCCGGACACCCCGAGCCTCCCCAGCGCCTCCCGCTGGGTGACGATCCGGGTCGGTTCGCTCGGGTCCTGACTTCCTTCCCGGTCCCGACTTCTCTCCTGGTCCCGGCCTCCCTTCCCGTTCTCGTCCGGGCCGGCCGCGACTCCCTCGTCCGCCGCCGCCGCGCACGCGTCCAGGGCCACGTGGGAGGTCAGGTCGCAGCCGCCGTCCGGGACCGGCGGGACCTCACGGCCCGCGCGGAAGCCGGTCAGCGAACCGAAGGGCGGCCGGGACGCCCGTACGTGCGCGTAGTCCACGGCCACCGCGCGGCCCGCCGCCACCGCGCCCACCGCCGCCGCCCACGCCTCGTCGCGGGGCCGCCCGATCTCCGCCCGCGCGCCCGGCTCCGTCAGCGGCCACCAGCGGGCCAGCCACTCCGCGTCCGGGCCGGAGACCGGCCCGCCGAGCCGCTCCGCGCCGTCCGCGCGGACCTCCACGTACCGGACGGTCCCGTCGGCGTCCGCCTCCGCCACGTCCACCGGCACGTTGTCGAGCCACTCGTTCGCGAAGAGCAGCCCGCGCACCCCCCGGGGCACCTCGCCGGTCCACTCGATCCGGGGGTCGAGCCCCGCCGGGCGGGCCGCCCGCTCCACGGCGTACGCCCGCACGGTCGGCCCGCTCCTGCCCGCACGGGCGCCGTCGAGCGCGGCGAGGACCCCGGTGAGGAGCTCACCCCGGCCCGCGCCCACGTCCACCAGGTCCACCGAGGCCGTTCCCAGCTCCTCCGCGACCTCGCCGAGCAGCCGGGCCACCGCCGCCGCGAAGAGCGGGGAGGCGTGCACCGAGGTGCGGAAGTGCCCCGCCGGACCCTCGGGCCGCAGGTAGAAGCCCCCGGGGCCGTACAGCGCCCGTTCCGTCGCCGCCCGCCACCCCTGCCACTGACACGTCTCATCCGTCACGGGCCCCAGTCTCCACCTCGGGGAGTACGGGCCCCGTGCGAAGGATCGACCCCACGGTTGATCCGCGCACCCCTCTCCCTTCCCTACTCTGGGTGACGTGCAGCGCCTCTACGACTTCCTCCGCAGACACCCGACGGGCGTCGACACCTTCTGGGCCGTCGTCCTCCTCGGGTTCTCCCTGCTGTCCGTGGGAGCGACCTATCAGGAAGTCGGCCGTCCCGTCGCGCACGGTCTCGTCGCCGTGCTCTTCTGCCTGGTCGTGGCCCTGCGGCGGCGCGCACCCGAGAAGATGCTGCTGCTGGCGATCCTCCTCGGAGTGGTCCAGCTCGCCCTCGACCTGACGCCGACCCTCGCCGACTTCGCCATGCTGGTGATCGTCTTCACCGTCGCCGCGCACGACGGGGCCCGCTGGGCGTCCCGCCTCGCGCTCGTCGCGGGGCTCGCCGCCTCACCGCTCTCCCAGCTGAGATGGCCGCTGGAGGGTTCCGAGTCCGGGGCCGCCCGGGTCTTCTTCACGATCATCATGACCGTGCCGTTCGTCCTCGCCTGGGTCCTCGGCGACTCGCTGCGCACCCGCCGCGCCTACTTCGCGCAGCTGGAGGAGCGGGCCTCCCGGCTGGAGCGGGAGCGCGAGGCCCAGGCCAAGGTGGCGGTCGCCGCCGAGCGGGCCAGGATCGCCCGCGAGCTGCACGACGTCGTCGCGCACAACGTGTCGGTGATGGTCGTCCAGGCCGACGGCGCCGCCTACGTCATGGACTCCTCCCCGGAGACCGCCAAGCAGGCCCTGGAGACCATCTCCACCACCGGCCGTCAGGCGCTCGCCGAGATGCGCAGACTCCTCGGCATCCTGCGGACCGGGGAGCACGAGGAGGCCGGGGAGTACGTGCCCCAGCCCGACGTGGGCCAGATCGAGGACCTCGTCGAGCAGGTCCGGGGCGCGGGCCTCACCGTGGACTTCGCGATCGAGGGCAGCCCCCGCCCGCTGCCCAGCGGCGTCGAGCTGACCGCGTACCGGATCGTGCAGGAGGCCCTCACCAACAGCCGCAAGCACGGGGGCCCCGACGTCGGTGCCAGCGTCCGCCTGGTCTACTTCGACGACGGGCTCGGGCTGCTCGTCGAGGACGACGGCCGGGGCGCGCCGCAGGAGATGTACGAGGACGGGGGCGCCGACGGCCGGGGCCACGGTCTGATCGGCATGCGGGAGCGGGTCGGCATGGTGGGCGGCACGCTGGACGCGGGCCCGCGTCCCGGCGGCGGCTTCCGGATCAGCGCCCTGCTCCCCCTCAAGTCCGCCCACTGACGACGAGCCCGCCCCCCCCGAGACCTCCGACCGAGAACCCGAAGGAACCCGATGTCCATCCGCGTGATGCTCGTTGACGACCAGGTGCTGCTGCGTACCGGATTCCGCATGGTGCTGGCCGCCCAGCCGGACATGGAGGTCGTGGCGGAGGCGGGCGACGGGGTCGAGGCCCTGGAGGTGCTGAGGGCGACGGCGGTCGACGTCGTCCTGATGGACGTGCGCATGCCGAAGCTGGACGGGGTGGAGACGACCCGGCGGATCTGTTCGCAGCCCGACGCCCCGAAGGTGCTCATCCTGACCACCTTCGACCTCGACGAGTACGCGTTCTCCGGTCTCAAGGCGGGGGCGAGCGGCTTCATGCTGAAGGACGTGCCGCCCGCCGAGCTGCTCGCCGCGATCCGTTCGGTGCACAGTGGGGACGCGGTGGTGGCGCCGTCGACGACCCGGCGGCTGCTCGACCGGTTCTCGCCGATGCTGCCGTCCTCGGGCCGGGAGCCGGAGCACAAGGAGCTGGGGCGCCTCACGGGCCGCGAGCGGGAGGTCATGATGCTGGTCGCGCAGGGCCTGTCCAACGGCGAGATCGCCGCCCGGCTCGTCCTCTCTGAGGCGACTGTGAAGACCCATGTGGGCCGCATCCTGACCAAGCTGGGCCTGCGCGACCGGGTTCAGGTCGTGGTCCTCGCGTACGAGACGGGCCTGGTCCGGGCGGGCGGCGGCGCGACCGGCTGACCGGCCCCCCCCGCTCCCGCCCCGGCGCGGGCGGTGTCGCCCCGGGCAGTACGCCCCCGGGCAGTACGGCACCGAGGGCCTACCCCGCTCCCGACCCCGCTCCCGGCCCCGACTCCGACTCCGCCCGCCCTCGGCCCCGCCTCCGGGTCAGCGCAGCACGCTCTCCAGGAAGTCGCTGCCGAGACGGGCGACGACGGAGACGTCCAGCTGGTGCAGGACGTACCGGCCGCGCCGCCGGGTGGTGAGCAGTCCGGCCTTCTTCATGACCGCGAGGTGCCGGGAGACCTCGGGGGCGGTGACGTTGTACGCGTCGGCCAGCTCGCCGGTCGTACTGGCACCGCGCGCCAGACTGCGGCAGAGCCGCATCCGCAGCGGGTGGGCGACGGCCTCCAGGCGCAGGGTGACCTCCTCGACGGAGGAGGCGCCGCCGAGGTCCCGGTCGGCGACGGGGTACTGGACGACGGGCTGCCAGCCGGGGGTGTGCAGGGCGAAGAGGTGCGGCCAGCCGAAGGCCGTCGGCAGGAACGTCACGGCGGAGCCCACCGCGCTGGCCCGGCCGTGGACCAGCTTGTCGACGACGATCCGGGAGCCCGCCGCGTCCTCCTCCAGGGACATCGCGGGGGAGACGGCGGTGACCGCGGCGGCCAGGCCCTTGCGGCGCATCAGCTCGGTCTTGTGGCGGGCGTCGGCGGAGAGCTGGACCCGGACGCGGCGCCAGGTGTCGGCGAAGAAGGCCTCGTCGCAGTCCTCCAGGAGCCGCCGGACCCACGCGCGCGTGCCGGGCGGGTCGGCCAGCATCCGCTCGACGAAGGCGATCTGCCGGGGGCCGCGCGCGGCGGCCAGGTCGAGGGCGCGGCGGCGCATCCGGGCGTCGACGAGCGGGGAGGGGGCGCCGTGGGTGTGCATGCTGTTGCAGGAGATCTCCAGGGCGGCGCCCACGTACTTCTCGTCGTCCATGAGGTCGAGGTCGTCCAGCTCCTCCGCGAGGGTCTCCCGGGGCCGGGACGGCAGCAGGATGTCCGACCGGCTGCTGTTCCACATGAAGTCGGCCTCGTGGAGCCGGTCCGCCAGCTCCGGCCGCAGTCCCGCCGAGGTGGTCGTGGTCCAGGCGTGGAGCCGGGCGTGGTGCCCGGGTACGGACAGGGCGTGCAGGGCGGCGCCCAGCTCGGCCAGGGGCGAGGGGCAGAAGGCGATCCGCTCGTGCGGCAGTCCGGTGATGTCGATCGTCACGCTCACCCGTCCATGGTGCGGGACGGGACGGGGGCGGTGTCGTGCGGATTGACCAGGCCCGTCAATCGTCGCGGCGGGAGGTCCGGATCCGTCGTTTGACGGGGCTCGTCAATCGGCGGGCGGCGCGGCGGGGGAGCGGCGCACGGTGAGGGCATGAACGCGATGCACCAGTACCTCTTCGACGCCTACCGTGCCGCCAAGCTGGGGGAACCCGCGCCGCCCGAGCCGGGCACCCGGGACGTCGCCGTCCTGCGGGAGCTCCGGGACCGCCGACGGTCCGCACGGGTGGCGGCGGGCCGCCCGGCCCGGGGCGGCCTCCGGCTCCGGCTCCGGACCCTTCTGGGGTCCCGGGCCGGGACTCTTCCGGGGTCCCGGGCCCCGCTCGGCGAGTGCCCCAGGCTGCCGTGACCGGGCGGGGCAGGCCCGGACCTCCGCGGTGACCTGGCGGGGCCGACCCGGACCTTCCGGCCGCCGTGCCCGGCGGCGTCCGCCCGGGCCTTCCGGCCGCCGCGGTGACCCGGCCGCCGCCGCTCAGGCCTTCCCCGCCACCCGGGCCAGGAACGCGCGGGCCGCCGTCCGGACGTCCTCCGCCGACCACTCCAGGCCCTCCGCGGCCACCGTGACCTCGGTGGACGAGACGCCCGGCGGGCCGCCCGCGCCCGGCGCGGACCAGCGGCGGAACAGGGTCGTGCCGGTGTCCTCGGCCAGGGCGAGGGACGCCGCCGTCAGGACCTCGGGCGGGTACGGCAGCCAGACCTGGAACTGATGGGTGTGCGGCCGTTCCGGATGAATGCGGAACCAGCCCGTCCCGGACTCCTCGAACACCTCCCGCAGGGCGTCCGCCACCACGCGCGCGTGGGCCACGTACGAGGGCAGCCGGGGCAGCTCGACGGCCAGGCCCCGGAGCGCGGAGAGCGCCGCCGGGTACTGCTGGAAGACATCGCCCCCGTACCGGTGCCGCCAGACCCTGGCCTCCGCCATGACGTCCTCGGGTCCGGCGAGCGCGGCGCCCGACATGCCGCCGAGGGACTTGTAGAACGACACGTACACGCTGTCCGCGAGCCCCGCGACCTCCGCGAGCGGACGGCCGAAACGCGTCGGGCACTCCCAGAGCCGTGCCCCGTCGAAGTGGACCACCGCGTCCCGCTCCCGGGCCGCCGCGACGACCGAGGCCAGCTCCTCCCAGGTCGGCAGGACGAAACCGGCGTCCCGCAGCGGCAGCTCCAGCATCAGCGTCCCGAAGGGCTCCGGGTGGTCCCGCACCTCCTCGGCGGTGGGCAGCCGGGGCTCGCCGGTCGGGTGGACGGTGCGGAGCCCGGAGACGGCCCCCAGGGCGCCGTCCTCGTGGACCTCGGGGTGGGCGAGCGGATGGAGGGCGACGACCGGGTTCCCGGTCCGTCCGGCCCAGCAGCGCAGGGCCACCTGCTGGGCCATGGTGCCGGTCGGGAAGAAGACCGCGGAGGGCATCCCGAGCACGTCGGCGACCCGCTGCTCCAGGAGCTCCACGACCCCGTTCCCGTACGCGTCCAGGGGCTCGTCGCCGTGCCCGGCGGAGTCCGTCCAGTCGGCCAGTCCGCGCAGGGCCGCGCCCGCCGTGCCGTCCACCGAGGCACGCCACAGGGTGCGCTCGGCACCGCCCCAGACCTTCGCCCGGTACAGCCGGGCCGCTTCCTCGTCCACGGGATCCACAGGTTTCATGCGCCGATCATCACACCGCCGTCCCCACCCTGTGGACAGCCGCGGGACAGCCACGGGAGAGCGTGAAACGCTGGCGTAGCATGACCAGAAATCGTCCGGTACCCGCCGAGGACTGGAACGGAAGGCCGTCCCCACCGTGAACGCACCAGCAGCGCCAGAGCCCCGAGCCGAGGACCGACCCGCCCGGCTCACCGTCGGAGTCGTCGGCGCGGGCCGCGTCGGCCCCGCTCTCGCCGCCTCCCTCCGGCTCGCCGGGCACCGCCCCGTCGCCGTCTCCGCGGTCTCCGACGCCTCCCGGCGCCGCGCCGCGGTCCTCCTGCCCGACGTCCCCGTCGTCGAGCCCGCCCAGGTCCTGGCCCTGGCCGACCTGGTGCTGCTCACCGTCCCCGACGACGCCCTGCCGGGCCTGGTCGAAGGCCTCGCCGACACCGGTTCCGTCCGCCCCGGACAGCTGCTCGTGCACACCTCGGGACGGTTCGGGGCCCGGGTCCTGGACCCCGCCCGGCGGGCCGGTGCCCTGCCGCTCGCCCTGCACCCCGCCATGACCTTCACCGGCACCGAGGTCGACGTCCAGCGGCTCGCGGGCTGCTCCTTCGGCGTGA
This sequence comes from Streptomyces sp. NPDC101490, assembly GCF_044767145.1. NCBI lineage: Bacteria > Bacillati > Actinomycetota > Actinomycetes > Kitasatosporales > Streptomycetaceae > Streptomyces > Streptomyces sp. NPDC101490. Next base: position 285,890 of record NZ_JBIWNI010000006.1, read on the forward strand.
CCGCGCCCGAGGAACTGCGGATGGCCGCCGAAGCCCTGGTGATCGAGATGGGCGGCGAGCCCGAGTGGATCGCCGAGGACGCCCGCCCGCTGTACCACGCGGCCCTGGCCCTGGGCGCGAACCACCTGGTCACCCTGGTGGCCCAGTCGATGGAGCTGCTCCGCACGGCGGGCGTCGCCGCCCCCGACCGGATGCTCGGCCCGCTCCTGGGCGCCGCCCTGGACAACGCCCTGCGGTCCGGGGACGCGGCGCTCACCGGGCCCGTCGCGCGCGGTGACGCGGGCACGGTCGCCGCGCACGTCGCGGAGCTGCGCAAGCACGCGCCCGGCGCCGTCGCCGGATACCTGGCGATGGCCCGTACGACCGCCGACCGGGCCCTCGCGCACGGCCTGCTCAAGCCCGAGCTGGCCGAGGACCTGCTGGGCGTGCTCGCCGAGGGGGAGACCCGATGACCACGCAGAGCCCTTCGGGGACCCCGCACCAGCCGGGCACCCCGGGCACTCCGCACCAGCCGGGCACCCCGAGCGCGTCGGCCACTCCGGCCGCACCGGCCGCACCGAGCCCGGCGACCGCACCGAGCCCGGCGACCGCACCGAGCCCGGCGAACTCGCCGACCACGCCGACCACGGCCCTCGTCCGCACCGCACACGAGCTGCGGGCCGTCGGGGCGGGCGGTCCCCGGGCCGTCGTCATGACCATGGGCGCCCTCCACGAGGGCCACGCCACCCTGATCCGGGCCGCCCGCGAGCGGGCCGGGGAGCGCGGCACCGTCGTCGTCACCGTCTTCGTCAACCCGCTCCAGTTCGGGGCGGGCGAGGACCTCGACCGCTACCCGCGCACCCTCGACGCCGATCTGGCGCTGGCCGTCGGCGCGGGCGCCGACGCCGTCTTCGCCCCCTCCGTCGACGAGGTCTACCCGGGCGGGGAACCGCAGGTCAGGATCACCGCGGGCCCCATGGGCGAGCGCCTCGAAGGCGCCTCGCGGCCCGGCCACTTCGACGGCATGCTGACGGTCGTCGCCAAGCTCCTCCACCTCACCGCGCCCGACCTGGCGCTCTTCGGCCAGAAGGACGCCCAGCAGCTGGCGCTCATCCGCCGCATGGTCCGCGACCTGAACTTCCCCGTGGAGATCGTCGGGGTGCCGACGGTCCGCGAGGACGACGGCCTGGCCCTGTCCAGCCGCAACCGCTACCTGTCGGCCGGGGAGCGCCGCACCGCGCTCGCGCTGTCCGGCGCGCTGTTCGCCGCCGCCGACCGGCTCGCCGCGCAGGAGGCGCTCCGCGCGCGCGCCACCGCCCTGCCCGGTGCCCGGGAACGGGCCGGGACCCGCGCCGAGGCGCTCTCCCGGCTCGGCGAGGCCCGGTCCGCCGCCGACGCCCACGCGGTCGCGCGGGCCTCCGGGGGCCACGGCGCCGGAGCCGTCCGGGCCGCCGCCCGAGCCGTCCTCGACGAGGCCGCGAAGGCCGAGCCACCGCTCACCCTCGACTATCTGGCGCTCGTGGACCCGGCGGACTTCACCGAGGTCGCCGACGACCACGCGGGAGACGCGGTCCTGGCCGTCGCCGCGCGCGTGGGCGCCACCCGTCTGATCGACAACCTCCCCCTCCGCCTCGGAGGCACCACGTCCCCCGAGGACCCCACGTTCGGAGCGACCCCGTGACCGGAATACGGCTGCCCGCCCCCGCGCCCGGCTGGGCCGTCGACGCCGATGTCGTCGTGGTCGGCTCCGGGGTCGCGGGCCTCACCGCCGCCCTGCGCTGCACCGCCGCCGGGCTCCGTACGGTCGTCGTCACCAAGGCGCGCCTCGACGACGGCTCCACCCGCTGGGCCCAGGGCGGCATAGCGGCGGCCCTCGGCGAGGGCGACACCCCCGAGCAGCACCTCGACGACACCCTCGTCGCCGGGGCCGGGCTCTGCGACGAGCGGGCCGTGAGGGCCCTGGTCACCGAGGGCCCCGACGCCGTCCGCAGGCTCATCGCGACCGGCGCCGACTTCGACAAGGACGCCGACGGCGAGATCGCGCTGACCCGCGAGGGCGGCCACCACCGCCGCCGGATCGCCCACGCGGGCGGCGACGCGACCGGCGCCGAGATCTCCCGCGCCCTCGTCGGGGCCATCCGGGACCGGGGCGTACGGACCGTCGAGCACGCCCTCGTCCTGGACCTCCTCACGGACGCCGAGGGCCGTACGGCGGGCGTGACCCTGCACGTCATGGGCGAGGGACAGCACGACGGGGTCGGCGCGGTCCACGCGCCCGCGGTGGTGCTCGCCACCGGCGGCATGGGCCAGGTCTTCTCCGCCACCACCAACCCGGCGGTCTCCACCGGCGACGGCGTGGCGCTCGCGCTGCGCGCCGGTGCCGAGGTCTCCGACCTGGAGTTCGTCCAGTTCCACCCCACGGTGCTCTTCCTCGGCGCCGGGGCCGAGGGCCAGCAGCCGCTGGTCTCCGAGGCGGTCCGGGGCGAGGGCGCCCATCTGGTCGACGCCGACGGGGTCCGCTTCATGCTCGGGCAGCACGAGCTGGCCGAACTGGCCCCCCGGGACGTCGTCGCCAAGGCGATCACCCGCCGGACGCGCGAGCACGGCACCGACCACATGTACCTCGACGCCCGCCACTTCGGCGCCGCGATGTGGGCGGAACGCTTCCCCACCATCCTCGCCGCCTGCCGGGCCCACGGCATCGACCCGGTGACCGAGCCGATCCCGGTCGCCCCCGCCGCCCACTACGCCTCCGGAGGCGTCCGCACCGACCTGCGGGGCCGTACCACCGTCCCCGGCCTCTACGCGTGCGGGGAGGTCGCCTGCACCGGCGTCCACGGCGCCAACCGGCTCGCCTCGAACTCGCTCCTGGAGGGCCTGGTCTTCGCCGAGCGGATCGCCGACGACATCATCGCGGCCGCGCCGCGCGTGCCGGGGACCCCCGTGCCGCACCCGTCCCCGGCGCCCCTGCCGCTCCCGGTGGCCGGAGCCAGGACCCGCATCCAGCGGATCATGACCGCCGACGCGGGAGTGCTCCGCTCCGAGGCCGGCCTGCGGGAGGCCGCCGAGGCCCTGGAGGCACTGCACGGCGACGCCCTCGCGGGCGGCACCGACGACACCAAGGCCGGTGAACCGGGCGTGGACGCCTGGGAGACCACCAACCTGCTCTGTGTGGCCCGCGTCCTGGTCGCCGCCGCCCGCCGCCGCGAGGAGACCCGCGGCTGCCACTGGCGCGAGGACCGGCAGGACCGGGACGACGCCGACTGGCGCAGGCACCTGGTCGTCCGCCTCACCCCCGAGCGGACCCTCGACGTCCGGACGACCGACACCCATGACTTCCCCCCCACCTCCGATGCCCCGAGGGAGCCGTAAGTGACCACGCCCGAGGAAGCCCGTCCGCAGCCCGTGGACGTCCCCCTGATCCAGATCGGCGCCCCTTCGGCGGCCGAGGAGCCCGGCGGCTGCGGCGACGGCTGTGGCTGCGGCGGCGCGGAGGAGTTCGAGTGCGGGCTCGACCCCGCGCTCGCCGCACTGCTCGCGGACGCCGGTCTCGACCCCGTACAGGTCGAGGACATCGCGCACCTGGCCATCGCCGAGGACCTCGACGGCGGCGTCGACGTGACCACCGTGGCGACCGTCCCCGAGGACGCCGTCGCCACCGCCGACTTCACCGCCCGCGAGGCCGGTGTCGTGGCGGGCCTGCGGATCGCCGAGGCCGTCCTGTCCATCGTCTGCGCCGACGAGTTCGAGGTCGAGCGGCACGTCGAGGACGGCGCCCGCGTGGCGGCGGGCGAGGTCCTCCTCAGCGTCACCGCCCGCACCCGCGACCTGCTCACCGGCGAGCGCGGCGCGCTCAACCTCCTGTGCCGCCTCTCCGGCATCGCCACCGCCACGCGCGCGTGGGCCGACGTCCTGGAGGGCACGAAGGCCGAGGTCCGCGACACCCGCAAGACCACCCCCGGCCTGCGCGCCCTGGAGAAGTACGCGGTCCGCTGCGGCGGCGGCGTCAACCACCGCATGTCGCTGTCCGACGCGGCCCTCGTCAAGGACAACCACGTGGTGGCGGCCGGAGGCGTGGCCGAGGCGTTCAAGGCCGTCCGCGAGCTCTTCCCCGAGCTGCCGGTCGAGGTCGAGGTCGACACCGTGCACCAGATCCGCGAGGTCCTGGACGCGGGCGCCGACCTGATCCTGCTCGACAACTTCACCCCGGCCGAGACCGCGGAGGCCGTCGCCCTCGTCGATGGCCGCGCGGTCCTGGAGTCCTCGGGCCGGCTGACCCTGGAGAACGCGGCGGCGTACGCGGCGACCGGCGTGGACTACCTGGCGGTCGGCGGGCTCACCCACTCCTCCCCGATCCTCGACATCGGCCTCGACCTGCGCGAGGTGCGGGCCTGATGCTGCTCACCATCGACGTCGGCAACACCCACACGGTCCTCGGGCTCTTCGACGGCGAGGAGATCGTCGAGCACTGGCGGATCTCCACCGATCCGAGCCGGACCGCCGACGAGATGGCGGTCCTGCTCCAGGGCCTCATGGGGATGCACCCGCTGCTCGGCGTCGAGCTGGGCGACGGCATCGAGGGGATCGCGATCTGCGCGACCGTCCCCTCGGTGCTGCACGAACTGCGCGAGGTCACCCGCCGGTACTACGGGGACGTCCCCGCGGTCCTGGTGGAGCCGGGCGTCAAGACGGGCGTCCCGATCCTCACGGACAACCCCAAGGAGGTCGGCGCGGACCGCGTGATCAACGCGGTCGCGGCCGTCGAGCTGTACGGCGGCCCGGCGATCGTCGTCGACTTCGGCACCGCGACGACGTACGACGCGGTCACCACGCGCGGCGAGTACGCGGGCGGCGCCATCGCACCCGGCATCGAGATCTCCGTCGAGGCGCTCGGTGTCCGGGGCGCCATGCTCCGCAAGATCGAGCTGGCCAGGCCGCGCAGCGTGATCGGCAAGAACACGGTCGAGGCCATGCAGTCGGGCATCGTCTACGGGTACGCGGGGCAGGTCGACGGCGTCGTCGCCCGGATGAAGCGCGAACTGGTCGGCCCGCAGGGCGACACCTCGGACGTCACGGTGATCGCCACCGGCGGCCTCGCGCCGATGGTCCTCTCCGACTCCAAGGAGATCGACGAGCACGAGCCCTGGCTGACCCTGATCGGTCTGCGCCTGGTGTACGAGCGGAACGTCTCCCGCATGTGAGCCCCGCGCGGGCACGGCCGCCCGCGCGGGCGCGTACGAAGGGGGCTCCTGGCCCCGGGGAGCCTGTGCGGGCCCCGCCCGGGAAGCCCCCGGGGCCCGAGGGGCGCCCGGTCGGGCACGGGACGGGCACAGGCGGCTCGACGCGCCGTAAACATCCTGAGGGAAATTTGTCCGATTAGCGCGTATCGTCGGCCCATGCCCACGCCATACGGATCCCGTGGCGGCATGGCGTTCAGCGCGGACGAACTGCGCGTGCTCCGTCGTGCCCTCGCTGTCGCCCTGCATCCCGCCCCGCTCCAGGACGAGGACGTCCGGGACGCCCTGCGCCTGGCCGAATCGGTGGACGAGGCCGCGCGCGAGGCCGGTCGCCTGCGCGCCTTCCTCCTCGACGACCTGGCCCGCTACCGCCAGGCGCTGCCCGGGTCCCTCAGCGGCTATCTGGAGCTGCTCCAGGACGCCCTGGCCGCCGGGTACGAGCCCGCGGCCGACGACCTGGCCGCCCTGCGCGCGCTGCGCGGCAACCCGGCCGCCGCCGAGCTGCTGGCCCGCTGCCAGGTGCTCGCCGAGCGGTCCGTCCGCGCGCGGCTGGCCCGGATCTCCCAGGCCACCGCCACTCCCGCCCCCGGTGTCTCCCGGGCCCGGCTGCTCGCCCTCCCCGGCGGGCGGACGGCGGCCGACGACCCCCGGCCGAAGCCCCCGGCCCCGGCCGAACGGCCGGTGCCCAAGCCGTCCGAGGTGTTCCCGCCACGCCGGAGGCCCGTACCGCCGCCCCCGCCCGAGGAACGCGCCGCCGGATAGTTAGTCTGGTCGCCATGGACTACGTATCCGCGCTCCTGCCCCCCGTCGTGATGGCCGCCTTCTTCATCGGCCTCGTCGTCACGATCGTCAAGAGTCAGGGCGGTTCGAACAAGAACAAGGAGGACGCGGCCGTGGACGCCGCGTTCGCGCGCGCCGAGGCGGCCCGTCAGCCGAACGGCACCGCCACCTCCTGAACGGCACCGCCACCTCCTGAACGGCACCGCCACCTCCTGAACGGCGGAGCCCGGACGCGGCCGCACCCGAGCGCGGCCGCTCCCGACGCCGTCACTGCCTGATCCCCACCGCCCGGACGCCGTGGCCCTGCCGGGCCCCGCACCGGGCGGTCGGACGTGCCCAGGGCGCATGACCTTTCATGGTCATGCGCCCTTTTTGTTTGACTTCCTTCGTTTTGCATCGCCAATGAACACTTATTGACTGTTTGCGCACTAAAGTGACGCTGTGCCCCGTCCCCTGGGAGAGCTCGAAGACGCCGTCATGACGCGCGTCTGGCAATGGAACCGTCCGGTGACCGTCCGGGAAGTCCTGGAAGACCTTCAGCAGGAACGGTCCATCGCCTACACCACCGTCATGACCGTCATGGACAATCTCCATCAGAAGGGCTGGGTGCGCCGGGAAGTCGAAGGCCGCGCCTATCGATATACGGCGGTCTCCACCCGGGCCGCGTACTCGGCCGCCCTGATGAACGAGGCATGGGCCCGGAGCGACAATCCTGCGGCCGCCCTCGTCGCCTTCTTCGGGATGATGTCCCAGGAGCAGCGCGAGGCCCTCGACGACGCCGTCCGCATGGTGCAGCGCGACACCCCGCCGACCGCCCCCGCCCCGCCCGAGGAGGGCGCCGGGGGCCCCGGCGACGGGGAGCGATAGCGTCCCCCCATGTCGACGTCCGCTTCTTCCCCGGCCGCTTCCCCGGCCCCCGCCAGAGCCGTCACCGTCCGCAGGGCCCGCACCGGAGACGTCGCCGCGATCCGCCGTCTCGTCGATCCCTTCGTGGACCGGGGCATCCTCCTCGACAAGGCCACCGTCACCCTTTACGAGTCCATCCAGGAGTTCTGGGTGGCGGAACGCGACGAGGACGCCGTCGTCGTCGGCTGCGGCGCTCTCCACGTCATGTGGGAAGACCTCGCCGAAGTGCGCACTCTCGCCGTCGACCCCGAGTTCAAGGGCGCGGGCGTAGGACATCACGTGCTCGCCAAGTTGTTGCACACCGCCCGTTGGCTCGGCGTGCGCCGGGTATTCTGTCTGACCTTCGAAGTCGACTTCTTCGCGAAGCACGGCTTCACCGAGATCGGTGAGACCCCGGTGGACGGAGATGTCTACAGCGAGCTCCTGCGTTCCTATGACGAGGGAGTCGCCGAGTTCCTCGGTCTCGAACGAGTGAAGCCGAACACCTTGGGCAACAGCCGGATGCTTCTGCACCTGTGACCGGAACCCGGCACCGGCTCCACCCGGAACCCTATGTCCGAATCGCGCACGTTTCCCGCGCCGCCGGGCTTCTGAACCTCTCCCAGGGGTTTGTGTTTTTCCGGGAAAAGCGGTTTCCTTTCCGCGTACTGCATTTTCGATGAAAGGAAATCCGGTGGCACAGAAGGTTCAGGTCCTTCTTGTCGACGACCTCGACGGCGTCGAGGCGGACGAGACCGTGACGTTCGCGCTGGACGGCAAGACCTACGAGATCGACCTCACCACCGCCAACGCGGAAAAGCTCCGGGATCTGCTCGATCCGTACACCAAGAGCGGTCGTCGCACCGGTGGCCGTACGACCGGCGGACGCGGCAAGGGCCGTGTGGTGGCGACGGGCGGCCAGGACACCGCGAAGATCCGCGCGTGGGCCAAGGAGAACGGCATGAACGTGAACGACCGCGGTCGCGTTCCCGCCGACATCAAGGCCGCCTACGAGGACGCGAACCGCTGAGGCGCCAGCTGCTGAGCAGACGGGCCCCCGGCCCGGACACTCAGCAGCCGCGCCCGGTGGCACTCCACGGCCGCGGCGGCCACGAGCCGCGTCAGGCACGGGATGCCCGCACCGCCCCAGGGCGTGGAACGCAGGGCCGGAAGCGAGGACTCGACCTCACGGCCCGGCGCCGGAGGGCGCAGCCACACGGAGGCGTCCGGTGCGCCGGATCCGCCCCGCCCCGGAGGAAGGGGCGCGGTCATCCGGCCCCCGGCGCCCAGCACCGTGAGGTCCAGCGCGATCCCGCCCCATTCCAGCCAGTCCAGCAGTCCCGGCAGCTCCTCCGCCGCCCCGGCCGCCACGAGCAGCCGCATCCGGCGCCCGGTCACGGCCACCGGTCCCGTCGCCGGTCCCGTCCGGCGCAGCACCCGGAGCCCCGCGCCGAGGGGCAGCTCCAGGACGTCGAAGCGCAGCCCGGTGACCAGCCGCACCGGAGGGCCCGCCGCCGTCGCCCAGCCGAGCTCCCGCTCGTACCACCGTGCCGTCCCGCCGTCGGGCGGCGTACGGGGCGGCGGCACGGTGAGGGACATGTCCGGGGAACTCCCGGAGGAGCGCGTTGGTTACGCCCGCGGTGACGCACCGTCGCCCACTGGACGCGCAAGGTGTCCGTGATGGGGCGTACGAGTGCATTCGGCAGTGCGGGGTTGTTCGCTGGTAGCGGAGGGGACGGGGGTCTCCCGCATGGAGTGTCCGTCCCCACGGGTAAGACATTCCTAGTGGAGAGGGGCGACTCGCGGGCTTCGGGGTCTCACGTTCGCCATCGGCGTACTGATGGTGTGGGTAACTACTTGGCCTGCGGGAACATCATCTCGCACCATCGGGTTGGAGCATTTGTCGGCTGTTCGGCAGCAGGTCTCCCCACGCGAAGAGGGGGTGATCCGGACGGATGTCGGCAGTTGGAATGAGCGGTCCCCGCTTGCGGGACTAAGCTGCGGAAGGACAGGGAGGGGATCGACCCCTAACTGACTGACCGCTCTGAGGAGCGATTAACGATGTTCGAGAGGTTCACCGACCGCGCGCGGCGGGTTGTCGTCCTGGCTCAGGAAGAAGCCCGGATGCTCAACCACAACTACATCGGCACCGAGCACATCCTTCTGGGCCTTATCCACGAGGGTGAGGGTGTCGCCGCTAAGGCCCTGGAGAGCCTCGGGATTTCGCTCGAGGCGGTCCGCCAGCAGGTGGAGGAGATCATCGGGCAGGGCCAGCAGGCCCCGTCCGGCCACATCCCCTTCACTCCCCGTGCCAAGAAGGTCCTGGAGCTCTCGCTCCGCGAGGCCCTCCAGCTCGGCCACAACTACATCGGCACCGAGCACATCCTGCTCGGCCTGATCCGCGAGGGCGAGGGCGTCGCCGCCCAGGTCCTCGTGAAGCTGGGCGCCGACCTCAACCGGGTGCGGCAGCAGGTCATCCAGCTGCTCTCCGGCTACCAGGGCAAGGAAGCCGCCACCGCCGGCGGTCCTGCCGAGGGCACCCCCTCGACGTCCCTGGTCCTCGACCAGTTCGGCCGCAACCTCACCCAGGCGGCCCGCGAGTCCAAGCTCGACCCGGTCATCGGGCGCGAGAAGGAGATCGAGCGGGTCATGCAGGTGCTGTCCCGCCGCACCAAGAACAACCCGGTCCTCATCGGCGAGCCCGGCGTCGGCAAGACCGCCGTCGTCGAGGGCCTGGCCCAGGCCATCGTCAAGGGCGAGGTGCCCGAGACCCTCAAGGACAAGCACCTCTACACCCTGGACCTCGGTGCCCTGGTCGCCGGCTCCCGCTACCGCGGTGACTTCGAGGAGCGCCTGAAGAAGGTCCTCAAGGAGATCCGCACCCGCGGCGACATCATCCTGTTCATCGACGAGCTCCACACCCTCGTGGGTGCGGGTGCCGCCGAGGGCGCGATCGACGCCGCCAGCATCCTCAAGCCGATGCTGGCCCGCGGTGAGCTCCAGACCATCGGCGCCACCACGCTCGACGAGTACCGGAAGTACCTGGAGAAGGACGCGGCCCTCGAGCGCCGCTTCCAGCCCATCCAGGTCGCCGAGCCGTCGCTGCCGCACACCATCGAGATCCTCAAGGGTCTCCGCGACCGGTACGAGGCCCACCACCGGGTCTCCATCACCGACGAGGCCCTCGTCCAGGCCGCGACCCTGGCCGACCGGTACATCTCGGACCGCTTCCTCCCGGACAAGGCGATCGACCTGATCGACGAGGCCGGTTCCCGGATGCGCATCCGCCGGATGACCGCGCCGCCGGACCTCCGCGAGTTCGACGAGAAGATCGCCGGTGTCCGCCGGGACAAGGAGTCCGCGATCGACTCGCAGGACTTCGAGAAGGCCGCTTCGCTCCGTGACAAGGAGAAGCAGCTCCTCGCCGCGAAGGCCAAGCGGGAGAAGGAGTGGAAGGCCGGCGACATGGACGTCGTCGCCGAGGTCGACGGCGATCTGATCGCCGAGGTCCTGGCGACCGCCACCGGCATCCCGGTCTTCAAGCTGACCGAGGAGGAGTCCAGCCGTCTGCTCCGCATGGAGGACGAGCTGCACAAGCGTGTCATCGGGCAGAAGGACGCCGTCATCGGCCTCTCGCGTGCCATCCGCCGTACGCGTGCCGGTCTGAAGGACCCGAAGCGCCCCGGTGGCTCGTTCATCTTCGCCGGTCCGTCCGGTGTCGGTAAGACCGAGCTTTCGAAGGCGCTCGCCGAATTCCTCTTCGGCGACGAGGACGCGATGATCTCCCTCGACATGTCGGAGTTCAGCGAGAAGCACACCGTGTCCCGGCTCTTCGGTTCGCCGCCCGGATACGTCGGCTACGAAGAGGGCGGCCAGCTCACCGAGAAGGTGCGCCGCAAGCCGTTCTCCGTCGTCCTCTTCGACGAGGTCGAGAAGGCCCACCCCGATATCTTCAATTCCCTTCTCCAGATCCTGGAGGACGGTCGTCTGACCGACTCCCAGGGCCGGGTCGTGGACTTCAAGAACACGGTCATCATCATGACCACCAACCTCGGGACCAGGGACATCTCGAAGGGCTTCAACCTGGGCTTCGCGGCCCAGGGCGACACGAAGTCCAACTACGAGCGGATGAAGGCGAAGGTCAGCGACGAGCTGAAGCAGCACTTCCGTCCGGAGTTCCTCAACCGTGTGGACGACGTCATCGTCTTCCCGCAGCTGACCCAGAGCGACATCCTCCAGATCGTCGACCTGATGATCGGCCGCGTGGACGAGCGCCTGAAGGACCGGGACATGGGCATCGAGCTCTCCCAGTCCGCGAAGGAGCTGCTCGCCAAGAAGGGCTACGACCCCGTGATGGGCGCCCGTCCGCTCCGCCGGACGATCCAGCGCGAGATCGAGGACACGCTGTCGGAGAAGATCCTCTTCGGCGAGCTGCGTGCCGGTCACATCGTGGTCGTGGACACCGAGGGCGAGGGCGAGCAGCGCACCTTCACCTTCCGCGGCGAGGAGAAGTCGGCCCTGCCGGACGCCCCGCCGATCGAGGCCACGGGCGGCACGGGCCCGAACCTGTCGAAGGAAGCGTAGGGCTCACGTCCTGACGCGAAGGGGCGGCCCCGGAACCTGTCGGTTCCGGGGCCGCCCCTTTTCGCGCGTGCGTGGTGTCACTCCCGGGCGATCTCGACGCGGACATCCGGGGTCAGCCGGTCGGTCCCGGTGAGGACGGTGTCGCTCCACAGGGCCGTCAGCCGCTCCAGGTCTGCCAGCACCGAGACGTCCAGCAGGTCGACGGTATTGCTGGTCAGGGAGAGCCTACGCAGCGAGGGGAACACCCGGACGACGGTGATGAGCGAGGACGGGGTGCGGAGGGCGAGCCACAGGTCCGTGATGCCCGGCATGACGAGATCCTCAGGCAGCGCTTCCAGGTCCCCCTGGGTGACCGAGAGGGATGTCAGGGAGGGCAGTGTGGTGAGCTGCCTCCATTCCTCCTCGCGGATGGTGGGCGACAGCCACAGGTTCAGCTTGGTGAGTGCACCCAGGTGTGCCAGGGCTCCGAAGCCGCCGTCCGGCCAGGTGTCCAGGGTGAGCGAGGCCAGGGGCCCTGGGGCGGGGAGCACATCGGGGGACCAGGGCGCGTCGTTGGTTTCGAGCTGGAGGCTCTCCAACCGGGTGAGGGATGACAGGGCGCTCAGGTCGGGGTCGGGCTCATTGACGACCAGGCTGAGGTGGACGGGGTCGCAGCGGCGCAGCAGCGCGGTCACCGCGGCGGGTGAGACGGTGTCGTCGATGTCCAGGCGGTCCGGGCACAGGCCCAGCCGTTCCAACTCGGCGGCGTGCTCGTCGCCCCGGACCGTGAAGTCGAGGCCGGCCGGGTCGAGCCGGGCGACGATCCGCTCGGCGTAGGCGCGGGTCTCGAAGCGGGGCCACGCCCAGACCAGCTGGGAGCGGACGGGCAGCGAGGGGTGGCCGGTGAAGCGGGCCAGATAGGGGATCGCCGCGTCGCCGGGGATCCGGGAGGCCGTGATCACGGACATCAGTGCCTGCTCGTCGTCGAGCCCGGCGGGGGAGGGGAGCAGGCCGAGGACAGCGGGGCCGACGGTGGCCAGGGCGCGCGCCTCGTCAGGAGTACGGGGCGGGATGACCCGGGCCGTACGGTCCAGCAGCTCCTCGCGGATCTCCGGGGCCACCTCCGTCGCGTGGTCGAGGGCGGTCGCGGCGACGACGAGCAGCCGCAGCCGGGCGCCGGGCTCCTCGGCGCGGTCGGCGGCGGCCAGCAGTTCCCGGAGGATCTCCGCGCACTCGCGGGGCCGGGAGTGGCCCACCGCCATGCGGACGACGTCCTCCCACTGGTCGTCGGCGGCGTGGCCGATCAGGACGCCGATGTCCCAGCGGTCCACCAGGTGCTTGGCGGCCAGATAGTCCTGGAAGGTGCGGTGGACGAAGTCGAGGGTGCCGGGCGTGGGCTCGCGGAGGAGACCGCTGCGGTGCAGCAGATGGTCGAAGACGCGCTGCGGGTCGCCGTGCGCCGCGGCCTCGGGGACGGCGGGCACGGCCTCGGCGACGATCGTACGGGCGTGGTCGCGGTCCATCTGGGTGCGCCCGTTGAGCGTGAGCCAGTACGCGAGGCGCTGGATCAGCTGGATCTGCGGGGCCTCGCCGAGTTCCACCCCGTACGGGGCGCCCATGTCCCGCTCGCGGTCGCGGCGGGTGAGGAGCATGGAGAGGGCCGCGTCGTAGAGGGCCTTGCGGCCGCGCGGCAGGAAGCCGCGCCGGTCCCGGTGGAGGGCGCAGATCAGTCCGCACATCAGCGGGTTGGTGGCGAGCTTCGCGAGGTCGGGGGTGGCGTGCAGGGCGTCGACGAGGGGCTGCTCGTACGGGCCGGCGTCGGGTCCCGCGGCCGTGTGCCAGCGGCGTACGAAGGTGGTGACCTCGGCGCGGGACATCTCGGAGAGGGTGAGTTCGGTGAAGCCGTCGGCGGTGAGCCAGTCGTCCTTGACGGCCGAGGGGCGTGAGGTGACGAGCCAGCGGTTGGGGCCGTCGTAGGCGTCGACGAGGTCGCGCAGCCAGCGGCGGGTCCGGGCCCGTTCGGGTTCGGGGACCTCGTCGATGCCGTCGACGAGGACGAGGCCACGGCCCGCCCGGAGGACCCGGTCGGCCCAGCCGTCGGGCGGGGTGAGGGGGCAGCCGACGGCGGAGAGGAAACGGTCCGCCGGGGGCAGCGGGGCGTCGTGGCGGGTGAGGGTGCGCAGGGGCAGGACGAAGGGGACGGCGGCCCCGGTCGTTCCCGCCGGTCCTGCCTGCCCCGTCTGTCCTCTCTGTCCTGTGTGCCCCGCCTGCCGCTCCTGTCCTGCCTGTCCTGCCTGCGCCGCTTGTCCCGTAGGGCCTGTCCGTCCGGTGCTTCCGGCGCTCGTGGTCCGGCCGGTGCTTCTGGGGGTTCCGGTGGAGGTGATCGCCAGCCACTGGACGAGGGTGGTCTTGCCGGAGCCCGCGACCCCGCGCAGCAGGATGCGGGGGTGGCGGTGGAGGGCGCGGTCGGCGGGGACGCCGTGGCCGGGTGCGGCGCCCTGCCCGTTCCCGTCGGACCGGGCGGTCTCGCGGCCCGTCGCCTCCAGGGAGAGGTACGCCATGTCGAGGGGCCACTCGTCCGGTGAGTGGTGCAGGTCGATGCCGTAGATGGTGAGACGGCCGTGCTTCCTGGCGAGGTGCTCCAGGTAGCGCCGTTCGAAGTCCGCGTCCCGGGTGTCGGCTCTCGGTGTCCGGCGGACGAGTTCGTCGACCTTGGCGATGAGCTCGCTCTGGCCCCGGGTCTGTTCCACCAGGCTGCGGGCGACGAAGGTGGACCGGCGGGTGAAGAACTCGAGGACGTGGAGGCAGGCCCACTCCACGAGGGTCTCCAGGTAGTGGACGGAGTCCGTGGAGAGGCCGTCGGCGGCCGGGGCGGCGGCGCGCAGCCGCCGGGCGAGGGCGGTGTGGCCGAGGCGGACGGCCTGGACGTCGTCCATGTCGAGGTCGCCGAGGGCCAGGAGGGTCGCCGCGAGGGCGTCGGTGACGGCCTCGGCCTCGTCGGCGGGGAAGGGCCGCTCGCCGTCCCCGTTCAGGGACCGCTCGACCAGGGTCCCGGCGAGCCTGCGGACGTCCTTCTCGGTGAGGGTGCGGTGCTCGCCGCGGAAGGAGACCAGGGAGGAGAGCCGGACGGCGTCGGACCGTTCGATGAGACCCGCCCCGGGACCCTCGCTGACCAGCAGTTTCTTCAGGAGTGGGCCGATCGCGGCCGAGGCGAGGCGGGTGCCGATGAGCGCCGGTTCCATATGCGTGTGTCCCCCCGTGGGTTCCCCGGGGACGCGTCCCCCGTGGGTCCCCGAGGCGGTCAGCGTAGTGCGGGACCTCTCCGGGAGGTCTCCGGAACCTCGCGGGGACCTCTCCGGTACCTCTCCCGAACGTCTCCGGTACCTCTCGGGGAGGTCTCCGGCACCTCTCCGGGACCTCGCGAGGACCTCTCCGGGGCGGTCCGGGCGCGTGACCCAGGTCGCATCGGGGCCCGGTGCGTGGTGACAAGGCGCACAGGGGTTTTCGGGGGTACTAGCCGGAATAGTGGCGGCCTCCGGTGCCGGTTCGGTGCTTCCGGGAGGGAACCCGTGGGACGCGGCCCCGGGATCCGCGAAAAGGACGCGGGGCGGTTTCCCCGGCGGTTCGGGTCGCCCCTGACGTGCGGATAAACCGATCGTTTTGAGTCGTTATATCCCTTTTGTGGGGATCGATCCGAGGGTGTTCGAGGTGGATCTCCAGCGGAGATCGCTACGACGCAATGTCGTAGATGGGGTGTTTTGGGCTAGGTGGGGGTCCGGGTTACCAAGGTGGAGCAAGCCCGGTGCGGCACGTTCGCCCCGGGCTCCGCATCCCCCCGTTCGTCCCACCCGGAGGTTTTCCCCCGTATGTCGAAGCGCGTCATGAACCCCGTCGCCCGTGTCACCGTCGCCGCTCTCGCCGCCACGGGCCTGGGAGCGTCGCTGGTGGCCGGAGCAGGGTCCGCCTTCGCCGCCGAGGGCAGGACCGTCGCCCCGGTCACCGTCACCGCGTCCGCCGCGGTCGCCGCCCAGGCCCAGGCCCAGGCGCACGTCGCCGCCCAGGTGAAGGCCGCCACCGCGAAGGCGATAGGCGTCCAGCAGGCCGCCGCGAAGGCCGCCCCCGCCTGGGTCAAGCCGGTCAGCTCCTACACGCTGACCGCCGGCTACAACCAGGGCGGCGCCATGTGGGCCAGCAAGCACTCCGGCCAGGACTTCGCCGTCCCGGTCGGCACCCCGGTCAAGTCCGTGGGCGCGGGCACCGTCGTGAAGGCCGGCCCGAACGGCGGCGGCGACGGCCCCGCGTACGGCAACGCGATTGTCGTCAAGCACGCCGACGGCCGCTACTCGCAGTACGCCCACCTGTCGCAGGTCAAGGTGAACATCGGCCAGAAGGTCGCCGCCGGCCAGCAGATCGCCCTCTCGGGCAACACCGGCAACTCCTCCGGCCCCCACCTGCACTTCGAGATCCGTACGACCCCGAACTACGGCTCCGCCGTGAACCCCGGCGCCTTCCTGCGCGCCCAGGGCGTCACCATCTGATCCAGTACGTCTGATTCGGTACGTCTGATCCAGTACGCCTGATTCAGCGCATCTGATCCGGCGCGCGGAGGCCCGCGCGCCGGATCCAGTGCGTCCGGCCCACCGCGAGGTGCGGTCAGTCGGCCCGGTGGGCCGCTTCCAGCAGATCGAGGGCGACCTCGAGGGTGGCTTCGTGCTTCTCCTCGGTGTCGCCCTCGACGTTCTGCATGAAGAAGGTGCCCGCGTGCAGGGTGAAGACCGCGCTGACGCAGCGGACCTTGTCGACCACCGCGAAGTCCGGCTCCTGGGTCAGCCCGACCAGGGTGATCATGCGCTCCTTGAAGGTGAGGCCGACGGACAGCTCGCGGACCGTGGCCTGGTTCTCCTGCATGAAGCGGTAGAGCGGGGCGGCGGTGCGCAGGGCCCGCTGGTAGCGGCGCAGCATCTCCCGGCGGGTCTCCAGGGTGGCGGGCTGTTCCTGGGCCCAGGCGATCAGCTCGTCCATGGGCCGGGTCAGGTCCTCGAAGATGCCGACGAGGATGTCTTCCTTCGTCTTGAAGTGGTAGTAGAGCGCGGCCTTGGTGACGTCGAGGCGTTCCGCGATCTCGCGCAGCGAGGTCTTCTCGTAGCCCTGCTCGGCGAACAGGTCGAGGGCCACGTCCTGGATGCGCTGGCGGGTGTTGCCTCGGGCCATGGGTGGCCTCCACTTTCCAAAGAACTTACTTGACGACCGGCTAGTTACGGGTCTACTTTCCCCAGTGTAGTAACTAGCCGGGCGGCAAGTAAGGGAACGACATGACGACGCAAGCCACAGCGGTACCGGCGCAGGGGGAGACGGGGCAGCCACGCAGCGTCCGGGTCGTCCTCCTCGCCCTCATGATCGCGATGCTCCTCGCGATGCTGGACAACATGATCATCGGCACCGCGATGCCGACGATCGTCGGCGAACTCGGCGGCCTCGAACACCTCTCCTGGGTCGTCACCGCCTACACCCTGGCCACCGCCGCCTCCACCCCCCTCTGGGGCAAGGTCGGCGACATGTTCGGCCGCAAGGGCGTCTTCCTCACCTCGATCGTGATCTTCCTGATCGGTTCGGCCCTCAGTGGCATGGCCCAGGACATGGGCCAGCTCATCGGCTTCCGGACGGTCCAGGGCCTCGGCGCGGGCGGCCTCATGGTCGGCGTCATGGCCATCATCGGCGACCTCATCCCGCCCCGCGAGCGCGGCAAGTACCAGGGCATGATGGCCGGCGTCATGGCCCTCGCCATGATCGGCGGCCCCCTCGTCGGCGGCACCATCACCGACCACTGGGGCTGGCGCTGGTCCTTCTACATCAACCTGCCGCTCGGCGCCGTCGCCCTCGCGATGGTCACCGCCGTCCTGCACCTGCCGAAGAAGCAGCGCGCCACGGGCACCCGCATCGACTTCCTCGGCGCCGCGCTGCTCACCGTCGGCATCACCGCGATCGTCCTCGTCACCACCTGGGGCGGCACCGAGTACGCCTGGGGCTCGGCCACCATCGTCGGCCTCGGGGTCGGCGGCGCCGCGGCGCTCGCAGCCTTCCTCCTGGTGGAGACCCGGGCGAGCGACCCGATCATGCCGCTGCACATCTTCCGCAGCCGCAACTTCACCCTGATGTCCCTGATCGGCTTCATCACCGGCTTCGTCATGTTCGGCGCGGTCCTCTACCTGCCGATCTTCCAGCAGTCCGTCCAGGGCGCCTCGGCCACCAACTCCGGGCTGCTGCTCCTGCCGATGCTGCTGTCGATGATGGTCGTCTCGCTGGTCGTCGGCCGCTTCACCACCAGCACCGGCAAGTACAAGATCTTCCCGATCCTCGGCGGCGCGCTCATGACCGTCGGCCTGTTCCTGCTCTCCACGATGGACACCGACACCTCGCGCCTGGTCTCCGGCGTGCACATGGCGGTCCTCGGCGCGGGCATGGGCTTCCTCATGCAGATCACCATGCTGGTCGCCCAGAACAGCGTGGAGATGAGGGACATGGGCGTCGCCTCCTCCTCCACCACCCTCTTCCGGACGCTCGGCTCCTCCTTCGGCGTCGCGATCATGGGCGCGCTCTTCACCAGCCGCGTCCAGGACGAGATGACGGCGAACGGCGGCTCCGGGCTGACCGAGCGGACCGCGCAGCTCGACGCGGCCAGTCTGGCCAAGCTCCCGGCGGCGCTCCGCGAGGCCTACCAGCACGCGGTCGCCTCCGGCACGCACGGTGCCTTCCTGCTCGCGGCGGCGGTCTCCGTCCTCGCCTTCGTCCTCGCCCTTTTCGTCAAGGAGGTGACGCTCCGCGGCGCGGGCCCGGCGACATCCCCGAAGACCGCGGAGGGCGACGGCACGGCGAAGGTCGCCGAGACGGTCTGACGACTCGTCCCCGTACCCGCTCGTACCCCCGCTCGTACGCCCGTGGAGGGGCCGGTTCCGCCGAAGGGACCGGCCTCTTCGCCGTGCGCGGGGAGCCCGGTGCGATACGAGGGAAGGGCCCGGCGCCGTGCTTCCCCGCAGGCCCGAGGCCGTGTCCCGCGCGTCCCCGGTGCCGTGATCCGACCGGGCTCCTCGTCGTGTCCCGCGAGGCCCCGGTCCGTCCTCAGTCCTGGGGACGCAGGATCGGGAAGCTGCCCGTGTTCGTCGGCGCGTGGTCCGGCAGCCACAGGACCGCGATGGCCCCGCCGACGCCGTTCGGCGCCGACTCCGACGCCACGTTGCGGAAGGTGAGCCGGGCGCCGAGGACCCGCGCCTGGCCCGCCGCGATGGTCAGTCCGAGTCCGTGGCCCTGCCCCGCCCGGTCGCTCGTCCCGGTGCGGAAACGGCTCGGGCCCTCCTTCAGGAGCGCCTCGGGGAAGCCGGGGCCGTGGTCGCGGACCCGGACGACCCGCCCCTCGACCGTCACCTCGACCGGCGTCCCGCCGTGCTTGGCCGCGTTGGAGAGGAGGTTCCCGAGGACGCGTTCGAGGCGCCGGGGGTCGGTGTTCACCCAGGACTCGTGGACGACCCGGACGACCACCTCGGGGTCCAGGGCCCGTACCCGCCGCTCCACGAACTCGCCCAGCGCGATCTCCTGGAGCTCCGCGCGCTCCGACGCGCTGTCCAGCCGGGCCACCTCCAGGACGTCCTCGACCAGGGTCCGCATCGCCTGCGCCCGGTCCCGCACCAGCTCGGTGGGGCGCCCCGGCGGCAGCAGCTCGGCGGCGGTGAGCAGCCCGGTGACGGGGGTGCGCAGTTCGTGGGCGATGTCGGCGGTGACCCGCCGTTCCGCCTCGATCCGCTCGTTGAGGGCGTCGGTCAGGGCGTCCACCGCCCACGCGAGGTCGTCGGTCTCGTCCCGTACGACCCCGCCGACGGCGTCCCGGACGCGGACGTCGGTGTTGCCCTGGGCGACCCGCCCGGCGGCGACGGCCGCCTTCCTCAGCCGCCGGGACAGCTGGCCGCCGATGAGCACGCCGAGCGCGCAGCCGCCGAAGACCACCGAGACCGAGCCGATGACCAGGGCCCGGTCGAGGTCGTTCATGACGGTCGCGCTGCGGTCGGCGAAGGGGATGTGCAGGGACAGCACGTCCCCGTTGGCGAGGGGCACGGCGGCCCACACGTCCGGCGGCCCGCCGTGCCGGTGCTCCTGCACGTAGGTGCCGCGCCGCTTGTCCCGCATCAGCTGGTCCAGCTGGGCCGGCAGCGCGGGGTCGTTGAGCTTGGTGCCGAAGCGCGGTTCCTTGGGCTTCGAGGTCTCGTACATGCGCTGGGCGAAGAGCAGCCGCTCCATCTGCACCTCGCGCGCGTTGTCGAGCATCGAGATGCGGGCGGCGTTGTGGACGACCACGCTCAGAGTGACCGCGATGAGCGCGCCGACCGCCGCGATGGCGACGGCGATCTTCCAGCGGACCCCGGTACGGAGGGGGAGCAGCTTCACCGGTGCGGGCCCGCCCTAGCTCTTGAGCTTGTAGCCGAAGCCGCGGACCGTCTCGATCCTGTCCTGGCCGATCTTGGCCCGCAGCCGCTGCACATGGACGTCGACGACCCGGGTGTCGCCGCCCCAGCCGTAGTCCCAGACCCGCTCCAGGAGCTTGTCCCGGGACAGTACGGTGCCGGGCGAGGAGGAGAACTCCAGGAGCAGCCGCATTTCGGTCGGGGTCAGCGCGACGGGCACCCCGCCCCTGCGGACCTCCATGCCCTCGGTGTCGACCTCCAGATCGCCGAAGACGAGCAGCCCGCCGCCGTCGGTGCCGTCCTCCGCGCGCTCGCCCGTGCCGAGTCCGGCGTGGCCGAAGCGGCGCAGCACGGCCCGGATGCGGGCCATCAGGACGGAGCCGTCGAAGGGCTTGGTGACGTAGTCGTCGGCGCCCGCCTCGAGGCCGAGGACGACGTCGATCGAGTCGGCGCGCGCCGACAGCATGATCACCGGCACGGTCGACTCGTCGCGGATGCGGCGGCAGAGGCTGACGCCGTCCATGCCCGGCAGCATCACGTCGAGCAGGGCGATGTCCGGCCGCTGGGCGCGGAAGGCGTCGAGCCCGGAGAGCCCGTCGGGCATGGCGGTGACCCGGAAGCCGTCCCGCTCCAGGGCGAGCTGGGTGGCCTCACGGATGACGTCGTCGTCCTCGACGAACAGGACATGGGTTTCGGCCATCGTGCGGGTCCTTCGGGGTCTGCGGTTCCGGGGCGGACGGGACAGGAGCGGTGGGTGGGGCGGAGGGTGACGGACAGGGGCAGGGGGTACGGCTCAGGTCGGCGGGGTCACGGAGGGCGCGGGCTCCGCGATGCCCGAGTCGCCGACGGCCCGGCTGTAGTCGTTGTGCACCCAGTCGTGCTGGGTGAACCTGGTCCCCGCCCAGCGGTACGTGATGACGTCCTCGCCCGAGGGGTACGCGACCGGGTCGCCCTCCGCGTACACCTGCTTGGTGACGACGAGCTCGCCCCGGTCGATGGTGCCGTAGACCGCAGCGTCCTCCGCCGTGAACACGTTCTCGTACCGGTCGCTCTGCTTCCGGTAGACGTAGGTGCCGATGCCGACGGCGTCGCCGCAGGTCATCACGTTGACGACGACATCGGGCGCGGTGGAGTTGGTGAGATTGCCGTAGGAGGCGTCCACCGGGTAGGCGTCCGCGACGCACGGCTTCAGATCGGCCTTGAGCCGCTTGCCGATCTTGGGGTCGTCCTTGAGGAGCGCGATCGGGTCCACCCGCGCGGCGGACTCGGACTCGGGGCCGGTGGTCGCGGAGGGCGCGGGCGTCGGCGCCGCCGCGGCGACCTCGCCGCTGCGGGCCGCGCCCTCGTCGCGGGAGCCGGTGCCGCCGGTCGAACAGGCCGCGAGGGACAGGCCGACGGCGACGAGCCCGGCCGTCGCCGTGATGCCCGCCGCCCTGGCCGAGGAGAGCCTCCGCCGACCGGTGCCGTCCGCCCTGCGCGGGGGATGCCCCCGCAGGCCGGTGCCGTCCCGGTCGCGGCGGGACCCGCCGGACCAGCCGGACCTGTCGGACCAGCCGGGGGCGACGGTCGCGCCCGGGCCGTCCCCGGTGCGGCCCGCGCGGACATCGCCGCCGGGGCGGTCACCGTCATCGGTGCCGCCCCCGTGTCCTCTGCCGTCCGCTCCGCCGTCTAGGCCGCGCACCGCTCCCGCCCCCGCTCGTCGCCTCGTACGGTCGTCCGCTCCCCGGTCCGCCCCAGGGCACGGGCGTCGAGGTCACGGCTCTCCAGTTCCTGACGGAGCCGGGCGAGCGCGCGGTGGAGCGTGGACTTCACCGTACCGGTCGACATGCCGAGCGCCGCGGCGGTCTCCTCGGTGCTCATCTGCTCCCAGTGCCGCAGCACGACGACACTGCGCTGCTTCGGGGCGAGGACCTTCAGGACGTCCATGAGCAGGGCGCGGTCGGCGTGCTGCTCGGTCGGGTCGTCGACGCAGGCGTCGGGGAGCTGCTCGGTGGGCACCTCTTCGAGCTTGCGGGAGCGCCACCACTCGGTCCGGGTGTTGATCATGACCCGGCGGAGGTAGGCGTCGGCCAGAGACTTGTCGGCGATGCCGTCCCAGCGGCCGTACGTCCGGGCGAGGGCGGTCTGGAGCAGGTCCTGGGCATCGACGGGATCCGCGACGAGACGACGGGCACTGCGCAGCAGCGCGTCCTGCCGCGTGCGGACGTACTCCTCGAAATCGAGCACCTCGCCATGCCTCATCCGAACCGCCTCCGAACCCCGTGACCTGCTTCGTTCCTGCTGTCATGGATGACGCTACGGAGCGCGTGTCACGGGGCTGTGCGTGGCAGCCGTCGGTGGACGCACGGCTGTCCATCGGTTGTGTAACGACGGCAGGGGCGGGGTTTCGACCGGGAGAGGAGGTGTCCCAGGGACGCGAGAGGCCCGTGGGACGGGTCTCGGGACCTGCCCCACGGGCCTTCCGGTACGACGGCTCAGGCCGCCTGTGGCTACGGGCCCAGGCGCCCACCCCTACGGGTCCAGGTCCTCGACGACCAGGAGCTCAGGCCCCCGGATCCCTATGGGCCGGGGGCACCTCTCTGACCCTCTACGAGCAGACCTTCTACGAGAGACCTTCTACGGGCAGACCCCTACGGGCCGCCGCCGCACGGCCTCAGCTCATCGGCAGCCGGTAGCGGCTGCCGGACAGCGGCTCGACCAGACCGTCCGCGACCAGACCGTCCAGGGCCCTGGCCCGCTGCACCGGCTCGTCCCAGACCGCGTCCAAGGCCGCCTGCGCCACCGGCTCCCGCGACTCCCGCAGCACCGCGAGGAGCCGTCCCCTGACCTGCCGGTCGGTCCCCGCGTACGTCTGCCCGCGCCGGGGCGGCCCCTCGTGCTCGGGCTTTCCCGCGAGGAGCCAGGCGCACCGCCCGGAGATCGGGCAGCGCCCGCACTCCTCGTTCTTCGCGGTGCACACCAGGGCGCCCAGCTCCATCGAGGCGGCGGCCCAGCGGGCGGCCGTGGCCTCGTCCGCCGGGAGCAGCGCGCGGGCGAGCCGCCGCTCGGCGGCCGTGGTCGCGTTCGGCGGGTACCGCACTCCGGTCGCGGCCCGCGCGAAGACCCGGCGGACATTGGTGTCCAGGACCGCGTGCCGCTGCCCGTAAGCGAAGGAGGCCACCGCAGCGGCCGTGTACTCGCCGATGCCGGGCAGCGCGAGCAGGTGTCCGTGGTCGCTGGGCACGTCGCCGCCGTGCCGCTCCGTTATGGCCGTGGCCGCCGCGTGCAGCCGCAGCGCCCGGCGCGGATATCCGAGCCTGCCCCAGGCGCGGACCGCCTCGCCGGGGGCGTCGGCCGCCAGATCGGCCGGGCGGGGCCAGCGCGCGAGCCACTGCTCGTACACCGGGAGCACCCGGACCACGGGTGTCTGCTGGAGCATGAACTCGCTCACCATGACGCCCCAGGCACCGGCCTCGGGCCGCCGCCAGGGCAGATCACGGGCGTTCCGGTCGAACCAGGCGAGGACGGGCCCGTGCAGCTCCGCGGGGGGCGTCGG
Source organism: Streptomyces sp. NPDC101490 (assembly GCF_044767145.1). Taxonomy (NCBI): domain Bacteria; kingdom Bacillati; phylum Actinomycetota; class Actinomycetes; order Kitasatosporales; family Streptomycetaceae; genus Streptomyces; species Streptomyces sp. NPDC101490. The sequence goes on from NZ_JBIWNI010000006.1 coordinate 309,319, forward strand.
GACGGCGGGGTCGCCGGCGGCGCGCGCTTCGCGGGCCGGGGGAGCGACGGGGACGGGAGGAGTCTCGGTGGAAGTCATGGCACCACCGATCCTGGCACGTCCCCGACGCGATCAGTGCGCGCCGTGGCGCGCGCGGCGGGCTTCCTCGGCGCGCCGGGCGGCGCGTCCCCCCGCCGGGTGCACGCGCGGTCCGCGGCCCGCGCACCAGACCACGGCCGTGTTCCCGCTCGACCTCGCCGTGTCCACCAGGTTGGCCACCGGCCGCGCCGCGGCCCGCATCACGAGGAAGGCGACCAGACCGCCGAGGAGGACGCCGACCGTCACGTCGTGCGGGTAGTGGACGCCGACGAAGACCCGGGAGAAGGCCATGAGCAGGGCCATCGGCACGGTCAGCCAGACGACCCCGCGCCAGGACAGGGCGAGCGCGATGGCCGCGGCGCCCGCGATGGCCGCGTGGTTGCTGGGGAAGGACCAGTCGCCGTGCGGCGGGCAGGTGATCAGGGAGGCGGGCGCCCCGGCCACCGAGCGGCAGGGGCGTTCCTCGTCGACCACCGACTTGAAGGACTCGCTCACCACGTACCCGAAGGCGGTGGCGAGGGGGGCGAGCAGCGCGAGGGCCATCGCCCGGCTCGACCCCTCGCGGGAGCGCCACCAGCCGGCCAGGAAGAGGGCGCCGAAGAGCAGCAGCCCGGCCTCGGTCCAGACCTCGGCGAGCCACTGGAACCAGTGGGGGGTGGAGTGCGCGAAGTCCAGGACGTCGACATACAGACGGTCGGAGAGGTCGAGAAGGGTGTTCATGGTGCATGACGCTAACCGGAATCCACGGCGTCTCGCCCCGGGCCAACGGCCAGAGCGACCCCTGACGAAAGTGGGGGTCACCGGAAGACGTCCGTTATCTTCCGTTTAGGGCCGTCTTGGGGGGTGTCGGAGCGGGGGTCGGGGAAAAGTTCCCGCAACCGACGGATGTGATCATCGGCAAAACTTGATGGCTCGGGCGGCGGGTAGGGCGGGAGTTGGGCGTGATCTCTCGTAAGGTTCGGGTCGTGGGATCTTTGCGCAATCCGGTCGGGCCGCTTCCCTCCACCATCTACTGGCGACGGAGGGCGGTGGCGGCGTGCCTGGCGGCGCTTCTGGCGCTCCTCGCCTTCTGGGCCCTGGCCTCCGGTGACGATGGCGGCAAGAAGCCGAACGACGCCGCCAACGGCGCCTCCCCCACACCCCCCTCGATCACCCCGGGCCCCTCCGGCAGCGGAACCGCGATCAGCCAACAGCCCGGCGGACGAGACGAGTCGGGAGACTCCGAAGGCGTTACGGGCGGCGACGGCGGCTCGGGCGGCACCGGCACGGACCCGGGTACGACCGACGGCGGCACGGGCGACGGCGGCAGTGGCAGCGGCGGCAAGAACGGCGACACCGACGGCGCCGGTGGCGACGGCGGCGCGGGCACCGGCGCGGGCCAGCGCGTCCCCGCCGACTCCCCGCTCCCCAACTGCCCCTCCGGAGCGCTCCAGTTGACGCTCCGCAGCAGCAAGGTCAGCTACGAGACCGGTGAGAAGCCCCGGTTCCTGCTGGTCGCGAAGAACACCTCGGGCGCCGCCTGCAAGGCCGATCTCGGGCCGCGCAACGCCGTTCTGACGATCAGTGACAGCAAGGACGACGAGGTCTGGTCCAGCGCCGACTGCCCCCGGCCCGGCACCCCCGTGCTGCTGCGCGTCCCCGCGCGCACCACCATCACCCACACCGTCGAGTGGGACCGGGGCCGCAGCGCCCCGGACTGCGCCACCGCCCCGGCGGGCCGGGCGGGTCCCGGCACCTATCTGCTGGAGGCGACGATGCCGGGCGTGAAGGTGCTCCCGGCCCCGTTCAGCCTGGCGAAGGACTGAGCCGGAACCCCGTCCCGCCCACGGTCACGAACTGACGTATTCGTACGGGAGCGGGCCCCACGGGGCGGCCGACTCCCCACGACCCCCGCACCCGCCCGAGGCCCGAGCGGCCCCCACCACCCCCGCCCCGAGGACCGGAAAGGCCCGTCCCATGGTTTCGGTACTGCAGAACGTGGCGATCGACTGTGCGGACGCCTACCGGCTCGCCCTGTTCTGGAGCGAGGTGACGGGCTGCCCGCCCGCCCCGGACGCCAGGCCCGGCGACCGGGAGACCCAGGTGCTCCTGGCGGAGGGCCCGGTCCTCTACTTCAACCAGGTGCCCGAGCCGAAGACGGTCAAGAACCGCGTCCACCTGTGCCTGCGTCCCGACACCTCGCGCGACCAGGAGGTCGAGCGGCTGCTGGGCCTCGGCGCGACCCTGGTCGCGGACCACCGCGAGCCCGACGGCACCGGCTGGGCGGTCCTCGCCGACCCGGAGGGGAACGAACTGTGCGTCCTGCGCGGTGACTCCGACCGGGCCGCGACGCACCCCGGCCCTTCCTAACCCTTCCTAGCCCGAGCGGAACGGACCACTCAGGTCCCGGAGGAAGGCTCACGCCCCGGAGGACCGCTCCCGTCCGGGAGGACGGCTCACGCCCGGAGGACCACTCACGTCCCGGACGCGCCGCTCAGGTGCCGGGCGTACGGCTCCGGCGCGGTGAGGACCGCCCGGTCTCCGGGCGCACGGCTCCCGCTTAGACGTACCGCTCCAGGATCGAGGACTCCGCGAGCCGGGACAGGCCCTCGCGGACGCTGCGGGCCCGCGCCTCGCCGACGCCGTCGACGGCCTGGAGGTCGTCCACGCTGGCGGCGAGCAGCTTCTGCAGCCCCCCGAAGTGCTCCACGAGCCGCTCGATGATCGCGCCCGGGAGCCTCGGCACCTTGGCGAGCAGCCGGTAACCGCGCGGCGAGACCGCCGAGTCGAGGGTCTCGGGCGAGCCGCTGTAACCGAGCGCCCGTGCCACGACGGGAAGTTCGAGCAGCTCGGTGTGGGACAGCGCGTCCAGCTCGGTGAGCGCCTCCGCGACCGTCCGCGAACGCTTCGCCGTCGGCTCGGGAACGTAGTCCCGGACCACCAGCTCCCGCTCCGGCTCCACGCCCGCGATCAACTCGTCGAGCTGGAGCGACAGGAGCCGCCCGTCCGTACCCAGCTCGACGACGTACTCGGCGATCTCGGTGGCGATCCGGCGGACCATCTCCAGGCGCTGGGCGACGGCGGTGACGTCCCGGACGGTCACCAGGTCCTCGATCTCCAGGGCGGAGAGGGTGCCCGCCACCTCGTCGAGCCGCAGCTTGTAGCGCTCCAGGGTCGCCAGCGCCTGATTGGCACGGGACAGGATCGCCGCCGACTCCTCCAGGACCCGCCGCTCCCCGTTCACGTACAGCGCGATCAGCCGCATGGACTGCGAGACGGAGACGACCGGGAAGTTGCACTGCTTGGAGACCCGGTCCGCGGTGCGGTGCCGGGTGCCGGTCTCCTCGGTGGGGATGGAGGCGTCCGGGACGAGCTGCACACCCGCGCGGTGGATCTTGGTGATGTCCTTGTCGACGACGAGCGCGCCGTCGAGTTTGCAGAGCTCGCGCAGGCGGGTGGCGGCGAACTCGACGTCCAGCACGAAACCGCCGGTGCACATCGAGTCGACCGTCTTGTCCAGGCCGAGCACGATGAGACCGCCCGTGCTGCCCCGGAGGATGCGCTCCAGGCCGTCACGCAGCGCGGTGCCCGGCGCGACCGCGCTCAGGGCGGCGCGCATCAGCGCTTCGTTGCCGGAGCCCGCGCCGGACTTTCCGGGAGCTGCTGCCCCGTCCTTGGCTGCCACTGCACTCCTCCGGCTCGTACGGATGGGCGAGACCAGGGCAAAGTCTAGCGACACCACCCCGCCGCCCTCCGCCCCCGACCGATCGAGGGTGGTCCGAAAGGGGTCCCCACCCTGGCACGGGCCAAACCCTTCACACCTTTGCGAAGCGTACGGAGTCAATTCCCGGCGGGAAACAACGAAAGCACCCGCCCCGGGCCGGACACACCTTGAGGACGACCGAGACCGCCCGCACACCCCCGACACCCGCTCGGCCCCGCCCCGAGCCCGGCCCGGCCCCGCCCGAGCCCGGCCCGGCCCCGGGCGGACCGGCCAGGCGTGGACGGGGACGACCCGGACACCGGTGGGGCGTGGCCCCGGGACCGACCGGGGCGGATCGCCGGATCAGGTCCGGCCCCGACGGCCGACCGGGTCCGGACCGGGCGCCGACGGGTCCGGGCCGGGCGCCGACGGGTCCGGGCCGGGCGCCGCCCGCTGGCAGGCCCGGATTGACCGCCCGGCCTCCGGTGGGTGAAGGCCCGGGGGCGGACGGGGAGACACGCCCTACCCCTCCGCGTTCTCCGGGGCCTTCGCGCGGCGGCTGCGCGGCAGCACCCGCAGGGCCTCGCCCATGTCCGCGACCTCCGTCACCTTCATCCCCGGCGGCACCTTGCCCGGGTCCCCGGGGACCAGCGCGTGGGTGAAGCCCAGCCGGTGGGCCTCAGAGAGCCGCCGCTGCACCCCCGTCACCCGCCGGACCTCGCCCGCGAGTCCGACCTCACCGATCGCGACCAGGTTCTTCGGCAGCGGGGTGTCGCTCGCCGCCGAGGCCAGCGCCAGCGCGACGGCCAGGTCGGCGGCCGGCTCGGTGAGCTTCACCCCGCCCACGGTCGCGCAGTAGATGTCCCGCTTGCCCAGCGCGCTGATCCGCCCGCGCTGCTCCAGGACGGCCAGCATCATCGAGACCCGGGAGGTCTCCAGACCGGACGTGGTCCGCCGGGGCGACGGGATCTGACTGTCCACGGTGAGCGCCTGCACCTCCGCGACGAGCGGACGGCGGCCCTCCAGGGTGACCGTCAGACAGGTGCCGGGCACGGCCACGTCACGCCGGGTCAGGAAGAGCCCGGAGGGATCGGCGAGCCCCGTGATCCCCTCGTCGTGCAGCTCGAAGCAGCCGACCTCGTCGGTCGCCCCGTACCGGTTCTTCACGCCCCGGACCAGCCGCAGGCGCGCGTGCCGGTCGCCCTCGAAGCTCAGGACCACGTCGACCAGGTGCTCCAGGAGCCGGGGACCGGCGATGGCCCCGTCCTTGGTGACGTGGCCGACGAGCAGCGTGGACATGCCGCGCTCCTTGGACGCCCTGATGAGCGCCCCGGCGACCTCGCGGACCTGGGCCATGCCGCCGGGAGCGCCGTCGATCTCGGGGGAGGCGACGGTCTGCACCGAGTCCATGATCAGCAGCGAGGGCTTGACGGCGTCCAGGTGTCCGAGGACCGCCGACAGATCGGTCTCGGCCGCCAGATAGAGGTGGTCGCTCAGCGCGTTGATCCGGTCGGCGCGCAGCCGGACCTGGCTGGCGGACTCCTCGCCCGTGACGTAGAGGGTGCGGTGCTCTTCGCCGGCGGCCTTGGCCGCGACGTCGAGCAGCAGGGTGGACTTGCCGACGCCCGGCTCACCCGCGAGGAGCACCACCGCACCGGGCACCAGGCCCCCGCCGAGGACCCGGTCCAGCTCGTCGACGCCGGTGGAACGGGCGGTCGCCTGCCGGACGTCCACCTGCGCGATGGGGACGGCGGCGGTGGAGACCCGGCCCGCGGCGGTCGTACGGACGGCGGGCGCCCCGTACTCCTCGACCGTCCCCCAGGCCTGGCATTCGGGGCAACGGCCGAGCCATTTGGCCGTCTGCCAGCCGCACTCGGTGCAGCGGTAGGACGGCCGGTCCTTGGTCGATTTCGTACGGGCAGCCATGCCGCCCACCGTAGCGGCCACCACCGACAACGCCCCGGCCACCGCCCGACCGCCCCCGCCCGGGAAACGGGGAACACGAGGGCCCCGCTCCGGGCCTCCCCGTCCGGCCCCCGCCACCCGCTCCCACCAGCCCTGCCCGCACTCCACCCCTCCCGGCCCCTTTTCCACTCCTCCCGACCCGCCCCCACGGATCGGCCCCGTCCCCTGGTCCCGCCGTCCGGCCCCTCACCCGACCGGAGCCCCGGACGCCGGTCCCGGGCGACGGCGACCCGGCCCGGAGCGCCCGGTCCACTCCACAGCGACCGGCCCCCCACGGCGGCCTCCCGCCCCGGACCGCTGCCTCCCGCCCGGAGCGCCCCGGCGCCGCCCGCTCGATCGGAGACGGCCGCGCCCCGCCCGGAGCGACCCCGGCCCGGCCGGACCCCCTCGGGGCCCACCAGGAAGCGGCGCCCGCTCCCCCGTACGGCCGTCACCCGTCCAGGTGCCCCGGCCGTCACCCGACCGGGAACGGAACCCCGTATTCCTGTCCCCTTTCGGGCGGTAGCTTCACCCGTACGAATGAGAAGTCCGCGACCGGTACGAAGAGTGCCTCCCGCGCTGCCTACGGTCGAGCGGTGACGAGCAGCAGGCTGGACTCTCCCGCACGCACCACCGGCGCACACCGGGCGCACCCCGCCACGGAGCACCGGGGGACCCGCGCGTTCGGCCGTCGGCCCCCCGCCCGCCACGAGGCCGCCCTCGACGGCCTCTTCACGTACTGCCTCTCCGTGCTCTGCGACCACGACACGGCCACCGCCGTCCTCGGTGACGTCCTCGCCGTCGCCGAACGGCACCACGGCCGCTGTCCCTCCGACGAGGAGGGCCGCACGGCCTGGCTGTACGCCCTCGCCCGCTGGGCCTGTCTGCGCAGCCTCGGCGAGCAGCGCGGCCGACGCCAGGGCGCCCACACCGGCCGTCCCGCCGTCGCCGCGCCCGAGCCGCCCCGGGTCCCCGAGGAGACCGCCGAGCGCCGCCGCGCCGAACTCGCCCGGCTCGCCTGGCCGGAAGCCGCGGGCACCACCCCCGAGCAGCGCGAGGCCCTCGAACTGGCCGTCCGGCACGGACTCAGCCCCCGCCAGGTCGCCGCGGTGCTCTCCCTGGACCCGCTCGCCGCCCGCGAACTCCTCTCCGCCGCCGCCTGCGAGGTCGAACGCACCCGGGCCGCCCTCGCCGTCGTCGGAACCGGCAGCTGCCCCACCGTCGCCCGGCTCACCGGCGACCACCGGGTGCTCCTCTCGGCCGCCCTGCGCGCCGAGCTCGTCCGGCACGTCGACGACTGCCCCCGCTGCCGCAGGGCCGCCGAGCGGGTCGGCGCCACCACTCCCTGGCCCGGCACCGGCACCCTGCCCCCGGCCTCGCTGCCGCTGGTCGAAGCCCCCAGGGCCGCCGCCTACACGGCGATGCTGCACGTCCCCCGCGCGCGGGCCGGAGCCCCGCGCTTCGCGCCGACCGGCTTCCCCCTCGACCCCAAGGACCACGCCGCCCGCCGTGACCGGATGCGGGCCCGCGCGGTCACCACCACCGTGGTCGCGGCCGTGGTCGCCGCCCCCGTCCTCGCCCTGTGGACCTCCTCCCGGGGCACCCCCGACACCACCGCGGCCGCCCATGGCGGCACCCGGATCAGCGCCTCCGACGCCGATGCCGCCATCGGACCCGACGGCCGCCCCTACGACCCGTACGAGAACGCGGGCAACGCGCACACCACCCCCGACCCCCGCTTCACCCGGGGCAGCCGCGCCCCCGACGTCTCCGTCGAGGTCCTCAGCCCCGGCGGCCCCACCGGCCCCGCGGATCGCTCCCGTCCCGGCGAACCCGCCCCCGGCTGGATCACGGTGAGCGCCCGGAGCCACGGAGACCTCACGCTGCTCACGCTCACCGCCGCCGGAGGCTCCCCCGTCGACTGGTCGCTGTGGACGGACGCGCCCTGGCTGTACGTGAGCCGGGCCTCCGGCACCCTCGCCCCCGGCGCGGCGGTCACGATCGCCGTCCGCGTCGACCACCGGCGCGAACCCCGGGGCGCCTGGAGCGCGCGGGTCGGGGCGAACCCCTCGGGGGCGGTGGTCAGGATCGACGGCCGCGGCGAGCCCGCCCCACCCGTCGAACCGGGCACCCCGCCGCCGACCACCGGCCCGACCGTCCCGCCGACCAAGCCGCCGACGGGCCCGCCCACGACGGAGCCGACCACACCGCCGACCGGCCCTCCGGCCACGGAACCCCCGGTGACGGCCGACCCGGGGACCCCTACGGGCCCGCCCACGACCGAGCCGACCACCCGGCCGACGGAACAGCCCCCGGCCACGACGGACCCGGCCACACCGGAACCGACGTCCCCGCCGACGACGGAGAACCCGCCCCCGCCCTGACCGGGGGACCCACGGGCCCGGGGCCGTAGGGGAAGCCCAGGAGGGGCGGGCACCGGACGGGGCCGGGGCCGTACGGGAAACGCCCGTACGGGCGGTGCCGTACGGGCGCTGTGCGGGCGGTGCCCTGAGGAGGCGGCCCGTACGGGCCCCGCCGCTACTTCTTCTTCGGGCCCTTCGAGCTCTTCGGGTTCTCGGCGGCCACACCGCTCCCCGTGCTCTTCGTGCGTTCCGTGCGCTCAGGGTTCTCCGTGTTCTCCGGGTTCCCGGTCTTCTCCGGGGTTCCCCGCTTCACCGGGTCCGCCGGGTGCGGGGCCACCAGCGGCAGCGCCGAGGCGAGCCGGGCCTCGCACAGCCCGACGAGGACCTCGTACGCCTCCTTGCCCATCATCTCGGTCAGCTCGGGCCGGTAGGAGACGTAGACCGGCTCACCCGCCCCGTGCGCCGAGGTGGCCGAGGTGCACCACCAGTGCAGGTCGCGGCCGCCGGGACCCCAGCCCCTGCGGTCGTACTCGCCGATGGACACCTGGAGGACCCGGGTGTCGTCCGGCCGGTCGATCCAGTCGTACGTCCGGCGCACCGGCAGCTGCCAGCAGACGTCCGGCTTGGTCTCCAGCGGCTCCCGGCCCTCCTTCAGGGCCAGGATGTGCAGCGAACAGCCCGCGCCGCCCGCGAAGCCGGGACGGTTCTGGAAGATGCAGGACCCCTTCCAGCGGCGGGTCTGCCGGTCGCCGTCCTCGTCGAGCTGGGTCCAGCCGGACTCGCTGCCGACCTCGTGGAACTGCCACAGCTCCGGAGTGAGGCGCGCCACGTGCGAAGCGACCCGCTTCTCGTCGTCCTCGTCGGAGAAGTGCGCGCCGAGCGTGCAGCAGCCGTCGTCGGCGCGGCCCGCCTGGATGCCCTGGCAGCCGCTGCCGAAGACACAGGTCCAGCGGGAGGTCAGCCAGGTCAGGTCGCAGCGGAAGACCTGCTCCTCGTCGGCGGGATCGGGAAACTCGACCCACGCGCGCGCGAAGTCCAGCCCCTTCTCGTCGGGCTCCGCACCCCTGCCGCGCTTACCGCCGCCCTTCACCGACACCGGAACCTTCACCTCCGCGTCCCCGCGACTGTCCTTGCCCGGCTTCGCCTTCTTCGTCTTTGGCACAGGTCCAAGCGTATGCGGGCGGGAGCAGTACCGTTCCGCCATGAGACTCGGAGTCCTCGACGTCGGTTCGAACACAGTGCACTTCCTGGTGGTGGACGCCCACCCGGGCGCCCGGCCGCTGCCCGCCCACTCCCACAAGGCGGAGCTCAGGCTCGCCGAACTCCTCGACGAGCGGGGTGCCATCGCGCCCGCGGGCGTCGAGCGGCTCATCGCGACCGTCCGGTACGCGCTGCTCGCCGCCGAGGACAAGGGCTGCGAGGAGGTGCTGCCGTTCGCCACCTCGGCCGTCCGCGAGGCCAGCAACGCCGACGCCGTCCTCGCGCGCGTGAAGGAGGAGACCGGGGTCGAGCTCCAGGTCCTCACCGGGGAGGAGGAGGCGCGCCTCACCTTCCTCGCCGCCCGCCGCTGGTTCGGCTGGTCCGCCGGGAAGCTGCTCCTCCTCGACATCGGCGGCGGTTCCCTCGAAGTGGCGTACGGCATCGACGAGGACCCCGACACGGCGGTCTCGCTGCCGCTCGGCGCGGGCCGCCTCACCGCGGGCTGGCTGCCCGGGGACCCGGCGGACACCGCCGACGTGAAGGCGCTCCGCCGCCATGTGCGCGCGCAGATCGCCCGTACGGTCGGAGACTTCAGCCGCTCGGGGCGCCCCGACCGCGTGGTCGCCACCTCCAAGACCTTCAAGCAACTGGCCAGGATCGCCGGCGCCCCCGGCTCGGGGGAGGGCCTCTACGCCCAGCGGGTCCTGAGCCGCAAGTCCCTGGAGGAGTGGGTCCCGCGCCTGGCCGCCATGACGGCACCCGAGCGCGCGGCCCTGCCGGGAGTGTCGGAGGGCCGCGCGGGCCAGCTCCTCGCGGGCGCGCTCGTCGCGGAGGGCGCGATGGACCTGCTCGACGTGGAGGAACTGGAGATCTGCCCCTGGGCCCTGCGCGAGGGGGTCATCCTCCGCCGCCTGGACCACCTGCCGACGACCTGAGGACCTGAGGACCTGAGGACCTGACCGTCCGGGCCACGGGGGAGGGCCGGGCGGCGGCGGCCCGGGTCCGGCGGGGTGCGGCGGCCCGGCGGCCGGTACGGCCCCGGCGGCCGGACGGGGTCCCGGGGGAGCGCCGGGCCCGGCGACCGGCCCTGGCCTGACCCGGCTCGGTCCCAGCCTGACCCGGCTCGGTCTCGGCCTGACCCGGCTCGGCTCGGCTCGGTTCTCGGCCCGGCCGGACCGAGCCGGACCGGTCGGTAGCCCCGCCGCACCCTGATCAGCCCCGACCCCCGCCCATGGCCCGGCCCCCGCCCCCGGCCCGCTCCCCGCCCCCGGCGCGCTCCCGCCCGGCGTGACCGGAACCACCCCCCGGGGCCCCGGCCCGCCCCGTACCCTGTCTGGATGGCAGAACCAGCGGTGCGCGTCCCGGGCGTGAAGGTCGCCCTGTCGACCGCCTCGGTCTATCCGGAGTCGACGGCGACGGCCTTCGAGATCGCCGCGCGCCTCGGCTACGACGGCGTCGAGGTCATGGTGTGGACCGACCCGGTCAGCCAGGACGTGGAGGCGCTCCGCCGCCTCTCCGACCACCACGGGGTACCCGTCCTCGCGGTGCACTCCCCCTGCCTCCTCATCACCCAGCGCGTCTGGTCCACCGACCCGTGGGTCAAGCTCCAGCGCGCCCGGTCGGCGGCCGAGCGGCTCGGCGCGTCGACGGTCGTGGTGCATCCGCCGTTCCGCTGGCAGCGCCAGTACGCCAAGGACTTCGTGACCGGCATCTGGCGGATGGCGGACGAGACCGACGTGCGGTTCGCCGTCGAGAACATGTACCCGTGGCGCTACAAGGACCGCGAGATGCTCGCGTACGCCCCCGAGTGGGACGTCACCAAGGACGACTACCGGCACTTCACCGTGGACCTCTCGCACACCGCGACCGCCCGCACCGACGCCCTCGCGATGATCGACCGCATGGGCGACCGGCTCGGCCACGTCCACCTCGCGGACGGCCGGGGCTCGGCCAAGGACGAGCACCTGGTCCCGGGGCGCGGCACCCAGCCCTGCGCCGAACTCCTGGAGCGGCTCGCGGTCACCGGCTTCGACGGCCATGTCGTGATCGAGGTCAACACGCGCCGCGCGATGTCGGCCGCCGAACGCGAGGCCGACCTCGCGGAGGCCCTGGCGTTCACCCGGCTGCACCTCGCCTCGGCGGCCGGCCGCCCCACCCGGGTGCCGGGGCCGTGACCGCCCCGGCCCCGCGCAGGCGCGGCCGCCCGTCCCGTACCGAGGAGGAGAGCGGACCGGGCGCGCGGGAACGCATCCTGGAGGCGGCCCGCGACCAGTTCGCCGAACGCGGCTACGACAAGGCCTCGGTGCGCGGCATCGCCCGCGCCGCCGGGGTCGATCCGGCGCTCGTGCACCACTACTTCGGCACGAAGGACGAGGTCTTCGCCGCCGCCGTCGAGGTCTCCTTCGAGCCGACGACGGTCGTCCCGGCGATCCTGGACGGCCCGCGCGATGCCATCGGCGAGCGGCTCGCGCGCTTCTTCGTGGGGGTCTGGGAGAACCCGGCGAGCCGTGCCCCGCTGCTCGCGATCGTCCGCTCCGCGCTGACCCACGAGGCCGCGGCGAAGGTCCTGCGGGCGTTCGTGCTGCGACGGCTCCTGGAACGGATCGCGGACGAGCTGGACGTACCGGATCCGAAGTTCCGGGCCGAGCTCGCGGCCTCGCACATGATCGGGATCGCGATCCTGCGGTACGTGATCCGGGTCGAGCCGCTGGCCTCTGCGGACCCGGAGGACATCGTGGCCCAGGTCGCGCCGACGCTCCAGCGCTACCTGACGGAGGCGTGAGGCACACGACCCCGGCACCGACCGGTACGACCGGGGTCGGGCTCCGTACGACGGGGTCTCCGGCCCGTACGACCCCCGTCATGACCCCGTACGACCCGGGTCCCGGTCCCCGTACGACCGCGCTCGAAAGCTGAACACTCTGTCCGGCATACGGACGGACTGTCCAGATCTTGGTCCACGGCGTAGGCTCGACCGCAAGCACACCTGTCACTGAGGAGCGAGCGACGATGCCCGAGCTGAGGTCCCGCACTGTCACCCACGGGCGCAACATGGCGGGCGCACGCGCCCTGATGCGAGCCTCCGGTGTACCCGGCGCGGACATCGGCCGGAAGCCGATCATCGCGGTCGCCAACTCCTTCACGGAGTTCGTCCCGGGCCACACCCACCTCCAGCCCGTCGGCCGGATCGTCTCCGAGGCGATCACCGCCGCCGGTGCCATCCCGCGCGAGTTCAACACGATCGCCGTCGACGACGGCATCGCGATGGGCCACGGCGGGATGCTGTACTCGCTGCCCTCCCGCGACCTGATCGCGGACAGCGTGGAGTACATGGTCGAGGCGCACTGCGCCGACGCCCTGATCTGCATCTCCAACTGCGACAAGATCACCCCGGGGATGCTGATGGCCGCCCTGCGGCTGAACATCCCGACGGTCTTCGTCTCCGGCGGCCCGATGGAGTCCGGCCGCGCGACCCTCGTCGACGGCTCGGTCCGCACCCTCGACCTCGTCGACGCGATCTCCGACGCCGTGAACCCGAAGATCTCGGACGAGGACATCCGCCGCATCGAGGAGAACGCCTGCCCGACCTGCGGCTCCTGTTCCGGCATGTTCACGGCCAACTCGATGAACTGCCTGACCGAGGCCATCGGCCTCTCCCTCCCCGGCAACGGCTCGGTCCTCGCCACCCACACCGCCCGCCGGGCGCTGTACGAGAACGCGGCGCGCACCGTCGTCGACATCACCCGCCGGTACTACGACGAGGACGACGACTCCGTCCTGCCGCGCTCGATCGCGACCCGCGCGGCCTTCGACAACGCCATGGCCCTCGACATCGCCATGGGCGGCTCGACCAACACGATCCTGCACCTGCTCGCCGCCGCCCAGGAGGCCGAGCTCGACTACGGTCTGGCGCACATGGACGAGGTCTCGCGCCGGGTCCCCTGCCTGGCCAAGGTCGCCCCGAACGTCGCCAAGGACCGCACGTACTACATGGAGGACGTGCACCGGGCCGGCGGCATCCCGGCCATCCTTGGCGAGCTGTACCGCGCGGGCCTGCTCAACGAGGACGTCCACACCGTCCACTCCCGCTCCGTCAAGGAGTGGCTGGGCGCCTGGGACGTGCGCGGCGGCTCCCCGACCGAGGAGTCCGTCGAGCTGTGGCACGCGGCCCCCGGCTGCGAGCGCTCGTCGACCGCCTTCTCGCAGTCCGAGCGCTGGGAGACGCTCGACGTGGACGCGGCGGGCGGCTGCATCCGCGACGCGGCCCACGCGTACTCGAAGGACGGCGGTCTCGCCGTCCTGCGCGGCAACCTCGCGGCCGACGGCTGCGTCGTGAAGACGGCGGGCGTCGACGAGTCGATCTGGACCTTCGAGGGCCCGGCCGTGGTCTGCGAGTCGCAGGACGAGGCCGTCGAGAAGATCCTCAACAAGCAGGTCAAGGACGGCGACGTGGTCGTCATCCGCTACGAGGGCCCCAAGGGCGGCCCCGGCATGCAGGAGATGCTCTACCCGACCTCGTTCCTCAAGGGCCGGGGCCTGGGCAAGACCTGCGCCCTGGTCACCGACGGACGCTTCTCCGGCGGCACGTCGGGCCTCTCCATCGGCCACGCCTCCCCGGAGGCCGCCTCGGGCGGCACCATCGCCCTGGTCGAGGACGGCGACCGCGTCCGCATCGACATCCCGAACCGCTCGATCGAGCTGCTCGTGGACGAGGAGACGCTGGCCGCCCGCCGGACGGCCCTGAACGGCGTGTACGAGCCGAAGAACCGGCAGCGCAAGGTGTCGGCGGCCCTGCGCGCGTACGCGGCGATGGCGACGAGCGCCGACAAGGGCGCGGTCCGCGACGTGACGAAGCTGGGCTGACCCGGCGGAAGCGCCGGGTGGGGGCGGGAAGGGGCGACGAGCCCGTTCCCGCCCCCACCCGCTTCCGGGGCCCTCGGGCCGCCGCCGTACCGCCGGATCACTAGCTCAAGACACTCACCGGCTCAGGCTTCTCACCGGCTCAAGACACTCACCGGCTCAGATGGCCCGCAGGCCCACCAGGTCACCGGATCACCGGCTCAGGCCTCTCACCGTCGCAAGGCATTAACCGGCCCAGGCCTCTCACCGGCCCAGGCCTCTCACCGGCCCGGGCGGCTCACCAGGTCGCCGGGTCCCGCGCGTCCACCGCGAACACCGAGCCGTCCGGGGCCGAGCCGAACACCCGGTCGCCGACGATCAGCGGCGCGGGCACGAAAGGCGCGTACCCGAGGCGTCCGTCGAGGAGCCGGGGCCGGGTCTGTCCGATCATCGCCCCGCGCGCGGTGTCCACGGCGATCAGCCGCCCGTCCTGCACGGAGAAGTACAGCCGGTCGCCGGACCCGAGGACCGGCGCGGACACGTTCCCCGCCCCCGTCTCCAGCTCCCACAGCACCCCGCTGTGCCCCGCCGCCGTCTCGACGGCGGTCAGACGCCCGTTCGCGTCCAGCACATGGACGACCGTGCCCCGCACGGCGAAGCCCCGGACCTCGATCCGGTAGGGCAGGGGGACCTTGCGGACCGCGCCGCTCTCCGGGTCCAGCAGCAGAAGCCGGTCGAACAGCGAGCCCTGGTAGCGGGAACCGAGCAGCAGCGACCCGTCGCCGGTGCGGCCCAGCGCGTCGAGATAGCCGTCGAGGTCGTACGTCCGCACCACCTTCCCGGTGCGCGGGCGGAACTCCCCGACCCGGGTGCGCGAACTGTCGTCCGCCACCTCGAAGACCGGCATCAGCCCGGACCGGGCGTCGTACGGCCCTGGCTGGGGCACCCCGAATCCCTTCAGCGCGTGCTGCCAGAGCTGCTTCCCGGTCCGGCCGTCGACGGCCCGGATGCCTCCCGTGCCGTCGGTCAGGACGACCGCGTCACCGGCCGGCCAGTGCATCTCCGGCAGGCCGGGCGCGTCCGCGCGCCAGCCGGGGAGCCCGCCCCCGGTCGCGTACGCGCGGAGCGGACCGATCGCCGGGGCGGCGCCGACGAGACCGGGGGCCAGGAGGAACGGCGTGCTCGGCGGCTCCTCCTCGACGGGGGCGGTCCGCGACCAGACGACCCGGCCCGTCACGGGGTCGAGGCGGGAGATCCCGATGCCCCGGGCCGTGCAGTACAGCGCGCCACCACCGTGCGCGCAGGCGGGCGCGGCGATCTCGCCCCGCTTCTGGAGCGTGGTGTGCCAGCCGGTGAAAGCGGTGGCGACCTCGGCCGAGCGCTGGGGCTTCTCGGGTCCGCCCCGGGCGGTCGGGGTCAGGACCGCGTACGCCCCGGCCCCCGCCACCGCGAGCGCGGCGACGACGGCGAGGGTCGGGCGCGGACGGAGCCGCCCGAGCCGCCCGAGCCGACGGAGCCGCCCCGACCGACCGGGCGGCGGGGCGGGCGCGGCGAACCGGACCGGGGTGTCGGCGTCCCACGCGGCACCGCCGTCCCGCCCACCGGACAGGGCGTTCTGCCCCTCGGGCAGGGCGGGCCGCCGTCGCTGCGCCGGTATGAACGCCTCCGCCGCGTACGAGGGCGGCAGCAGCGCCGTCATGATCTCGGCCGGGGTGGGCCGGTCCTCCGGCTCCTTGGCGAGGCAGCGCGCGACGAGCGGCGCGAGGTCCTCGGGGACGCCGGTCAGGTCGGGCTCGTCGTGGACCACCTGGTAGGCCACGATGTACGGGCTGTCGGAGTCGAACGGGCCGTGCCCGGTCGACGCGTGCACCAGGACCGAGCCCAGCGCGAAGACGTCGGCGGCGGGACCGACCTCGCGCGGGCGCTGGAACTGCTCGGGAGCCATGAACGGCGGCGAGCCGATGAGCTTCCCGGTCTCGGTGTGCAGATCGCTGTCGACCGGCCGGGAGATGCCGAAGTCGATGACCTTGGGGCCGGTGTCGGTGAGCAGCACGTTGCTGGGCTTGAGGTCACGGTGGACGACCCCGGCGCGGTGGATGTCCCGCAGGGCCTCGGCGAGCCCGGCGGTGAGCCTGCGCAGCTCGGCGGGGGACAGCGGACCGTTCCGCTTGACCTGGTCGGCGAGGGTCGGGCCGGGCACGTAGAGCGTGGCCATCCAGGGGAGTACGGCATCGGGGTCGGCGTCCACCACGGGCGCGGTGAAGGCCCCGCTGACCCGGCGGGCCGCCGCGACCTCCTGGCGGAAACGAGCCCTGAACTCGGGGTCCTCCGCATACCGTGCGTGTACGACCTTGACCGCGAGCCGCAGTCCCGAAGCCGAGGCGGCGAGGTGTACGACCCCCATGCCGCCCGCGCCCAGACATGTCTGGAGCCGGTAGTCGCCCGCGTACTCAGGGCCCTCCGCTTCCCGGTCGGCACCTGTTCCGCGCAACGGTGGCATCGCCCACCCCCGTGTGATTCCCCGTCACCTCGCGCGCACGTGCGCGGCTCTCGGAGCCTAGTCCATGACCCCCGGGATGTCGGTGGAGCTTGCTAGCCTGCGCGTCGCGGAGAGTGAAACTCAGCGGAGCGCTTTTGCGCCACACGGGGGAGAACAGATGGGCACCGAAGAGAACACCACAGGACGTACGGCCACGGTCGCGCAGGTCACGGCGACGGCAGCCGCCGCCGCGCGCTATCCGCTCGCCCCGGGCTACCGGGTGAACGTGCGCTCCGGCCCCAGCACCCAGCATCCGGTCGTCCGCCAGCTCGCCGCCGGTTCCACCGTGGCGATCTCCTGCCAGAAGAACGGCGAGTCGGTCACCGGACCGTACGGCACCAGCCGGATCTGGGACGCCATCGGCTCCGGCGAGTACGTCTCCGACTCCTACGTGCACACGGGCAGCAACGGCTTCGTCGCACCGCGCTGCGCCTGAGGCCCTCGGCCTCCGGCCCGGGGATAATCGACCTCGTGAGCGACGACGAGCAGACCCCCCGCACGGCGGGCGCCCCCGACCCGGGCGCGTCCGACGGCACCCCCGCCGGACCGCGACCCGAGGAGATCCGTTTCTTCGGGACGAGCTGGGTGGATCACACCCGCCACTACGCGCTGCGCCGCGCGGGTCTCGCGGTGGGCTCGATCGCCGCCGCCGTCGGGGCCTGCTTCGTGCTGCGCTTCGCGTACGAGGGCCTGCAGATCGCGGACGTCGGCGGCATCGTCAACGTGCTGGTCGTCCTCATGTTCGCGGTCTGCAGCGCCATCGCCTTCAGCCGGACCTGGGAAGGCTTCGTGCGCCGCCCCGCCGACCCGGCCCGCGAGGAGTCCCTGCGCAGCCTCAAGACGATCGGCTTCATCGGCTCGCTCCTCGCCTACGGCGTCCGCTGTCTGATGGAGGCCCCCGGCGAGAAGCTCCGCCGCGCCGAGCACGAGACCGCCCGGGCCCAGTACGAGAAGCGCCGGGGCAACCGCACGGGCAACCCGGCGGCCCGCAAGAAGCCGAAGCGCAAGTAGCCGCGGCACGGGCGGATCCCTCCCGCCGGAGGGCCCGAACGGTCGATGTCACGTTCGGGGACACCCGCCGCGTCGTGTCGGTATGAAGACGACACCGCAGCCCCGCCCCGCCCACCGCGTCCTCGTCCTCGGCGCGGGATACGCCGGACTCATGACGGCCCTCCGGCTCGGCCCGCACGCCCAGGTGACGCTCGTCGACCCGGCCGAGCACTTCACCGAGCGCGTGCGGCTCCACGAGCGCGCGGCGGGACGCCCCGACGTCACCCACCCCCTGGCCGCCTTCCTCCACCGCACCGGCATCACCCACGTACCGGCCCGCGCCACCGCCCTCGACACGGCGGCCCGCCTGGTCACGACCGACGACGGCCGGGCGCTCCCGTACGACCGGCTCGTCTACGCCCTCGGCAGCCGCACCGGCCTGCCCACCACGAACACGGCGAACCCCCGCGCCTACACGGCGGAGACCGCCGACGCCCTCCACAAGCACCTGCGGGACCGGCCCGGCACGGTCGCCGTCGTCGGCGGCGGCCTCACCGGGATCGAGATGGCCGCCGAACTCGCCGAGACCTACCGCCCGCTCGGCACCTCGGTGCGCCTCCTCACCGGGGGCCGGGTCGGCGCCGGACTCTCCCCGCGCGGCGCGGCCCATGTGCACCGGGTCCTCCAGGCCAGGGGCGCCCGCGTGGAGGAGGGCCACCGGGTCGGATCGCCCGACGAGGTGGACGCGGACGTGGTGGTCTGGGCCGCCGCCTTCGTCCCGAACGCCGAACTCGGGGCCGCCGCGGGCCTCGCCCTCGCCCCCTCGGGCCGGATCGCCATCGACACCTCGCTGCGCTCGGTCTCCCATCCGGAGGTGTACGTCCCCGGCGACGCGGGCGCCGCCGCCCACCCCGGCGCGGACGGCGAACTGCGGATGGCCTGCGCCACCGCACTGCCCACGGGGATGCACACGGCCCGCTCGATCGTCCGGGAACTGCGCGGCGAGGAGCCCGAACCGCTCGCCTTCGGCTACCACTTCCAGTGCGTCAGCCTGGGCCGCAGGGACGGGCTCATCCAGTTCGTCCACCCGGACGACTCCCCCCGCGACCGCCTCCTCACGGGCCGCCCGGCGGCGGTGTTCAAGGAACTGGTGGTGCGCGGCGCGACCCGGTACATCCGCCACTCGGCACGCCGCCGCTGACGCCCGCCCGCCAGGACGCTTGACGGCGGATACCCCCGGGAGGACTATTCATCACATGATGAATTCCCTGCCGGGGCCCTCCGCCGACAGGCCCCCCGACCCCACCACTCCCCTTCCCCGCACCGACCCCACCCCCGCAGTTCCCAACTCCACCGACGTTCCCGCCCCCACCGCCCCCACCGCCCCCACCGCCCCCACCGGCCCCACTCCCGCCCTCACCGGCTCCACTCCCGGCGCCACCCCCACCGGCCCCACTCCCGCCCTCACCGGCTCCACTCCCGGCCGCACCGACCCCACTCCTGATCTCACGGACTCCACTGACTCCACGGACTCCACTGGTCTCACCCACCCCACTGGACCCACCCCTACCCCCAGCCCTCCAGGCCCCGCAGGACGAGCCGCCCCCGACCCCACCGACAACCCCATCGGCCTCACCCCAACCCCAAGCCCGGCCCCACCCACCACGGCAACCCCACCCACATCAGCAGGCCCAGAACCAGCCCAACCCCCCGCGCAACCCCCCGCGCCTCCAAGCACATCTCCCACCACATCTCCCACCGCATCTCCCGCAGAGCCCCCGGCCCCCGCCGTCTCTGTGGTCTCCGCCGTCTCCGCACACGGCCTCACCGTCGTCCGAGGTGGCCGCCCCGTCCTGCGCGGTCTCGACTTCACCGTCGCGGCAGGCCGCATCACCGGCCTCCTCGGCCCCTCCGGCTGCGGCAAGACCACACTCATGCGTGCCATCGTCGGCACCCAGGCCAAGGTCGACGGCACTCTCCGGGTCCTCGGCCGCCCCGCGGGCGACCCCACGCTCCGCTCCCGCATCGGCTACGTCACCCAGGCCCCCTCCGTCTACGACGACCTCACCGTCCGGCAGAACCTCGACTACTTCGCCGCCGTCCTGCTCCCCGGCCGCTCCCACCGCCGTGAACGCCGCGCCGCCGTCGACCAGGCCGTCGAAGACGTCGACCTCGTCTCCCACGCCGACGTGCTCGCGGGCCGGCTCTCCGGCGGCCAGCGCAGCCGCGTCTCGCTCGCCGTCGCGCTCCTCGGCACCCCGGACCTCCTCGTGCTCGACGAACCCACCGTCGGACTCGACCCCGTCCTCCGCCGCGACCTCTGGGACCTCTTCCACCGGATCGCCGCCGACCGGGGCACCACGCTCCTCGTCTCCTCCCACGTCATGGACGAGGCCGAACGCTGCCACCGCCTCCTCCTCATGCGCGAGGGCGAGGTCCTCGCCGACGACACCCCCGAGAACCTCCGCCGCCGCAACGACACCGCCACCGTCGAGGAAGCCTTCCTGCACCTGGTCGACGCGGCCGCCGCCCGTGCCACCGCGGCCCCCACGACCCGGCCCGCCCGTGAGGAGAACCGGCCATGACCCCCGCCCGCACCCTCGCCACCGCCGCCCGAGTGCTGCGTCAGCTGCGCCACGACCCCCGCTCGATCGCCCTGATGCTCCTGGTGCCCTGCGTGATGCTCGTCCTGCTCCGGTACGTCTTCGACGGCAGCCCCGGCACCTTCGACGGACTCGGCGCCTCGCTGCTCGGCATCTTCCCGCTCATCACGATGTTCCTGGTCACCTCCATCACCACCCTCCGCGAACGCACCTCCGGCACCCTCGAACGCCTCCTCGCCCTCCCCCTCGGCAAAGCCGACCTGATCGGCGGCTACGCCCTGGCCTTCGGCCTCGTCGCCGTCGTCCAGTCCCTCCTGGCCACCGGCCTCGCCCTCTGGGTCCTCGGCCTCGACGTCATCGGCTCCCCCTGGCTCCTCCTCCTGGTCGCCCTCCTCGACGCCCTCCTCGGCACCGCCCTCGGCCTCTTCGTCTCCGCCTTCGCCGCCTCCGAGTTCCAGGCCGTCCAGTTCATGCCGGCGGTGATCTTCCCCCAGCTCCTCCTCTGCGGCCTGTTCACCCCGCGCGACCGCATGGCCCCCGCACTCGAAGCGATCTCGGACGTCCTGCCCATGTCGTACGCCGTCGACGGCATGAACGAGGTCCTCCGCCACCCCGAGGTCACCGGCGCCTTCGTCCGCGACGCCCTGGTCGTCGCGGGCTGCGCGCTCCTGGTCCTCGGCCTCGGCGCGGCCACCCTCCGCCGTCGCACCCCGTGACCGCCCCTCGGACACCCGCACACCACCCCGCCCAGCGGTGCGAGGATGACGGCACGTACCCCCTCCGGCGAGGTGAACAGAGCCATGACCAAGACCGTCGCAGTCCTCGGCACCGGCAAGATCGGTGAAGCGCTCCTCAGCGGCATGATCCGCGCGGGCTGGCGCCCGGCGAACCTCCTGGTCACCGCCCGCCGTACCGAACGCGCCGAGGAACTCCGCACCCGCTACGGCGTGGAGACCGTCACCAACGCCGAGGCCGCCAAGCGCGCCGACACCCTCATCCTGGCCGTCAAGCCTCAGGACATGGGCCGTCTTCTCGACGAACTCGCCCCCCACGTCACCGCCGACCGTCTGGTCATCAGCGCCGCCGCGGGCATCCCCACCTCGTTCATCGAAGACCGTCTCACCACCGGCACCCCCGTCGTCCGCGTCATGCCCAACACCCCCGTCCTCGTCGACGAGGGCATGTCCGTCATCTCCGCGGGCAGCCACGCCACCCCCGCCCACCTCGCCCACACCGAGGAGATCTTCGGCGGGGTCGGCAAGACCCTCCGCGTCCCCGAGTCCCAGCAGGACGCGGCCACCGCCCTCTCCGGCTCCGGCCCCGCGTACTTCTACTTCCTCGTCGAGGCCATGACCGACGCGGGCATCCTCCTCGGTCTGCCCCGCGCCCAGGCCCACGACCTCATCGTCCAGGCCGCCATCGGCGCCGCCGTGATGCTCCGCGACAGCGGCGAGCACCCCGTCAAGCTCCGCGAGGCCGTCACCTCCCCCGCGGGCACCACCATCAGCGCCATCCGCGAACTGGAGAACCACGGAGTACGGGCCGCCCTCATCGCCGCCTTGGAAGCCGCCCGCGACCGCAGCCGCGAACTCGCCTCCGGCAACAGCTGAACCACCCCGAGCAGTCACCGCACCACCCCGAGCGGCCAGGGCCGGACCAGAGCGGTCGCCCACCACCACCCCGGACCATCACGGCCGTACGCGCCCAGCCGCCACGGCCACGGCACACGGGCCGACCGCTACCGCGCCACCGCGCCCTTCACCACCTCCTCCGTGCTCACGACCCGGGCGAACCGCCCACCGTGCAGCGACACCGCCGTCGCCCGGGTCAGCTCCTCCGCCGTCTGCGACCACCCGAACGGCCCCTCCAGGTCGAAGGTGTGCATCGCGTCCAGCACGAACAACACGTCGTATCCGAGGTTCCCGCCCATCCGGGCCGTCGTCTCGTTGCACATGTTGGTCTGGATGCCGACGATCACGATCTGCGCGATGTCCTGCCCCCTGAGCCACTCGTCGAGCGACGGCTCGCCGTAGAACGCCGAGTTCACACTCTTCGTCACCAGCAGCTCAGGCCCGTCCCCCTTCCCGCGCCGCTCCTCCACGAAGTCCTTGAACGCGTTCCCCGCGTACCCCGTCCGCAGCGGCGACCGCGCCCCCGTCGAGTCATGCCGTACGAAGACGACCGGCCGTCCCGTCTCCTGCCACAGATCGATCAGCGCCGCGATGTTCCTCTCGGCCGAGGGGTTGTTCCGCCTCCCCCAGAACTCCTCGTCGAAGCCCTTCTGCACGTCGACGACGACAAGGGCCGCGTTCTCCACGATGTTCTCCACGCTCTCCATGCCCCCGATCCTTCCCCCACGCCCACCCACCTCCCAGAGGGGTGAATGCCAGCGATCGATGGTTTACTGCCATGCGTGCCGCCCACCCCCGCACCCCGTCTCCAACGCGTCGCCCTCCTCTCCTTCCCCGGCATCCGCGCCTTCGACGTCTCCGTCGTCACCGAGGTCTGGGGCAGCGACCGCACCCTCCGTGGCGTCCCTCCCTTCGAACTCCGCAGGGCCGCCGCCGACCCCGACACCCCCGTCACCCTGCGGGGCGGCCTCACTCTCACCCCCGACCGCCCCCTCGACTGGCTCGACGACCTCACCCCCGACGACCTCGTCCTGGTCCCCGGCGTGGAGGACCCCGACGCCGATGTCCCACCCCCGGTCCTCGACGCACTCCGCCGCGCCCACGCCCGCGGAACGCCCGTCGCCTCGCTCTGCGCCGGCGCCTTCGTCCTCGCCCGCGCCGGACTTCTCGACGGCCGCCGCGCCGTCACCCACTGGCAGCTCGCCCGAACCCTCGCCGACCGCCACCCGAAGGTCCGGGTCGAACCCGACGCCCTCTTCGTCGAGGACACCGGCATCTGGAGCTCGGCGGGCACCGCCGCCGGTATCGACCTCTGCCTCCACCTCGTCCGCACCGCCCACGGCGCCGAAGCAGCCGCCGCCATCGCCCGCTCGATGGTCACGGCCCCCTTCCGCACGGGCACCCAGGCCCAGTTCATCGAGCACCCCACCCCCCGCGCCGACCGCGACGCCGACGCCCTCGCCACCGTCCGTGCCCACGCCCTGGCCCACCTCGACGAGCCGCACACGATCGCGACCCTCGCCGCCCGAGCGGGCATGTCCCCGCGCTCCTTCGCCCGCCACTTCCAGGCCACCACCGGCACCACCCCCCTGCACTGGCTCATCACCCAGCGCGTCGCCGCCGCACAGAAACTCCTGGAGCTCACCGACCACCCCCTCCCCGAGGTGGCCCGCCGCGCGGGCTTCGGCAGCGAGGTCACGATGCGCCAGCACTTCGCCTCGCACCTCGCCACCAGCCCGCGCGACTACCGCAACGCCTTCCGTCACCCGGCGGGCAACAGCCCGATCGCCCCGTAGGCCCGGTCCACCAGAGGCCGTGCCACCACCCGGGCCCGCTCGGCCCCGTCCCGTAGCACCTGATCAACGAAGCCGGGGTCCGCCGCCAACGCGGTATGCCGCTCCCGCAAGGGCCTCAGCAGTTCGACGACCGCATCCGCCGTGTCCTTCTTCAACGCTCCGTACGATGCGTATGCCCCGGCCAGAACCGAGGGATTCCCCCCGGTCGCCGCTGCCATCAGATCGAGTAGATTTGCGATTCCCGGCTTGACGTCCCGGTCGTACTCCACGTCCTGCCCGCTGTCGGTGACGGCCCGCATGATCTTCCGCCGCACGGTCTCCGCCTCGTCCAGCAGATAGACGATCCCCGACCCGTTCACGTGGGACTTCCCCATCTTCGAACGCGGGTCCTGCAGGTCCATGACCCGCGCCGCCACTTCCGGCCGGACCGCCCGGGGCACGGTGAAGGTGTGCCCGTACCGCTGGTTGAACCGCACCGCCAGGTCCCGGGTCAGCTCCACGTGCTGCGTCTGGTCCTCACCCACAGGCACCTCGTCCGCCCCATAGGCAAGGATGTCCGCCGCCATCAGTACCGGATAGGTCAGCAACGACAACCGCACGCCCTGCCCCGCCTCCCGCGCCAGGACGCTCTTCTCCCTGTACTGGATCATCCGCCGCAGCTCGCCGTCGGTCGCCACGCACTCCAGCAGGTACGACAGCCGTGCGTGCTCATCCACATGACTCTGTACGAAGAGGGTGCACAGCTCTGGATCGAGCCCCGCAGCCAGGAGCAGCGTCGCCGCCTGCCGGCTGAGCCGCCGCACCCGCGCCGGATCGTGTTCCACGGTCAGCGCGTGCAGATCGACGACGCTGAACAGCGCCTCAGCCCGGTGCTGGTCGACCTCGACCCACCGGCGCACGGCTCCGAGGTAGTTGCCCAGCGTCAGGTGCCCCGTGGGCTTGATCCCGCTGAAGATCCTTGTCATCGCGTTTCTTCTCCCTCTTCTCCTGGCCGCCGATCAGACGGCCCGGCTCCCGGAGGGGGATACGCGAACGGCCGCCGAAGCGGCGGCCGCGTGGTGCATGCGCGAGTGCGGGCCGCCGTCAGGCGGCCCACCACTGGGTGGTGTGCGCACGCGTAGTCATACGGAGAGCCTACGCCGCAGGACCTGGGTTGACATGGGATTCCAGGATCCGTAGTGTTCTCCGAGTTGTCCGACGTGAGCACCGACTCCGGTCGGCCCCGGACAGCCACTCCGCAAGATCCTCAGAAGCTGATGGCGCTTTGTCGTGCCGTTCTGCTTTTCGTGCGTTCTTGCGAAATGAGGAATCCGCGTTCGAAGTTCGGACGCAGCCGCCCGATTAGCGTCGGAGGCAGGGAATCCGCTAAAGTCTCACTCGTCGGAACGGCCCAACAGCCGGAAAGACAAATCCCGCTGACTGGGAATCAGACGCCGAAAGGATCTGATAGAGTCGGAAACGAAGGAAGCGCCCGGAGGGCCTGGAAACAGGAACGAAGGAAGCGTCCGCACCTTGAGAACTCAACAGCGTGCCAA
>NZ_JBIWNI010000007.1:0-97967 GCF_044767145.1 Streptomyces sp. NPDC101490
CCCTCCGCGCCGCGCCCCCCCCCCCCCCCCCCCCCCCCCCCCCCGCGCCCCCCCCGCGGCGGCCGGGGGCGGCCCGGGGCGGGCGCCCGGGCGCGCCCCCCCCCCCCCCCCCCCCACGCCGGGCCGGAACACCTTGCCTATCCCGGGGCTACCGAGTGGTCCGGAAGCGGCGGTACAGGTTGCGGGCCACGTACACCCCCGGCCCTCCGAAGCCGACGATGTCGACGCGCCCCTCGCCGGTGATGTCGGCGAGGAAGCGCGGATGGCGGCCGACCCGCCAGGCGCCGGCGTCCTCGTCGTACCCGAACCCCCGGCAGACCAGCTGGGCCTGCTCGAACCGGCCGTCACCCCGGCCGTGCGACACCCAGACCCCTTCGTCGCCGAAGCCGACGATGTCCGGACGGCCGTCGCCCGTGACATCGGTGAGGAAGCGGAGGTGCTTCGCGCTCGTCCAGCCCTGGGCGGACCCGAAGTCGTTCAGAACGATCCGGGCGGGCTCGAAGGTGCCGTCCCCGCGCCCCCGCGCGACGACGACGCCCTGCGGTCCGAACCCGACGAGGTCCGGTGTGCCGCCGACGGTGGCCGGGGCCAGGAAGCGGGGGTGTTCCGCGACCGAGCGCCACCCCTGGGCGACCCCGAACTCGGCGAGCAGGTAGCGGGGCTCGGCGAAGGCTCCCGCCTCGTCCTGGAGCGACACCCAGACGCCGTCGCCGTGGCAGCCGACGACATCCAGCCTGCCGTCACCCGTGGTGTCGGCGAGGAAGCGGGGATGCTTCTCGACCCGCCACCCGCCCGCCCTCTCCCCGTAACCGAAGGCCCGGAGCACCGGCTCGTCAGCGACCGGGGCGAAGACGCCCGCCTCGCCCTGGAGCGACACCCGCAGGCCGTCGTCGTGGAAGCCGACGACATCCAGCCTGCCGTCACCCGTGGTGTCGGCCAGCAAGCACGGATGCCGGTCGGCCCGCCAGCCGCCGCCCGGTGCACCGTGCCCGAACGCCTTGACCACCGGTTTGCCGCTCCCGGCCGCGAAGGTCCCGCCCCCGGCCTGCGGGAACACGCGCACGCCATCGGCGGCGAGCACGACGGCATCGGGCTTTCCGCTGCCTGTCGTGTCCGCGAGGGCCCACAGGTCCGAGGGGCTCGGGGACGGTACGGGCGGATGCAGGACACGCTCGGCGCCGAACGTGCCGTCGCCTCCGGTGGCCGAGGCCACCGCCCCCTTCACGGGCCTGAGCGCGACGATGTCGGCCCGCCCCGTTCCGGTGGTGTCGGCGAGGAACCGCGCACCGGTCCCCGCCCACCGCTCCGGCTGTCCACCGGGAGGAGGGGTGGCGCCTTCACTCTTCCACTCCCCGGCGTTCGGGTCGCTGCCGAACTGTTCGAGCACCAGCAGCATGTCGCTGAAGGCGGGCGCGGCGCCGGGCACCGGCCGCCGCGCGGCCGAGCGGTCCAGCCGCCAGGACTGGCGTCCGTTCCAGTGGCTCAGCGATCCCCAGCGCAGCACGGGGTCGCTGGTGCGCTCGGGCGCGGCCGGGACGAACCGCCACCGCTGGCTCGCCGCGCCCTCGTCGTACGCGCGCAGCACGATCCGGGTGTCGTCCGCACCGGGCTCGTCGAGGTCGAGCACGGTGCCGTCGGTCGCGGTCTCGATGAAGTACAGCCCGGCCTCCCCGTCGACCGGGACGACGTGCCACCGCTGGCTCTTCTTCCCGGCGGCGGCGACTCCCTGCCGTACCCCGCGGTCCGCGGCGGCGGGGTTGTCGAGCACCTGGCCCCCGGCGGCGTCACGGATCGCGTACGCGTGGCCGTCGCCGTGCGCCTGCCCGCCCTGCGGCGCGGCGGGCACGGGGACGAGCTGCCACCGCTGCGGACCCGGGCCACCGGCGGGGACGTCACGGACGACGAGTGTCCCGTCCGCACTCGGCGCGACCCTGGCGCCGAGGGTCCTTCCCGTGGCGGCGTGGACGATCTCCAGCTTCAGTTCTTCCGTGGGCACGGTCATCGTGGTGCCTCTTCCAGACGGATCGTTCGCGGGCTCGGTCGCGGTGCGGCTCCGGCACCGTGGTGGCGGATCACGTGAAGACGTGGTGGTAGGGCACGTCCCACTCGTTGGGCAGCCGGGGGTAGAAGGTGTTGATGACCGTTCCGGTGAAGTCCCCGCCCCAGTTGTAGGTGAGGCGCACCTCGGCGTCGGCCGTCACCGCGTGGTCCTTGAAACCGAGGATGGCGTCGGGGTGGGTGATGGGGACGAAGGTGATCCCGCCCCACGGCGTCACCGTGACCACCCAGAGCTGGGTGTCCTCGATCGCGCCGTTCTTCCCGCGCCACTTGTCGCCGACCTTGTCGGGGAGACCGAGCTGCACGATGTCGGCCGTGCTCTTCGGCGCCTCCTGATGGACGGATATGCGCCGCCGCTTGGGCTTCGCCATCCCGTCGTCACCACGCCCGGTGTCGGCCGTGCCCGCACCGGCCGCGCCGCCGGCCACGACGGGCTTGGGCTGCACCTGACCCGCCGCGCTCTCGATGAAGTAGAGCGGTCGCTGTCCGAAGAAGCCGCCGGGGGTGATGTGCCAGAGGTGGCCCCGCGCGTCCTTGGTGGCCGGGTCGAGCGCAGTGGCCAGCTTGACCCCCTTGTCGTGGCTGTCCTCCTTCAGCTCGACGGGCCGCAGGTATCCGCCGTTGAAGGCGTGGACCAGCATGACCGGCCGGTTCTCGATGAGCGCGGCAACGATCGCGTTGTCATAGCTGTTCACCGCAACCGGGCCGCCGACCACCAGATTCGACATGGCCGTGCGTTCTTGGGTGTACATCGCGGAACCTCACCTGTCCCTGAGAGTGGAGAAGCAATGCGCCGGACATCCGGCTCGAAACGGCCCACAAGACGAATCACCGCAGAGCAATTCACTTCCGGCTGAAACATCCAAACGAAAAGTTCGGCCGAAACACCTGCCGGACACGCCTGGACGACCCACCCGAATTCCCCCGTATCCCCACCGCCCGCTCGGACGGCCGGGGACCCGGGCGCCTGCGGAAGACCCATCCATGATCCGTCGCCCCGTGGACCGACAGCGTCGCAACTTACCTTCGGTGTACGCGAGTTGGTCTCGACTATCGGCAACATGTCACCCGAACGGGCGGGATGTACGAAAGCACCCTCCGTGACGACGGAGGGCGTGTTAGCTTCAATTTTCGAAACGCACGAGATGCCTGTTTTGAATTCACCTGGGACGATTCGACCGAATTCAGCCGAGGATGAGGAAATGCCTTCCAACGCATACAACCTGGAACGGGCCAAACGTCAGCCATTGACGAAGAAGAACCTGCGGGAACTCAACATCGAGCAGACCTGGCAGTCCATCCTGGACCACCCCGGTCTGGTCTACGTCGACGACTACGGTGTGCGGCACAAGCCCGTGGGTTTCTCCGTGAACAAGTCGAGCTTCGGCTCCTTCCCGGGGTCCGCCTTCAAGCTGGGGTGGCTCGCCTACATGAATCTCGGGGAGCCGCTGATCGAGGAGCGGCGCGGCATCGGCCGGCCGGAGCCCGACACCTTCTCCTCGCGTTCCTATGTCAACCGCAGCCTCGCGACCCCGATGAATTTCACCGACTCGGTCGAGTTCACCGTGTCGAACGAGGTGACGTGGTCGCTCCAGGGGGAGGGGCAGCTCACGTTCGGCGGCAAGGTCGGCGCGGAACTCCAGCTCCAGCTGGAGAAGCAGCTCCAGCTCGACCTCCAGGGGCAGTTCCAGACCGAGCTGCAGAACCAGCTCCAGAACGAGATGGCGAACACGGTCACGAACACCGTGACCAACGAGAACAGCAAGGACGACATGGGGGTCGATGTCGCCAACGGGACCGAGAACGGCGTCACGAACTCGACGACGAACGGCGTCACCAACACGGCGTCGACCTCGGCGACGGCCTCGACGGCGTTCACGGCCACGGGCAGCGCCACCGGCAGCGCGGAGCTCAACGCCCAGTTGATGCTGGGCATCACGGCCTCGGTCGGCGGCACCCTGACCACCAGCTGGGCCTCGAAGTCGGAGATCTCCGGCACGGTGCAGCCCGATTCGCGCGTGGAGACCATCGTCACGCAGCGGCGCACCCGCAAGGAGTACACCTACGAGATACCGGTGACCTTCTCCGGGCTGCTCGCGGTGCGGTACGACGTGCCGGTGGCGGTCCTGTCCCCGCCGCAGTCCGG
Source organism: Streptomyces sp. NPDC101490 (assembly GCF_044767145.1). Lineage (NCBI taxonomy): Bacteria > Bacillati > Actinomycetota > Actinomycetes > Kitasatosporales > Streptomycetaceae > Streptomyces > Streptomyces sp. NPDC101490. The sequence goes on from NZ_JBIWNI010000007.1 coordinate 4,205, forward strand.
GGAGTACCCCGCCCTGGAAAGCGTGGTCGCCCGCGACATCGGCGATCTCGACCTCTCCGGCGGCGGCTTCCGCATGAAGGGGCTGGCCGAAGTCGTCTCCGCGCTGGAGGTCCACCACACCATGTTCGACGGCGAGAACCTGACCGGCAGCGACCGGACACCGTTCAAGGCCCCTTGATCCCGCGGCCTGTGCCGCCCAGACCACGACCAGGAGTGACCACCATGGTGTTCAACAACATCTTCGGCTCCGCGGGCAAGGGAGCGGGCCTCTTCTCGGTGACCACCGACGCCGCCAAGCCCCGGCCGGGAGAGGGCGTCGACTTCGAGGACTCCGAGGACGACACCTACGACGACACGAGCACCAGCCTCTTCAACAGCGCGATCCACGGGGCCTCGTCCCGGGCGAAGGTGGTGCAGGAGCAGTCACCCGAGGCACGGGCCGTCCTCGGCTTCCTCGGCGCCTTCATCCAGACCACCCAGACGTCGGCCGACGCACAGGCCCGGTTCGTCTCGGATCCCGGCTCGGTGTCCACGGCGGCGTCCGCGCGCATGCAGGAGTCGAGCCCGACGGTCGCGGACCACGGCGACCTCCAGAAGGACGAGGACCTGAAGACCATGCCGCGGAAGAGCGACTTCACCCGGCCGCCCGAGGCGCCTCCGACGCCCAAGGCGTCCAAGCCGACCGCCGAGAATCCGTCGGGCTCATCGGGTTCATCGGGTTCATCGGGTTCATCGGATTCCCAGAAGTAGGAGCTGCCGTGAGGGGGCAGGGGCGGCCTCGCCCCCGCCCCCTCACGCATCACACCGGAAGCAGCTGCCACTGCCGGTCGCGGTGGTCGCCCTCCGAGCCGTGCTGCTTGATCACCGCACGGGCGTTGGTGTCGATCCGCAGAAGGAGACCGCTGTTGCGATTCGCGATCTCGTACACCCTGGGGGTGGCGTCCGCCGGACCCACCGGGATCAGCCGCCACTGCTGGTGGTGCGCGTCGCCGCCCTCGTAGGCGCGCTGCGCGACGAGCGCCCCGTTCTTCTCCGTGGCCCCGACGACCTCCAGCACCTTGGCGCTGCGCAGGTTCTCGATCGTGTACAGGACTTCGCCGTTCTCCTGGCCCGCCACGACCATGCGCCACCGCTGGTGGTCCCTGGAGACGGCGAGATCCTGGTGGACCTCGGCCCCGTCCTTGGTGGACTCGCGCAGGACCGCCATGCGCAGTCGGCTGCGGACATTGGCCCAGGAGACCACCGTGCCCGAATCAGGGAGTCCGGCCAACCTCGGCGAGGCGATCCTCCGGACCCGGTTGTTGACGTGGTCGGCGATGTAGAGGGTGTCGACACTGTCCACGGCGAGTCCGTACACGCCGTTCAGCTGGGCCGAGGTGGCGGGGCCGCCATCGCCGCCGAAACCCGCGGTGCCCGTGCCGGCCGCCGTGCTCGCCTTCCCGTCGGCCGCCACGCTCCGGATCCGCTGGTTGCGGTGATCGGTGATGTGGAGAACGCCGGTGCTGTCCACCGCCACCGCCAGCGGGAAGTTCAGCTGAGCGGCGGTGGCCGGGCCGCCGTCACCGCCGAAACCCGCGGTCCCGTTCCCCGCGACCGTACTTATCACCCCGTCGGGCGTGACCTTCCGGACCCGGTGGTTCTCGGCGTCGGCGATGTAGAGATTGCCCGGACCGTCCACCGCCACCGAGAAGGGCCGGTTCAGCCGGGCGGCGGTGGCGGGGCCGCCGTCACCGGCGAAACCCCCGGTCCCGTTCCCCGCGACCGTACTGATCACTCCGGCAGGCGTGACCTTCCGGACCCGGAAGTTGTGGTACTCGGCGATGTAGAGATTCCCCGCACTGTCCACCGCCACCCCCAGCGGGAGGTTCAGCAAGGCGGCGGTGGCCGGGCCGCCGTCACCGCCGAACCCCCCGGTCCCGTTCCCCGCGACCGTACTTATCACCCCATCGGGCGTGATCCTCCGGATCCGATGGTTGCTGGAATCGGCGATGTAGAGATTGCCCGCACTGTCCACCGCCAGCTCGCGCGGGCAGTTGAACTGGGCAGCGGTCGCGGGGCCGCCGTCGCCCCGAAATCCGGCGGTCCCGTTCCCCGCGACCGTGCTGATCCTCCCGTCGGTGGCAACCCTCGCGACCCGGTGGTTGTTGTAGTCGGAGAAGTACAGATTGCCGTTCCCGTCCACCGCGGCCCCGTACGGACGGTTCAACTGGGCAGCGGTCGCGGGCCCGTTGTCCCCGCTGAAACCGGCGCTCCCGCTCCCTGCGGCCGTACTGATCGGAAGTGCGGAGTTCTTTCCACCGGCGGCCGCCGCCTGGGCAGTGCTCATCGTCATCCCTTCACCGTCAACCGACCGCCCGACACGGGCAGTCGCGGAACGGTTCCAGATAGTCACACTATTACCGGGCCGACAATCACACGTACGGGTGAATCAGACTCCCCTCCACACCGGACCGAGCGGCCCCGACGGGCGGGATCGGGATCTCGTTCCAGGGGGAGTTCGGCGTCGAGGACGACGGGGAGGCGGTCGGAGGCGTCACGGACCTCCCGGATGTCGTGGGTGCGGCGGAGCCGGGCGGACGGCCCCACGGTGAGGATGCGGTCGAGCCGGAGCGGTACGGATGTACCGGCGCGGGCGCCCCCGACCGTGAGAGCCCGCTCCCCCCCCTGTCCGCGCCCGCAGTTCCGTCACCAGCGCTCCCTGCCCCGTGCGCCCCAGCGGAGTTCTGCTCTCTCGGACCGTCAGGACTCGGGTGTCTCCGGGGTGCGGTCTCCGACGTCGGGGCCGGGTCGCCGCGGACCATCAGCCCAGACCATCAGCCCTGGCCGCCCGCTCGGCGGCATGACGGGCCTTCGCCTCGTCGAGCGCTTCGCCCATGCGGTCGTACAGTGCCTCCCTGCGCCTGACCGCGAGGGCTCGTGCGGCGTCGATGCGTTCGAGACTGCCTTGGAAGTGCGGGGCGACCTGCCGCGCGAACAGTTCGAAGTGCTGACGGGTGGCGTCTGCCCTCGCCCATTCGTGCGCCATCATGAGGTAGCAGCCGAAGCCGTGGGACTGCTCCCGCAGCAGGCGGATGTGCCGGATCGCGTCGTCCGGTGTTCCGATCACGCCGACACCGGACTCGTTGATCCAGTCGATGCGTTCCTTCAGCGTCGAGCCGCCGGGCTCGAAGTGCGGCACCGCGGCTTCGTACTGCAGATAGCGGCACCAGTCATCGAGTCCGTACGCGACGTCCGCGTAGGCCTGTTCTTTCGTCTCGGCGATGTGCATCGGCCCGACCAGTCGCCACGCGTCGCGTTCGACGACGGCGCCGAACTGATGGGATCGTTCTTCCATCACGCTCCAGTGCGCGGCGAGCATGTCCAGGTCACCGGTCATGGTCGCGCCGATGGACAGCAGTGCCAGCCCGTGCTTGCCCGCGATCCGCGGGCCGGACGGCGAGGCGATGGCCGCGATGCCGACTTCGAAGCAGGGTGTGGTGTACGGGCGTAACTGACACCTGGCTTCGACGAGGTCGTAGCGGGCGGTCTTCTTGGTGACGGGCTCATCCTCGGTGAGCAACTGGATGAGGACGTCGGTGTCCTCTTCCAGCGCGGACCGCTGTGAAACCGGGTCGATACCGATCATCGTCGCGTCCGTGGGGAGGGAGCCGGGGCCGAGCCCGAGCATGAACCGGCCCCGGGTGAGGTGATCGAGCAGGATCGCGCGGTCCGCCACCCACAGCGGGTTGTGATACGGAAGAGAGAGCACGCCGGTCCCCAGCTTGATGTGCTTGGTCTGGGCTGCGACGTGCGCGATGAAGATCTCTGGGCTGGCTATCAACTCCGAACCACCAGAGTGGTGTTCACCGATCCAGGCCTCGTCATAGCCGAGGTCGTCGAGCTGCTGAAGGGTGGCCAGGTCCCGCGCGAAAGCAGTCAGGGGATTCTGCCCCTGCGCCGTGTGAAACGGTGCCATGAAGACTCCGAAACGCATCTCATGTCCTTCCGTCACATCAGAGATCGGCCGGGCGCGCCGTACCGCTGAAGGCACCCTTGCGTGTTGCTCGGCCTCCGGGCCGTTACGGTCCGCCGCTCGATCCGGCGACGGCTGAACCGGCGCGTCACGGGGACCGGGTGGGTAGACACCGCTGTACCCAGTTCCTGTCCGCGAGAGCGTGTCACCCGGATCGGCACCGCCACAAGAGCGCAATCGGCACTCCATCGCGCGCGGGAGCGAACGGTTCTTGCTCCTGGTCGTCCCCACGGTTCTCTGGGATATCGGGGTTCTCGGGGCCGCCATGTGGCCTGGGTGACGCCGTCCGGTCGGGTGATACGCGTGTCGACCTTGCGTGCCGCGCGCACCCCCGAGCGACCACCCCTCAGCCACCGTCACGCACCGACTCCTTGGAGGCCGAGGCCCAGGAGTGCGAGCGCGTCCTGGGCGGCGATCAGGGCGAGGAGTCGTCGCATGCGCTGTCGTCCTTCCGCTGGAGGAAAGGCCGGCGAAGCGGCATCGGTCTGTACCTGCCAAGATCCAGACCTCGTGACAGACGGCGGCCCCGACAGGGGGCGACCCCGGACCCGAAATGCCGGGAACGGGGGGCCGCCTCGCACGAAGTGCCTTACATCTAGAGGAGGTTGAACTCCTTCATGTAGGCCCCCTTGATCTGCGTCGGCGCCGTGAACGGTCGTGCCGCGTCGCCCGTGCCCGAGTACCGGAGCAGTTCGCCCGTCGTCTTCCGGGCCAGCAGGTCCACCTTGCCGTCGGCGTTGATGTCGCCGACCGACAACAGCCGGTCGTAGACGTTCCACCCGCCGCCGATCTTCGTACGGCCCGCGAACGGAGCCTTGTGGTCGCCCGTGCCCTTGTAGAGCCAGAGGACACCGGCCTTGTCGCGAGCGGTGATGTCGGACCTGCCGTCACCGGTCAGATCGCCCTGGCCGGCCAGCTCGGTGTACTGGCCCCAGCCGCCGCCGACCCGCGCGCGGGTGGTGAGGCGGCCGTCCGGGTAACCCAGGTGGATCCACAGCACGCCGGCCCTGTCGAGGCCGATCAGGTCGGCCTCCTTGGCCCCGCCGAGAGTGCCGGGCGAGAGGACCGTGCGGTAGGTGTCCCAGCCCCGGCCGACGGTCTTCGCCGGCCGCCACTGGCCGTCGACCCAGCCGGAGAAGTCCAGTCGGCCGTTCTTGTAGAGGGTCCACGAGCCGTAACCGTCCCCGTTGCCGACGTTGTCGACGCTGATGCGGTCGGCGAGGTCCGAGTGATCGCCCCCGTCGGGCCCGCCGGTGGCCAGGAGCGGTCCTTGTCGGTACCACTGCCACATCTCGTGGGTCTGCTTGTGGACGCCGAACAGATTGAAGGCAGGCGCCGGTGGCGGGGCGGCCGCCGGGGCGGCGACGGCGGAGGCAGCGCCGGTGGCGGTCGCCACCGCGACGGCGGTGGCGACGAGCACCGTCCTCAGCCCGGGCCTGCGTCGTTCGAACATGATCGGGTTCCCCCCTGTGTCTGTTTCGCTCTCACCTTTCCGACCAGCGAAAGCCCCCCAGGGTTGCCCGAAACCGCGCGCCGTTTTCTTCTCGATTGTCAGATCATCAACACGATCCGGCCGGGCCGGTGACCCGCCTCCGCGCACCACCGTGCGCCTCCACCACGGCCAGACGGCTCTGGTACGACACGGTCGGCCACGGCCATGTACCCGCGCTGCGTGCGGCCGCCGCGACGTTCGGCGCCGACCGGCCGTTCCTGGGCACAGACTTCCCCTACGAAGCCGGAGACCTGTTCCGCACCGCCGTCTCCTTCATCGAGCACGCCGGACTCCCCGACGACCGGACACGGCGGATGCTCGACGACAACGCCCGCATCGTGCTCAGGGCTGCCCCGTAATTCCTGGCAGGCGCCGCAAGAGGACAGTTGCGGTACCGGCCACGCCGGCGCGCGCAAGGCGCAGCTCACCAACCTCCGGCGCGAGCTCCTCGACGAGCTCACCCGGAGCAGCTCGCCGCGCTCGGTGACATCTGGTGTACGGCCCGGTTCCGACGATTCCGCCAACGCCTGCTGACGGGCGTCCCTCGGCCGCCTGACGGGACTTCCCACTGGCGTCGGGCCAGGGCATCCACAGGACCGACGCGGGAACTTCAACGGCCGACCGGCACGGCGAGGGTCCCGCTCCGGCAGCAGCGGCCCGATCATCACCCACTGCGCGTCCCTCAACGACGAGTCATAAGAAGGCTCGCATGGACGGACACACATGACGGTGATCTCCACGGACAGCCCGACCGCCAAGACCACTGCCAGTGCGTCATGCCCAGCAGTTGATCAATAACCCCACACTTTCCGAGCCCGTCCACTGCCCGAGCCTCATGCGCGCCCGAGCCCCCGTTCGCGTCATCGACATGGCGGGGGCTCGGAAGGTGTGTGCGAGCAGGGGTCAGATCCCGGCGTCGGGCTCCTTCATGATCTTCAGGCTTTTCGGGATCGCGGGCAGCAGCCGCTGCTTGGACGAGACCAGCGGGATGCGGTGCGGCTCGGTGTACTTCTGCCGGGCCGTCTTCCCGAAGGTCACGGCCGGGCCGCCCTTGCGCAGGTTCGAACCCTTCGGGGCGATCTCCGGGAGGGCCGGCAGCCGGTACGAGGGGGACTTCTTCAGCGCCTGCGCCAGGAAGGAGGCCGTCAGCTGGGCGGTCTGCGAACGGGCCGCCGCAGGGGACGCCACCTGCGATGCCTTGCACTCCCCGTTGGCGCCGCCCGGGTCGGTGGCGGCGAGGTTGGTGTTGAGCATCCGGTGGCCCACGCCCGTGAGGACGACGTCGGCGGCGACCTTCGTGGTGCCGGAGGAGGCGAGCTTCTTCACGGTGTCCAGTCCGGCCTTGGGGCCGGTGTCCTCGTCGCAGGTGCTCCGGATGTTCAGAACCGGGACCCTGTGCGGGGCCTTCTCGACGTTCTCGGCGGGCTGGACCGCCACCACGCCGAAGAGTCCGGGCCGCTTGGCCGCCTTCGCCGTCAGCACATGGCCGCCGCCCCGGCTGTGGCCGACCAGACCTACCCGTGAGGTGTCGATCCTGCCCTTCAGCCCCTTGAGCTTCAGCCCGTGGTTCACACCCTTGTTCACGTCCGACAGCAGCTGCAGATGCGCCGATATGAGATCCGCGTAGCCCTTCTGCGGCTCGGTCTCCCCGCCCCACCAGCTCTCCGGCGACACGACATCGATCGAGACCGCCGCAAAGCCCTTGCGCGTCAGCTCCTGCACCATGTGCGACAGCCCGACGTCGTGCCGCAGATAGTCAGGGCCGAGGCTCGGCCCGGGCTTCTGCTTACCGGGCTCCGCGCAGACCAGCGGCCAGGTCGTCTTCACCGGCTTCTTCGCCACGACGGAGGCGCCCGTCGGCAAGCAGTTGTGGTGCGTGCCGTGCACCACGACGACCACCGGATGCGGGCCCTTGCCCCGGGGCACCCCCAGCACGCCATGCACCTGGCTCGGGTTCCCCGCCGTGCGGCCCCCGGTGATGTTCAGCAGCCCCGGAGTGAGCTGGTAACTGGTCAGCAGGGCGGGCGCAGGCCGGTCGGCCGGCTTCGGCGCGAGCCGGGGCGCGGAGACCGCCTGGGAAGCGCCATAGGTCATGGTCATACCGAAGGCGGCGGTGGCGGCGATGAGGCTCACGGGCCGAAACTTTGCTGTGTTCACAACGGGAAGGACAGGTGATCGGATGAATCGGTTCCGCGAGATGAGCTCCTTTATGGAACCGAAATAAAGCACCCCTTCTCTCCTCTTTGTTCAATTCACCGCATACGCAAAGATCCATGACTCGTCCGAAGCTATCCCGCTATCATCGACAACTCCGTCGCGACCCTCGTCCACCCCTGCCAGGATTCTTCCTACGGCGACTGGAAAGGCGGACACCGCCACCCTCCGGTGAGCGCCGTGACGCACATCCCCACAGGCCAACCGCTGCCCGCGCCCCTTCGGGGAGTCCCTCGCTGGGCCCGTCGCTGCCGGCCCTCGCCACTCCCTTCGCACCCCTTGTCACCAGTGTGATGCGCCCGAAAAGTCGGCCTCAAGTCTGTAGGCTGTTTTTATTTCACGTCGAGGCCCTCGTGCTGTCGAATTTGTTCTGTCCGCCCAGGAACGTGCGGAGTTACCGCGCTGGTCGAGTGTGGGAGTATCGGCTCGCGCTGCGGAGCGGGCCCGCATCATCCTGGCCTGTGCGGATGGGCAGTCAAATACCGCTGCGGCAGCGGACTTCGGGGTGTCCGTGGAGACGGTGCGCAAGTGGCGCTCGCGGTTCGCGGCCCTGCGGACGGCGGGGCCGACGGATCAGCCGCGGCCGGGCCGCCGCAAGCCGGAGCTGGTGCTGTCCGATGCCGAGCGGGCGGAGCCGACACGATGGCCCAGCACACCGGCCTGCCGACCCGGTACCCCGGCGGACGATCCGCAAGAGCCGTCTGCCCTCATCGTCATCGATCCCACGGACCTGCACACGTTGAGCCACATGATCATTTTGATGGACTGATGCCGCTCGGCACAGCAACCGGGCGACACGTCACAACGGGGCAAACGTTGCCTGATGCGGCACTGGGATCCACCGCTTTCTCCGCCGATGAGATGCGGACGCCGTCCTCTCCGGGCAGAGTGAGAAGGACCTGTTCGTACCGAGGTGGTCCCCTGTGGTCCCGCGTGCTGGAGACGGGCGGAGTGATGCGAGGATTGTCGTGACGTCGGAGTGATCGATGTTCAGCAGACGGCAGGCCGACAACAGCGAGGACCTGCTGGTCCGGCTCGCGTCGCTGACCGCCAGGGCGCGCGAGCTGGCCGAGACGCAGCGTTCGCGTGTCGAGCTCGCCGTGGCCCTGCAGCGCGGCATGCTGCCCTCGGACCTGCCCAGTTTTCCGGGCGCCCGGCTGGCCGTCCGCTATGAGCCCGCCAACCACGGGCTCAACGTCGGCGGTGACTGGTACGACGCCTTCTCCCTGCCCGACGGGCAGATCGGCATGTCCATCGGTGACGTGCAGGGACACAACATCGAGGCCGCCGCCTTCATGGGACAGGTCCGCGTGGCGCTGCGCGCGCTGGCCTCCGTCACCGGAGACCCGGGAGAGCTGCTCGGTCGCACCAACGACCTGCTCGTCTCTCTGGGCGCCGACCTCTTCGCCACGTGCACCTTCCTGCGGCTCGACCCTGCTGCCGGCACCCTGGAGTGCGCCCGGGCTGGTCATATCCCCCACATCTGGGCCACCGACGACGGCCGCTCCGGCATCGACGACAGCGAGGGCGGGCCTCCTCTCGGGGTGCTGCGCGGCGTCGACTACCCGACCACGCGCCACCGGCTCCACGCCGACGGTGTCTTCGTCCTCCTGACCGACGGGGTGGTGGAGGGGCCCTCGCTCCACATCGACGAGGGTCTGGAACGGGTGACGAGACTCGCCGGGATCACCGCCGTCGCCGGACTGGACGTCGACGCGCTCGCCACCGCCGTCATGAAGCTGGCGGCCACGGTGGGGCACGAGGACGACGCGGCCGTCCTGGTCGTCGGCCATGAGGGCGGCCCGGCCCGGCCGGCGGCCAAGGAGTGAGGGAAGGGGGATCGCCTCGGGGCCGGGCGGTCTCGGACCCGCCCGGGGCCATGCCGGACAACGGCGCCCGACACGCAGGGGCCATGTCCGGCCGTCGGGGCCAGGCCGGTGTCTGATGGCTGACGTGTTGGACACTCGGCGGTACCGGTCCTTTGCGGAGACGGCTCTGATGTCGCTGGTCGTCGCGGTGTGCTACTACGCGGCCGGACGACTGGGCCTGCTGGGACGCCTCGTCGTCGAAGGCGTGGTGGTCACCCCCACCTGGCCCCCCACCGGCGTCGCCGTCGCCGCCCTGCTGCTGCTCGGCGTGCGGGTCTGGCCTGGGATCGCCCTCGGCTCCTTCCTCGTCATCGCCTCCCTCACCACTCCGGGCCCCACCACGGTGGTCACCGTGGTCAGCAACACCGTCGCGCCCCTCTGCGCCTTCCTGCTGCTGAGACGGGCCGGCTTCCGGCGCGACATGGCGCGGCTGCGGGACGGACTCGCCCTGGTCTTCCTCGGCGGGTTCGGCGCCATGATGATCAGCGCGACCGCGGGGGTCGGGCTGCAAGTGGCGAAGAGCTCCCTGGACACGAGCGAGTTCTGGCCCGTCTGGCTGGCCTGGTGGGTGGGCGACACGATGGGCGTGCTGCTCGTCGCCCCGCTCGTGCTCGTCCTCGTGGGGCCGGCCGGACGGTTCCGGATGCGGCGCTGGAAGGAGGCGGCCCTTCTGGGGCTGACGACCCTGATCCTCATGCCCATCCTCGTATTCAGCTCGATGAGCATGCTCTTTCTCGTCTTCCCCCTGCTGATCTGGGCAGCGCTCCGCTTCCAGCTCGCCGGAAGCATGCTGTGCGCACTCCTCGCCTCCGTGCTCGCCACCTTCGAGGCGACCTCCGGACAGGGCGCGTTCCTCCACCTCACGGAGGTCGAGATCATGGTCAAGCTCCAGGCGTTCAACGGTTCCGCCGCCCTGACCGCCCTGCTTCTCGCCTCCGTCATCACCGAGCAGCGTGCGACCCGGCGGTCGGTGCGCCGCGCCTGCCAGGAACTGGCGGAGGTCCTGGAGCACCTCGCGGCGGGCGAGCCCTCACCGGATCCACCCGGCACCGCCGAGAGCCGGGCGGCCCCAGGCGGCGGGCCCCGGAATCCGTGATCCCCTCGGATGACGCTCGGCGAGTCGTCCGGGCGACGGGAGAAGGCCCCCGTTGCCGTGGCGGTCGGCAGCGGAGCGCTGACGGGGTTGTTCGCCCTCGCTACCGCCAAGCGGCAGACAGCGGCCGCCTTTCGACACCCGCTACCGCCTGGTCGCGTGGACGGACGCACTCGGCCACGCCAGTACCAGCCCGTACGACGAACACGACCGCGTCGTCTCTGCCGACGCCCTCTCGGGGCGGCCGCGCCTCACGTACGACGACGAGGGACGCCCCACGAGCGTCCTGCGGCCCGATGTCTCCGGACCCGGTGACGCCACTCGGATCCTGCGGAGCCACGAAACGGGGGGAACGCGGGCCGGGACCCCTCGCCCGGACTAGCCGCGGACTCCGACGTTAGCCGCGGACTCCGACGTCGGGTCAGTCCTCGGTCTGGCTCCTGCCCCGGACGACCCCCCGGTCCCGCACGGCGGCCACGTGTGCGGCAGCTGCCGCCACGGCCTCGACGAGCGGTTCCGTGCGGTTCTCCCTCAGCCAGGCGAGACCCGCCGTCGACGGGGGCAGGTCCGTGACCTCGACGTAGCGGATGCCGGGGCGCGGGAAGAGGTCGCGTGCGGCGGCCGGCAGGAAGCACATGCCCTTGCCCTGGGCCACGAGGTGCAACAGGCCCTCCAGGTCCGAGGCGACGGGTCCGTAGCGCACCGGGGTGCCGTCGGGTCGGGGGTCGGCGGCCCAGAAGTCCCACCAGAGTCGCGGCACCTGCGGCGGGACGTCGATCACCGGGTGGCGGGCCAGCTCTGCGAGGGCGATCCGGTCGCCGTCCGCGAGCGGGTCGCTCGCGGAGAGACAGGCCAGCCGGGGTTCCGTGGCCAGGTGCTGCACCTCGACGCCGGGCGGGACCGGTGGACGGAGGAAGGCAACGTCGATGTCATGGCGGAACAGGGCGTCGAAGTGGTCGGCGAAGTGGAGGCTGCGCACGTCGACCTCGACCAACGGGTGCCGTTCATGGAGCAGACGCAGCACGGCGTGCGTGTAGGGCATCGCCGCCTCCGCGCCGATGGTGCCGACGACGAGTCGTCCGGAGAGACGGCGCGCCTGGGTGGAAGCGCTGCGGCTCAGCCGGTCCATGGCCGCCACCACTTCGCGCGCGTCCGCCAGCAGCACACGGCCCTGCGGGGTGAGCGTCACGGCCCGGCTCGAACGATCGAACAGCTTCACCCCGAGACGTCTTTCCAGGTCTCTGATCTGCTGGCTCAGGGCCGATTGCGTGATGAACAGCCGGGCGGCGGCGCGCGAGAAGTGGAGTTCCTCCGCGAGGGCGACGAACAGCCGGAGTTGATGGGCGCTCGGCGTCCGTGGGTCGGGGCCCGTCGACGCGGCGCCTCCTGCGGCCGTTTCGTCAGCAACCATGATGAATCCCTTATCGATCGTCTTTCATGTCGCATAGCCACAAGTGATGACATGCACGGAGTACGAGTGGAAGGCTCGGCTCTCAAGCGACGCCCCGTGAAACCTCCTCGGTTCCACCGGGCCGTCCGACCATGGCTTTCTCAACAACGGGGGCCGAAACATGTCTGTGAGACGAGCGGTGGCGATGCTCGCCGCCCTCCTGGCCGTGCTGTTCGGCGCCGGCGCCGTTCAGGCGTCGTCGCCGCAGCCCGGCACGACCACCGGCGCGGCAGTGAGCGCGCCGCCCACGACCGAGGCCGCGCCCCTGGCGGCCCAGGCCTCGTGCACCGCGCGCAACGTCAGCCACTACGACGCGTACACGGGGCGCACCTGGACACGTGACTGGGTATGCGGCAATCGTGCCGGCGCCCCGCTGTACGGCTGCGCCAGCTTCATCGCCGCCTGCTCGGCGATCGGCTGGATCGACACGTCGACGAGCTGGTTCGTGTGCTGGGGCAGGGGCGCCGCGCACAGCGGCGGCAACAACATCTGGTACTACACCATGGGTGACCGCATCGCCCCGGGGCGCGAGCGCAATCACGGGTGGGGGTTCATCCCCGCCGTCGACGTGTGGACGTCGACCGATCCCTGGCCCGGCATGACGGAGTGCAACATCCCGTAGAGCCGCCGGGAGCCGTCCGCCCGGCCCGCTCCGACGGAGCCCATCGCGTCCTGCCAGGGGCTCCACGCCGCGGTCCCGCCGCGATGGTCAGCCGCCCCCTTCCGAGACCCGGGCAGCCCGCTCTCACACCAAGCGAGGACCCCTCACGCCATGCTCCGCATCGCCATGCGCTCCCATACCACCGCTCGCCGTACTCCTCGACTCCTGCTCGCCGCGACCGCGGCCTTCCTCTCCCTCTCCATCACCGGCGCGGTGTTCCGGCACTCGGCCGCGTCTGCGGCCGCGACGGAGCCGACGCGTGACTCCGCGTCGGTCATGCCCGCGAGTCCCCAGGTGCCCGCGGGGGTCACGACGGGCGTGGCCGTGTTCGACCGGCAGACCGGGGCGTTCACCGAACAGCTCGCCCCGGCCGCCACGTTCCGGTCCGCGTCGGTCGTCAAGCTCCTGATCACCCTCGACTTCCTGTGGAACCGCAGCCCCGACACCCTCCCGGCCGCCGACCGCACACGGCTGGACGTCATGCTCCGCAGCAGTCAGGACGCCGCCGCCAACCACTACTGGTCGCCCTACGGCGGGCCGACGATCGTCGAGCGCATGGTCACGCGGCTCGGGCTCGCCGACACCGCTCCCCCACCGGCGGGCTACGAGGGGTACTGGGGCTACACGGCCATGTCGGCCCGCGACGTCGTGAAGACCTACCGGCACATCCTGGAGTCCGCTCCCGCGCCGGTTCGCGACTTCGTCATGGAGCGTCTGCGCCAGTCGACCCGTTGCGCGTCGGACTCCTTCGACCAGCATTTCGGCATCGCCGCCGCGTTCGACCGCCCGTGGGCCGTGAAACAGGGCTGGTCAGGGAGGTACGCGAAGGGGAGCTGCGGCTCCGTGGGCACCACTGCGGCTCGTGGCGCCGACGCCCCGGCCCCGGCGTACACCGACGAGGGGGACGCCAGCGTCGACCTGAGCCGACCGGCGCTGCACACGACCGGCACCGTCGGGGCCGGTGACCGTTCGATCGTGGCCGTCCTCACCCTGCACCCGGAGGGCACGTCGTACGGAAAGGCGTACACCGACCTCGGCCGGCTGACCCGTTCCCTGAACGTTCCCGGCGGAACGGCGCCGAAGGGGAAGTGGTACGGGACATGGGGCCAGGACGTCGCCGTCCGGACGGAACCGGCCGTCGGGGACAACCTGCTGACCCGACTCCCGGCCGGCGCGGAGGTGCTGGTGGGCTGCCAGAAGAAGGGGCAGCTCGTCTCCGTCCCGCCGTACACCAACGACTGGTGGGCGTATCTGCCGCAGTACGGGGGCTACGTCACCAACATCTACATCAGCCATCCGGACGACAAGTTGCCGGACGTACCGCTGTGCACGAATCAGAGGTGAACCCGGGGATTCCCGGAGAAGGAGTGACGATGTCGCGTACCTGGCGTTCCACCCTCGGTGTGGTCGGTGCCTTCCTGTGGGTGCTGGTGTCCGCCTTCGCGGCGGGCCCGGCTCAGGCGGCGGGCTCGGACGGGCCTCACGAGGGCGGCGGCCAGACCCTGGCCATGCCACCGGCACCCCGGGGCGAGGGGCCCTCCTCACGAGCCGTGGCGGCCGCGTCGCCGACGGTCTCGCCCTGGGCGGACTACACGCACACGTCGTCGGGCAGCCCCGTCACGTGCGCGTCGGGGAATCTCTGCACCGGGGTCTGGGACCCGGTGGTCGGCAAGTACAAGGTCTTCTTCCTCTATCGGTGCCGGCAGTACTCCCTGTCCCACTGGAACGGCGTGGGCCAGGTGGTGAACAACCAGGTCGGCGCCGCCGCGTTCTTCTACGGCCAGAACGGCCAGGTGCTGGACGTCGTCCTGCCGGAGCCCACGCCCTTCACGTACGACTGGACGCCCGTGTGGTCCATCCGGAACTGCTGAGCGGCACGCCTCGATACTGCCCCTCCTCCGGTCTGCCTCGCCCGACGGACCGCCGCTGACAACGGCCCTGGGTTCTGTCGTCACATGTCACGCCCACATCAGGAGTGATGCGAGGGTGACGGCTGCTTCGTAGGACTGGGCGGTCTTGTCGTAGCGGATGACGATGCCGCGCCCTTGCTTCAAGCGGTTGAAGCACCGTTCCACGACGTTGCGACGCTTGTAGGCCTCGCGGTCGAAGGCCGGCGGGCGGCCTCCGCGGCTGCCGCGCCGGGCCCGGTCGCGGGCCTGGTCGACCCGCTCGGGAATGGTGTGCGGGATGCTCCGGCGGCGGAGCCGGGTGCGGATCGCCTTCGAGCCGTAGCCCTTGTCGCCCAGGACGTGATCGGGCCGGACCCTGGACCGCCCGGGTCCGGTCCGGGGCACCCGGATCGCTTCCATCACGGCGGTGAACTGCGTGCGGTCGTTGGTGTTGCCGCCCGTGACGACGAAGCCGAGCGGGCGGCCCCGCCCGTCGCAGGCCAGGTGGATCTTGCTGGTCAGCCCGCCTCGGGACCGGCCGAGGGCCGGGTCGCTGAGCCCCCTTTTCGAGCCCCGGCCGCGTGCTGGTGAGTCCGGACGGCCGTGGAGTCGACGGACACCAGCCAGTCGATGCCACCGGCGGCGTCCGTTTTCGCCCGGGCGGACCGGAGCATCCGGTCGTACGTTCCGTCCGCCGCCCACCGGCGGAAACGGGTATGGAGCGTGGCCCACGGCCCGTAACGCCCGGGCACGTCCCGCCAGGCCGTCCCGGTCCGGAACTTCCCCACGATCCCGTTCAGGACCCGGCGGTCGTCCAGCCGCTTCCGCCCCTGCGGCGACTCGGGCAACGACGGCCGGACGAACTCCCCCTCGGCATAAGACAGTTCATGGCGACGGATCACACCACCATCATCCACCAGCGGTAATCATGTGAAGACACCGTCCAGCGGGGGGCGGAGCCGCGGTTACCGGCTCCGCCCCGATTCACTCGGCCCAGAACTGGGCCACGTACTGCTCCACACCGAGGTGCGTCGGCGGACCGTCCCAGATCTCCGCGTCCACGGAGACCGTCTGAGTGTGCCCTGCGCTGGTCAGATCGATACACCCTGGCTGCTCCGAGAGGAAGGGACCCTGGGTGAATCCATCGGGGAACATGGAGAGCCATGTGTCGTCGGCGTCTTGCAGGCCAAGACCGCTGAAATCGACGTGTGCATCGACGTGTTGAGTCTCCAGAAGAGTCACGCCATGACCCTAACGCCGTGCGAAATGCATGCAAGTGCACCACGATGGTGGGCATGCCGCAGCTCTGAGGCTGCTCGATCTGATAGGTCGTTGTCGTCTGATGTCTCATCCCGGGATGGGGTGCTTGGCAGGCCTTTTCGGGGCGCGCCAGGAGGTGATGTTGTCGCCGGTGAGGCGGCGTGCCATGAGTTCGGTCATGGTGAGGTTGACCAGTGCTTCGTTCCTCACAGCAGGTGGAGAAGGAGTAGCCCCGGCCACCCGGCCGGGGCACGCCCGCGTCGCGCGGTCAGCGGCGTGCCCGTGCCCGTGCCCGCCTGAGGGCGTCCGCCGGGTTCCACGCCGGGCCCAGGTGGCGGGTGAGCGGGTAGCAGGCCAGACCGATGAGGACGGAGGTGAAGTGCCCGAGGTCGGTGAAGGTGCGGCCGGTGACGAGCGGAGCACCGTAGACGACGAGGACACCCGCGAGATAGACGTACCGCCAGGGTGCGGCAATCCGGTAGGTGAGCACGGCCACGACACCAGCGAGTGCGTAACTGACCCCCACGTCGAGGGTGTTGACGGATGACTGTGGGGCGAGACCGTGTCGGATGCCCCATAGGAGGGCGCCCTCGCTGATGAAGGTGGCGAGGACGTGCGCGGCGGCGGCGACCGCCAGCCAGCGGAGCGTCCCGAGCCAGCGTTCGGCCTGGGCGTGGAAGACGGTGTAGAGAACCGCGTACGGCAGCCAGCTCCCGCCGTCGATCCAGAAGGCGCTGGAGACCAGTACACGGACGGGGTCCGCCGACAGTTCGTGGAGGTTGGTCGAGCGCTGGCGCAGGAACTCCTCCTCGAACTCCGGCGACATACGGTGCATCAGGACCGTGGTGACGAGGAGCAGTCCCAGCCAGACGTAGGTGCCCGGCGCGCTGCGCACATAGGCGAGGACGTGGACCGTGCCTCGGCGGAGAGTTGTGTCCACGGCTCTGGCCAGTCGACTCGCAGTCACACGGGAGAAAGCGCTCATGACCCGAATTCACCCACGCCCGGCCTTCCACGGCCGTGACCGACATCCCGCCCGCTCCCTCACCCGGCCCACCCGCACACAGGACCCACCCCGCACACACCGTGTCCCCGCGGGTACCCACGCGTACGGGATGCCGCGGTCGCCGTCCTTCACAGGGTGTCCTGCGGCCCGAGCCCGACCACACCCCCCGTGATGTTTTTCGCGGTCCTGCAATGGGGCCGCTGGCCTCCGGGCCCGGCATGACTGTGCCCCCTCTGTCGAACGGATGACCTGGTCTTCGACAAGCCGATGCCCAACAGCGAACCGCAGCTGTGGGCCGTCTTCGACAAGCTCAAGGCCAAGCTCGGCACCGTGCTGGTGATCGTGGACCAGCCCGCATCGATCGAGGCCCTGCCGCTGACCGTCGCCCACGACGCGGGCTGCGAGGTCGCCTACCTTGGCGCCTGCGCGTCATGCAGCTCCAGATCACCCAGGTCTGGGCCGACTCCGCCTACGTCGGCCAGCTCACCAACTGGTCCGACGACTTCCTGAGAATGACCCTCAGAACGGTCGCGCGGCCTCGCGGAGCCAAGGGCTTCGTGGTTCTGCCCCGTCGCTGGAAAGTCGAACGCACGCTGGGCTGGATCATGAATTCCCGGCGGAACGTCCGGGATTATGAGCGGCTGCCGCAGCACTCCGAGACACACTTGACCTGGTCACTCATCACTCCGATGACCTGCAGGCTCACCCAGGGGAGAGCCCCGACCACCTGGGCGAAGAAGACCTGACCTAGCCCGGTCCACAGTAATTCTGGCCCTGCCGAGCCCGCCCCCGCTGGCACGGGGGAGCCGCAAGAAGGCGTCTCCCCCGCCCGGATCCGCAGAGGGCCGCCGGGCGGGAGCGGGTGGTTCTGGTCAGCAGCTGGAGTAGGGCCAGGGGCTGTTCAGGTAGTTGAACATGGCGTTCCAGCCGTAGTACCCGTTCGACAGACGGGACGGGCAGCCGAGGTAGCTGAAGCCGAAGCCGCTACCCTCGGCGAAGCTGGAGGAGTGCATGAAGAGCATGGAGTGGAAGACCAGGAACAGCAGAGTGTCGCCGCTCTTGCCGGTGCCCCACCACACGGCTTTCGGCCCCAGGCCGTCCATGATCCCGGCACTGGGCAGGGCCTCGAGCGGGGGCCATACCTCCGTCATCCCCATGGGACGGGGCATGTACCACACGAAGTCCCCGGCCGGGCCTCCGCTGAGCAGGGCGACCCGGGTTCCCGAGATCAGCAGGTAGTCATCGCCGAAGGCCGTGACGCAGGAGATGCCCGAAGCCCACTGCTGCCTCTCGTCCTCGCCGAATTCGCCTCTGGCGATCCGGTCGAGTCCCTTCCAGACATACCTCAGCGGCGACGGCTGCGAGGTGACCTGGTCGCCGTAGGCGTTCGTCCGCGCGCAGTACTCGCCGCTGAACAGCCACCAGCCTTTACCGTCGGGGGACAAGGTGCATGTGTCGATGCCCCTGTCGAACGCTGTGTACCCGTTCAGGGCGGTCCATCCGTAGGTGTCCCGGTAGTCCTGGGGGTTGGTGTGCATGGAGTTCCCGTCGTACCCCGTGGAGAAGTAGACCGACGACACCGAGGGGTTGTCAGGGTTGGTGTTGGTGGCGGTGAAGGCCCAGTTGCCCTTGTAGAGGTTGATGGAGTTCACCGTCCACCACCGCAGGCCGTTCACCGGAGTGGGCGGGTTCCAGCCCCCTGGCGGGACATACCCCTCATCCGGCGTCGGCACCACGACGAAAGTACCGATGACCCCGGTCAGCTTGACCCGGCCGTCCGGCACCGATTCCGACGCCAGCTCCGCATCCCCCTATGAACCGGCACCGACACGCGGCCGGTGCGTGCGTCATGACGACCGATCGCCAGTATCGAAATGCCCGGTCCACCCCACAAGACGGACCCGAAAGAATGTCCGACATTGATGACGGTCAACGAAGACTGGCCAACCACACCCGCGCCGACACCCATGCCTCCCGGCCGACGCGCCCTGCCCGCTTCCCCAGCCCACGCCGGGTCCGCGCCACGGCAAAGCCGACGCCCGGGCCGCCGTACCAACCGGCCCGGGCGCAGGGGCGGGGGCCAGCCGTCAACGACCCGGGAATCCAGACAGGCACTGAGCCTGTTTTCATGGTCCGCCATCGAACGAGTGCCGAACTTGTTCGGTTTTTCCCAGTTCATCAGCGGTGTGAGGCGTCGCGGGTCGGTCCTGTGCTGAGCAACAGCGCAGTACGGAGGCCGGGATCGTGGGACTGGTCGAGCACGAGGTTCAACGCGACGCGTTGACGGTGGTGGTGGAGTTCCGGTGAGTCGTATCGTGGAGGCCGGCCAGTGGCGGGATGGTGACCCAGAGGTCTTGCTTGTGCTGACGCGGGCTACGACGCGCCCCGCATCGCTCACCTCCTGAGCGACCTGCCGGTGGAGGTTCTGGGCAGGCTGCGTGCGGACCGGGTCATGCGCAAGCCCGTTCCGGTGCCGTGGATCTGCCCGCCTCAGGGCGGCCGCCCGCCTAAGCACGGCGGCGAGTTCGTCTGCGGCCGACCCGATGCCTGGGGCGAAGTCGCCGCGTCGACCGTCACCGACACCGGCGGTGCGGGACCGCGAACGCACAGGCATGGGACCGGCCGCACCCCCGGTTGACCCGCCGGGCAGCCTGGCTCGACCACGAGGGACTGTTGCCGATCATCGAGGGCACCATGATCCGTCCGGCAGTCGAAAGGCTGCCCAGTGGCGGAGTGAACAGGCCCGTCCGGTTGTGGTGGTCAGGCACCAGCGCCAGCCCCGCCGACGTGGACCGCTGCTGGCAGGCGTTCCTCCGCCGCTACAATGCGGAGCACACCTTTCGGCTGCTCAAGCAGACTCTCAGCTGGACCAGGCCCAAGCTGCGGGATTCGACGGCGGCAGACCGCTGGACATGGATGGTCCTGGCGGCACATGCTCAGCTCCGCCTCGCGCGCCCACTCGCTCGCGACCTTCGACGTCCCTGGGAACGGCCCGCGGAACCGAACAGGGCTCACCCCCGCCCGAGTCCGCCGAGGGTTGAGGAACCTGCGTACGTGGCCGGGACAAGGCCGCCTACCCTGCCGTTATGCCGAAGATCAGACTCAACAACGACACCAAGAAGGCCCTTGGGATCTGGGTTGAACCATGGGGCGAGGACTACTGGATGAATCCCGGGGAGAAGTTCACGATCGTCACGGACACCCCCAAGGACACCGACCCTGACGAAGAACCGTTCGAAGTGGTCTTCCACGACCAGGGCGCCAGCGTGTGGGTGAACACCGGCTACGAGGCGACCGTCTACGACCACTCGGGCAACGAGGTCGACTGCGGGCATCAACGCCCCATCGAAGTCCTGCGCGCCTGGACCGAAGCCTCCGAGGCTGCCGCAGATCGCTGCGACCCGACGCCGGAGCTTCGGGAGAGGGCCCGTAACGAGGCGAAGACCATGCGATGGCGCCTCTCAAGGGCCGAAGCCGCCGAGCAGGAGGCACAGGATGGCTGACACGAGCTCGGAGGGGCGGAACTCAACGGGGTATCCAGTGCAGTTCAACGGCTGACGCCAGAGGTTGAATGCCAAGCTGAGCGTGGCGAAGGTGGAGGCGGTCACCTCCCATGTACGGGTGCCCGGGTTGGTCACCATCGGGCCCACCCGGAGCTTCGTCGTGTGCTCCAGGATCCGGCTTCCGGCTGTAGATGACGGAGGGCTCCTGCCAGAGCACGGCGGAGTCGAAGGTCCAGCCGTACCGGAAGCCGTTGCGCTCCGCCCGGCGCATCAGCCCCACCACCTGCGAGGCGGGCGGATCGGTCTGCAGGACGAGTCCGAAGTCCATTCGGGACCTCCAAAGGGCATGACCCACAGGGCGAGCAGCACCACGCATGCGGGATCGCAGCCTGCGGCCGACGTTGGCGCATCCAGCGGCACCGGTCTGTCGCAGATGCCGGAGTTCAACTCCGCTTAGTCGGCGCCAAGTCAGCACAGGAGGGGTCAACAGGGGTGCCGGCATGGGACTTCAGTCGGCACCGAACCAGCACGGAAGTCAGCACCGCACCACCGAAAGGTGCCTCATCGGCGCAACCTGGGCAGCCCCTCACCAGGCCACGTGAAGGCCTTCGTCAGGGCCACCGCAGCAGGCCATGGAGGCCGGGCGCACACGGCACGCCCGAACTATGGTGTCCCACCACATACGACCCTGACCTGCGGCTTCCTACGGTGTGGCGACACCGATACGTCCCCGTACCCGCCTGGAAGTGGTGCACATGGCCGCCGCAACTCCCTCCCCGACGCCACCCGGTTCCCTCAAGCGCATCGTCGCCGCGTCCCTCATCGGCACCACGATCGAGTGGTACGACTTCTTCCTCTACGGGTCCGCCGCCGCGCTCGTGTTCAACAGGCTGTTCTTTCCCGAGTCCGATCCGCTGGTCGGGACCCTGCTGTCCTTCCTGACGTACGCGGTCGGGTTCGCCGCGCGGCCGCTCGGCGCGTTGGTGTTCGGGCACTACGGGGACCGGCTCGGGCGGAAGAAGCTGCTGGTGCTCAGCCTGCTGCTGATGGGCGGGGCGACGTTCGCGATCGGGCTGCTGCCGACCCACGCCACCATCGGGTCCGCCGCCCCGGTGCTCCTGACGGTGCTGCGGCTCGTGCAGGGCTTCGCGCTCGGCGGCGAGTGGGGCGGGGCCGTCCTCCTCGTGTCCGAGCACGGGGACGCCAAGCGGCGCGGGTTCTGGGCCTCCTGGCCGCAGACCGGGGCGCCCGCCGGGCAGTTGCTCGCGACGGGTGTGCTGTCGGCGCTGACCGCGCTGCTCTCCGACGCCGCCTTCGCCTCCTGGGGCTGGCGCGTCCCCTTCCTCCTCTCCGGTGTGCTGGTGATCGTCGGGCTCTGGATCCGGCTGTCCGTGGACGAGTCACCCGTCTTCAAGGCGGCCCTCGCCGCCGCCGAGCGGCGCACGTCCGAGCCCGGGGCCGCCACCGAGAAGATGCCGCTGGTGGCCGTGCTCAAGCACCACTGGCGCGATGTGCTGATCGCCATGGGCGCCCGGATGGCCGAGAACATCTCGTACTACGTGATCACCGCGTTCATCCTCGTGTACGCGACCACCCAGGTCGGACTCTCCAAGCAGACCGCGCTGAACACCGTCCTCATCGGCTCCGCCGTGCACTTCGCCGTGATCCCGCTCTGGGGCGCGCTCTCCGACCGGCTGGGCCGCCGCCCGGTGTACCTGATCGGCGCGGTCGGCGTCGGTGCCTGGATGTTCCCCTTCTTCTCGCTGATCGACCGGGGCACCTTCGGCAGCCTGCTGCTCGCGGTGACCGTCGGCCTGGTCCTGCACGGCGCCATGTACGCGCCGCAGGCCGCCTTCTTCTCCGAGATGTTCGCGACCCGGATGCGCTACTCGGGAGCGTCGATCGGTGCCCAGTTCTCCTCGGTGGCCGCCGGGGCGCCCGCCCCGCTCGTCGCGACGGCGCTGCTCGCCGATCACGGCACCTCGACCCCGATCTCCCTGTACGTGATGGCCGCCGCGCTGATCACGGTCGTCGCCGTCGTGTGCGCCCGGGAGACCCGCGACCGCGACCTCGGGGAGATCGAGGAGCGGACCGCGTCCGACGCCCGGGTCCGCGCCGACGCCTGACCCGTACCGTACGGATCGGCCCGTGCCCCGCTCCCTGTCGAGCGGGGCGCGGGCCGTCCCGGGTCAGCGTCCGGTGACCGCGTCGGAGAGCGCGTGCAGGCGCAGTGCCAGCTGGATCTCCAGGGCACGGGCCGGGGACTGCCAGTCGGGGCCGAGGAGCCGGCCCACCCGTTCCAGGCGCTGGGCCACCGTGTTGACGTGGACGTGGAGCGCGTCCTTGGTGCGGGCGGGGCTCATGCCGCTGGCGAAGTACGCGTCGAGGGTACGGACCAGGTCGGTGCCGCGCCGCCGGTCGTAGGCGACGACCTGGCCGACCGTACGGTCCACGAAGCCGTCGATGTCCCGGCCGTCGGCGAGCAGGAGGCCGAGGAAGCCGAGGTCCTCGGCGGCGGCGCCCTGACCCGAGCGGTGCAGGAGGCGGAGCGCGTCGAGGCAGCGGCGGGCCTCCTCGTACGCGAGGCCGACCAGGTCCGGGTGGTCGAGCGGGGCGCGTACGGCGGCGGAGGCGCCGACGGTGACCGGCTCGCGCAGGGTGCCGCCGAGGCCGCGGGCGGTCCCCCGGGCGAGGTCGGCGGCGCTCTCCCCGGGCCCCAGGGGCAGCAGCAGGACGGTGCCGCCGTCGCGTGCCGAGGCCAGTCCGTGGCGGGTGGCGGCCAGATGGGTGGCCGCGGCCCACAGGCGCTGCCGGTCGGCGCTCTCCCGTCCGCCCGCGTCGGGGCCGGCCGGGCCGTCGGGCACCCGGTCGATCCGGGCGGCGAGCACCACGTGCGGGGCCTCGCTGTCGGCGCGGAGCCGGGCGGCGCGCTCGCGGAGCAGGCTGCGGTCGCGGTCGGGCGCGTCGAGGAGGTCGTCGAGGAGTTCGCCGCGGACCCGCTGCTCGGCCTCGCCCGCCGAGCGGCGGGCGAGCAGCAGGAGCGAGGTGACCAGGGCGGCCCGTTCCAGGGTGCGCTGGTCGACGGGGTCGAGGTCGGGCCGTCCGTGCAGGACGAGGGCGCCCAGGGTCTCGCCGCCCGCGGAGACGGCGGCGACCCAGTCGTCGCCGTCGCGGACCGCGTGGCCGCCCGCGCGCCGGGCGGCGCCCGCACCCTCCTCGGTGAACTCGACGGTGCCGCCGAGGACTTCGGATACGGCGTCGGCGACGTCCTGGACGCCGCCGCCGTGCAGGACCAGTTCGGAGAGCCGGTCGTGGACCTCGGAGGCCCGCTCGATGACTCCGCTGTGCTCACGGATGATGTCGTTGGCGCGTTCCAGTTCGGCGAGGGCCGAGCGGGTCTCGGCGAGCAGGTTGGCCGTGTCGATGGCGACGGCGGCGTGCGCGGCGAAGGAGCCGAGCAGGGCGACCTGCTCGCGTCCGAAGACCCTGGCCCTGCGGTCGGCGGCGAACAGGACGCCGATGACCTGGCTGCCAAGGCTGAGGGGCACGCCGAGGATGGCGACGAGGCCCTCGTCCCGTACGGCCGTGTCGATGGTCCGGGTGTGCTGGAAGCGCGCGTCGTCGAAGTAGTCGTCGGTGACGTACGGGCGGGCGGTCTGGGCGACGAGCCCGCCGAGCCCTTCGCCCATGCCCAGTCTGAGCTGCTGGAACCGGGCGGAGACCGAGCCCTCGGTGACCCTCATGTAGGTGTCCCCCGCCGCCGGGTCGTTGAGGCTGAGGTAGGCGACTTCGGTGCCGAGGAGGGCGCGGGCGCGCTGGACGATGGCGCGGAGGACCGCGTCGAGGTCGCGGAGTCCCGCGAGGTCGTGGGCGGTGGCGAAGAGGGCGGAGAGTTCCGCCTCGCGGCGCCGCCGTCCCTCCAGTTCGGCCCGGACGCGCAGGGCGAGCTGTTTGGCCTCTTCGAGTCCGGCCAGCGCCTCGGGGCCCGCGCCGCCCGCGCGGGCGAGCAGCACGGGCCGGTCGTAGGCCTCCGTGGCGGCTCCCCGGGCGAGGAGTTCGAGGTAGGAGACGTGTTCGTGGGACATGGACACAGGGATACCTGCCGTAGGTGTGGTCGCACCACCCCTGTGGACAACCTTCCCGGGGTGGGCCCGCTCGGGGTGCGGGCCGTCGCTCAGTGGGCGGTCCAGCCGCCGTCGAGGGTGAGGGAGGTGCCGGTGATGAACGAGGCCTGGGGGGTGCAGAGGTAGAGCACGGCCTCGGCGACCTCCTCGGGTTCGACGAGCCGCTTGAGCGCGGAGTCCTTCAGGAGGATTTCGGACAGGACCCGCTCCGGGGGGATGCCGTGGGCGGCGGCCTGGTCGGCGATCTGCCGTTCGACGAGCGGGGTGCGGACGTAGCCGGGGCTGACGCAGTTGGACGTGACCCCGTGCGGGGCGCCCTCCAGGGCGGCGGTCTTGGAGAGGCCCTCGAGGCCGTGCTTGGCGGACACGTACGCGGACTTGAAGGCGGAGGCGCGCAGTCCGTGGACGGAGGACAGGTTGACGATGCGGCCCCACCCGCGCGCGTACATGTGGGGCAGGGCGCCCCGGATGAGCCGGAAGGGGGCTTCCAGCATCACGGTGAGGACGGTGTGGAAGACGTCCGGGGGGAACTCCTCGATGGGCCGGACCAGCTGGAGTCCGGCGTTGTTGACGAGGATGTCGGCGCCCGCCGCGGCGGCCTCGGCCGCGTCCAGGTCGGTGAGGTCGAGGAGGCGGGGTTCGAGCCTCCCGGGGAGTCCGGCGGACGCCTCGGCGAGGTCTTCCAGGCCCTCGGCCGCCCGGTCGACGGCTCTGACCCGGGCGCCGCAGGCGGCGAGCCGCAGGGCGCAGGCGCGTCCGATGCCGCTCGCGGCGCCGGTGACGAGCGCGGTGCGGCCGGTGAGGTCGAGGACGACGGCCGGGGGCAGGGGCGCGGCGGCGGGGGTGGCCGCCACGGGGTCCGCGGGGGCCGCGGCGGTCCGGCCGGAGAGGATGCCGGGACCCGGGGTGGTCCGGCCGGAAGGGGTGCCGGGGCCCGGGGCGGCCGGGCCCGGGGTGGTGCCGGAGCCGGTGGCGGTGATGGGGGCGCTCATGTTCCGCACCCTATGAACGGGCCCCTCCCCCACCCATGTGTGCCGGAGACATAGTTCAGTCGGTTGCCGTGGTGCGGAACCATGCGGGTTCATCGGCCAGGGCCTTCTCGATCCGCAGATGGGAGAAGCGTTTCATCTCCGGCAGGTCGTCCAGTTCGAACCATCCGACCTCGGTCGACTCGTCGTCGTTGACGCGCGCCTCGCCGCCCACCGCACGGCAGCGGAAGGCCACGTCCATGAACTGGCAGCGGTCGCCGTTGGGGTAGACGACGGGCTTGCGCAGGGTCTCGACGAGCACGATCCGTTCGACCTCGCAGTGGACCGCCGTCTCCTCGTACACCTCGCGGACCACGCAGTCGGCGGGCTGCTCACCGGGTTCGACGATGCCGCCGACGACCGCCCAGCGTCCGTCGTCGGACCGGCGGCCGAGCAGCACCCGGCCCCGGTCGTCGAAGACGACGGCGCTCACCCCCGGCAGGAAGAGCAGCTGATGGCCCGCGGTCTCGCGCAGGGCCTGGATGAAGTCCGGTGTGGCCATGGGTCCGACCCTAGATCATCTACGGTGCCGGGCCGAAGCCGCGTCAGGAGGTGGAGCCGGACCTGCGGGCCCGTACGGAACGGAGGACGGACCAGCCGAGTCCGGCGGCGGCGAGCGCCACGAGGAGCGCCTCGGGCAGGGTTCCCATCCGGGTCGCCGGGGTCAGCGAGGAACGCAGCGGCACCTTCTCGACGAGGACGTCGGGGGTGAACATCTTCGTCTCGGCGACGATCTCGCCGTCGGGGCGGATGATCGCGCTGACCCCGCTGGTGACGGGGACGACGACGGACCGGCTGTGCTCGACCGCCCGGACCCGGGACATCGCCAGCTGCTGGTAGGTCATCTCGCTGCGGCCGAAGGTGGCGTTGTTGCTTGGCACGGTGATCAGCTGGGCGCCGTGGGTGACGGTGTCGCGCACGGCCCAGTCGAAGGCCGCCTCGTAACAGGTGGCGAGGCCGACCTTCGTACCGGCGAGGTCGAACACGCCGACCTTGTCTCCCGGGCCGAAGTCGCGGCGGACCCGGTCGACGTCGCTGTTGAAGATCCGGACGAAGGACCGCATCGGGATGTACTCGCCGAAGGGCTGGACGTGCCGCTTGTCGTAGGTGGCGACCGGGCCGCGCTCCGGGTCCCACTCGATGAGGGTGTTGCGGAGCTTGCCGGTCTCGGGGGCGACGACCGCGCCGATGACGGTGGGGACGCCGATGTCACGGACGGCGCCGTCGATCACCTCGGACGCGTCGGCGTTCGCGTACGGGTCGATGTCCGAGGAGTTCTCGGGCCACAGGACGAAGTCGGGCTGCGGCTCGCGGCCCGCCCTGACGTCGTCGGCGAGTTCATGGGTGCGGGCGACGTGGTTGTCCAGGACGGCGCGGCGCTGGGCGTTGAAGTCGAGGCCGAGGCGGGGCACGTTGCCCTGGACGGCGGCGACGGTGGCGGTGCCGTCCTCGGCCGAGTCGTCCACGAGCGGGAGCGCGGCGAGGGCGCCGGTGACCGGCAGCAGCACCGAGAGCGCCGCGGCGGTGACCGGGCCGCGCGGGAGGGTGCCGGTGGCGCGGCGGGCGCTGATCCTCCGGTACGCCTCGTACAGGCCGAAGCCGCAGAGGGCGACGGCGAAGCCGAGCACGGGGGTGCCGCCCACGGCGGCGAGGGGCAGGAAGATCCCGTCGGCCTGCCCGAAGGCGATCTTGCCCCAGGGGAAGCCGCCGAAGGGCACGCGCGCGCGTGCCGCCTCCGCGAGGATCCACACCCCGGCGGCGAAGAACGGCCACCACGGGAGCCGGGAGACGGCGGCGATGCCGAGTCCGGCGCCCGCGACGAACAGCGCCTCGACACACGCGAGGGCGAGCCAGGGGACGGGGCCGACCTCCTCACCGGTCCAGACGAGGAGCGGCAGCAGGAAGCCGAGCCCGGCGAGGTAGCCGAGGCCGAAACCGGCGCGGAGCCGACGGCCCCGCAGGGTCCAGCCGAGCAGCGCGAAGGCGGGCAGCGCGAGCCACCACAGGGGGCGCGGCGGGAAGCTCAGATAGAGCAGGAACCCGGACAGCAGGGCCGTCCCGGGCCGTACGAGCCGCCGCAGCCGGGAACCCGGCGTGGGCGCGGGGTCGGCTCCGGACGCGTCGACGGGGGTGATCGTGGTGCTCACCCTGCGGAGTCTACGGGGGGCCCCTGTCGGCCCGGCGGCCGGTGGGGCCGGGCCCGGGAACGCTCCGGGCGGAGGCGACCGTCCGGGACCGGGGTGTCCGGGGTACGGGCCGGGCCGGGGTCCCGCCGGAGGCGGCCCGGCCCGTCGCCGGGGCGCGGGAGGAGGGGCGCCCGGAGGGTACGGACAGAGAGAGCGGAAGCGGGTGAACCCGTATGCGGGTGTGGGTGGCCCACGTATACGGACATACGGAGAGGGCGCGCGGGTGGCATCGATTCTCAGCGTCCACGGGCGGGCGGGGGCCTGGCAGAAGGAGGCGCCTTGCGTCCACGGGCAGGAACCCAGGCAGAGGCACGACCGGCGTCCGTGAGCAGGGGCCGGAAGCCGGGGCGGCCTCGCACCCGTACGGCTCCTCCAGCGGTCGGCGGGACCCGGCGTGGGGCGGGGTCCCGGCGTGGGGCGGGTCCCGGTACCGCCCGGCGCGTCAGGCGCCTGTGGGGGCCGGGGGGTGTGCGTCGGCGAGGTGGGCGCGGATGACGCGGACCGCCGATTCGGCGTCGTCGACGGTCACGGTGAACGTCCGTCCGTCGCCGAGGCGCAGGACCAGGCCCTCGCCTCCTCGGACGACGACGGCCGTGCCCTTCTCGGGGCGCCAGCGGTAGCCCCAGCCGCCCCAGTGGCGCGGGGTGACGCTCGGCGCGAAGTCGGCGCCGACGACGTGGGAGAGCAGGATGCGGCGGCGCGGGAGGCCGATGTGGCCGCAGCGGACCTCCATCGCACGGTCGTCGACCTTCACGGCCACATGGACGAAGGCGAGCGTGCCGAAGAGGACGAGGAGTCCGGCGGCGACGCAGCCGATCACCGCCATGAGGAGGGGTGCGACGCCCGAGGTCCAGGGCGATCCGACGGCGAGGGTGACGCCCAGGGCCATGAAGGCGGCGCCCGCCAGGGCGGCGACCCACTGGAAGCGGTTGGTGGCGCGGCCGGTCCAGACGACGGGGCTCCGTTCGTCGGCGCGCGGGTTCCGGGCGGGGTGCCTCATGTCGGAAGCGTACCCACGCCCACCCCGGAGGGCACGCCGGAGCGCCACCGCCCGATCACTCGGAGCGAGGGATTCGGGTGGGTCAGTGGGCGGCGGTCTCGGCCGCGAGGAGGCGGCCCTCCGCGTATCCGAGGGCGGTGGCGGGGAGGGGGCCGGGGCGCCCGCTGAGGAGGACGGAGAGGGTGCCGGTGGGGGCCGCGTCGGGGGCGGCCTCGATCCCGACGCGGCGCAGCGCCTGGGCGGCGACGGCGTCCGCGGAGCCGTGGAAGACGACCGGGGGGAGCCCGTCCCGGCGGCGGGCGGCGAGGGCGGCCAGGATGCGGCCCTCGACGAGTTCGTAGTGGGTGCAGCCGAGGACGACGGCACGGACGTCCCGGGGGGTGAGCGCGGCGGCGGCGGCGACGGCACGGTCGACGGCCTCGGGGTCGGCGTGCTCGACGGCGTCGGCGAGGCCGGGGCAGGGCACCTCGGTGACCTCGGCTCCGTCGGCGAAGTCCCGGATGAGTCCGCGCTGGTAGGTGCTGCCGGTGGTGGCGGGGGTGGCCCAGATGGCGACCTTGCCGCCGTCGGCGGACGCGGGCTTGACCGCCGGCACGGTGCCGATGACGGCGATGTGCGGTTCCAGGACGGCCCGCAGCGCGGGCAGGGCGTGGACGGTGGCGGTGTTGCAGGCCACGATCAGGGCGCTCGGGTCGTGTTCGGCGGCGGCGAGGGCGACGGCCAGGGCGCGGCCCGTGAGGTCCTCGGGGGTGCGCGGACCCCACGGCATCCCGTCGGGGTCGTTGGACAGGAGGAGATCGGCGTCGGGCCGGAGTCGCCGCACCGCGGCCGCTGCCGGGAGGAGGCCGATTCCGGAGTCCATGAGCGCGATCTTCACCCGGTCACCCTAGCCGATGGGCTCCTCATCCCCCTCGTTCTGGGGCAGACTGCCGCGAATGAGCACCCTCGCCTGGTTCGCGCTCGCTTCGCTGCTCGTGTGGGTCTGGCTGCTGTTGGGCCAGGGGTTCTTCTGGCGCACGGACCAGCGGCTGCCGCCGGTGTCCGGGGCACGCGCGCGGGTGGCGGCGGAGGGGTGGCCGCGCGTGGTCGTGATCGTCCCGGCGCGGGACGAGGCCGGGGTGCTGCCGGTGAGCCTGCCGTCGTTGCTGGCGCAGGAGTATCCGGGGGTCGCCGAGGTGATCCTGGTGGACGACGGGAGCACGGACGGTACGGGGGCGCTCGCGGCGGGCTTCGCGGCCCGGTGCGGCGGGCTGCCGCTGACGGTGGTGTCACCGGGCGAGCCGGAGCCGGGCTGGACGGGGAAGCTGTGGGCGCTGCGGCACGGCATGGCGCTCGCACGCGCGCGGGAGCCGGAGTTCCTGCTGCTCACCGACGCGGACATCGCGCACGAGCCGGACAGTCTGCGGCTGCTGGTGTCGGCGGCGGTGGCGAACGAGCTGGATCTGGTGTCGCAGATGGCCCGGTTGCGGGTGACGACCGGATGGGAGCGGCTGGTGGTGCCCGCGTTCGTCTACTTCTTCGCGCAGTTGTATCCGTTCCGCTGGATCAACCGGGTGCGGCGGCCGTGGGCGACGGCGGCGGCGGGCGGCTGTGTGCTGCTGCGGACGGAGACGGCGGTGGCCGCGGGGGTGCCGGAGTCGGTCCGGCAGGCGGTGATCGACGACGTCTCGCTGGCACGGGCGGTACGGCGTTCGGGCGGGCGGATCTGGCTGGGGCTCGCGGAGCGGGTCGACAGTGTGCGTCCGTATCCGGGGCTCGGTGAGCTGTGGCGGATGGTGGCGAGGTGCGCGTACGCGCAGCTGCGGCACAGTCCGGTGCTGCTGCTGGGGACGGTGGCGGGACTCGTCCTGGTCTATCTGGTGCCTCCGGTGGCGCTGGCCGGGGGGCTCGCGGGCGGGGACGGGGCGGCGGCGTGGGCGGGTGGTGCGGCGTGGGCGGTGATGGCGGGGACGTACGTGCCGATGCTGCGGTACTACCGGCAGTCGCTGTGGCTGGCGCCGTCGCTGCCGTTCACCGCGTTCCTCTACCTGCTGATGACGGTGGACTCGGCGGTGCGGCACCACCGGGGTGTCGGCGCGGCGTGGAAGGGGCGGACGTACGCGCGGCCGGAGGCGGCGGGGGAACGGTGACCGGAGCCGGGAGGCGGGCTCGGGTGGGCGAGCGGTCCGGGAGGGCCGGCCCGGGGTCCTGGCGGGCGGGGCCGTCGCGGAACCTCGGGCCGGTCACGACCGGGGGCGCGGTGGGCCGCGACAACCGCCGGGGCGGGGTCTGGGCCGCGGTCACCGTACGGAGGGGGCGGGAGTACGGGGCCGGTTGCCACCCGGCAGGAGGCGAAGGGTCCGGCGGCGGCGCGGCGGGAGCGCGGGGCCGATGACCGTCCGGCGCAAGCACCGGGTCGGTCGGTGGCCGTCCGGCGGGAGGCGGGCCAGGTGGCTGTCCGGCGGGAGCGCGGGCCGGGTGACTGCCGGGCTCGAACACGGGGCAGGTGCCCGTCCGGCGGGAGGCGGGCCGGGTGGCCGGACGGCGGACGCACGGGGTCGGCGATCATCCGGAGCGGCGTCACCGGAAAACATTTCCCGACACGGGGAGTAGCCTGATCAATTCGGCGCGTGCACGGTGTCCCGCGCATGCACGGATTTGACTCATGACTATGCCCATGATCGCTTCACCCACCCCTTCCCGGCACCATTTCTTTATGTTTTCTTCATGCCTGGGGGCGCCGGATCGGCCCGGGGGGCCGGACCCACCGGTAACCCCCTCCGAACTCGGCTTTTACACGATCTTGCCGTCGCGCGCCGCCCGTTTTTGTCACGTTCGCTCGGATTGGGGATCGGCCCGCCCACGGAGCCTGGCAAACAACCCTCAAATCAGGCTCCCCAACCGGCACATCGTGGGTTTAACTTAAGGCCATGACCTCCCCCCGCTCCACCTATGGAGGCGGTTACCACACCGCGCCGTCCTTCCCGGACACCCCGATCTACGACTCCCTGGTCGCGGAGCGGGGCACGCCTCAGATCGCCCCGATCAGAGTGCCCGCCGCCTACGACACCGGCAGCAGCTTCCCCACCCCTGGTTCCTATCTGCCGGCGCTCCCCTCCGCGCTGCCCGCCCTCCCGGCCGCACCCTCGCCGCAGCCCTCGTACGGCAACGGCTACGGATACCCGCAGCCCGTACCGCAGATGGCTCCCGTGCCCCTGCAGCACGCCCCGGCCCCGTACATCCCGCAGCAGCAGATGACCCCGCGCGGTCACCAGGGCGCCCCGTACCAGCAGCCGCCCCGGCCCGCCCCGGCCGGCTACGAGGCCATGCGCCCCGCCGGCTACGACGCGATGCGTCCGGCGGGCTACGAGGCGATGCGTCCGGCGGCCCCCCGGCCCGTCCCGGCCCCCGCGCCCTACGAGGACCCGTACAACCGCCCCTACCAGGGCGGGGGTTACTGACCCGCCCTCTGCCGGACGGCGCCGGGACCGGAGCGGCTGGCAGGATGAGGACATGCCGACTCCGCTGCTCCGCTCCGTCCACGTCCACCCGGTGAAGGCCATGCGCGCGCTCTCCCCCGCGGCGGCCGAGGTCCAGCCCTGGGGGCTGGCGGGGGACCGCCGCTGGGCCGTCGTCGACGCCGCGGGGAAGGTCGTGACCCAACGCCGTACCCCCCGGATGGCGTTGGCCACGGCGGAGCCGCTGCCGGGCGGCGGAGTCGTCCTGTCCGCGCCCGGTCACCCGTCGCTGCCGGTCGAGGTGCCGCACCCCTCGGCCACGCTGACGATGGAGATCTTCGACAAGCCCGTGGAGGCGGTGCCCGCCGGTCCGGCGGCGGACGACTGGGTGTCCGCCTTCCTGGAGGGCGCGTTCCGGCTGGTCCACATGGACGCGCCCGAGCACCGGCGCCCGGTGGACCCGGAGTACGCGCTGCCCGGCGAGACCGTCAGCTTCGCCGACGGCTACCCGCTCCTCGTCACCACCACCGGCTCGCTCGACGCCCTCAACTCCCTCGTCGCCGGGGGCGACCACGCCCACGAGGGGCCACTGCCGATGAGCCGCTTCCGGCCGAACCTGGTGGTCGAGGGGACCGCCCCCTGGGCCGAGGACGGCTGGACGCGCCTCACCG
Organism: Streptomyces sp. NPDC101490; assembly: GCF_044767145.1. Taxonomy (NCBI): domain Bacteria; kingdom Bacillati; phylum Actinomycetota; class Actinomycetes; order Kitasatosporales; family Streptomycetaceae; genus Streptomyces; species Streptomyces sp. NPDC101490. The sequence continues at coordinate 37,099 of NZ_JBIWNI010000007.1, forward strand.
TGGGGGAGGTCACCTTCCGGGTCGCCCGGCCCTGCGGGCGCTGTGTCGTCACCACGACGGACCAGCTCACCGCCGAGCGCGGCAAGGAGCCGCTGCGGACCCTCGCCCGGCACCGCAGGCGGGACGGCCGGGCCGTCTTCGGCCAGAACCTCGTCCCCGAGCACACCGGCACCGTCCGGGTCGGCGACGAGGTGAAGATCCTGGACTGACGGTGCCGACCGGCCCGAGCGGGCCCGGCGGGCACAGGACCGGCGGAGGTCCGGCGGACCCGGCCACGGGACGCCCGTCACACTTCCCCGGCCCGACGGGCGGGGAACCCCGCCCCGGGGCACACTCGTTGGAGGACCGGTGAACGACGAGGGGGTGCTGACGTGCGCGCAGCCATCGGCCTCTGGCGCTGGCGGCACAACCCCCTGCGCCGGACCACGGACCTCGTGGAGGCGTGGGTCGCCTTCACGGCGGCGGCCCTGCTCTGTCTGCTGGTGCCGCTGACCGGCTGGGCGGCCGGAGCCTCCGCCAACGCCTCGCTCCAGCGCGCGGTCCGCGCGCAGCACGAGCAGCGGCTGCCGACGACGGCCCGGGTGCTGCGGTCCGCCGACCGGCCCGCGGGCGGTGCCGGGACGGCCGACGCGGCGGGCGAGGAGCGGCTGCGGCGTTCGGTGGTGGCCCGGTGGACCGCACCGGACGGTTCGGTCCGTACGGGCACGGTGACGACGGCCCGGCGCGCTTCCGCGCCCGGCGCGGCCTTCGCGCTGTGGACCGACCGGAGCGGACACCCGGTGGCCGCTCCGATGCGGGCGGGCGCCGCCCGCGCGCACGCGGCCATCGCCGGGCTGACGGCCGCGCTGCTCACGGGGCTGATGGTGGAGACGGTCCGCCGTCTCGCCGTCCGCAGGCTGGTGCTCCTGCGGTACGCGCGCCTGGACCGCGCGTGGGCCGCGGCGGGACCGGACTGGGGACGCACCGGCACGGGCAGCTGAGCGGGGCCGCACCCGGAAGGTACGGGCACGGCGGGCCCGCGCGGCGGCGGACCGCGCGCCGAGGCACGGGGCCGATGGACGGGGCCGATAAACGGACCCGGTGGCCGCGCCGGGCCCTGGGGGCGGGACCTGGATGAGGGGCCCGCGCTCGCGGCCCGCCGGGCGGGCCGGAGGACCCTCGTACGTACCACCGCAGCGGGGCGGCCCCGGGGTGGTCGGTCTTCCGTTCCGTACCGCCCCGGCCGTGCCGCGCGGGGGTGGTGGATCCGTGCTCGTGCCCCGGTGTCCGGGCCTCCGGAGCGCGACCGGGGACGACCGACCGCGACCGCCCCGCGACCGCCCGCGACCGAGCGGGCGCCCGGCCCGCACCGGTGCGCACGTGGGGGCCTCGACCCGTCAACCCGGTGGCCCCGCGCGCGCTACGGTGGGGCATCGGATCACCGGCGAGGCATGAGGCGGGGGCAGGACACACCCATGGCACAGGGCACGGTCCAGGTGACGCACACCGGCACATCGCGGTGGCGGCGCCGCACGGGTGAGTACCCCTCGCTTGCGGCCGCCCTGGAGGCCGCCGGGGACGGGGACGTGCTCACCGTCGCCCCCGGGACCTACCGGGAGAACCTCGTGGTGCTGCGGGCGGTCACCCTGCGCGGCCCCGAGGGCTCGGTCGGCTCGGTGCGGATCGCCCCGCCGGACGGCGTGCCGCTGACGGTCCGCGCCTCCGTGACCGTGCGGGACCTGCACATCGAGGGGCAGGACGTGGCCGCGCCCGCGCTGCTCGTCGAGGACGGCACCCCCGAGCTGCTGGACCTGAGGATCATGACCCGCTCGGCCGCCGGGATCGAGGTGCGGGGCACGGCCAGGCCGACGGTCCGCCGCTGCACGGTCGACAATCCGGCCGGGATCGGCATCGCCGTCCTCGACGGCGCGGGCGGGGTGTTCGAGGAGTGCGAGGTGGTGTCCGCGGGACAGGCGGGGATCTCGGTGCGCGGCGGGGCACACCCCCGGCTCGAACGCTGCCGGGTCCACCACGCCTCCGGCGCCGGGATCGCCGTGACCGGCGAGGGCAGCGGGCTGGAGGGGATCGGCTGCGAGGTGTACGAGATCAAGGGCGCCGGTCTGCAGATCGCGGGCAGGGCCTCCGCGCACTTCACGGACTCCTCGGTGCACCGCACCTCGGCGGACGGCATCACCCTGGACACGGACGCGGTCCTCACACTGTCGGACTGCGACATCCACTCCGTACCGGAGAACGCGGTGGACCTGCGGTCCCGCTCGGTCCTGACGCTGACCCGGTCCACCGTCCGCAGGTTCGGCCGCAACGGCCTCTCCGTGTGGGACCCGGGGACCCGGGTGGACGCCCACCAGTGCGAGATCCACGACAGCACGGGCGACTATCCGGCGGTGTGGGTGAGCGACGGGGCGACCGCCGTCCTGGAGTCCTGCCGGGTGCACGACGTGCCGGACGCGCTGTTCGTCCTCGACCGGGGCTCGCGGGTGGACGTCGTCGACAGCGACCTCTCGCAGGTCCGGAACACGGCGGTGTCGGTGAGCGACGGGGCGACCGCCCAGCTCGACGACTGCCGCATCCGGGAGGCCTCCACGGGCGCCTGGTTCCGGGACCACGGCAGCGGCGGCACCCTCGCCGGCTGCACCATCGACTCGGTGCAGACCGGTGTCATCGTCACCAAGGGCGCCGACCCGACGATCGACCGGTGCACGGTCACCTCGCCCGCCGAGGCCGGTTTCTACGTGTCGGCGGAAGGCCGGGGCACCTTCACCGGCTGCCGGGTGACGGGCAGCGAAGGGTACGGCTTCCACGTCACCGACGGCTGCCGGACGACCCTGCGCAAGTGCCGTACGGAACGCTGCGCGCGCGGCGGCTACGAGTTCCCGGAGGAGGGCGCGAGCGCGGAGGACTGCACCAGCGACGAGAGCGCGGTCCGCTCCTCCGTGCCCGACGGCGGGACGGTCCTCGCCCTGTCGGGCGGGGTGCTCGGCGCACTGCCGGTCGGTCCGCCGGGAACGGTGCCGGTGCCGCGCGCCACCCCCGCCGCGCCGCCCCCCGCCGCGCCCGTGCCGGTCCCCCCGGCGCGTTCCTCGCAGGACGTCCTCGGGGAACTGGACGGTCTCGTGGGTCTGGAGAGCGTCAAGCTGGAGGTGCGGACGCTCACCAACATGATCGAGGTGGGCCGCAGGCGGCAGGAGGCGGGCCTGAAGGCGGCCTCGGTCCGCAGGCACCTCGTCTTCACCGGCAACCCGGGTACGGGCAAGACGACGGTGGCCCGGCTGTACGGGGAGATCCTGGCCTCGCTCGGGGTGCTGGAGCGCGGGCACCTGGTGGAGGTGTCCCGGGTGGACCTGGTCGGCGAGCACATCGGGTCGACCGCGATCCGCACCCAGGAGGCCTTCGACCGGGCGCGGGGCGGGGTGCTGTTCGTCGACGAGGCGTACGCCCTGTCGCCGGAGGACTCGGGCCGGGACTTCGGCCGGGAGGCGATCGACACCCTGGTGAAGCTGATGGAGGACCACCGGGACGCGGTGGTCGTCATCGTCGCCGGGTACACGACGGAGATGGAACGCTTCCTGACGGTCAACCCCGGTGTCGCCTCGCGTTTCTCCCGGACCATCTCGTTCGGCGACTACGCGCCGGGGGAACTCCTGCGGATCGTGGGGCAGCAGGCCGACGAGCACGAGTACCGGCTCGCGCCCGGCACCGACCGGGCGCTGCTCGCGTACTTCACCAGGCTGCCGAAGGGCCCGGCGTTCGGCAACGGGCGCACCGCCCGCCAGACCTTCGAGTCGATGGTGGAGCGGCACGCGGGCCGGGTCGCCGAGCTGGCCGAGACCAGCACGGACGACCTGACCCTGCTCTACCCGGACGACCTGCCGGAACTGCCCTGACCCCGTTCCGGCCGTACGGCCTCCCGGGATGTCCTGGTCGGGTCTATCCGGACGCCCTGCCGGAACTGTCCTGGTCCGAGGGTTCGTGGTCGCCCCGCTGGCGGGGCAGCGCGGGCGGCAGCCGGTCGAGGAGGCCGGTGCGCCGCCGGGCGAACGCCGGGTCGGCCTGGTAGTCGGAGTGCCCCAGGATGGGCTCGGGCAGCGGATGCGCGCGGGTCCTGCCGTAGACGACGGGGTCGAGCAGGACCTTCGCGTCGACGACGGGCCTGCCGTCGTCCTCGGGGACCCTGACGGGTCCGCCGATGGGGTCGGTGGCCCGGTAGAGGTTGGTCCAGCAGTGGACCGTGCGGTTCAGGGCGCGCAGCGCCTCGGGGCCGAAGTAGGCGGGGAACCAGCGGCCGTAGAGCCGCTCCAGGGGTGAGCCGTAGGTGAGGAGCGCGACCCGGCGGCGGGTGGCGGGCCGTAGCTGCCAGACGGCGGCGGCCGCCAGGACGCTGCCCTGGGAGTGGCCGGAGATGACCAGTCGGCCGCCGGTGGCGCGGGTCCAGGAGCTCATCCGCCACGTGAGGTCGGGGACGGCCCGCTCGGCGTAGCAGGGCGGGGCGAACGGGTGGGCCGCGCGGGGCCAGAAGGTGCCGACGTCCCAGAGGATGCCGATGGTCCGGCGGGCGGAGGCGTCCTTGTAGGCGCGGCGGCCCCAGGTGACGAAGAACAGGAAGCCGAAGCCGATCATCCAGGAGCCGAGGGCCTGGGTGGCGGAGGCGAGGGAGGTGGCGGCCGGGTGGCCGCCGTCGAAGGCGCGTCCGGGGACGTTGCCGCTGGCCCAGGCGCCCACGACGGAGCAGGCGCCGAGGAGGAGGGTCGCGCCGGAGACGACGCCGATGAGGAGGGGCGCGGAGTCGGTGAGCGCGGCCCGTGCCCGGTCGGCCGCGATCTGCCCGGTGCGGACCGGGTCGTGCTCGTCGGCGGGGTAGTCGGCGTCGACGGCGGCGCGCAGCCGCCGGGCCGCGAGCACGGTCCGGACGGCGAGCAGGACGGCGGGCACGAGCAGCAGCAGGATCAGGACCGGGATCACGGAGGCCTGCCAGCTGAGCAGGACGGGTGGCGTTATCCGGGGGCCGGAGTCGCCCATGCCGGGGGTGGCTGGTCCGTCGAGCCAGTCGGCGACCCGCTGGGCCACTCCCCCGGACATGACGCCGCCGAGGGCGCAGGCGAGCATGGCGACGGCGGGCCCGCCGAGTCCGCGCAGGGCGGTGCGGGGGTCGCGGCGGGGCCGCTGGAGGAGCAGGGCGACGATGCCGAGGGCGACGACGAGGACGCCCTGGGCGACGGTGAGGCCGCCGAACACGGCGTCGCCGGGGAGGGTTCCCGACGAGGTCCAGCCGGGGCGGGTCCAGGAGGCGTAGAGGGCGGTCAGCAGGAGCAGGGCGAGGGAGGCGGCGGGCAGCCAGGAGACGAGGGTCTTCTCCAGGCGCAGGTCGAGACGGCGCTCGCTGCGGCCACGGCGGCACACCACCCAGAGGACGATCCCGGCGAGGACGGCGACGGCGGTCTGGAGGAGCCGGCCGAGGAGGTCCCCGGCGCCCGGCAGGCCGGTGTCGTGCCGGACGGCGGGTGTGACGACGGCGGCGGCGACGGTGAGGAACCCGGCGGCGGTGTGGGCGGCGCGGAGCCGGGCGACGAGCCTGCGGCCGTACCAGAAGCCGGGGCGGCCGAGGGCGGCGCGCAGTTCGGCGGGCGGGGCGGTGGGCGGGGCCCCGTCCACGCTTCCGGACGCCCGTCCGGACCCGCTTCCGGACACGCCGCTTCCGGCCGGGCCCGCGAAGGTGCTCCCGGCGGTCCCCCCGGACGGGTGTCCGGACGGGTGTCCGGCGGTTTCCCCCGATCTGCTCCCGGTGCCCTTCCCGGCCGCCGTTCCCCTGGTCGCCGTCGCCCCGGTCGGTGTCGTCCCGCCGTCCGTGTGTCCTTCGGCGGGCGGTGTGCCGGGGTCTCCCGGGCCGCTCGGCACGGGGGTGGCCGGCGCGTCGAAGCCGGCGGGTGGCCGCTGGGCCTCGTACGCGCTCCACGTCCGGTTCGACAGGTACCAGAGCAGGCCGACGAGCAGCGTCGGCACCAGGGCGGCGAGGGCGAGGCGGCGGCCCGGGAGCGACCACCAGCCGCCGCGCCCGGCGGAGAGGAACCCGAGCCAGGAGTACCCGTCCGCGCAGGAGCCGCCCGCGCACTGCCAGGCCGTCAGGTCGAGCGCGACCTCGCAGGCGGCGGCGGTGAGCAGCACGGTGAGGCTGAGGGCGACGAGCCGGACGAGCACGCCGTACAGCCGGACGAGGCCCGCGCGGTCCCGGGCGGGCGGGCGCATCCAGTGCGCGAGGTTGGCGACCATGAAGGGCAGAAGCAGCAGCCACAGGGCGCGGGCCCCGTCGCCGGAGGTGAGGTTGGACCAGACGTACGCCTCCCGGACGGGTCCGGTCGCGTACCGCTCGGGGTGCTCCTCTGCGTCGAGGTCGTCGGCGCGGCGGTACACGGCGGCGGTCCGGTCGCCGGTGACCCGGACGGTCCGGGGGTCGTCCAGCATGTCCTGGGGGGTGGTTCCGCCGACTCCGTGCACCAGGAGTTCAAGTGCCGGGCCCTCGCTCTCCGGGGCGGGTGTGGCAGGGGGCACGGGGGCGGCTTCCTCTCGGGGTGGGAAGATGCGACGTCGGCGACAGCTCGGCAACAGGATCGCGGAAGGGCACGCGGCGACGCGCCGTCCTCACCGAATCCGACGTTCATCCCCTTGTCTTCTGCGGAAGGAACGGCCCCGGCGGTGACTGACAACCAGAACCTCCTCGCGGAGCAGCGGCGCGCCCTGATCCTCGACGAGGTCCGGCGGCGCGGCGGTGTGCGGGTCAACGAGCTGACCCGTCGGCTGAACGTCTCGGACATGACGATCCGCCGCGACCTGGACGCGCTGGCCCGGCAGGGCATGCTGGCGAAGGTGCACGGCGGGGCCGTCCCGGTGGCCGAACCCAGCGCCCACGAGCCGGGGTTCGAGGCCAAGTCGGTGCTCGAACCGAGCGCCAAGGACGAGATCGCCCGTGCGGCGGCGGCGCTGGTCGCGCCGGGCACCGCCATCGCGCTGTCCGGCGGGACGACGACGTACGCCCTCGCCCGGCATCTGCTCGACGTGCCGGAGCTGACCGTGGTGACGAACTCGGTGCGGGTCGCGGACGTGTTCCACGAGGCGCGGCCCGGGAGCGGCGGGGGCGGGTTTCGGGCGGGCGCGGCGACGGTGGTGCTGACCGGCGGGGTGCGCACGCCGTCCGACGCCCTGGTGGGGCCGGTGGCGGACCGGGCGGTCCGCTCGCTCCATTTCGATCTGCTGTTCCTCGGGGTGCACGGGATCTCGGCGGAGGCGGGGCTCTCCACGCCGAACCTGGCGGAGGCGGAGACCAACCGGTGTCTGATCCGGTCCGCGCGCCGGGTGGTGGTGGTCGCGGACCACACCAAGTGGGGGACGGTGGGCCTGAGTTCGTTCGCCGATCTGGCGGAGGTGGACACCTGGGTGACGGACCGGGGGCTTCCCGGGGGCGTACGGGCCGAGGTCGCCGAGCAGGTGCCGGGGCTCGTGGTGGCGGGCGGGGAACAGCTGTGAGCCCCGCCCTGACGGGACCGTCCGCGGGCGCCTTCCGCGCGGGCCGGACGGGCTCCTTCCGGGCGCGGCCCGTCACGGGCCGTTCCGGGGCGGGACGGTCATGAGCTTCTTCCGGCTGGAGCGGGCGGTGGCGGTGGCGCCCGAGGAGGTCTGGCGGCGGCTCACGGACTGGCCCGCGCACGGCCGCCAGGTGCCGCTGACCCGGACGCGGGTGCTGACGCCGGGGCCGAACCGGACCGGGACGCGGTTCACCGCGCGGACCGGGATCGGCGGGCTGTCCTTCGACGACCCGATGGAGGTCACCCGCTGGGAGCCTCCGGCGGCGGACCGGGCCGGGGCGTGCCGACTGGACAAGTCGGGCCGGGTGGTGCGGGGTTGGGCGCTGATCGAGGTGGCGGGGGCGCCCGGTGGCGGCAGCCGGGTCGTCTGGACGGAGGAGCTGTCGGTGCGCGGAGTGCCCAGGGCCTTCGACCCGGTCCTCGCGCGCGCGGGAAGCCTCCTGTTCGGGCGGGCGCTCGACGGACTGCTGGGGGCGCGGTGAGGAGCCCTTCGGCCCCCTCCACGGGAGAACCCGGCGCCCGGCCTTCCCGGAGACTCCGGCTCCCGCCTCCTCGGGAGGCTCCGCCTCCCGGCTTCCCGGAAGATCCCGCCCCTTGACCTCCAGGGCGGCCCCGGATCTCGCCAACTTCCTTCCGCCGCTGTGTTGTTGACACCAAGTCAGCTACGGTCTCACTTCCGTTTCCGTCCTGGAGAGGTTCGGCCCATGGCACGCCGACTGAGGCCGGTGGAGCTCGACTTCACCGTGTCCGCGCCCGTCCGTCTGGTCTTCTCGGCGGTGCTCGCCGCACCTCCACCGGCCGTGTACCGGTCGCTGGCCGTGGAGGTGGGGAGCCTGCCCTCCTGGTTCACCGCGGTCACCTCCGCCGTTCCGACCGGTGACGGCGCGGGCCGTACCGTGCGGCTGCGCGGCGGTGTCCGCTTCGAGGAGACGATCCTCGCCACGGAGCCCGACGTCCGTTACGCCTACCGGGTGGACGTCACCAACGCGCCCGGTGTGACGGCCATGGCGGAGGAGTGGGCCCTGCGGCCCGAGGGCAGGGGGACCCGGCTGCGCTGGACCATGGCCGCCGACGGGGCGCCGCCGTTCCGGCTGGGACTGCGGCTCGCCGGGCCGGGCCTGGCGCTGTCCTTCCGGGGCGCCGCGCGCCGCCTCGACCGGCGGCTCACTCCGGCCAGGCCCCCGTCGCCAGGAACCGGCCGATGACGGCGGTGTACGGGGCGATGTCGAGGCCCTGGGCGGCCAGCCAGTCGTCGGAGTAGTACTTGTCGAGGTAGCGGTCGCCCGGGTCACAGAGGAGCGTCACGACGCTGCCGGTCCGCTCCTCGGCCACCATCTCGGCGACGATCTTGAAGGCGCTCCACAGGCCGGTGCCGGTGGAGCCGCCCGCCTTGCGGCCGATGGCGTCCTCCAGGGCCCGGACGGCGGCGACGCTCGCCGCGTCGGGCACCTTCATCATGCGGTCGACGGCCCCGGGCACGAAGCTGGGTTCCATCCGGGGGCGCCCGATGCCCTCGATGCGCGAACCGCAGTCGGCGGTCGCGTGCGGGTCGTGGTGCGTCCAGCCGTCGAAGAAACAGGAGTTCTCCGGGTCGGCGACGCAGATGCGGGTGTCGTGCTGCATGTAGTGGACGTAGCGGGCGATGGTGGCCGAGGTGCCGCCGGTGCCCGCGGTGGCGACGATCCAGGTGGGTTCCGGATACCGCTCCAGCCTCAGCTGCTGGTACATCGACTCGGCGATGTTGTTGTTGCCGCGCCAGTCGGTGGCCCGCTCCGCGTAGGTGAACTGGTCCATGTAGTGGCCGCCGGTCCGCTCGGCGAGCGCCGCGGACTCCTCGTAGATCGTGCGGGAGTCGTCGACGAAGTGGCACTGTCCGCCGTGGAATTCGATGAGGCGGCACTTCTCGGGGCTCGTGGTGCGCGGCATGACGGCGATGAAGGGCACGCCAATGAGCTTCGCGAAGTACGCCTCCGAGACGGCGGTCGAGCCGCTGGACGCCTCGATGACGGGCTTGCCGGGCCGCACCCAGCCGTTGCACAGGCCGTACAGGAACAGCGAACGGGCGAGACGGTGCTTGAGGCTGCCGGTGGGGTGCGTCGACTCGTCCTTGAGGTAGAGGTCGATGCCCCACTTCTCGGGGAGGGGGAAGCGCAGCAGGTGCGTGTCGGCGGACCGGTTGGCGTCCGCCTGGACCTTGCGGACGGCTTCCTTGAGCCAGGCGCGGTACGCGAGGTCGCTGCGGTCGACGTCGACGGTCAGCGTGGTGGCCGGTCCGTCCTGAAGGCTCTTCTCCGTGGTGCTCATCGGTGCCTCTCCTCGTTCGGCTCCCCCGTTTCCCCCGGGGCGCCCCACCGCCGACGATACCGCTCCCACCTGGGCAAACGTTTCCTTTGACTCCCCATAGGCATGACTTGCGGAGGGCCACTGGTGCGGGCGCCGGAGGCCCGGCACACTGGGAGTGACAACGGGCAAGAGGGGTGGGATCGGCATGTCGAAACCCGAGTTCAGTGCCAGGGGCGTGGGCATCGTCCGCTGGCCGAGGTCGCTGACGCGTGCGGGCGAGGTGCGGATCGAGGACGGCCGCCTCGCCCTGCTCACCAGTTACGGCAGCGAGATCGACAGCGCGCCCGTGGGCGCGGTCCGGGCGGGACGCCCGTGGTTCGCGAAGCCCGACGAGGCGGTGGCGACCGTGAACGGCACCCGGTACCGCCTCAGACTGCACCGGGAGGAGCGGACCGATCCCGGCGACGCCACCGGGGAGGGTGACGACGGGGGCCGGACGACGGGGCGGTTCCTGGCCGCGCTGAAGCGGGCGGCGGGACGGCGCTCGGGCTGAGACGACGGGCGGCGGGACGGCGCTCGGGCCGAGACGACACGGAGCCGGTTCGTCCGGCGGCCGGAAGCCGATGCCCGCCGGTCGCCGTGAGTTGCGGGACGGTCACCACTGGCTCAGGCTGGAACCACCTCACCGAGGGTTTATCGGTGGTGACGGCGCGTTCCCGCCGTCACCCTGCTGTACCGCATGAGAGATCGGAATCTTCGTCTTCTTCCGGACCACTTCGGGGAGTCGCAGCCGTGATCAGCGAGCCGAGCAGGTACTACGCGGTGGAGCTCCATGCCCTGCCGTCGCGGATCGGACAGGTCCGCAGAATTGTCTCCGCGCATCTGCGCCACTGGCATCTGGACGCCCTGGTCGATCCCGCCGTCCTGGGCGTCACCGAACTCCTGACCAATGTGCACCGGCACGCCCGGCCGGACAAACGGTGCACCGTCGAGGTCGAGCTGCTGCTCGACCGGCTCACGGTCTCCGTCCGGGACCACGACCCCCGTATGCCGGAGGCGGGCGACCGGGACCCGCTGGACGCCTACGACGAGCTGGCCACCTCCGGGCGCGGCCTCGCCATCGTCCGCGCGGTCAGCGAGAGTTGGGGCGTCCGTCCCTGTGGGACCGGGGGGAAGGTCGTCTGGTTCACCCTGGCGGCGCAACCGGACCCGCACGACACGGTCGAGCGCTGCCGCGAGGTGGTGTTCGGGGCCGTGGCCGAGAGCCTCGCGTCGGCGTACGGAACGGTCCCCGCCGTACCGGTGGGGGCATCGGTCGCACCGGGACCCGTGTCGGCACCGGCGGTGGCCCGGGTGGGGGCCGTGGACTCCGTGAGGGCGGCGGGCTCCGTGCATGCCCTGGGTCCCGTGAGGACGGCGGGTCCCGCGACGACCGTGGGCGGGGTGATGGCCGTGGTGCCGGTGATGGCCCTGGGTCCGGCGGCCCACCGGAGGGAGCGGCCAGCCCGCCCCGCCCGTCCCGCCCGACCGGTCCTCGCGGGCCGGACGGGCTGAGCGAGCGCGACGGGCTGAGCGGACGGGGCGTTCCGGACGTTCCCGCCCGGAGCGGAGGGCCGGAGCAGCCCCGAGGCCACGCCGACCCGTGGGTCACGCCGACCCGTGGGTCACCCGGCGGACGGCCACCGGGCCCGGGTCACCTCCGGCGTCCCTTGGCGTCGTCGGCACGGCGCCCGAACTGCTCCTCCAGGACGGTCAGACGGCGCCAGTACTCGTCCTCGTCGATCTCCCCGGCTGCGAACCGGTGGCCGAGCAGGGCGAGCGGCGAGTGTTCGTCGGGCCCGCCGCCGTGGAGGCGCGGGTCGCGCCCCCGGCGCCATCCGGCGCGGCGGGCGACGGTGACGACCCCGATGACCACGACGGCCCAGACGAGGGGGACGAACAGGACCCACGGTCCGGGGCCCCCTTGGGCGAGTGCGTTCATGACGGTTCAGCTCCTCGGTGCGCTGTGGCGGTGTCCGTGGTTCGAGCTTCGCTCCGGGAGGGGGGCCGGGGCGTCGTACGGGCAGCGGCTTCGCGCGTACGCCGGAGGGAGTACGGCCGGGGAACCGGTGAGGCCATGTCACGGGGCCGAGTCGCGGAACGGGCGGGCGGGCGGGCCCACCGGGCGCCCGGCCCCCGGGTCCTCGGACCGCCGTGACGTGCCCCGGGCAGGGCCGTCCGGAGTCAGGCCGCCGCGACGAGCGTCAGGTAGGCGATGCCGAGGACGCCCCGGTAGCCGTGGAGCCAGGCCGAGCGCTGGCGGTCCGTCCGCTCCCGGGTCTCGGCGGCGAGCGGATGGCCAGGACGGGCGGCGAGCCAGACCTCGGTGTCGTGGCGGTAGCCCGATTCGAACTCCTCCCACTCCTCCGTGCTCGCCGTCTCGGTCCACACGGGCCGGAACCCCGCCTCGACCGTCAGGTCCACCAGCGCGCCGAGGCCCAGGTGGTCGCCGATGTGCGCGCCGGGCCACATTCCGGCCAGTTCGGCGTCGGTCGGGGTGCGTTCCCAGAAGCCCTCGCCGAGGACGACCCGGCCGCCCGGACGGACGAGCGAGCGCAGCGCGCGGAGGGCGACGGCGGGGTCGTGCGGCTGTCCGGGCTCGCAGAGCGCCTGGCTCGCGCCGAGGCAGAGGACCACGTCGGCCGGGCCGAGGCCGGTGCCGCGCGCCGACTCCTCCACGAACGCGACACGGTCCGCGAGCCCCCGTGACTCCGCGAGCGCCCGGCCCCTGGCCAGGTCCTCGGCGTTGATGTCGATCCCGGTCCCCCGGGCGCCGGGCGCCGCTTCGAGGACCCGCAGGAGCAGTTCGCCCCAGCCGCAGCCGATGTCCAGCACGTCGGCGGGCCCGGCGGCGGCGAGGCGCCCGGCGATGCGGTCGGCACGGGACTCGGACAGCGGGCCGTGGAAGGTGAGGCCGCCGAGGCGTGGGGGAAGCCCGGAATCGTATGAGGTCATGGGGTGGCACGGTACGTCCCGGTGCCCCCGCCTCCCAGTGGATTTCGCTCCGCCCGCCGGGGGCGCGGTCCCGGCGGGCTCGCCCTAGCCTGGGAAGGGTGTACACCCTGCGCGTGTCCCGCCGTGTCGCCGCTCCGCCCTCCGTCGTCTACCGGGCGCTCCTCGACCCTGAGGCCGTCGCGCGCTGGCGGGTGCCGTACGGGATGACCTGCGAGGTCCACACGTTCGACGCGCGTGAGGGGGGCATCTTCCGGATCTCCCTGACGTACGAGGACGAGGGCGGCGGCACGGGCAAGTCCGGGGCGCGCACCGACACGTACCACGGGCGTTTCGCGGAGCTGCTCCCGGACGAACGGGTCGTCGAGGTCATCGAGTTCGAGACCGCCGATCCCCGGTTCCAGGGGGCGATGAGCATCACCACGACGCTGGTGCCGATGGACGGCGGGACCGAGGTGGTCCTGGTCCACGAGGGGATTCCCGACGCCGTGTCCCCCGGCGACGACGAGACGGGCACCCGGATGGCGCTCGACCGGCTGGCCGCGCTGGCCGAGGGGCGCCCCGAGGTCTGAGGAGCGGGGCGGCGGGAGGGGACGGGAGCCGGAATCAGGTCGTCTCGGAATCAGGTCGTCCCGGAATCCGGTCGCCTCGGAATCCGGTCGTCCCGGGAATCCCCCGGCCTTGGAAGCCCTCCCGGGCCGGGGGCCGCTCGGACAGTAGTCGTCCGGGCCGGGAGTCCGTCCGGACCAGGAGGCGGTTCGGGCCGCAGGGCCGCTCGGGCCGGGAGGGGGTTCGGGCCGGGAGACCGTTCGGACTGTGAAGTCGTCCCGGCCGGGAGGCTCGGACGTCGTTCAGGCCGGTTCGCGGCCCAGTGCGGCCAGGGGGTCGTCCAGGACCGGCTGCCAGGCGAGTTCGGCGGCGCCGACGAGGCTGTTGTGGTCCAGGGTGCAGGGGAGGATCGGCACCCCACCGCTGCGGCCCCAGAGGCTGCGGTCCGCGACGACCGCGCGGAGCCGCTCCGGATCGGCGTCCAGGAGTTCGCGGTGCAGCCCGCCGAGGATGATCCGGTCGGGGTTGAGGATGTTCACCAGTCCCGCGAGGCCCAGGCCCAGCCGGTCGATCAGCTCGCCGACGGCGACCCGTACGCCCGGGTCGTCGCGGCTGGTGCGCAGCAGGTCGCGGGACTCCCGGAGCAGGGAGACCTCGGGTCCAGGGGCGCGGCCCGCGGCCGTGAGGAAGGCGAGCGGGTCGGTCTCGACATCCAGACAGCCCCGGCTGCCGCAGTGGCAGGGGCGGCCCTCCGGGTTGACGGTGAGGTGGCCGACCTCCAGGGCCAGGCCCGCGCTGCCGGTGTGCAGGCGCCCGTCAAGGACGAGCGCGCCGCCGACGCCCCGGTGGCCGGTGGCCACGCAGAGCAGGTCCCGGGCGCCGCGTCCGGCGCCGTGGCGGTGCTCGGCGAGGGCGGCGAGGTTGACGTCGTTGCCGGTGAAGGCGGGCCCTTCGATGCCCGCGGCCCGTACCCGCTCGGCGAAGATCTGCCGGACCTGGGCCCCGGCGGGCCAGGCCAGGTGCAGCGGGTTGAGTGCGGTGCCCTCGGGTTCGGCCACGGCGGAGGGGGCGGCGAGTCCGGCGCCGACGCAGCGGCGGCCGCTCTCGTGGAGCAGGGCCGCACCGGCGTCGACGACGGCGCCGAGGACCTGGGCGGGGTCGGCCGAGACGGTGACGCAGCCCGGGGCGGTGGCGACGATGGTGCCGCCGAGGCCGACGAGGGCGGCGCGGAAGCCGTCGGCGTGGACCTGGGCGGCGAGGGCGACGGGGCCCTTCTCCTCCACGGCGAGGCGGTGCGAGGGCCGTCCCTGGGAGCCCGCGGCGGCGCCGGGGTTGGAGTCGACGCGGATGAGACCGAGGGCTTCCAGTTCGGCGGCGACCGCACCGGCGGTGGCGCGGGTGACGCCCAGTTCGGCGGTGAGGACGGCCCTGGTCGGCGCCCTGCCGGTGTGCACCAGCTCCAGCGCGGGGCCGAGCGCGTTCCGTCCCCTGTCCAGCCGTGTCCGGGTCGTCGTCGCCTTGCCGCTCATGGGGGTGAGTCTCCCATGATCGGGCGGTCTGTCGGTGCCGTGCCCCCGCGCGCTGCGGCCGGACGGCCGGAACGGTGCGGCCGGGGCCGCCTGACCGACCACCCCCCATGGTCACCTTGAGTGATGTTCGCTGGTCGTGCGGGTGATCACGGTGGGCGACACATGGGTGTCAGCCCGTATGGACGGTACGACCGTGAGCACTCAGAATCCTTCTTGATCACCATCGCGACACCCGCCGACGGGCGGCGGGCACGTCGGACGGATGGCCGCGCGGAAGCCGAGGGGGAGGTCCGCAATGTCGTTGCCGTGCCGGGTCCCCGCGCCGTCGTCCCACCGGATTCTCGTCGCGCCGCCGTCCCGCCCGGATGCCATCGCACCGTCGAAACGCGGGGCCGGGGCGTCGTCGAGCCGGGGAGCCGGGGCGTCGTCGAGCCGCCGGGGTTCCGTCGCGCCGCCTTCGTTCCGCCCGGACTCCGTGCCGCCGTCCGACCCGGACCGCACATCGCCGCCGTCCCGCCCGGACCCCGTACCCCCACCTCCCCGCCCGGACTCCGCGCCCCCGTCCTGTCACCGGGGCGCCGTGCCGGAGCCCCGTCCCCGCGTCGTCTCCGGGGCGCCCGCGCCGGGTGCGTGGACCGCCGTTCCCGTTCCGGCGCTGCCCGACGACACTCCGCGCGGACCGCTCGGCCACGGCGGGCCCGTCCGCCGCCCCCTCGGGACCGGTGTGACCGAGCCGTAGGACCGGAGCACCCCCGTCACGCCTCCGGCCGTACGCGCCGGGAGGCGGTCCCGGCATGCCTCCGTCCGGCGAGGGCTCCACGGCCCGCCCCATGGACCCCGCCGTTCCACCGCCGGTGGAACGGCGCCGGGACCGGAAGATCCCCACCGGTCCCCCACACCCCACCCACCACGTACTCAGGGAGAAGCGTGAGAAGCCAGATACCGGAACCCTCGTCAGGGTCCCGATACCGGCCGAGACTCGACCGGAGCAGAGGCATGCGCGGCACCGCCGCCGGCGTGGCCCTGCTGATGTCGGTCTCGATGGTCTACGGCGCCGAGGCCGCCGTCGCCGCGCCCGCCGCCCTCCCGGCGGCCGGGTCCCAGGGGCCCGCCCCAGTGACCTCCGCCCCCGACGTCCGGTCCGCCCGGGTGGCGGCACGGTTGTCAGGCAAGCCGGTCGAGGCCTTGTCGGAGCGTACGGAGACGTCGACGACCTGGGTGAACGAGGACGGTTCGCTGACGACGGAGCTGTCGGCGGGACCGGTCCGCTTCGAGGACCCTGCCACGGGCGACTGGCGTGACGTGGACGTCGAGCTGACGACCGCGCCGGACGGGTCGGTCGTCTCGAAGGCGCACCCGCAGGGGCTGCGGCTCGCCGGGAGGTCCGGGGCGAGGGCCTCGTCACTGCGCGCCTCTCAGGCGGCCCCCGCCACGGACCTGGTGACGCTGGGCAGCGGCGAGGACGCGATCACCCTCCAGTGGCGCGGGGGGCTGCCCGCGCCGAAGCTGGACGGCACCCGCGCCATCTACGAGGACGCGGTGCCGGGCGCGGACGTGGTGGTGGAGGCCACCCGGTCCGGGTTCGAGCAGTTCGTCGAGGTCAGGAAGCGTCCCGAGGCCGGGTTCTCGTACACCCTGCCGTTGCGGACGAAGGGCCTGAAGGCCGAGCGGCAGGCCGACGGCAGTGTGCTGTTCACCGACAGGAAGTCGAAGAGGACAGCCGTCATGCCCGCGCCCGTGATGTGGGACGCCACGGTCGACCCGGTCTCCGGCGAGCACACCCGGCAGGTCCCGGTCGGCATGAAGGTGGTCAGGGCCAAGGGCGGTGTCGACCTCGTCATGACCCCCGACCCGGCCTTCCTCGCCGACCCGGCGACGACGTACCCGGTCACCGTCGACCCCTCGACGTCCGCCCTGTCGAACGTCTTCGACACGTACGTCCAGCAGGGCACGACCACCGACTGGTCCACGGACGTGGAGCTGGATCTCGGCAACCCCGGGACGAAGAACGCCGACGGCACCCCGCGCACCGCGCGTTCCTTCGTCTCCTGGAACACCGCGCCCGTCTCCGACGCCCTGGTGCTGAACGCCAAGCTGTCGCTGTGGAACTTCCACTCGGCCAACTACACCGGCTCGGCGTGCCCGAACCAGCCGTGGGAGGTGTGGTCCACCGGGGCCGCGACGACCTCCTCGCGCTGGACCTCGCAGCCCGCGTGGACGGCGAAGAAGGCCACCTCCACCGAGACCCGGGGCAACGCCTCCTGCACCGCCCAGCCGGACGGCTGGATCAACGCCGACGTGACGGCGATGGTCCAGGAATGGGCGTCGGCCAAGGCCGCCCGGTCCCACCTGGGGCTGCGCGCCGCCGACGAGAACGCCACCGCGCAGTGGAAGCGGATCAACTCCGCCAACGCCGCCTCGAACGTGCCCAAGCTGACGGTCACCTACAACTACCGGCCGCGCACCGGCACCAAACAGGAGGCGGGTCCGCCGTACTTCTCGTACGGCGGGGCCTACGTGGTCAACACGGTCACCCCGACCCTGCGGGACACCTTCGTCGACGCCGACGGAGACAAGGTCAACGGCACCTTCCAGATCTTCGACAGCGCCACCGACACACAGGTCGGCAACGTCATCGTCTCTCCGTGGGTCAACTCCGGCCAGGTCGCCTCGGTGACCGTCCCCGCCGGGGTCCTCACCAACGGCAGGACCTACAAGTTCCGCTCGAACCCGTACGACGGGACCCACTACAACACGGGCTGGTCGGCGTGGAGGACCTTCACGGTCGACACCACCGCCCCCGTCGCGCCCACCGGCGTCACCTCGACGGACTACCCGGCGGGCGCGTGGGTCAAGGGCGCGGGGCAGCCGGGCACCTTCACCGTCACCCCCAGCGGCACCGACCACGACTGGGTCGAGTGGTCCCTCGACGGAGTGACCTGGACCAAGGTCCCCACCGGCGGCTCCACCGCAGCCAGGTCCTTCGCGGTCACCCCGCCGAAGGACGGCACCCACACCCTCCGGGTGCGGCAGGCCGACAGGGCCGACAACAAGTCAGAGGCGGTCGAACACACCTTCCACGCCGGTCCCGGCGGCTTCGTCCAGCCCGCCGACGGCGAGCGCACCGCACGACGGCTGCCGCTGGTGGCCGAGGCCGACGGCGGCACGTACGACAGGGTCTCCTTCTCCTGGCGCCGCTCCGAGGCCGACCCGTGGCAGCGGATCCCGGCCGGTCAGGTCACCTCCGGCGGCACCCCGCTGACCGCCTGGCCGGTGGCCATGACGGGAGGCGGGAACAGCCCGCTGGTGTGGAACGCCACGGACACCGTCGACCCCGACGGCACCGTCCAGATCAAGGCCGACTTCACCGGGCCCGCCGCCGCGGCGGGCAGCACCGGACCGCTCTCCGTCGTCGTCGACCGCGACGCCTCCGGCGCGGCCACGCAGGAGATCGGTCCGGGCTCGGTGAACCTGCTCACCGGTGACCACACGCTGTCCTCGGGCGACGCCTCCGCCTTTGGACTCTCCGTGTCCCGCACGGCTTCCTCCCGTACCCCGGACAAGGGCGTCAAGCAGGAGGGCCAGGCGGCGGTCTTCGGCAAGGAGTGGGTCTCCGGCACGGTCGCCGAGGCGACGCAGTCGGACTACTCCCACCTCCGGCGGATCTCGGACACGGCCGTCGCCGTCGTCGACTCCGAGGGCGAGGAGACGCACTTCACGGCGAACGCGGCCCGGACGGGCTGGATCCCCGAGACCGGTTCCGAGTTCCTCACCCTCACGGGCGCCGTGACCGGTTCCTTCACCCTGTCCGACACCGAGGGCACGGTCACCACGTTCACCAGGCCGGACACGACCGCCACCACCTGGCAGGTCTCCTCCACGCTCCTCGACGGCCTCGCCCACACCACCACGACCGTGGTCTCCGAGACGGTGACCGTGGACGGCAGGAAGCTGGCCCGCCCGAAGCGGATCATCGCCCCGACCTCCGCCGCCTCGGCCGCCGCGTGCACGGCGACGCCGTCCACCAAGGGCTGCCGGGCACTGGAGTTCGTCTACGGCACCGCCACCACCGGCACCGACTCCGCCTTCGGGGACTTCACCGGCCAGGTGAAGGAGATCCGGCTGTGGTCCACCGCGCCGGGCGCCGCCTCGGCCACCGCCAAGCCGGTGCAGACGTACGCCTACGACGCCTCCGGGCGTCTTCGCCAGGCGTGGAACCCGCAGATCAGCCCGGCGCTGAAGACCGAGTACGCCTATGACGCGGCGGGCCGGGTCACCGGTCTGACCCCGGCCGGGGAACTGCCCTGGACCTTCACCTACGGCAAGGCGGGCAACGCCGCCACCGCCGGTGACGGCATGCTCCTCAAGACGTCCCGCGCCGGACTGAAGCAGGGCACCGCCGACGTCCAGCAGGGCACCGCTGCCACGTCCGTCGTGTACGACGTGCCGCTGACCGGCGCCACCGCCCCGTACGGGATGGGCGCGGCGGACGTGCGGGCGTGGGGGCAGCTGGACGCCCCCACCGACGCGACGGCCGTGTTCCCCGCCGACGCGGTCCCCGCCTCGCACGCGGGCGGTTCCCTGACGGCCGGGGCCTACACCCGCGCCACCCTCACCTACATGGGTGTCGCCGGACGCGCGGTGAACAGTGCCGCTCCCGGCGGGCGCGTCTCCACCACCGAGTACGACCGCTTCGGCAACACGGTCCGTGAACTGACCGCGGGCAACCGTGAGATCGCCCTCGGTACCGGCGCCTCCGACCGGGCCGCCCAGGCGGAGCTCGGCATCGGCCGGCTCACCTCGGCCGAGCGGGCCGACCTGCTGGCCACCCGGTCCGTCTTCAACGGCACGGGCACCCGTGAGCTGGAGAGGACCGGCCCGCTGCGCCGGATCGAGCTCACCACCGGTCTGAAGTCGGGGGCCACCACCCTGGTGTCCTCGGGGACCTCGGTGACGGCCCGTTCGTGGACGGTCAACGAGTACGACGCCGGGCGTCCCACCGACGGCACCGCCAAGGTGAAGGACCAGGTCACCAAGGTGACCACGGGCGCGCAGGTGCGTGAGCACCCCACCGTCCTCGGCGAGGCCCGGGTGACGCAGACGGTGTACGACTGGGCCAAGGGCCTGGCCGCGAAGACGGTCAAGGACCCGGGCGGCCTCGCGATCACCGAGAGCACCGAGTACGACGACCAGGGCCGGGTCACCAAGCAGCTGCCGCCCGGGGCGACCGGCGCCGACGCCGCGACCCGGGTCACCACCTACTGGTCCGCGACCGGCACCGGCGTCTGCCAGGGCCGCCCGGAATGGGCCGACCTGGTCTGCTCCACCGGACCGGCCGGTGCGATCACCGGCGGCGGCACCCAGCCGTCGCACCTGCCCACGACCACCACCGAGTACAACTGGTGGGGCGGCCCGGCGAAGGTCACGGAGACCGCGAACGGCGTCACCCGCACCACGACCACCGGCTACGACGACGCGGGCCGTCCCACCGGGACCGCCGTCACCGGCGGCGTCGGCCAGGCGGTCCCGGCGACGACGACCGAGTACGACCCGGCCACGGGACGCGCGGTCAGGACGGTCTCGCCGACCGGCGGCACGATCACCAAGGCGTTCGACCGGCTGGGCCGCCAGACGTCCTACACGGACGCCGACGGCGGTGTCACCACCACCGAGTTCGACCTGCTCGACCGGCAGGTCAAGGTGGGGGACAACGCGCCCTCCACCGTCACGTACGCCTACGACACGGCCGTCGAGCCGCGCGGTCTGGCCACGGGGACCACGGACTCCGTCGCGGGCGTCTTCCGGACCACGTACGACGCCGACGGCTCCGTCGCCACGGAGAAGCTGCCCGGCGGCTACACCCTCACCGTCTCCGAGGACACCACGGGCGCCACGCTGAACCGCACGTACGCGCGGGACGCCGACGGCACGGTCGTCTACGCGGACACCGTGACCGAGTCCGTCCACGGGCAGGTCACCGCTCACGCGGGCTGGTCCGGCCAGGGCTACCGCTACGACGCGGCCGGACGTCTCGTCACGGTCGAGGACACCGTGGACACGGTCTGCACGCGCCGCTCCTACGCGTTCGACGCGCGCACCAACCGCACGTCCCTCACCACCAGCGCGGCGGGACCGGGTCTGGACTGCGCCCCCACGGGCGGAACCACCACCGGTCACACCTACGACAGCGCCGACCGTCTGGTCGACACCGGCTACGTCTACGACGCCTTCGGCCGCACCACCGCCCTGCCCGGCAGCCGGTTCGGCCACTACGCCAACGACCTGGTGCACCAGCAGACCGCGAACGGCAGCCGCCAGACCTGGCAGCTGGACGCCGCCCACCGGTTCCGCTCCTGGACGACGGAGAGCGGCAGCGGCGACACCTGGACGCGGACCGGCTCGAAGCTGAACCACTACGACGGCGAGGGCGACAACCCGCGCTGGATCGTGGAGGACACCGCGACCGGCGCGCTGACCCGCAACGTCGAGTCCGCGAGCGGCGACCTCGCCGCCACCACCGGCAGGACGGGTGACACCGTCCTGCAGTTCACCACCGTCCACGGTGACGTGGCGCTCCAGCTCCCGCTGGACGCGGGCAGGGCCCCCGTGGCGCTGGACAGCGACGAGTACGGCACCCCGCGCGCCGGTCAGGCGGCCACCCGCTACAACTGGCTCGGTGCCAAGCAGCGTTCCTCCGAGACCCTCACCGGCCTCACCCTGATGGGCGTCCGCCTCTACAACCCGGCCACCGGCCGCTTCCTCTCCCCCGACCCCGTGTACGGCGGCGGCGCCAACGCCTACGGCTACCCCGGGGACCCGGTCAACGAGTACGACCTCGACGGCAGGTGGTGGAGCTGGAAGAAGACCAAGAGCTGGGTCAAGCGGCACCGCGTGGGCATCGCGGCGACGGCGGCGGGAGTCGGCTGCGGCCTGTTCACCGCCGGTCTCGCCTCGGCGGGCTGCGCGATCGTGGCGGGGGCGGCGGCCGGAGCCGGAGCCAAGTGGTACGGGAACCGCAAGGCGTCCTTCGGTTCCATCGCCCGCGCGGGTGTGGCGGGTGCCACCGGCATCGGTCCCTTCGGCGGGGCCATGGGCAGCATCGGACGCTGGGGGGTGAAGAAGGCCGTCACCCGCTGGGCGGTCAAGCGTTACCCGTCGAGCGGCGGTCACCGCGCGGTCCACACCAGCCACCGCAAGAAGACCTCGTGGTGGTCGTCGTGGCGGCGCTGAGGAATGCCGTGGTGACCCCGGGGAACGCGGCGGCGGCCCCGGGAGACGATGAGGAGTCAAAAGGAGTCATATGAACGAATCGCGTAGGAACTCGACGGCGTTCTTCTTCCTGGGCGTGCTCGGTCTCCTGACCGGGATCGTCTTCTGGGCCACGTCGGGAAGGGCCTCGGCGACGGTCACCTTCGCCTGCTCGGCCGTGGTGTTCGCCACGGCGTGGTTCTTCGAACGGACCTCACGGCACGACGACGGGGACCGGAACGGATAGGACGGACAGGACGAACTGAACGGACCGAACGGACCGGGCCGAACCTCCTGACGCGGGAACCCGGTGCGTGGGCCCGGCACTTCATGTGCCGGGCCCACACACCGTTCCTATAGCACAACAATTGGCGCTTACACAGCAGATCCGCCGGACCTCCCCCTCTTCGACGCGGCGACTGCGACAATCCCGCCCATGGACGAGAACACCGGCGGAAACATGAAGATCTCGGAGCACATCGAGGCACTGGAGACGGCCGGCCGGGCCCTGGCGGACGCCGCCGCCGAGGCCGGGCCGGACGCGAACGTACCGACCTGTCCGGAGTGGCGGGTCCGTGACCTGCTCCGGCACGTGGCGATGGTGCACCGCTGGGCCACGGACCTCGTGGTCGAGCGGCGCACCGCGTACCACCCCGGCGCGGGTGAACCGGAACTGGACGGCGACGAACTGCTCACGTACTACCGGGAGGGGCACGCGGCCCTGGTGGCGGCCCTCCGGAGGGCGCCGGAGTCACTGGACTGCTGGACCTTCCTGCCCGCCCCCTCGCCGCTCGCCTTCTGGGCGCGGCGCCAGGCCCACGAGACGGCCGTGCACCGCGCGGACGCCGAGTCGGCCCTCCCGGGCGGGCCGGGTCCGGTGGCCCCGGACCTGGCCGCCGACGGCGTCGACGAACTGCTGCGGGCGTTCCACGGCGGGGACGGCGGCAGCAGGCTGCGGACGCCCGAGCCGAGAATCCTGCGGCTGCGGACGACCGACACGGGTGACGTCTGGACCGTGCACCTGTCGGCGGCCGAGCCGCCGCACACGGACCGGGGGCACCGGGTGACCGGTGCGGGAACGGTCCTTCCCGTGCCGGACACGGAGCTGAGCGGTCCGGCGGACCGGCTGTACCTGACCCTCTGGAACAGGCTGCCGGTCTCCGCCGTCACCCTGACCGGCGACGGGGAACTGGCCCGGCTCTGGCGGGAGGGGTCCGCCATCACCTGGTCCTGACGGGCCGGTGGAGGCGCGGGGCCGGTGGAGGCGCGGGGCCGTCGGCGTCCGGGCGCGGCTCAGGCCGCCCCGGACCCGCTCGGGTGCGTCGGGGGGCGCCGGAAACGGCCGGGTGGGTCCCCGCGCCGGGCCGTTCGGGCGACACCACGGGGTGCCGTGCCCGGCGCCGAGAGCCCGACGGGGTCCTCGGGCCGGGCGAGACGTGGGCCGGGCGAGACCGGGCGCATGGGCCGGGCGCACGGGCCGGTGGGAGTCCGGCCACGTCCCGGCGCCGTGCGCCGGGCCGTGTCTCAGGCGGGAGCCCCTCGGCCGTGCGTCGGCCGGGGTCCCGGGGGGCCGGGATGGTCCGGGTGGCTCGGGACGGCCCGCCCGCCCGTTCAGGCCCCGGGGGCGGCCCAGAGGCCGTCGAGGGTGCCGAGCACGAGACGGCAGACCGCCTCGGGGTCCGCGCTCGCCAGGGGTTCACGGGCCACGACCGTGCGCAGGATGCCGATCCCGAGCAGCCAGGCCATCGCCAGGTCGGCGCGGAGCGCGGCGTCCTCGGCGCCGGACAGCGACGCCAGGGCGCTCTGGTACTTCTCCCCCAGTTCGCGCAGCGCCCCGGCGGTCTCCTCGCCCCGGCCGAGGGAGCGGAGGTAGACCTCCAGGGAGCGGTCCTCGGTACCGTCCGGGTCGCGCGTCAGCATCGAGCGGAGGGCCGTCTCGAACAGTTCCTCGGGGGGCGTGTCCCGTACCTGTTCGAGGCCGCCCCTCGCGACGACCTCCGTCAGCAGCCCCTGCTTGGAGCCGAAGTAGCGGAACAGCAGCGCCTGGTTGACCCCGGCCCGCTCGGCTATGTCCCGTACCGTGGCGCCTTCGTAGCCGTGCTCGGCGAACAGGTCACGGGCCGCGTCGAGGAGCCTGCGGCGGGTGGCCGCCGCGTCCCTGCGCCGCTCGGCGCCCGCCGTCCCGGCCGGGGCGCGCGTCGGCCGTCCGCCCCCCGGGGCACCGCCGCCACCCGTATCGCCGGAAGCCCGGGCACTGGAAGTCAGGTCACCGGAAGCCGTCGGTCCGTCGTCGGCGCGGGCCTCCGCTACGGCGCGGATACGGGCGGATCGATCCATGACGGTCCTCTCAGACGGCCCGTCAGGATAACGGCCATAAACGGTCGTTGACCGCATCGATCTCCGGTCCTAGCGTTGTAAGCACGTGCTTACAACTGGGAGGCCCTCGTGACGACAGCCGACACCGCACCCCTCGCCTACCCCTTCAACACCGCCGACGGGCTGACGCTCGCCGAGGAGTACGAGCGGGTCCGCGAGCGGCCCGGCCTGTTACGCGTCCAGCTCCCCTTCGGTGAACCGGCCTGGCTCGCCACGCGGTACGCGGACGCCCGGCTCGTCCTCGGTGACCAGCGCTTCAGCCGGGCCATGGGGGTCGGCCGGGACGAGCCCCGTCAGTCGGAGGGCAGCAACGACAGCGGCATCCTGAGCATGGATCCGCCGGACCACACCCGGCTGCGGTCCCTGGTGGCCAAGGCGTTCACCGTCCGCCAGGTGGAGAGGCTCCGCCCCCGGGTGCGGGAGCTCGCGGCGGAACTCCTGGACGAGCTGGAGGCGGCGGGGCCCCCGGCCGACCTCGTGGACCTGTACGCGCTGCCGATCCCGGTCGCGGTGATCTGCCAGATGCTCGGCGTCCCCACCGAGGACCGCCCGCGCTTCCGGGTGTGGAGCGACGCGGCGCTCTCCACGAGTTCGCTGACGGCCGCCGAGTTCGACGCGAACCGCGAGGAGCTGCGCGCCTACATGGCCGGGCTGATCGCGGGGCACCGCGAGGACCCGCGGGACGACCTGATGACGGCCCTCATCGAGGCCCGCGACGGCCGGGACCGGCTGTCCGAGCTCGAACTGGTCGACCTCTGCGTCGGCATCCTGGTCGCCGGACACGAGACGACCGCGTCACAGATCCCCAACTTCACCCTCACCCTCCTCGACCATCCCGACCAGCTCGAACTGCTGCGGAGGAAGCCGGAGCTGATCGGCGCGGCCGTCGAGGAGCTGCTGCGGTTCGTCCCCCTGGGCAGCGGCGCGAGCCAGGCCCGGTACGCCACGGAGGACATCGAGGTCGGCGGCACGCTCGTACGGGCCGGGGAGCCCGTCCTCGTCGCGACGGGAGCCGCGAACCGTGACGCGCTGCGCTTCAGCGGCCCCGGGGTGCTGGACATCGCGCGCGAGGGCAACCAGCACCTCGGTTTCGGCCACGGCGTGCACCACTGCCTCGGCGCGCCGCTGGCCCGGCTCGAACTCCAGGAGGCCCTGGTCGCGCTGATCACCCGTTTCCCCCGGCTCCGGCTGGCGGGGGACATCACCTGGAAGTCCGAGATGCTGGTGCGCGGCCCGCGCGTCATGCCGATCGGCTGGTGACGGCGGTGCCCTGGAACGTACGCGTCGATCCCGGCCTCTGCATGGCGTCCGGCATGTGTGCCGCGATCGCGCCCGAGGTGTTCGCCCTGGACGGGGAGCACGCGCGGCCCCTCGCCGGGTCCTTCGCCCCTGACGACCGGGTCCTGGAGGCCGCCGACGTCTGCCCGGCCCAGGCCATCACGGTCCACGACGGCACCTCGGTGATCGCCCCGCGCCCCTGAGACGTGCCATGGACGGCCGCCTCACGGCGACCGGCGGACGGGCGGACGCGCCGGGGCGCGTCCGCCGGAGTCGCTCAGAGGTGGCCGTCCAGCAACTCCCGTACCTCGGCGGTGGTCATGGGTCCCGTCCCCTGGGCCACCGCCTCCCCGTCCTTCAACAGGACGCAGGACGGGGCGCCGGTGATCCCGTACCGCTCGGTCGCGGCCGGGCAGCGCGTGATGTCGGTGCGGACGGCCGTCAGACGGCCCGTGTACTCGTCGGCGATGCCGCCCATGACGAGGTCCGCCACCCGGCACGGCTCGATCGCCTTCGGCCACGTCCCGATGAAGTACGCGAGGACCGGGACTCCACTCGCCCTGAGGATGAAATCGAACTCCGCGTCCTCACGCGGCTGGTGAACCCGCTTCGCCATGGAAGCTCCTGACCTCGTGTTCCGTCGTTCCGCCCCCATCATCCCCCGCGCGGCACCGGCCGCCCCTACGGGGACCTCAACCCACCGGACACGGGTGTCCCGGGGTCCGGCGGAGGCGACGGCACCCGCCGCCCGAGACCACCCGGCCCGGCGGCACCACCCTGTGACCCGGATCACCTCCCGGGCAAAACCTGAGGTCCCCGCCGGGCGTCTAGCAGGTGTGAAGCGAGTGAGGGCGGCAGCGCCGCAGGAACTGGACGAGGAGCAGCTCCTCCGACGGGTGGCCCGGGGCGACCGGGCCGCCTTCGAGGAGCTGTACCGGCGCACGTCGCCGTGGCTGGCGGTGCGGCTGCGCCGCCGCTGCGCCGACCAGCAGATCGTCGCCGAGGTCATGCAGGAGACGTATCTGGCGGTGTGGCGGGCGGCGGGCTCCTTCGCCGGGAGCGGCACCGGGGGAACGGCCGTCGGCTGGCTGTGGACGATCGCGGCCCGCCGCCTCGTCGACGCGTTCCGGCGCAGGGCCCACCACGCGGAGCCGCCGCCGGCCGCCGCGCCGCATCCGGTGGCGCCCGCCGCCGAGGAGGAGGCGCTGCTGTCCACCGTCGGCGGTGACGTGGGCGACGCGCTGCGGCGCCTCGCCCCGGAGCTCCGGGAGGTACTGCAGGCCATGGTGCTGGACGGGCTGTCCGTCAGGGAGACCGCCGTACTGCTGGCACTGCCCGAGGGAACGGTCAAAACCCGCGCCCGCCGGGCCCGGATCGTGATGCGGGAGGCACTGGGATGAACGTGGAACACGCGTCGGCACGGCTCATCGACGGATACGCGCACGGCGGGGCGGACCTCGCCCCGGACGAGGTGTGGGCCCTGGAGTCCCATCTGGAGGGATGCGGGGTCTGCCGCGACCGGCTGTCGGCCGCCGTGACGGCCGGGGTGCCCGCCGTGGCGGCGCTGACCGCCGCCGTCTGGTCCGGCCTCGAACCGCTCCTGGCGACGACCGTCCCCGCTCCGCCGCGCCGGCTCCGCGCGCGCCTCTCGGCCTGGGCGACGCCCGTCATGACGCCCTGGCTGGCCATGGTCCTGGCCGTGACGGCACTGGCCCTGGTCATGGACCTGGCGGGACCCGGCTCCGGCCGGGTCCCCCTGCTCCTGCTGCTCGCCCCCGTCCTGCCCGTGGGCGGCGTCGCGGCCTCCTGGTCGCGTGGCCTGGACCCGGCGTACGAGCTGACGTCCGTCACGCCGAGGGCGGGGCTGCAACTGGTGCTGCGGCGCACGGCCTCCGTACTCGCCGTGGTCATTCCCGCGCTGCTGGCCGGAGGCTGGACGACCGGCGTGTCGGCTGTGCAGTGGCTGCTGCCCTGCCTGGCCTTCACCGCGCTGACCCTGGCCCTCGGCGGGCTCATCGGGATGGCCCGCGCCGCCGTCGCCCTGGTGGCCGTGTGGGTCGCCGTGATGGTGCCGGTGCTCGCCACCGACAGCGCGGGCTTCGTCCTGCGGACGGACACCCTGCCGGTGTGGGGGCTGGTCCTCGCGCTCGGCGTCGGCGTGGTGATCGCCCGCAGGGGCGCGTACACCCTGCCGGGGGCCCACCGCTGAACTCCCGGAGAAACCCGGAGAACCCAGAACCTCCGAGATCCCACGAACCGCTGAGACCACACCAATCCCTGAGATCACACGAATCTTCGGAATCCCCGGAGCTCCCAGAAATCCCTCCGATCCCCATGACCCCGAACAACCCCGAGACCACCCGGGACCCCGGGAGATCCTCCCGAGTCACCCGAGACCCCCGGGACCCCCGGGACCCCCGGGACCCCCGGGACCCCCGGGACCCCCGCAAGAAGAGGATGCGCATGATGCCCGCAGTGAGCAGGGCCGACATCGCCCCCACGGCCTACGCCTGGGAGATCCGGGCAACCGGGCTGAAGGTGAAGGTCGGCAGGAACCGGATGGCCGTCGACGGGCTCGACCTGTCCCTGGGGACCGGCGTCCACGGTCTCCTCGGCCCCAACGGGGCGGGCAAGACCACCCTCATCCGGGCGCTGGCCACCGTGCTGCGCCCCGCCGGAGGCACGCTGGAACTGCTCGGCGAGTCCGCGGGCGGCCTCGGCGAGTACCGGGCGCTGCGCCGCCGGATCGGCTATCTCCCGCAGGAGTTCGGCTACTACAAGCGGTTCACCGTGCGTGAGTTCGTCGAGTACATGGCCTGGCTGAAGGAGGTGCCGGGGCCGGACATCCCGGCGGCGGTGCAGCGCGCCGTGGAGCGGGTCGGCCTGGCCGACCGCGCCGACCAGCGGATGAAGTCCCTGTCGGGCGGGATGGTACGGCGGGCGGGCATCGCCCAGGCCATCGTCAACGACCCGTCGGTCCTGCTGCTGGACGAGCCGACGGTCGGTCTGGACCCGGCGCAGCGGCTGCGCTTCCGCGAACTGCTCCAGGAACTGGGCCGGGACGCCTGTGTGGTCGTCTCCACCCATCTGGTGGAGGACGTGGCCGCCGCCTGCACCGATGTGGTGCTCTTCGCCGAGGGGCGCCTTGTCTTCCAGGGCACCCCGGGCGAGCTGGCCGCCGCGGGCGGTCCGGAACACGTGGGCGACAGCCCTCTGGAGCGCGGCTACTCGGCCCTGCTGGCCGACCCCACGCAGACGAAGGGCGCCTGGTGAACCTCCGTATCCCGCTCATCGAGCTGAAGCGTTCCGTCGCCCCGTGGGCCGGGGCCGTCGTCCTGGTGGCCGCGCTCGCGTTCCTGCACCTGATCCCCGGAGCGTGGGCGCAGGACAGCACGCTCTGGACGGCCCAGTGGACCTCCATGGCCCTGTGGACCCGGTACCTGCTGGTCTTCCTGTGGCCGATCGCGGTCGGGCTCGGGGCGCTCCAGGGGCTGCGCGACCACCGCTCGGCCATGGCCGAACTGCTCACCAGCACCCCCCGGCCCACCCGGCATCGCGCGGTCCTCCTGGCGGGCACGACGGCGTTCGCGCTGGTCTCGGCGTTCGTGCTGCTCGTCCTCGTGGGCGCGGTGCGGATCCTGTCCGGAGGCGCCTCCTTCACCCATCTGGGCTGGCTGCCCATCTCCCTGGTGGCGGCGCTCGCGCTGGCCGCCGGTGCCGCGCTGGGCATGGGGGTCGCACGGACCCTGCCCTCCGTCCTCACACCGCCCGTGCTGGCCTTGAGCGCCTTCCTCTTCGTCAACTTCCTCCGTCAGGTGCAGAGTTCGGACCACGTGCTGCCGACGTCCGCCGCGCCGAACGCTCTCTCGCTGCTGTCGCCCCCGGTGGCGGACGTGCGCGACACCCTGCTGACGCTCTCCTTCCCCGTCCACCTCGGGCAGACCCTTTGGCTGCTCGGCATGGCCGCGACGGGCCTGGCACTGCTGACCGTCACCCGTCCGCGCGCCCGGCTGCTCGCCCTCACCCCCCTGCTGGCGGGCGGGGCCCTCGCCCTGCTCGTGCTGCCTGCCGACCCCCGCGACACCTATGTCGTCGACCGGGCCGCGGCGGCGCAGGTCTGCGACGGGCCGGTGTGCGTGACGGCCGCCCGGCAGGCGCGCCTCGACACTCTGGCGGGCCCCGGCAAGGAGGCGCTGCGGCTGCTGCGCGGCTCCCTGGGCGACCGGGCGCCCGTCGCCCTCCGCGAGACCACCGTGCCCCGGGCGATCAGCGGCACACCGGAGCGTCCGCGCGACTCCGTACTCCTCGACTTCAGCGACCGGATGATCGGCCAGACCGAGAGTGGCCGGCTGACCCGGGCCCTGGTCGGTCAGGGCCTGGTCCCGCTGTGCCACCCCCGCAGCACCATCGAGAGCGGCACCCATGAGGAGGCCGCCGCCCAGGCCGTCGCGACCGCCTGGGTGTTCGGGGAGGAGCCGCGCCCGATCGAGGGGACCATGCTCTCGACGACGGATCAGGAAAACCTGATCCGTCCGGTGTGGAAGCGGTTCGCCGCGCTGCCGCGGGACGAGCAGCGGGAGCGGATCGGTGCCGCGCACGCCGCCGCGGTCTCCTGCTCGGGCGACCCGCTCGCGCTGCTGAACGGCGGTGGAACCTGGTGAGAGCGCTGACGCTGTACGCGCGCTCGCGGCAGGCGCCCGCCTCGCTCGCCGCGGTGCTGATCGGCGCGGTGGCGGTGGCGGCGCTCGCCCAGCTCGGCGGCGGAGCGCTGGACGACCCACGGCTCGCCACGCTCGTCCTCGTCATGGGGATGACGGCGGTCTCGGTCGGACTCGGCGGGCAGGACCTGGCGTTGGACCGGACGGCCGCGATCGGCTGGATGCCCCGGAGGGCGGCGCACCTGCTGCTCTGCGGCGCGTTCGTCGGCGGGGTGCTGCTGGCGGCGCAGTCGCTGAGCGGGCAGCCGGTCTCCTTCTCCTTCGTGGCGCGCAACAGCGCGGGGCTGCTGGGGCTCGTCGCCGTCGGGGCGGCCTGGGGCGGGGTCGCGTACGCGTGGCTCCCGCCGTTCGCCTGGCTGTCGGTCTCCCTCGTCGCCCCGTCCTCGACGGACACGGCGTCGCAGGTCCTGGGCTGGATGCTGCGGGAGCCGGGCGCGCAGGCCGCCACCTGGACGGCCGTCGTCCTGGCCGTCGTCGGCACCACGGTGTACGTGGTCGGGGGCCCGAGGCGTTAGGGCGTGGCTCCGGTACGGGTCCGGGGGCGCACCTGAAGGGCGGCTGCCCCGGGCGTGGGACGCTGTCCTGATGGATACGTTCACGGCCCGGCTGGACGACGCGTGGGAGTGGTGGGCGGCCGCCGTCGAGGAAGCGCAGGAGGGGCGCTGGGTCCGTGATGCCGTGGAACGGCGGGTGATGGCGGACATCATGGCCGCGACCAACGCCCTGCACGGCGGCCGTCCGGCTCCGTTCACCGAGGACGCGTGGCACGTACGCATCGGGCGGATCGCCAACTGGGCCGGGGTGCTCCGGCTCGCCGCGCGGGCGGGAGGCTGGGAACTCCGGCCCGTCGTCGGACGCCGCCCCGAGGATCCCGCGGGCATGGCCGAGCTGCTGTCCGCCGTCTACGCGATCGGCGAGCAGGGCGAGAGATGGATGACCCTGCTCCTCCGGGAGGGCCGGGTGCCTCCGGAGAAGGAGATCGCCCGAGCGGAGGCCTTCCTGACCGGGCCGGGGTCCGTGGAGGATCTCGCGCTCTTCTTCTACGACGACTGAGAGACGTCCGGCCGCAAGCGCGTCTCCTCGTGGCCGCTGTCCGACGCGCCGACGGTCCCGCCGGGGCGGCCGGATCCCGCCCGTCCCGCGCGGCTCCCCGCACAGCGCCTCGCCGCACTGCCGGAGCAGCCGCACACCTCCACGTACCCCGGCTGTCCTCCGTCTCGCGGCCTGCCCCACCGCACGCCCGGCAACCCGTCGGCGCGGTCCGGAAGAGACGCCCCGAGGCGTGCCCGGAGTCCCCGAGGTCACCGTCCGCTTCATCCTCTCGCCGGTCAGGCAGTCGCCGTCCCGTTCGAACAGCTTCCGGCGGAGGCGCAACCCCCGACGGGTTCGGACGTCTACCGGTTACGAAAGGGCGCCCCTGGGATTCCCGGGGCGCCGCAGCATGACCGAGGACGAGGAGACACCATCGTGGGACAGGTCTCACGCGCGCTGGCCGCAGGCCTGGCGGTCGTGGCGCTGGCGGCGGGTGCGCCGGCGTACGCGCAGCCACCCGGAGCGTCCATACCCGGGGCGCCCCCGGGAGCCACCAGGGAGCGGTTGCCGGAGGGATGGCGTCTCGGGGACGGGGAGTTGGTGTGGAGCGCGCCCGGGCCCGTGGGCGCGGGCGGCGCCCTGATCGAGTTCCGCTCGGGGAAGCGGACCCTGGGCGTCCCGCAGGCCTCCCCCGACCAGCGCACCTTCCGGCTCCCCCTCGACGGGGTGGAGATCGGGCCGGTGGGCGAACTCCAGGTGGTCGCCGGTACGCGGCGGCTGGACGCGGCGGGGACCCATCGTGCTCCCGGCGAGCGGCGCCTGTCGGCCGCGACGGAGCCCCCGGCCCCGTACCCGGCGAACCCGGTCGATCCCGGTGCCGCCGGAAAGTACCGCACCACCAGCGGTGAGTACGCCCTGGAGCCGGTGCGCCTGCCGGGCTACGCCGAACCGGTGGAGATGCGCGCCACGGTCGTCGGCCCCACGGACGCGCCGGGCAGGCGACCGCTCGTGCTCTTCCTGCACGGGCGCAGCGCCACCTGCTACCAGCCCGGCAACGACGTCCCCACCCTGCACTGGCCGTGCAAGCCGGGGTACAAGGAGATACCGAGCCACCGGGGCCATCTGCACGACCAGCGGCTCCTGGCGTCCCAGGGCTATGTGACGGTCTCCCTCTCCGCGAACGGCATCAGCTCGCAGGACAACCGCGCGGCCGACTTCGGTGCGCAGGCCCGCTCCTCCCTGATACGGCAGCACCTCGCCCGCTGGGCGGAATGGGGCGCGGACCCGGCGAAGGCGCCCGGTTCCGTGCGGGCGACGAAGCCCGTCGACCTGTCGAAGGTCCTCCTGGTCGGCCACTCCCGGGGCGGCGAGGGAGTCAACCGGGCCGCCCTGGACAGCGTGTCCCCGCCGCCGCCCGCCGAGGACGGCCAGCGGGGACCGGTGAGCTGGCGGATTCGCGGAACCGTCATGATCGGCCCCACCAACTTCGGCCAGAACCCCACGCCCGACGTGCCGTCCATGACGATCCTGCCGGGCTGCGACGGAGACGTGAACGACCTCCAGGGCCAGATCTACCTCGACGGCACCCGGGGCGTCGGCCGGGGGACGGCGCTGCACAGCGCGGTCTACATGGTCGGCGCCAACCACAACTTCTTCAACAGCCAGTGGACGCCCGGCGAGGCCGAGGGACCGGCCTTCGACGACGCCGCCGACGAGACGGACCCCGTCTGCTCGCCCCGGTCCGCGACGCGGCTGACCGCCGGACAGCAGCGGGCGGCGGGCAGCACCTACATCGCCGCCGCCGCGCGGCTCTTCCTCGCGGGCGACGACCGGGTCCGTCCGCTGCTCGACGGCTCCGGTCTGCGCGCGCCCTCGGCGGACCCCGCCCGGGTGCTGACCCATGCCGTCGGCGGCAACCGGACCCCGGCGATCGGTGCCGACGCCCCGCTGACGGTCACGAACGGACGCGTGTGCGACCAGACCGCGACGAGCGGCGACCGGGCCTGTCTGCCGGTGGACTCGGGCCCCGGCAGGTCACCGCACTTCGCGTCGTGGCGGGGCGCCGAGAGCGAGCCGGGCCGCAACGCCGTCACGGCCCGCTGGACCGGTCCTGGCACCCCGGTCCGGCTGACGCCGGAGCGTGCCTTCTCGCTGGCGGGCTCCGACGCGCTCGCCCTGCGGGTGATCGTGCCGCCGAACACCCGGGGCACCCTGCTCGACGTCGCCGTCACCGACACCTCCGGCAGGCGGGTGACGCTCGGTCGGGTCGCCGTCGACGGCCTTCCCGGCTCCGGCATGACGGCCTCGCACTGGGCGCGTGAGGTCCGGGTCCCGCTGAAGGCGGCCGCCGCCGCGGGCGTCGACCTGGAGCGGACCCGCTCGCTGGAACTCGTCCCGCGCGGCGGCCCCGGCGAGCTGTGG
This sequence comes from Streptomyces sp. NPDC101490, assembly GCF_044767145.1. Taxonomy (NCBI): domain Bacteria; kingdom Bacillati; phylum Actinomycetota; class Actinomycetes; order Kitasatosporales; family Streptomycetaceae; genus Streptomyces; species Streptomyces sp. NPDC101490. Next base: position 71,098 of record NZ_JBIWNI010000007.1, read on the forward strand.
CTGATGGACGCCTGGGGCTGGCGCCCCGGCACCCCGGCGGTGCGCCCCGTCCCGCTCCCGCGCATCGACATCGGGCGGCTGGCGGTCCAGGAGGGCGACTCCGGCACCCGTACCTACCAGGTGCCCGTCCACGTCACGGGCAAGGGCAGCGGCACGGTCAAGCTCGCCGTCCTCGACCCGCAGACGTATGTGTCCACGGTCCGCACGGTGACGGTGGAGGCGGGCCGCTCCACCGTGGACGTGTCCTTCGCGGTGGAGGGTGACTCCCGCTACGACATCGACCGCGACCACCAGGTCGCCGTCAAGGCCGTGCGGGGCGTGGCCGTCGGCAGCGCCTTCGGCGGGGTGCTCGCCGAGAACGACGATCCCATGCCCACGATCACCGTGACCCCGGTCGCCGACGCGGTCACCGAGGGCCAGAAGCTCGTCTGGAGGACGGAGCTCTCCCAGCCCGCCGAGGTCGCCATCGAGACGCGGTGGGACCTGCTGCCGGTGGACACGGGGGCGGAGCTGTCCACGAAGGACGTCGACGCGGAGTGGCTCTCCGGCGTCGGCGACGTCCCCGACCCGGAACGGCCGCTGTCCGCGAACGGCTCCTCCCTGTGGGTCCAGGTCCCCAAGGGGGAGACGAGCACCGAGGTGTCCGTGCCGACCGTCACCGACGCGCTGACGGAGCCGGAGGAGTCCCTGCGGATGCGGGTGAAGGTCTACCAGGAGGAGGGCGAGTGGCCGGACGGCCCGCTCCTCACGGGCCGGGTCACCGACGCGCCCCGGCGCTGACGCCCGCGTCCCCCACGGAAGGTGCCCGAGCGCACCGCCCGGCCGATGGCACCGGCCCCCGCCCCGGGGACCGGTGCCATCGGCACGCCCCGCCCGGAACTTCGTCCCCGAAGGTCCGTCCCGGGGCTCCGGCCCCCGGCGCGGGGGCCGCGTCCCGCGCCGGTCACGCGGGCTCCGACGAGAGGGGTGCCGCGATGTCCTCCAGGGAACGGCGTTCCGCGTCCACCGCGAGGAAGACCGCCACCAGGCCTCCGGCGCACATCAGGGCGGCCCCGATACGGAAGGCGAGCACGGTGTCGCCGACGTCGCCCGAGCCGGTGAGGTCGGCGAAGACCAGCGGCCCGCTGATGCCTCCGGCCGCCGTGCCGAGGGCGTAGAAGAAGGCGATGGCCATCGCCCTGGTCTCCATCGGGAAGATCTCCGACACCGTCAGATAGGCGCTGGAGGCGCCGGTCGAGGCGAAGAAGAGCACCACGCACCAGCAGACGGTGAGGGTGGTGGCGGTGAGGGAGCCCCGGCCGAAGAGCCAGGCCGTCACGAAGAGCAGCAGGCCGGAGAGGAGGTACGTCGAGGAGATCATGATCCGGCGGCCGACGGTGTCGAAGAGCTTGCCGAGCAGCAGCGGTCCGACGAAGTTCCCGGCGGCGATGACGGCGAAGTAGTAGCCGGTGCGGCCGGTGGGGACCCCGTAGAAGGTGGAGAGGATGACGCCGAAGCCGAAGGTGATCGCGTTGTACAGGAAGGCCTGGCCGATGAAGAGCGCCAGTCCGAGCACCGCGCGGCGCGGGTAACGGGCGAACACGGTCCTGGCGATGACGCCGAAGCCGATGCTCCGGCGCTGGTGGACGGTGATCCGTCCGGCGGGTTCCGGGAGGCTCCGGCCCTTCTCCTTCTCGATCTCCTCCTCGACGGAACCGACGAGTCTCTCCGCCTCCTCGCCGCACCCGTGGATGAGCTGCCAGCGCGGACTCTCCGGTACGTGCCGCCGGACGAGGAGGATGACCAGGCCCAGGACGACACCGAGGGCGAAGCTGAGCCGCCAGCCGACGTCGAGGGGAAAGACGTCGGTGTCCAGCATGACGATCGACAGCAGGGCCCCGCCGATGGCGCCGAGCCAGTAACTGCCGTTGATGACGAGATCGACCCGGCCCCGGTGGTACGAGGGGATCAGTTCGTCGATGGCGGAGTTGATGGCCGCGTACTCGCCGCCGATGCCGAAACCGGTGAGGAAGCGGAAGAGGAAGAACCACCAGGACTCGGTCGACAGCGCGGTCATGGCGGTCGCCGCGAGATAGACGGCCAGGGTGATCATGAACAGCTTCTTGCGGCCGTACCGGTCGGTGAGCCACCCGAAGAACAGCGCGCCCGAACAGGCTCCGGCCACGTAGAGCGCGGCGGCGGTGCCGGTGACCTGCGCGGCGGTGATGTCGAGACCGCTGCCCTCCTCCGCGAGCCGCCCGGCCACGTTGCCGACGATGGTGACTTCGAGGCCGTCGAGGATCCAGACGGTGCCGAGGCCGATCACGATCATCCAGTGCCAGCGGGACCACGGCAGCCGGTCGAGACGGGCGGGTACGGCGGTGGTGAACGTGCCCCGGCCGTCACCGGTCCCGGAGCCGCTCCGGTCGGGTTCGGGGGCGGGACCCGGGCGCCGGTCCGGGTCCGGTGACGCCGGTGTCGTCATGCGCGCTCTCCCCGTGGAGGTGGTCCGGAGGGCACCACCTTGCGCCCGGGGCCGCCGCCCCACGACCGGAGGGACTCCGGCGGGGTACGGGTCCACCCGTACAGGCCCCTCCGCCGCTCCCCCGCCGGGGCGGCGCCGGGCAGGGGCCCGGCGGCGATTCAGGAGCCGGCCGTCGGGGCCGGGCCCGCCCCGTCGAGCACGAGGGTCACGAGGTGCGCGGCGAGGTCCTCGTCAAGCGGGGCTCCGCTGATGAGCGCGCGGGTGAACAGGGCGCCGCTGACGGCCTCGATGACGAGTCCGGGATCGGTGCCCGGTGCGAGTTCGCCGCGCTCGACGCCCCGGCGGACCATGACGGCCCCCCGTTCGAGGCGCTCGGTCCAGTACGAGAGGCGGTGGTCGGGGAAGGTGTCGTCGCGTTCGGCGCTCAGCCGGAGCAGGGCCTCGCCCTGCGCCGTCGCGAGCAGCCGTGCCAGCGAGCCGAAGTACGCGACGAGGTCGTCCCGGACGCGCCCGGTGTCCGGCACGGGCGTCGCCGTGTCGAGCTGTTCGGCCAGCGCCTCCAGGATCAGGTTCTCCCTGGTCCCCCACCGCCGGTAGACGGAGGTCTCGTGGACCCCGGCGGCGCGGGCGACGGCGCCGACGGTGGTCCCGGCGAGACCGTGCTCGGTGAGGACGTCGACGGTGGCGGCGAGGACGGCGGAGCGCATGCGGGCCCCGCGGCGGCGCAGGGGCTGGGGGGTCTGGTCGGGCGAGGACATGGCTCATCTTAACGCAATGACACTTGCGTTACGGCGTCGATCAACGTACTTTCATTGCAAGGCGACTTGCGTTAGGGGCTCGCAGCCCCCGGTCGCCGCCGCGATCAGGAGGTCATGTCATGAAGCAGATGCTCGCCGCCCGACTGCACGTCCCCACCCGCACGCTGCGGATCGAGGAGGTGCCGAAGCCCGCGCCCGGCCCCGGCGAGGTCCTGGTGAAGGTGGAGGCCGCCGGTGTCTGCCTGTCAGACGTCCACCTCATCGACGGCACCCTCACCCCGCTGTTCCTGCGCGACGACACGGTGACCCTCGGGCACGAGGTGTCCGGCACCATCGCGGAGACCGGCCCCGGGGTCACCCGCTGGACTCCCGGCCAGCGGGTCGTGCTCTACTCGGGCGAGGTCCGCGACGGCATCGCGTACACCCGGGGCGTCGACTACGACGGCGGCTGGGCCGAGTACGCCCTCTCCGCCGAGGACGCCCTCATCGAACTCCCCGCGTCGATCCCGTTCGACCAGGGCGCGATCATCCCGGACGCCGTCTCCACCCCCTGGGGAGCGATCACCGACACGGGCGCCGTGAAGCCCGCCGAGGCCGTCGGCGTCTGGGGCGTCGGTGGACTCGGGGTCCACGCCGTCCAGCTGCTGCGGGCCGTCGGCGCGTACCCCGTCGTCGCCGTCGACCCCAACCCCACCGCCCGGGAGCGCGCCCTCGCGCAGGGCGCCGACCTGGCGCTGGACTCCGCCGACCCGGAGCTCGCCGAGCGGATCGGCCGGGCGACCGGCGGGGCCGGACTCGCCGCCGCCTTCGACTTCGCCGGAGTGCCGGCCGTCCGCGAGCAGGCCCTCACGGTGCTCGCCCCCAAGGGCCGGCTGGTCCTGGTGGGCCTCACCGACAAGCCGCTGGCCATCGCCGACGGCACCCGCTTCAGCTACCTCCAGCAGCGCGTCCTCGGCCACTACGGCTCCGACATGCCGGTCGCGCTCCCGCAGCTGCTGGCCCTGGTCCAGGGCGGGCGGCTGGACTTCTCCGGGTCCATCAGCGGCGAACTGCCGCTCGCGGAGGCCGCCGAGGCGGTCCGGCGCCTGGAGAACAAGACCGGCGATCCGATCCGTCTGATCCTGCGCCCCTGACCGGGCCCGCGGGGAAGCACGGGCGCCGAGGGCCGGCCGACGGACCTCGGCGCCCGCCCGCCGTCCGGCCGGGCATCGCGCACCGGGGGACGGCCCCGGACGGCACGAACCGCTCCACCGCCCACGGCCGACCGCCTCCCCTCCCCCTCGGCTCCCCGGCCACAGGCGCAGACGGGCCGGGGCTCAGCCCAGCCAGCCCGGCCTCACCAGGCCCGACTCATAGGCGAGGACGACGAGTTGGGCGCGGTCCCGGGCACCGAGTTTCACCATCGTGCGGCTGACGTGGGTCTTCGCGGTGAGCGGGCTGACCACCAGCCTGCGGGCGATCTCCCCGTTCGACAGGCCGATGCCCACCAGGGCCATCACCTCCCGCTCCCGCTCGGTGAGGGCGCTCAGCGCCGCCGTCGCGGCCGGGGCCTTGGAGCGGGCGGCGAACTCCTCGATCAGCCGACGGGTGACCCCCGGCGAGAGGAGGGCGTCCCCGTGGACGACGGCACGGACCGCCCGGATCAGCTCCTCGGGCTCGGTGTCCTTCACCAGGAAGCCGGACGCCCCGGCGCGGATCGCCTCGAAGACGTACTCGTCGAGTTCGAACGTGGTCAGCATGACGACCCGGACCCCCGCCAGGTCCGGGTCGTCCGTGATCCGGCGGGTCGCCTCCAGCCCGTCGAGCCGTGGCATCCGGATGTCCATGAGGACGACGTCGGGCCGCAGGTCCCTCACGCGCTCCACCGCCTCGGCGCCGTCGGCCGCCTCGGCCGTCACCTCGATGTCCGGCTGCGCGTCGAGCAGCGCGCGGAATCCCGCCCGCACCAGCGACTGGTCGTCGGCCAGCAGCACACGGATCACGGGGCCTCCTCGGAGCCGGCCGGGCCTACCGGACCCATCGGGTGGGTGGGGCGGACGGGGAGGACGGCGTGGACGCGGAAGCCGCCGTCCGGACGGGCGCCCGCCTCGATGGTGCCGCCGAGGGCGGCGGCCCGCTCCCGCATCCCGGCGAGCCCGTTGCCGCTGCCGCCCTCCTCGGTCCCGGTGGCGGGACCGTCGTCGTCGACCGTCAGGGCCAGGACGCCGGAGCCGTGGGCGATCCGGACCCGGGCGGTACGGGAACCGGAGTGGCGCACCACGTTGGTGAGCGCCTCCTGCACGATCCGGAACGCCGCGAGGTCGGCGCCGGGTGGCAGGGGCCCAGGGGGCCCGCCGGTCTCGACGGCGACGGTCAGACCCGCGGCGGCGGCCTGCTCGACGAGTTCGGGGAGCCGGTCGAGCCCGGGGGCCGGGGTACGCGGGGCGGCCCCGGGCGCCCGGAGGGTGTCGAGGACCTGGCGTACCTCGCCGAGCGCCTCCCGGCTGGCCGCCTTGATGGTGGTCAGCGCCGAACGGGCCTGTTCGGGGTCGGAGTCCAGGAGTGCCAGACCGACGCCCGCCTGCACGTTGATCACGGAGATCGAGTGGGCGAGCACGTCGTGGAGTTCCCGGGCGATCCGCAGGCGCTCCTCGTCGGCGCGACGCCGCTCGGCGGCGGCCCGCCCGGCCCGCAGCTGCGCCCGTTGCTCGCGCCGCACCCGTACGGCCTCCGACGCGGCGAGCACGGCCACCGCGAAGGCCGCCGCCGGAAGCTCCTGCCCCCAGGGCGCGGGGCCGTCGCCGACCGGGGGCAGCCAGCGGTAGAGCCAGTGCGCGAGGAGCAGATGGCCCGCCCAGAGCAGGCCGAGGGCCCAGGCTGCGGCGGTCCGGTGACCGTGCACGACCGCCGCGAAGCAGGCCACGGCGACCAGGGCGAAGACCGGGCCGTACGGGTATCCGGCCACCAGGTAGCCGAGAGTGACCGCCACCACGCCGAACACCACGGGCACGGGCCACCGGTGACGGAACAGCAGTGGCGCGGCACCGAGCAGCAGCAGGGCGCGTCCGGCGGCGTCGAGGGCCTCCCGGTCCGTCTGCCCGCGCGCCGCGAACCCGCTCCCCGCGACGACGACCACGGCGATCACCACCGTGGACCGCCAGGGCAGCCACCCGGCGGCACGGGCCTTGTCCCAGTGATCCCAGCGATCCCAGCGGTCAGGGTGGCCCCCGTGAACCCGCTGGTCCCAGTGGCCCTGGTCGCTCCGATCGCTCTGGTTGCTCTGGTTGCTCTGGTCGCCTTGGTCGCTCTGGTGGCTCCGGTGGCTCCGGCCCCTCTGGTCGCCTTGGTGGACGCGTCCGTCCCCCTGGTCATGGTGGCTCCGGGGGTCGCGTCGGCCCCGGTCGCCACGACGGTACCGGCGGGCCTGGTGTCGTCCGTGGGCTCGGCGGCCCCACGGGCTCGGGGGTCCGTCCGTCGGCTCCTGGTCCATGCCCGCCACGCTAGCCGCGCCCGCGCCCCGGGGGCGTCAGCCCGGCGGGGTGGTCCCCCCTACTCCCGGCGGAGTAGGGGGGACCTGTCGGGACGGAAGGGCGGTACGGCGGGGAGGGGCGGGCGGGGTGGGGTGGGCGCGGGTGCCAGGGGTGTTCAGCCGCGTGGCAGCAGGCCCACGTCCTGGCCCAGTCGGCGGGCGGCGGTGGCGAAGAAGGTGTCGCGGTCCTCGACGATCCGGTGGAACTGGCCGAAGACCTCGAAGGAGATCAGGCCGAAGAGCTGCGACCAGGCGGCGACGAGAGCCACGGCGAGCGCCGGGGGAAGGTCCGGGGCGATGTCCGCGGCGAGGCGGGCGGCCTCGGGCCGGAGCGCCTCGGGGAGCGGCGGGAGCGCGACGCCCTCGCCCTCCTGGGCGCGGCGGACGATGCCGACGAGGGCGAGGCCGACACGGGCGGCGGGCACGACGGTGTCCTGGGGGGCCGAGTAGCCGGGGACCGGGGAGCCGTAGATCAGGGCGTACTCGTGCGGGTGGGCGAGGGCCCAGCTCCGGACGGCGCGGCAGACGGCGGTCCAGCGGTCCAGGGGGCGCTGGGCGGTGGTCTCGGCGAGGGCCAGTTCGGCGGCGGCGCCGACGGCGTCGTAGGCGTCGACGATGAGGGCCGTGAGGAGGTCGTCGCGGCTCGGGAAGTACCGGTAGAGCGCGGAGGACACCATGCCGAGCTCGCGGGCGACGGCCCGCAGGGACAGTTTCGCGGCGCCTTCGGCGGCGAACTGGGCGCGCGCCTCGTCCTTGATGGCGGCGGTGATCTCGATTCGGGCGCGGGCGCGGGCTCCTCGGACGGTCGTCATGGAGAGCAGTGTACTCACTTTCAGATCACCGATACGAAACGAGAGCACTGCTCTTGAATGTGAGCGGCAAGAGGTGCACACTGATCTCAAGCGAGAGCAGTGCTCACGATTCATGTCTCGTGATGCAGCCGGTCACCCGGCCCCGCCCCATCCGCAGTCACCCCGCCCCGACACCCAGGAGGACGACATGCCCGCCCACTCCCCCCAGCCCACGGGCTCCGGCTCCGATCCCAGCTCCAGCTCCAGCTCCAGCTCCAGGGCAGGTTCCGGCTCGGCCTCCGCCTCCCCCGCCACCACTGCCGCTGCCGCCGCCGCCGCCGCCCACGTCATGAAGCCCGGCTGGTTCACCGTCCATGTCCTCAACCGCGCGGTCGCCTGGGCCACCCGCCGGGGCGTCAGCGTCTGGGGCTCCCGTGTACTGGCGGTCCGTGGCCGCAAGAGCGGGGAGTGGCGCCGCACCCCCGTCAATCTGCTCACGGTGGACGGCGCCCGCTACCTCGTGGCCCCCCGGGGACACGTCCAGTGGACCCACAACATGCGGGCGGCGGGCGGCGGACGGCTGATCCTCGGCAAGCACGTGCAGGACTTCACCGCCGTCGAGGTCACCGACGACGACAAGCCCGTCCTGCTGCGCGCCTATCTCAAGCGCTGGAAGGCCGAGGTCGGCGTCTTCTTCGACGGGGTCGGCCCCGACTCCTCCGACGCGGAACTGCGCGCCGTCGCCCCCAGGCACCCCGTCTTCCGCATCACGCCGACGGGCCCCACCACTCCGGCGGCATGAGCCGTCCGGCGCGGTGGAGCCCGTACGCCCCACTCGTCCCGCTGACGTTCCGTCGTCGTCCCGTCGTCGTTCCGGGACCCCGGCGCCGCCGGTGGGCTCAGACCGCCCCCGGTGCCTCCGGCGCGTCCTGGCCCTTCACGGCCCCGTCGTCCGGGCCCCCGGCCCGTGCGCCCTCGGTCCCGGCCTCGTCCCCCCGTACGGCTTCGTCCTCCGCGCCCCCGGCCTCCTGCGCCGCGCGTTCCCGCTGGCTGACGCCCCGGCCCGCGGGGCCCACGCCCGACGACGTGTCCATCCGCTTGTCGAGCAGCTCGATCGCCCGCCGGGCCATGCCGTTCGAACGGACCATGCCGCCGAGCGTCGCCGAACCCCGGGTGATGTCCGCGAAGGCGTTCCACGCGGGCCGCAGACCCGTGATCGCCGCGTGCAGCAGTCCCGGCCGCCGCTCGAAGACGGCCAGCATCCGGCGGCCGACCGCCATCTCGACACCGAGGCCCGCCTTGATGGCGAAGGCGTAGTTCAGTGCCTGGCGGCGCGCGTCCACCGCGTCGTTCGCCTCGGCGACCCGGACCGCCCACTCACCGGCGAGCCGGCCCGAGCGGAGCGCGTACGAGATGCCCTCGCGCGTCCACGGCTCCAGCAGACCGGCCGCGTCGCCGCAGACCAGGACCCGGCCGCGGGAGAGCGGTGAGTCGTCGGTGCGGCAGCGCGTCAGATGGCCGGAGGAGAGGGCGGGCTCGAAGCCGGACAGGCCGAGCCGGGCGACGAAGTCCTCCATGTACCGCTTGGTCGCGGCGCCCTCGCCGCGCGCCGAGATGACGCCGACGGTGAGCGTGTCCCCCTTGGGGAAGACCCAGCCGTAGCTGCCGGGCATCGGACCCCAGTCGATGAGGACCCGGCCCTTCCAGTCCTCGGCCACCGACGGGGGCACCGGGATCTCCGCCTCCAGACCCAGGTCGACCTGCCCGAGCTTCACCCCCACATGAGCGCCTATCCGGCTGGCGCTGCCGTCGGCCCCGACGACCGCGCGCGCGAGGACGGTCTCGCCGTCGGCGAGGACCACGGCGACCGTGCGCCGGTCCGGCACCGCCGGGCCGTGCTGCTCCACCCGGCTGACGGTCGCGCCGGTGCGCAGCTCGGCACCGGCCTTCTGTGCGTGTTCCACCAACTGGGCGTCGAACTCGGGCCGGTTGATGAGCCCGAAGAGCATCCGGCGCGAGCGGCGGGTGCGGGTGAAACGTCCGTCGAGGGAGAAGGTGACGGCGTGCACCCGGTCCTGGAGGGGCAGTTCGAAGCCGGGCGGCAGGGAGTCGCGGGAGGGGCCGATGATGCCGCCGCCGCAGGTCTTGTAGCGGGGCAGCTCCGACTTCTCCAGGAGCAGGACGCGACGGCCCGCGACCGCCGCGGCGTAGGCGGCGGAGGCTCCGGCCGGTCCCGCGCCGACGACCACGACGTCCCAGACGTCGGCGGGCTCGTCGCCCGCCGGGTCCGACGGGACGTCACCCGGGGCCGTCGCGGGGACCGGGAGGTCGGCCGGGTCCCCGGCGAGCGGCGCGTCCGTGCCCCCGTCCGTGTTGCCGTCCGTGTTGCCGTCCGTGTTGCCGTCCGGGACCGTGCCCGGGTCCGTGTCCCCCGACACCCGCGCACCGAAGCCGTCAGGAGCCGCGCCGCCGGGCGCGGTCTGCTCCGGGCCGGTGTGCTCTGCGGTGTGCTCCGGACCGGCGTTCTCTGTGTGCTCGCTGCTCACGATGTGCTTCTGCTCCTGATCCGACCGGTGGTCTGCTCCTGACGCATCCTACGGCGCGGTAGCCAAGGGCCCGCGCCGTAGGATCGGCGGTGCGTTCGCCGTACCACGACATACGTCGATCGCCGTCCTCTTGTCTTAACGTCGCACCCACCAGGAGCGTGCCCATGACCTCGAATCCGATCGCCGAGACCGTCCGGTCCCTGATGCCCCGGGCCAAGGCCGAGCTCACGGAGCTGGTGGCCTTCGAGTCGGTGGCGGACGAGGCGGTGGCGCCCCGCAGCGAGTGCGAGGGCGCGGCGAACTGGGTCGCGGACGCCCTGCGCGCCGAGGGGTTCCAGGACGTGGCGCTGCTCGACACCCCGGACGGTTCGCAGTCCGTCTACGGGGTTCTGCCCGGCCCGGTGGACGCGCCGACGGTGCTGCTCTACGCGCACTACGACGTGCAGCCGAAGCTGGACGAGTCGGCGTGGCTCAGCCCGCCGTTCGAACTGACCGAGCGGAACGGGCGCTGGTACGGGCGCGGCTCGGCCGACTGCAAGGGCGGTGTGGTCATGCACCTGCTCGCACTGCGCGCCCTGAAGGCGAACGGCGGCGTCCCGGTGACGGTGAAGGTGATCGTCGAGGGCTCCGAGGAGCAGGGCACCGGCGGTCTTGAGCGGTACGCCGAGCAGCACCCCGAACTCCTCGTCTCCGACGCCATCGTGATCGGTGACGCGGGCAACTTCCGGGTGGGCCTGCCGACGGTGACGGCGACCCTGCGCGGGATGACGATGATCCGGGTCGGGGTGGAGACGCTGGAGGGCAACCTGCACTCCGGGCAGTTCGGCGGCGCCGCGCCGGACGCGCTGGCCGCGCTGATCCGGATCCTGGACTCGCTGCGCGGGCCCGACGGCTCCACCGTGATCGACGGGCTGCCCGCCGACAGCGTCTGGGAGGGCCTGCAGTACCCGGAGGAGGACTTCCGCCGGGACGCGAAGGTCCTCCCGGGCGTCGGTCTGCCGGGCTCCGGCACGGTGGCCGACCGGGTCTGGGCCCGTCCGGCCGTCACCGTGGTCGGCATCGACTGCCACCCGGTGGCGGGCGCGACCCCGTCGATCCCGTCCTCCGCCCGCGCCCAGATCAGCCTGCGGGTGCCGCCGGGCCAGGACTCCGTCGAGGCGACGAAGCTGCTCTTCGCGCACATCGAGAAGCACACGCCGTGGGGTGCCCGGGTGACCCTGGAGCAGGTCGGCCAGGGCCAGCCGTTCCAGGCGGACACGTCGAGCCCGGCGTACGCGTCGATGGCGGAGGCGATGAGGATCGCGTACCCCGGTGAGGAGATGCAGGCGGCGGGCATGGGCGGGTCGATCCCGCTGTGCAACACGCTGGCCTCGCTGTACCCGGACACCGAGATCCTGCTGATCGGCCTGAGCGAGCCGGAGGCGCAGATCCACGCGCCGAACGAGTCGGTCTCGCCGGAGGAGCTGGAGCGTCTCTCCGTGGCCGAGGCGCACTTCCTGGTCAACTACGCCCGTTCGAAGCAGGTCTGACGGGCCACGGCCGGTTCAGCGTTCGGCGAAGCTCGCCGAGAGCGTAGAAGCATGGGGCGGACCCGCGCGGCCGCCTAGGTTCGCCCCATGGAACCGACTCGGGTCACTTCGCGGCTGCACCTCCTCGACCACTCCATCGGACAGTCCTACCTGTGGCGGGACGGGGACGAGCTGACGCTCGTCGACGCGGGCTGGGCCGGTACGGCGGACCGCACGGCGGAGGCGATACGGAGGGCGGGCGGCGACCCGGACCGGCTGCGGCGCATCGTGCTCACCCACTGCCACCGGGACCACGTGGGCGCGGCGGAGGAACTGGCGGACCGGTACGGTGCCGAGATCCTCGCGCACCGGCTCGACGCGCCGGTGATCCGGGGCGAGGCCCCCGTACCGGAACCGGATCTGCTGGACTGGGAGGTCCCGTTGTTCCAGCACGGTCTGACCGTGCCGGAGGCGCCGCCGACCCGGGTCGACCGGGAGGTCGAGGACGGGGAGGAGCTGGGCTTCGGCGACGGGGCGGTGGTGGTCCACACGCCGGGGCACACACCCGGTTCGATCGCCGTCCATCTGCCGCGCCACGGTGTGCTGTTCACCGGGGACACGGTGGCGTCGGTGCGGGGGGTGATGTTCGGGGTGTTCCATGTGGACCGGGCGTCGGCCATGGAGTCGTTGCGGACCCTCGCCGGGCTGGAACCCTCGGTCCTGTGCTGCGGTCACGGCGCTCCGGTGACGGAGGACACGGCCGCCCTGCTGAAGGCGGCCGTCGGGTAACCCCCGGCGGGACGGTGGCCGGGTGCGCCCCTGGTGGGGCGCGGTCCCGGGTGGGGCCCGGACCCCGGTGGGGCCCGGACCCCGGCCGAACCGCCGAACCGCCGGACGGCCGCGCGGATGTGGTGCGGGGCGGACGGCCGCGTGGCCGGGGTGGGAACGGCGACCCCTCCGGCCGACCGCGCGGACGCGGCAGGGGTCGCGGACCCTCCGGCCGACCACGCCGACAGGACGGGAGCGACGGCCCCTCGGACCGGCCGCTCAGCCGTCCTGGGACTGCGGGCGGGCGGTGGCCGGTCAGCCGACGGGGACGCCCGCCTCCAGGTTGAGGACCGTGCCGCGTTCGCGGGCGCGCAGGGCCCAGTGGAGCCTGCGGTAGCGGACGGGCGGCAGGAGGTGGGCGGCCTCCTCCTCGGTGACGAAGCGCCAGTCGCGCAGTTCGGCGCCGGGGAGGCGGAGGCGCGCGGTGTCGGCCGGGCCGAGGCGTCCGCCGTCGAAGAGGAGGCGCAGCCCGCCGTGGCCCGGCGGCTCGGGCCGTTCCCAGTCGACGAGCAGCAGCCGGGGCACGGTGTCGAGTTCGATGCCTATCTCCTCGGCGACCTCGCGCACGCCCGCGCGTGCCGGTGCCTCGCCGGACTCGACGACGCCGCCGGGGAACTCCCAGCCGGGCTTGTACGTCGGGTCGACGAGCAGGAAGCGGTCCTGGTCGTCGAAGAGGAGGACCCCGGCGGCGAGGGTCTCCCGGGTGGGCTCGGGGGTCTGGACGATCCCGCAGGGGGCGGCGAGGCCGCTGCGGACGGCGTCGGCGACGGACCGGGCGGCCTCGGGCGGGGTCAGCTCCGAGGTGTCGACGGTGTAGGCGTCGGCGGCGAGCCAGCCGAGGGCGGCGCGGTGGGACGCGAGACGGCCGTGGCACCAGGCGCGGACGCGGGCGTCGGTGTCGGGGTCGCCGTAGTCGGCCCGCCCGTCGATCCGCGCCCGCAGGATCGTTTCCTCCGGGAAGAGGTGGATATGCCTCACATCGATGCGGCGGGAGGCGAGCCCGCCGAAGATCTCGTCCCGGTACTCCTGGCGCAGCAGGGTCATCGGCACGACCAGGACACCACCGGTCTCGGCCAGCAGGGCGGCGGCCGTGTCCACCACCAGGCGCCGCCAGATCGGCAGGTCCTGGTAGTCCTCGACCTCCGCGAGCCGTTTCGCCGACAGGAGGGCCCGCAGGCTCCCGCCGGTGGTCTCGGGGTCGTACAGCGTGCTGTTCGGGATCAGCTCGACCAGCTCGCGTGCGGTGGTGGTCTTTCCCGCGCCGAACGCACCGTTGATCCAGACGATCATTCATACTCCAAGACAGGAAGGCCGCTGAACAGGGACGGAGCAGCATTGCGCGGGTCATCTGGAAGCGGCATGGGAAAAAGAGGCGTCCACAACCCCGCACCCACTACTTCTTTCTCCCATACGCGCTGAAGGTACTCCCCGATCCTCTCCTCCATCGCCACCGCCACCTCGCCGTACACACCCTCCACACCCGGAAGCCCGTGCCCCGTCCGGGCCTCCACCGCCACGCGCGGAATGTCACCCGGCTCATCCGGCTTCGCCTCGCGCCAGCACCGCAACCGGAGGCCGGGCATCGACACCGTGGACGAGCTGCCGCGGCCGCGTCACCGGCCGGGTCCCGCATGAGCCGAGTGGGCGTGCGCCCACCTGGCCGGACAGGTTCCGCGGATACCCGTACCCGTGCATCCGCGTGTCCGGGTAGCCACGTACCCGGACACGCGGTATCGGGATATCGGAAGTACCCGTCGTCGAAGGAGTTCTCGTGCGTTCATGGAATCGGCGTGCCCGCGGATGTGCCCTGGGCGCCGCGGCCGGACTCGTCCTCGTCGCGATCGCCGCACCCCCGGCCACGGGCGGGGGCGGAGGTGCGGGCGGGGGCGGAGGTGCGCGGGCGTGGACCAGCGCCTGGGGCGTCGGCGTCCACCACCCCGTGCCGCCCCTGCCGGGGTTCCCGCCCCACTGGGCCTGGGACGGGTTCACCGACCAGAGCGTCCGTCAGGTGGTCCGGGCCGGGGCCGCGGGCACACAGCTCAGGCTCCGGTTCTCCCACCGGTACGGGCACCAGCCGCTCCACCTCGCCCGCGCGACCGTCGCCAGGGCCGGGGAAGGGGCGTCGGTACGGCCGGGGAGCGTACGGGAACTGCGGTTCGGGGGCAGGGCCGACGCCGTCGTCCCCGTGGGGTCCGAAGGGGTCTCGGACCCGGTGGGGTTCCCCGTCAGCCCCCTGGAGAAGCTCACCGTCACCCTCTACTTCGCCACCGGCACGGGGCCCGTCACCTTCCACGGGGTGGGCCTCAGCACCGCGTACCGTGCCGCCGGCGACCGTGCGCACGACACCTCCGGGGAGGCCTTCGACGGCGGGACCAGCCAGTCCCGCTACCTGATCTCGGGCATCGAGGTACGGGGGGTGCGCAACGAGGGCAGCGTCGTCGCCTTCGGGGACTCCCTCACCGACGGCTGGCAGTCCACGCCGGACACCGACCGCCGCTACCCCGACCGGCTGGTCGAACGGCTGCTCACCGACGGCCGCCGTCTCGGCGTCGTCAACTCCGGGATCAGCGGGAACATGCTCCTCACGGACTCGCTCTGCTTCGGCGACAAGGGCGTCGCCCGCTTCCGCCACGACGTCCTGGACCGCCCGGGCGTCCGTACGGCCGTCGTCATGATCGGCATCAACGACATCGGCGGCGGACTGCCCGACCACGGGTGCGGAAGCCGTCCCGTCGTCACCGCCGGGCAGCTCATCGAGGGCCACCGGGCGCTGATCCGGGCGGCGCACCGGCGCGGGGTCACGGCGGTCGGGGCCACCCTCACCCCGTTCAAGTCGTACCCCTGGTACTACACCCCGGAGAAGGAGGAGGTCCGCGACGCGGTCAACCACTGGATCCGGACGAGCGGGGCCTACGACGCGGTGGCCGACCTGGACCGGGTGCTCGCCGACCCGCGCCCCGGCCACGAGGACGAACTGGCGCCCGCCTACGACTCCGGGGACGGGCTCCACCCCAACGACGCGGGCATGGAAGCCATGGCCCGGGCCGTCGCCGACCTCATCCCCTGACCCCCACCGCCCGCCTACCGCCTACCGCCTACCGCCTACCGCCTACCGGTCATCGTGGCTGGTGATCGTCCGGTGTATCCAGTCCGCGTAGGCGGGCACGCTGCTGTAGAGGCCCGGCCCGCTCACACAGTCGGGGGAGGGGGCGCCGGGGCCCGAGGTGGTCCCGATGAGCTCCCACCGCCCGCCCTTGCCCCGCTGGATCTGCGGCCCGCCGGAATCCCCGTTGCACGCCATGGCGTCCGGCACCCGGCTCACCGTGCACAGCCGGGTCCTGCCCGCCCAGCCGGGCGCGCACTCGGAGTCGGCCCCCCGGCGGGCTTCGAGCTGCTGGAGCCGCTCGGGGAACACCCACCGGGTCAGGTCGACGGTGCCGAAGCCCAGGAGCCGGGTGGGGGTACCGGGTCGGCCGGGCCGCTCGGCGATACGGACGGGCTTCTCCGCGACCGGGCGGTCCAGGCGGATCAGCGCGACGTCGTCCCGGTTCGGCCGACCCTGCGCGTAGCCCGGGTGGGTCACGATCCGCCCGACGGCACGGACCGTGCCCCCGGACGTCCGCTGTTCGCTGCCGATCCGGACGGTACCGTCCGGCTCCACCAGGCCGGGATCGACGCAGTGGGCCGCCGTCAGCACCCACTGCGGATGGACCAGGGAGGCCCCGCAGAGCCCCTTGACCGAGGGGTCGGCGACCGCCGTCACCGGGAACGACGCCATGAACGAGTACCGCTCGGTGGAATCCTTCCCGTTGACGATCGCCTGGGCGGTACCGGTCGTCGCGGTGGCGCACACCACGGCGGCCAGGGCGACGGCACAGGCACGTGCCCTGGTACGGGCCGTGACACGTCGTCGTACGGAATTCAGGCTGAACACGGAAGGTTCCCTTCGATCGGAAGAATCCGGACACGTCCAGCCTGCGTGTTCAAGATCCACCGATCCATCCGGCCAGCTGGCCCCCACGGGGTGGGGACAACCCCTGCCCCTCGGAGGGGACCGGGAAGTGGAGGAGGGGGAAGCGGAGAGGCCGACGCCGCCAGCGGTCAGCGCGCCTCCGCGTCCGGGCGGGGGCGGGCGTGGGGAAGCCGGGCCAGGGTCACCGTCCGCAGCAGCCACTCCACGGGGCCGTACCGGTAGCGCGCCATGAGCCAGGTGCTGAGGGCGAGCTGGGCGGCGTACAGGACGAACACGCCCAGCACGACGACGGCCGGGCCGAGACGGTCGTACAGGGCGAGACCGTAACCGGTGAAGACCAGGGCCATCACCAGGGACTGGCCCAGGTAGTTCGTCAGCGCCATCCGGCCGGCGGGGGCGAGGAACGCGCTCGCCCGCCCGCCGCGGGCACCGCGCAGGAACAGGAGCGTCCCGCAGACGTACGCGGCGGTGAGGGCCGGCGCCGTGACCGTTCCCACCGCCTGCCCGAACACCGCCCACCGGGGCCCGGGCAGACCGACGGCGGTCAGCGCCATGAAGACGCCGCCGGGCAGGCCCACGACGGCGCCGAGCAGGCAGCCGCGGCGGAGGCGGCGGACGCTGTGGACGCGCGCTCCGGGGTCTTCCGTGCCGCTGCCGGTGCCGGCAGCGGTGAGCAGGCGCCGTTTGCCGCAGTCGACCCCGATCAGGAAGGCCGCCAGGACGAAGCCTCCCATCAGCAGCGTGCTGAACAGGGCGTCGGGCAACTCGTTGAGGTTGGCCCGCACCACGGAGACGGCGTCACCCTGGTACGCGGCGACCAGCGCGGGGAAATCGGCGGTCAGTTCGGCATCCAGTTCGGCGGCCGCCGCGTCCGGCATGAGCAGGAAGAGCGCCCCCAGCAGGAGGAGGAGGGCACCCGCGCAGCCGTGCACGATCAGGGCGGCGCGCCGGGCCGCCCGCGGCGAGCAGGTCCGCGCCGCCATCAGGATCAGGCCGAGGAGGGCGTACGTCATGAGGATGTCCCCGACGTACAGCAGCACCGCGTGCAGGGCCCCGAGCGCGAACAGGCCGAGCGTACGGCGCAGGTGCCGGGGCACGGCCCTGGCGCCGTCGCGCTCGGCCGACTCCAGCTGGAGGGTGAAGCTGTAGCCGAAGAGGAAGGAGAACAGGAGGTAGAACTTGCCGGCCACGAAGGTGTGGACGAGCCCCTCGACGGTCCGGTCGAAGACGGACGCGTCCGGGTCGGCGACGGTACCGAGGCCGTACGGACCGGCCATCATCATCGCGTTGACCAACAGAATGCCCAGGAGCGCGACACCGCGCAGGGCGTCGAGTTCGGTGATGCGCGGTGGCCGGGTCTGTCGTGGGTGCGCAGCCGTGATGGCCACCGGTCCCCCCAAGTGGTCGTGGATGTCGTGCCCGCCGTCGCGACGGCAGAACACCCTACCCTCCGCTCCCCCGCGCGAGGGCGACCGGATCCGGCCCACCACCCGGCCCCACCCGGTCCGGCCCGTCGTCAGGACGGGCCGACCGTCACCCTGCCCGCGCGGACCACTTCCACCGGGGCCCGGTGGTCACGTTCGTTCCGGTCGGCGCAGCCCTCCGTGAAACCACCGGCGCGCGGTCGAAGGTCTCGCCCCCGCCCAGGTACGCGGCGATCGATCGCGATCCGGTCGCCGGAGCGGGCATGGGCGCGGGCCAGGGTCTCACCGCAGAACCCGCCGGACAGGCTCATCCCGCCGCCCGGCGCGGGGGCGGCACCATCTCCTGTGGCACGGCGATGCCCTTCTCGTCGTGCGACCGGCGGGGCGATGCCCTTCTGGTCGTGCGACCGGCGCACGGAGAAGGCCCGTTGACTCCCGTCCAGCCCCCTGACCCGCCCCGCCCCCGCACGGCGGGCGTGCCGCCCGGGCCGGGTCACGGTCCCGCGAACCGCGCGCCGGGTGCCGCGCGCCGGGTGCCGGGTGCCGTTACGCGCCGTCCCGGTGGAACGCGGCCTCACCCGTCACCCGGACACCGACCTCGTCCCCGGGCCGGACCTCCACCGGCCCCGGCGTGCGCACCGTCACCGTGCCGGCCCCGCCGACCTCGACCAGGACCAGGGCGTCGTGCCCGTGGAAGCGGACCTCGCTCACCCGGCCCCGCGCGGCGGCGGCGTCACCGTGGGGGACGAGCCGGAGCTGCTCGGGCCGCAGCACCACCGTGCCCTCACCCTCCGGGGCGTCACCCACGGACACCGCGCCCAGCGCGGTCGTGACCGTGCCCGCCCGCGCCGATCCCGGCAGGAGCACCGCCTCACCGACGAAGGACGCCACCCAGGGGTCGGCCGGGCGGGCGTACAGCTCCTGGGGGGTGCCGCACTGGGCGACCCGGCCGTCCCGGACGACGGCGACCCGGTCCGCGACGGACAGGGCCTCCTCCTGGTCGTGGGTGACGAGGACGGCAGTCGCCCCCGCCGCCCGCAGGGCGCCGCGCACATCGGAGCGCAGCCCCGCCCTCAGCGCGCTGTCCAGGGCGCTGAACGGCTCGTCGAGCAGGACCAGCGCCGGGCGCGGGGCCAGCGCGCGGGCCAGGGCCACCCGCTGTTGCTGGCCGCCGGACAGCTCGTGGGGCATCCGGTCCCCGTACTCACCGAGGCCGACGAGGGCGAGCAGCTCGGCCGTACGGGCCCGCCGCTCGGCCCGGCCTTCGCCCACCAGGCCGAACGCGACGTTACGGGCCACGCTCAGGTGGGGGAAGAGCGCCCCCTCCTGGGCGACGATGCCCACACCGCGCCGCTCCGGCGGGACGTGGACACCCGGCCCGCTGATCGTCCGGCCGCCGAGGACGACCTCACCCGCGTCGGGGGCGACGAACCCCGCGATGACACGCAGCAGCGTGGTCTTGCCACAGCCGGACGGCCCGAGGACCGCCGCCATCTCGCCCTCGCCGACGGTCAGGTCCAGGCCGTCCAGGACCCGGCCGCCCCGCCCGTACGAGCTGGTCACTCCGGTGATGCGCAGTCCGGTCCCGACAGTCATGAGCGCCTTCCGAGCAGGTAGGAGGGGACGGCCGCGATCAGCACGATGACCGCCGCGTAGGGCGCGGCGCCGGAGAACGCTCCCGCGCCCGTCTCGGTCCACAGCCGGGTGGCCAGGGTGTCCGTCCCGGTCGGACGGAGCAGCAGGGTCGCCGGGAGCTCCTTCATGATCACGACGAAGGTGAGTGCCGCGCCCGCCCCGATACCGGGCGCCGCGAGCGGCACGGTGATCTCCCGCAGCACCTGGAGCGGCGACCGCCCCAGCGTGCGGGCCACGTCCTCCAGCACGGGCGGCGCCTGCAGGACGGCCGCCCGCGCCGAGGCCACCGCCACCGGCAGGAACAGGACGACGTACGCGACGATCAGGAGCGGCATCTCCTGGTAGAGCGGGTAGGCGTAACGCACCGAGAAGAACACCAGTGCCAGGCCCACCGTGATCCCCGGCACCGCGTGCCCGGCGTACACGGACTGTTCGAGCAGCCGCGCCAACCGCCCCCGGTGGCGGGCCGACAGCACACCGACCGGCAGCGCCAGCAGGGTGGTGACGGCGGCCCCGACCGCGGCCACCGTGACCGTGGCGACCGTCGCCGACCACAGCTTCTGCCCGTCGAAGCCGGAGCTGCCGATGGTCAGCCAGTAGCCGAGGGTCGCCAGCGGGAACGCCACGGCCGCCGCCGCGACGGCCGCGCACCAGGCCAGCGCCGGTCCGGTCCACCCGCCGAGCCGGAGCCTGACGGGCGGGCGGGCACTGCCCCGGCCCGTGCGCGCGTGACCGGCGCGCCCCCGCGTACGGTTCTCGGCCGTCACCAGGAGCACGGTCATGGCGACCAGGACACAGCCGAGCACCGCGGCCGGGGTGCGGTCGAAACTGGCCTGGTAGGAGGAGTGGATGGCCCGGGTGAACGTGTCGTAGCGGGTGATCGACACCGAGCCGAAGTCGGAGAGCACGTACAGCGCGACGAGGATCGCCCCGCCGCCCGCGGCGGGCTTCACCTGCGGGAGGGTGACCCGTACGAAGGTGCGCAGCGAGCCGCTGCCCAGCGAACGGGCCGCCTCCTCCTGTGCCGGGTCGATCCCGCGCAGGGTCGCCGCGACGGGCAGGAAGACGTAGGGGAAACACGCGAAGGTGAGCGTGATCGCCGCACCCGGCAGCCCCGCCAGCGAGGGCACGGCCGAGATCCAGGTGAAGGCCGCGACATAGCTGGGCACGGCCAGCGGCAGCGTCGCGAGCACGGCCCAGACCCGTCGGCCCGGCAGGTCGGTACGGACCGTCAGCCAGGCCAGTGAGATGCCGAGCACCAGCGACGCGCTCACCACGATCGCGGTCAGCCCCATGCTGCGGCCGAGGAGTTCGAGGGTGCGCTGCTCGGTGACGATGTCCCAGGCGAAGTCCCCGCCGCGCTCCAGGGAACGCGCGCCGAGATAGCCGAGCGGCAGCAGCGCGATCAGCGCCGCCGCCGTGGCCGGGAGCAGGAGGACGAGCGGGGGCCTACGCCGACCGGCTGCCGCGTGGGACGCGGCAGCCGGGGCGGGCACGGACCGTGAGGTGTTCGTGCTCATCGAAGCGGTGTGAGGATGTCTCGCGGTCCGGTCAGACCATCCCGGCTTCCTTGAGCATCTCCAGGGTCTTCTGGAGGGAGTCCAGCTTGCCGAGGTCGATCTTCGGCGCGTTGAGGGAGGCCAGCGGCGGGAGGTCCTTCACGGAGGAGGTGACCCCGGCGGCCAGCGGGTACTCCTTCGTCTTGTCGGCGAAGTACGTCTGGGCCTCGGTGGAGAGCAGGTACGCGACGGCCTTCTCGGCGGCCTCGCTCTGGCCGCCGTTCTTCAGGACGCCGACGCCCGCCGCGTTGACGAGGGCGCCCGGGTCGCCGCCCGGCAGGAAGTGGATCTTGGCGGTGAGCTTGTCGGCGCCGACCTCGGCGGCCTTCTCGTACCAGTAGTAGTGGTTGATGAGGCCGAGGGAGACCTCGCCGGTGTTCACCGCGTTCAGGACCTCGCCGTTCTTGGCGTACGGCTTGGCACCGTTGGCCTTGAGGTCCTTGAGCCACTTCAGGGTCGCGTCCTCGCCCTCCAGGACGCGCATACCGGTGACGAACGCCTGGAAGGAGGCGTTGGTGGGCGCGTAGCCCACCTTGTCCTTCCACTCGGGCTTCGTCAGGTCCTTGACGCTGTCCGGAGCCTTGGGGGCCTTCTCCGGGTTGTACGCGATGACGCGGGACCGGCCGGAGACGCCGACCCAGTCGCCCTCGCCGCCGCGGTAGGCGGCGTCGACCTTGTCCAGGGAGTCCTGCGGGAGCTTCGCCAGCACCTTGGCCTGGGAGAGCGCACCGAGCGCACCGGCGTCCTGCGAGAAGAACAGGCCCGCCTTGGTCTTGTCGCCCTCTTCGAGGATCTGCGCCGCCAGCTCCGCGCTGTCGCCGTAGCGGACCTGCACCTTGGTGCCGACCGCCTTCTCCAGCTTCTCGATGATCGGGGCTATCAGCTTCTCGTTCCGGCCGGAGTAGATGACCAGCTCACCGGTGCTCTGCGCGGCGGTGGGCTCGGCCTTCTTCCCGGCCTCCTTCTCCTTGCCCGCGTCGGCGCCACCACAGGCGGCGAGGACAGGGAGAAGGAGCGCGGACATGGCGAGTGCGGTACCGCGGCGGACGAGTGGACGGGGCATGTGGAGCCTCCTGGACAGCCCACGGGCCGGGAACGACCGGACGCGGGAACAAAAGCTGATGTGCACATCAATATGGCGAGCCTTGCCTAACTGTCAATTTTCGGTCAAGTCCTGATCAATAAATGCTCAAGCCGTTACGGGGAGGGGCTGTGTTCCTGGCCGAAAATGATGTAGGGGGCGGGCGGGCGTGGGCGCTCGGCGGACACCACCGCACCCCTGGCCGGGGCGGGCCGGGAGGCCTCCGCACAGGTCGCGGAAGCCGGGACCTGCGCGGATGGCGTACTGCGGGATGCACCGCCGCGGGGTGGAGCGGTTCGGTGGCTCGCTGGGCCATGCCCCAGAGGCCGCGGGCTCACATCCTGTCTCCGCTGCAAGAAGGGGGTGTTTCCGGCCGCTGACCCGGGCGCCACCGCCCCGGTAAGGGGGATCGCTCCCGTCACGGTGTCCGCTCCCGCGCCGACGCCGACCGCCGACCGTCGGTCATCGGCCGTCAGTCATCGGTCATCGGTCATCGGTCATCGGTCATCGGGACGGTGCTCACCTCCGGATCGAGGGCGCTCCCGCCCTGCCGCCCGCGCCCGGGCCGCAGGGCTCCCGGGCCGTTCACCGCCGGACCAGCGGCGTTCCCGCCCCCGGGCCGCCGCTCGCCCTCCCACCGGCGACCGTCCCCGGCCCACCGGCTCCCGCTCCGGCCGCCGCCGCCGCGCCCAGGAGGCCCGCGTCGGTGCCGGTGACGGCGGGGACGACCGTCAGGTCCCGGACGAAGGACAGGGTGGCGTAGTCGGCGAGACTGCGACGGAGAGGGGCGAAGAGGACCTCGCCCGCGCGCGCGACCCCGCCCCCGACGACCGCGATGTCGATCTCGACGAGGGTGGCCGTGGCGGCGATGCCCGCCGCCAGGGCCCGGGCCGCCCGCGCGAAGGAGGCGACCGCGACCGGGTCCCCGGCCCGTGCGGCGGCGGCCACCGCCACCGCGGAGACATCGCCGTCCCGGCCCGGCCGCCAGCCGTTCTCCAGGGCCCGGCGGGCCAGGTGGGGCCCACTGGCGATCCGCTCGACACAGCCGCGTCCGCCGCAGGCGCAGGGCTCGCCGTCCAGATCCACCACGATGTGCCCGATGTGACCGGCGTTGCCCGTGGGGCCGGGGTGCAGCCGTCCGCCGAGGACGAGGCCGCCGCCGACACCCGTGGAGACGACCAGGCAGAGCGCGTTGTCGTGGCCCCGGGCCGCGCCGAGCCAGTGCTCGGCGGCGGCCATGGCCACGCCGTCCCCGACCAGGGTGACGGGCCGCCCGTCCGTCGCCCGCCGCACCCGGTCCACCAGCGGATAGTCCCGCCAGCCGGGCACGTTGACCGGGCTGACCGTCCCCCGGAGCGCGTCCACGGGCCCCGCACTGCCGATGCCGACGGCTCCCGCGGAGTCCCACAGCGGGGAACCGGAGAGCTCCGTCAGCACCTCCTCGACCGCGCGCATCACCGTTCCGCCGTCCTCACGCGCGGGCGTGGGCCGCCGCGCCCGGACCCGGATGCGGCCTCCGGCGTCGACCAGAGCACCGGCGATCTTGGTGCCGCCGATGTCGAGTGCGACGACGAGGCCGTCGGTGGAGCCCGTGGCGGAATCGGTCTGCATGGGCGCGGGGTCTCCAGTCGACGACGGACGGAAGCGGGACGCTCTTCTGTACAGTCTCCCCCGCTGTGACAACGTTGTCCAGGTTCTATGCTTCGGTCGGAGACGGACAACTCGGAGAAACGACAAGGGGAGATGACACGGGAGACGGCCTGGCGTCCCACCCGGGAGGCCCGTACGTCCCCGGCCCCACGACGGAGGAATCGCGCACGTGGCCGACACCGCCCGCCGCCCCGACCACCGCTACGGCACCCGGCCCACGATGAAGGACGTCGCCGCGCGCGCGGGCGTCGGCCTGAAGACGGTGTCCCGGGTCGTGAACGGCGAACCGGGGGTCACCCAGGACACCGAGCGGCGGGTCCAGGAGGCCATCGAGATCCTCGGTTTCCGCCGCAACGACAGCGCGCGCGTCCTGCGCAAGGGGCGCACCGCGACCGTCGGCCTGGTCCTGGAGGATCTCGCCGACCCCTTCTACGGGCCGCTCAGCCGGGCGGTGGAGGAGGTCGCGCGGGCGCACGGGGCCCTGCTGATCAACGGGTCCAGCGCCGAGGACCCGGACCGGGAGCAGGAGTTGGCGCTCGCCCTGTGCGCGCGCCGGGTCGACGGCCTGATCGTGATCCCCGCCGGTGACGACCACCGCTATCTGGAACCGGAGATCAGGGCGGGCGTCGCCACCGTCTTCGTGGACCGGCCCGCGGGCCGCATCGACGCCGACGCCGTGCTCTCCGACAGTTTCGGCGGGGCCAGGGACGGCGTGGCGCATCTGATCGCCCACGGCCACCGCCGGATCGGCTTCATCGGGGACCGTCCCCGCATCCACACGGCGGCCGAGCGGCTGCGCGGCTACCGCGCGGCCATGGAGGACGCGGACCTCCCCGTCAGGGACACCTGGGTCGCGCCGGGGTCCACCGACCCGGGACGGGTGCGTACGGCGGTGCGGAAGATGCTGGCGGGGCCGGAGGCCGTGACGGCGGTGTTCACGGGGAACAACCGGGTCACGGTCACGGTCGTCCGGGCCCTCGCCGAGCACCCCCGGCCGGTCGCCCTGGTGGGGTTCGACGACATCGAACTCGCCGATCTGCTCGGCATCACGGTCATCGCGCAGGACGCCGCCGCACTCGGCCGGACGGCGGCGGAGCGCCTGTTCCGGCGGCTGGAGGGGGCGGGCGGGGCCCCGGAGCGGGTGGTCCTCGGCACGAGGCTCCTGGCCCGGGGCTCGGGAGAGGTCCCGCCGCCGGACGCCTGAGGCCGGGCGGGGTTCCAGGTGGTCGAGCGGCCACTCCCCCGGTGGCGGAGGAGCGCGCCCGGTACGGGTCCCCCGGGACCGGACTTCCCGGGGCGCGGGCACGTACGCGGGGCATGAGTGCGGGTACGGCCGCGCGGCCCCCCGAACGGGCCTGACCGAGTCGAACCAAGTCGAACCGAGTTGAACGGACCGGGACGAGCCCTCCCGTGCGCGGCGCCGGACGCGCGACCCCCTCCGCTTGGTGTGGCCGCGTGGCGCCGGAGCCGCGCGAAGGCCGCCGCGAGGCCGGACCCACCAGGTCCCGGCACCCCGTCTCCGTACGTCTCTGCGCCTCTCTCCCTGTCGGGCATGTGCGCGGACCGCGCGTGAAATCGGTCAGAGTACGGGGCAGTTGGCCGGATCCCGGCCATGAGTGGATCAGGTCGGGACGGCTTCTCGGCTACTCGGCGGAGGCGGTGAGATCGCCCCGGCGGGGTGCGGCGAAGCGGTCGAGCGCGGCGCGGTCCATGCCGGTGAGGGCGTCGACCTCGGCGGTGTCGAGGGCGCCGCAGTCGATGCCGCGCAGCAGGTAGGAGCTGAGGGCCTTGGCGGTGGCGGGCTCGTCCATGACGTCGCCGCCCGCGTGGTTGGCGTAGGCGGAGAGCCGCTTGGCGGCGGCCTCGAAGCCCTCGCGGTAGAAGGCGAAGACGGCGGCGTAGCGGGTGGGGATGTGCCCGGGGTGCATGTCCCAGCCCTGATAGTAGGCGCGGGCGAGGGCGCGGCGGGTGAGGCCGTAGTGGAGCCGCCAGGCCTCGTGGACGTGCTCGGTGCTGCCGACGGGCAGGACGTTGGTGGAGCCGTCGGAGACGCGGACGCCGGTGCCCGCGGCGGCGACCTGCATGACCGCCTTGGCGTGGTCGGCGGCCGGGTGGTCGCTGGCCTGGTGGGCGGCGGAGACGCCGAGGCAGGCGCTGTAGTCGAAGGTGCCGTAGTGGAGTCCGGTGGCGCGGCCCTCGGCGGCGCCGATCATCCGGGCGACGGCGGCGGTGCCGTCGGCGGCGAGGATGGACTGGCTGGTCTCGATCTGGATCTCGAAGCCGAGGCGGCCGGCGTCGAGGCCGTGGGCCTTCTCGAAGGCCTCCAGGAGCCGGACGAAGGCGGAGACCTGCTCGGGGTAGGTCACCTTGGGGAGGGTGAGGACGAGGCCGTCGGGGAGGCCGCCGTGCTCCAGGAGGCCGGTGAGGAAGACGTCGGTGGTGCGGATGCCCCGGTCGCGCACGGCGGACTCCATGCACTTCGTCCGGATGCCCATGTAGGGGGCGGCGGTGCCGTCGCGGTACGCCTCGGAGATCAGGCGGGCGGCGCGGGCGGCGTCCTGGTCCTCGTCGGTGCCGGAGTAGCCGTCCTCGAAGTCGACGCGGAGGTCCTCGACGGGCTCGCGCCGGAGCTTGGCGACCACGCGCTCGTGGACGTCCCGGGCGAGGGCGTCGGGGAGGCCGAGGACCCGGGCGAAGGACTCGGCGTCGGGTGCGTGCTCGTCGAGGGCGGCCAGGGCCCGGTCGCCCCAGGAGCGGACGGTGCCGGCGTCGAAGACGTCCCCCGGTACGTACACGGTGTGGACGGGCTGGCGGGTGCCGGGGTCCCCGGGGTAGCGGCGGTCCAGCTCGGCGTCCACGGCGGCGAGGGAGGCGCTGATGCCCTCGCTGACCGTGCCCGCGAGGCTCGTCGACACCTTCTCCTGCTGACCCATCCCACACCCTCCTGTTTTCCGCTGCACGGAATCAACAATCCGTATGGCGAAGTTAGTAGTCCGCCAGGACTCCCGTCAATGGGTGTCCGAAACGGCCGGGGGGGGGGGGGGGGGGGCCGGCCCCCCCCCCCCCCCCCCCCCCCACCACACCCGGCGGCCCCCCCCCCCCCCCCCCACCCCCCCCCCCCGCGCCCCCCCCCCCCCACCCCCGC
>NZ_JBIWNI010000007.1:97977-212276 GCF_044767145.1 Streptomyces sp. NPDC101490
CCCCAGCGCCGTGGGCGCCGCCCAAAAAAACACTCTTGTGGGGGGGGGCCGGGGGGGGGGGGCGGGGGGGGGGGGCGGGGGGGGCCCGCCGGGGGGGGGGGGGGGGGGGCCCCCCCCCCCCCCCCCCCCCCCCGGACCGTACGGAACAGCAGGTCGGACCTGCGGAACCGGGAAGATCAGCCCTTGCGGGCCTTGATCTCCTCGGTCAGCTGCGGGACGACGTCGAACAGGTCGCCGACGACGCCGTAGTCGACCAGCTCGAAGATGGGCGCCTCGGCGTCCTTGTTGATCGCGACGATCGTCTTCGAGGTCTGCATGCCCGCGCGGTGCTGGATCGCGCCGGAGATGCCGGAGGCGATGTACAGCTGCGGCGAGACGGACTTGCCGGTCTGGCCGACCTGGCTGGAGTGCGGGTACCAGCCGGCGTCGACGGCGGCGCGGGAGGCGCCGACGGCGGCACCGAGCGAGTCGGCGAGCGCCTCGATGATCCCGAAGTTCTCGGCGCCGTTGACACCGCGGCCGCCGGAGACCACGATCGCGGCCTCGGTCAGCTCCGGGCGGCCGGTGGACTCGCGCGGGGTGCGGGCGGTCACCTTGGTGCCGGTGGCGAGGGCGCCGAAGGAGACCGCGAGGGCCTCGACGGCACCGGCGGCCGGGGCGGCCTCGACGGGGGCCGAGTTCGGCTTGACCGTGATGACCGGAGTGCCCTTGGAGACGCGGGACCTGGTGGTGAAGGAGGCGGCGAACGCGGACTGCGTCGCGACCGGGCCCTCGTCACCGGCCTCCAGGTCGATGGCGTCGGTGATGATGCCGGAGCCGATGCGGACCGCGAGGCGGGCCGCGATCTCCTTGCCCTCGGCGGAGGACGGGACGAGCACGGCGGCCGGGGAGACGGCCTCGTACGCGGCCTGGAGGGCGTCGACCTTCGGGACGACAAGGTAGTCGGTGAACTCGGGCGCGTCGGCGGTCAGGACCTTCACGGCACCGTGCTCGGCGAGGACGGCGGCGGTGTCGGCGGCGCCGTTGCCGAGGGCGACGGCGACCGGCTCGCCGATGCGGCGGGCGAGGGTCAGCAGCTCCAGGGTGGGCTTGCGGACGGCTCCGTCGACGTGGTCGACGTAGACGAGAATCTCAGCCATGGGACTTCAATCTCCTGCGAACGGAAAAGGGGCGGTCTGAAGGGCTCGCACGGGCCGGGAGGGTGCGCCGGGCCCGGCTGACCGAGTCCTAGATGAACTTCTGCTCCGCGAGGAAGCCGGCGAGCTGCTTGCCGCCCTCGCCCTCGTTCTTGACGATCGTTCCGGCGGTGCGCGCCGGACGCTCGGCGGCGGAGTCGACCGCGGTCCAGGAGCCTTCGAGACCCACTTCGTCGGCCTCGATGCCGAGGTCGGACAGGTCCAGGGACTCGACCGGCTTCTTCTTGGCGGCCATGATGCCCTTGAAGGAGGGGTAGCGCGCCTCGCCGGACTGGTCGGTCACGGACACGACCGCCGGGAGGGAGGCCTCCAGCTGCTCGGAGGCGGTGTCGCCGTCACGGCGGCCGGTGACCTTGCCGTCCTCGACCTTCACCTCGGAGAGCAGGGTGACCTGCGGGACGCCCAGGCGCTCGGCGAGGACGGCCGGGAGGATGCCCATGGCGCCGTCGGTGGAGGCCATGCCCGCGATGACCACGTCGTAGCCGGTCTTCTCGATCGCCTTGGCGAGGACCAGCGAGGTGGCCATGACGTCGCTGCCGTGCAGGTCGTCGTCCTCGACGTGGACCGCCTTGTCGGCGCCCATCGAGAGCGCCTTGCGCAGCGCGTCCTTGGCATCCTCGGGGCCGACCGTGAGCACGGTGACCTCGGCGTCGTCGGCCTCTTCGGCGATCTGCAGCGCCTGCTCGACGGCGTACTCGTCGAGCTCCGACAGCAGGCCGTCGACGTCCTCGCGGTCGACGGTCAGGTCATCGGCGAAGTGCCGGTCGCCGGTGGCGTCGGGCACGTACTTCACACAGACAACGATCCTCAAGCTCACGCCGGCTCTCCTACTGCAATCGTCACTAACTCGGCTGCCTTGTTGCTCGCAGCATAGGCGCCCGGAGGGCGGGGTCCCGGTCGGGGCGCCGGACGCCCCGACCGAATATTACTCGCCAGTACACCCAGTTCGTGACCCATGAGCAAGCGCTCAGGGATGTGATCTGCCCGACGCGCGGAGAGCGGCGCGCGCGGGAACTCTCAGTCGCGCAGCGCGTTGAAGCGCCCGTGGTGGTAGAGCAGCGGACGGCCCGCGCCGTCGGGATCGCCCGCGACCGCCTGCGCGATCACGATCCGGTGGTCGCCCGCGGGCACCCGTGCCACGATCCGGCACACCAGCCAGGCGAGCACACCGTCGAGCACGGGCACGCCCTCGGGGCCGACGCTCCAGCGGGTGTCCTCGCCGAAGCGGTCCGCCCCGCTGCGCGCGAAGGTGGCGGCCAGCTCCTGTTGGTGCTCGCCGAGTATGTGCACGCCTATGTGCTCGGCCTCGGCCAGCACGGGCCAGCTGGAGGAGGAGGTGCCCACCCCGAAGGAGATCAGCGGGGGCTCGGCGGCGACGGAGTTGAGCGAGGTCGCGGTGAAACCGACCGGGCGCTCGCCGTGCGCGGTGACGACCGCGACGCCCGCCGCGTGCCTGCGGAAGACGGAGCGGAGCAGATCGGGCGAGGCCGACCGGGGTGCGCCGATCGTGGGAACGGTACGGAGCTCGGGCGAAACCGTCATGGAATTGTCCTTCTGCGGGGGCGGCATGGGAGGTGTCCTGGGGTCGTCAGACACCCGGACAGCGCGCACTCGCGTTGCGGGCCAGGTCCACATGGGTCCGGCCGTAGAGAAGGAGTTCTGGGGGCACCTGGCCAGGGTGACGATCGTTGCCGCGCGCAGTCAAGTGCGTA
The DNA here is from genome assembly GCF_044767145.1 of Streptomyces sp. NPDC101490. NCBI lineage: Bacteria > Bacillati > Actinomycetota > Actinomycetes > Kitasatosporales > Streptomycetaceae > Streptomyces > Streptomyces sp. NPDC101490. The sequence goes on from NZ_JBIWNI010000007.1 coordinate 100,886, forward strand.
CCGCGATGTGGGAGGAGTGTCACGGCGTCAGAGCGCCCGCCCCAGCGCGGCGATGACGTCCGCCGTGCGCGGCTGTCCGGCGGCGCGCCGGACGACGCGGCCCGTCGCGTCGAGGACGAGGACGGTCGGGGTACGGGTGACACCGAGCGCGCGGACCAGCTCCAGCCGCTCCTCGGCGTCGATCTCCACGTGCCCGACGCCGGGGACCATGGCGGCCACCTCGGCGAGGGTCCCCCGGGTGGCGCGGCACGGCTGGCAGAAGGCCGTGGAGAACTGGACGAGAGTCGCCCGCTCCCCCAAGGGGGCGCCCAGCGCCTCCGGGCCCAGGACCTCGGTCATCCCTCCGCCTTCCCTGTCATGTTTCGCGTTTCGTGTTCTGCGTTTCGTGTTCCGTTCCCCCGCGCGTGCGGCCCGCACGGCGACGGCCGAGGCGCACCGGCTCCTCTTCTCCGTGTCCGCTCCCTCCGCGCGCGTACGGGCGTGTGCGCACGGAAAGGGTCCGAGGCCGGTGCGGGGTGGCCCTCTCGCGCGGGTGCGGACCCGCGCTCTCCGGTGCAGCGTCGCACGGGACCATTCGATTCCCGCCACGACCACCGCGAGTGACGAGAATCTCCCTGTACGAAGCCGCCTGGACTGGTCACGGCGGCCCACATGGGGCACGATCTGCCCAAAGCCGAAAACCTACGGCCGCGTAACTTCGCCGGGAGACCCTCCCCAGGCAGACGAAGAAGAGGTTCCTCTCCGATGGCAGAACTCGTCTATCGACCGGTCGTCGGTGCCGCGCTCACCCTGTTCAAAGCACTCGACCTGAAGATCGACATCCAGGGTTCCGAGCACATCCCGCGGACCGGCGGAGCGGTGCTGGTGAGCAACCACATCAGCTACCTCGACTTCATCTTCACGGGCCTCGCGGCCCTCCCGCAGAAGCGCCTGGTGCGCTTCATGGCGAAGGACTCCGTCTTCCGGCACAAGGTCTCCGGACCGCTGATGCGCGGCATGAAGCACATCCCGGTGGACCGGTCGCAGGGCGAGCACGCCTACCGGCACGCCCTGGAGTCGCTGCGCGCCGGCGAGATCGTCGGCGTCTTCCCGGAGGCGACGATCTCCGAGTCGTTCACCCTCAAGAGCTTCAAGACGGGAGCGGCGCGCCTCGCGCAGGAGGCGGGCGTTCCGCTCGTCCCGATGGCCCTGTGGGGTACCCAGCGCGTCTGGACGAAGGGCCGCCCGAGGAACTTCCGGCGCAGCCACATCCCGGTGACGATCCGGGTCGGCGAGGCGCTGGAGGCGCCCGCCGACCAGTACGCGGGCGCCATCACGCGGCGGCTGCGCGAGCGCGTCCAGGAGCTCCTGGAGGCGGCCCAGCGCGCCTACCCGGTCCGCCCGAAGGACGCGGACGACACCTGGTGGGTGCCCGCGCACCTCGGGGGTACGGCTCCGACGCCCGCGCAGGTCAAGGAAGCGGGCTGAGCCGACCGGAGCGGCCCCCGGTCACTCAGGGTCACCGACGGTGATCCGGGCGCCGGGGCTGAGCTTCTCCAGGGACTCGGCCAGTTCCCTGCCCGCCGCGAGCAGCTCGTCCCGGGTCATGGGGGCGAGCGACTCCAGCAGGAAGAAGGCGTCGGTGGTGTCGTCGTCGATGCGGGTGCGGGGGCCCTGGCGCCAGTTCCAGCGGCGGCAGGTCACGCCTTCCTCGTCGCGCCAGACGACCTCGCCGGGCTCGGGGTGCTCGATCGTCTCCACGCCGCCCGCCATGGTGACGAAGGGCTCGTCGCCGGTGGCCCGCACCAGGCTCATGGCGCCCCGGACACGGCCCAGGTCCTCGCCGCCCACCGGGATCAGATGGGCCACGCTGACCGCGTTGTAGGCGTCGACCAGCCGGTTGATGCGGGGCAGTCCGCCGTCCGCGAGCGCGCGGCGGGCGAGCGCCTCCGCGGAGTTGCGGGTGCGGGAGGGCTTCGTGCCGAACGCGGTGTACGCGGCGCGCCAGGCGGCGACGTGCGGGTCCTGGTCGGGGCTCCGGCCGTCGAGGCGCTCGGCGAGCCGTCGCGCGGCCTCGTCGAGGAGCGCCGAACTGGCCTCGTCGCTGGGCCCGTTGACCAGTCCGCGGGCTTCGACGAGAAGGTGGGTGAAGGTGGGCGCGAGGGTGCGCACCTCGTCGGAGACTGTGAGCGTGAGGGTCATGATCCGCCGTTCGCCGGTGTCCGGGTGCGGGGCTCGGTGGGGAGCCTCCGCCAGAAGGAGGGCCGGTCGGGTGCGGCGCGCAGTACGTCGGGGACGACCGGATGCAGTTCAGTGTAGAGCACTGGATGGTACATCATGATGGACTCACCTCTGACCCGTACGAGCCTCTCCGCCGGGGCACCCGTCTCCGTGACGCGCCGCCCGCCGACGGCCCGTCGCCACGGTCAGAGCGATGCGAGCCAGCTCGCGGTGTCCCCGGGACGGCCGAAGCGGAGGGTGTCGAGGGGCGCGAAGCGGGGATCACGGACGAGGCGCCCGATCTCCCGGTGGCGGGCTCCGTGCTGGGACCAGGACCACCGGGCCGGGTGCTCCCGGCTCAGCCAGTCCTTCCAGGTCTCCCTGTTGCCGCCGAAGAGGACCTCTCGGGTGAGGCTGCGCCGGAGGGACCGGCGCAGCACCCTCGGCATCACGACGCGTCGGGGGTAGTCGAGCCAGACCACGGTGTCGGCCCGTTCCCACAGCGGGTCACGGACCCCGGGGCTTCCGAGGGAGTCGACGATCCAGCGGGGTCCGGCGGCCAGACCCGACACGGCCTCGGCCAGCCGGGGGTTGACGGCCCAGCCGGGGCCGTCGTAGTACAGGGCGTCCATCTCGTGATGGGGCAGGCCCAGACGGGCGCCCAGGGTCCGGGCGAGCGTGGACTTGCCCGCGCCGGTGACGCCCACCACCAGGATCCGTTCCACGGGGTGCACCCTATCCCGGCGGCCCGTACGGACCTCCGCCCGGACCTCGCGGCCGCCCCTCGCCGGATCCCCTCACCACGCCTCCTCAGCACGCCTCCTCACCGGGTTTCCCCACCGGGCCCGTCGCCGGACTCAGGAGCCGGACGAGGGGCGGCGCGGGGGCGGGACCGTGCCCAGCAGTTCCCACAGCGGCGTGGAACCGGCGGCCCACCGGGCGAGGAGGTGACGGTCCACCAGGTGCAGCCGCTGGGAGCGGGCGAACTCGACGGCCCTGCCCGTGAAACGGCCGTTGGTGACCAGGACGACGACATCGCCGTGGTGGACGGGCCGTCCGGTCCCGTTGAGGACGTGCAGATCCGGTGTCCCGACCGCCGCACCGGCCAGTCCCGCCCTGCGGTGCTTGCACTGGATCACCCACAGACGGCCGAACGGGTCGGTCGCCTTCACATCGGCGCCGTTGTCACCGGCCCCACCGACCCGGACCGCCCCGGGACAGCCGTCGCGGCGCATCAGGTCCCGTACGGCCTCCTCGAACTGCTGGTGGTGCAGGGCGTCGATCCGCGGCAGCTCGTAGCGCAGTCCCCGCTCCCGCACCCGGTCCCGGCGGGCCGCCTCGCGGCGTCGGTGCGCCCACGCCCCACCGGCGGCGGCCAGGGCGAGGAGGAGCACTCCCGGCACCCAGGGATGCGCGGCCAGCCATCGCAGCGCTCCGGCGACCAGGCCCCACAGCAGGGCCAGGGCCAGGAGGAACAGTCCGGCGCGTTCCCCGGCGGACGCCCGCACGCGCCGCCGCGGCACCGGACGGCGCCCGGACGCGGGCCGTCGGCGGGCAGGACGGCGGGGACGGTGCGGCGCGGAGCGGTGCCCGGCGGGAGACCTGCGGGGGCCCGGCCGGGCCCGGCCGCTCATGAACCCGCCGCCTGCGAGACGCCGCGGGCCAGCTGGCCCACCCCGTGGAAGACGCCCCGGCCCAGCGGGGTGGGCGCGATCAGGATGCCCAGGACGAGCACGAGGAGCACGGTATTGCGCTCCTCGACCCGGCTCCTGGCCTGTGTCCTGCGGCGCAGCCGCAGCACCACGACGACCGCGAGGAGCACGGCCACGTTGATCGTCATCATGCGAGACCCGCTTCCACTCGCCCCGCCGCTCCGGGGCGGCCCCGGACCAGTGCAGCCGACCGGATCCGCCGGCCGCAGCGGGTCGGCACACGATGGCGCAAATCCCGCCGACACTGTCCGGTTGCCGCCCGGACACCCGTTCCCCCAGGCCAGAGCGGATCCGGGCGGTCAGACGCGGGGCGACGGCGAGGGCGAGGAAGGGGCCGGGGCCGGGTCGCCGGACGACGACGAGGGGCGGACCGCCACTGTGCCGTGGCGGTCCGCCCCTCGTCGTTCTGTCCGCGTGCCCGGGGTCAGCGGGTGATCTCTTCCTTCAGTGCCTGGAGGAAGGCGTCCACGTCGTCCTCCGTGGTGTCGAAGGCGCACATCCAGCGCACGTCGCCGGCGGTCTCGTCCCAGAAGTAGAAGCGGAACCGCTCCTGGAGCCGTCGGCTCACCTCGTGCGGCAGCCGGGCGAAGACCGCGTTGGCCTGCACCGGGTAGAGGATCTCCACCCCCTCGACCTCGCGCACCCCGGCGGCGAGCCGCCGCGCCATCGCGTTGGAGTGACGGGCGTTGCGCAGCCACAGGTCCTTCGCGAGGAGGGCCTCCAGCTGGACGGAGACGAAGCGCATCTTGGACGCGAGCTGCATGGACAGCTTGCGCAGGTGCTTCATGTGGCTGACCGCGTCGGGGTTGAGGACGACGACGGCCTCGCCGAAGAGCATCCCGTTCTTCGTGCCGCCGTACGACAGGACGTCGACGCCCACCGCGTTGGTGAAGGCGCGCATCGGGACGTCGAGGGAGGCGGCGGCGTTGGCTATCCGGGCCCCGTCGAGGTGCACCTTCATGCCCTTGCCGTGGGCGTGCTCGACGATCGCGCGGATCTCGTCCACCGTGTAGACGGTGCCCAGCTCGGTGTTCTGGGTGATCGAGACGACCTGCGGCATCGCCCGGTGCTCGTCGTCCCAGCCCCAGGCCTGCCGGTCGATCAGCTCGGGGGTGAGCTTGCCGTCCGGGGTGGGGACGGTGAGCAGCTTGAGGCCGCCCATCCGCTCCGGCGCGCCGCCCTCGTCCACGTTGATGTGGGCGGACTCGGCGCAGATGACCGCGCCCCAGCGGTCGGTGAGCGCCTGGAGGGCGGTCACGTTGGCCCCGGTGCCGTTGAAGACCGGGAAGGCCTCGGCGGTGGGGCCGAAGTGGCTGTGCATGATCCGCTGGAGGTGCTCGGTGTACTGGTCCTCGCCGTAGGCGACCTGGTGGCCGTCGTTGGCGAGGGCGAGGGCGGCGAGGACCTCGGGGTGGGCGCCGGCATAGTTGTCGCTGGCGAAGCCCCGGACCGACGGGTCATGGCGACGACGTGCGTCGGTCCTGGGGCCGAGGGCCGCGGTCACGGCTTGGGGGTCAACCACAGACGCTGTCCGTTCACTTCCTGGGCGGGCCTGTCCCACAGGCCGACGATCTCGTCGGCGAGGTCACCGACGTCGGTGAAGCCCGCGAACTTCGCGTTGGGGCGTTCGGCGCGCATGGCCTCGTGCACCAATGCCTTGATCACCAGGATCGCAGCCGCCGCCTGCGGGCCGTCGTCGCCCCCGAGCTTGCGGAAGGAGTCGGCCATGGCGAGGGTCCAGGCCTCGGCCGCCGCCTTGCCCGCGTTGTACGCGGCGTTGTTTGCCAGCGGCTTGTGCGCGCCGACCTGGCTGATCAGGGCGTAGCGGCCGCGGCCGCCGCTGCGCAGCAGGCCGTCGTGGAAGGCGAGGGAGGTGTGCTGGACGGTGCGGATGAGGAGCTTCTCCAGGAAGTCCCAGTCGGCGAGGTCCGTCTCGGTGAAGGAGGGGCTGCCGCGCCAGCCGCCGACGAGGTGGACCAGGCCGTCGACGCGGCCGAACTCCTTCTCGGTCTTGGCGGCCCAGTCGCGGGTGGCGGCCAGGTCGAGGAGGTCGACGGTGTCGCCGACGACCTTGGCTCCGCCGTGGGCGTAGCCCGCGGCGTCGACGGCCTCCGCGAGGCGGGCCGGGTCGGCGTCGGACGCGACCACGGTGGCGCCCGCCTCGGCGAGGCGCAGCAGGGTGGCGCGGCCCGCCGGGCCGGCCGCTCCGGCGACCGCGATGACGGCTCCGTCGAGCGGTCCGCCGTTTCCTTCGGTGTTCATGGTCGACGTCTCCTCCGTGTCGGTGCGCGCGCTCACGCGGCGGCCCGCTGGTGCCTCGGGACGTCGGCGGCGGTGATCCCCTTGGTCTCGGCGATCACGCCCTTCAGCTTCTTGGCGAGGGCCTCGAAGAACATGCTGAGCGGAAACTCGTCGGGAAGCACGTCGTCGACGAGCTTGCGCGGCGGGAGGGAGAGGTCCAGGGCGTCGGGGCCCTTGGCCCAGGTGGAGCCCGGGTGCGGGGAGAGGTAGGTGGAGACCAGCTCGTACGCCTTGAACCAGTGGACGAGCTTCGGGCGGTCGATGCCGTCGCGGTAGAGCGTCTCGATCTCGGCGCAGAGGCGGTTGGTGACCTCGGGGGCCCGCTGCCAGTCGATCTTGAGGGTGTTGTCCGTCCAGCGCACCACGTCGTTCTTGTGGAGGTACGCGAAGAGGAGCTGGCCGCCCAGACCGTCGTAGTTGCGGTTGCGGTCGCCGGAGAGCGGGAAGCGGAACATGCGGTCGAAGAGGACGGCGTACTGCACGTCACGGCCGTGCGCGTTGCCCTCGGCCTCCAGCTTCACGGCCTCCTTGAAGGCGGTGAGGTCGCAGCGGAGCTCTTCGAGGCCGTACATCCAGAACGGCTGGCGCTGCTTGATCATGAAGGGGTCGAAGGGCAGGTCGCCGTGGCTGTGGGTGCGGTCGTGGACCATGTCCCAGAGGACGAACGCCTGCTCGCAGCGGGTCTGGTCGTCGATCATCGCGGCGATGTCGGCGGGCAGCTCGATGCCGAGGATGTCGACGGCGGCTTCGGTGACCTTGCGGAAGCGGGCGGCCTCGCGGTCGCAGAAGATGCCGCCCCAGGTGAAGCGCTCGGGGGCCTCGCGGACGGCGATGGTCTCCGGGAAGAGGACGGCCGAGTTGGTGTCGTACCCGGAGGTGAAGTCCTCGAAGGTGATGCCGCAGAAGAGCGGGTTGTCGTAGCGGGTGCGCTCCAGCTCGGAGAGCCACTCGGGCCAGACCATGCGGAGCACGACGGCTTCGAGGTTGCGGTCCGGGTTGCCGTTCTGCGTGTACATCGGGAAGAGCACGAGGTGCTGGAGCCCGTCGGCGCGGTCGGCGGCCGGGTGGAAGGCGAGCAGCGAGTCCAGGAAGTCCGGGACGGCGAAGCCGCTCCCGCTCCATTTACGCAGGTCGGCGACGAGGGCCAGGTGGTAAGCGCCGTCGTGCGGGACGAGCGGGGAGAGCCGCTCGACCGCGGTGGTGACGCGGTCGAGGGTCAGCTCGGCGAGCGCGCGGGCGGGTGCGCCCTCGCGCTCGAAGTCGATGGAGCCGTCCGCGCTCTGCCAGGTGCGGATCTCCTCCACGGCATTCTTGAGCTCGGGCCAGGCGGGGTGGTCGACCACCCTGGCTGCGGTGGCTATCCCTCCACCGGTCACGTCCTGCACAAGAATTTCCGTCATGCCACTTCCTCCACAGGAGAACCTCGCGTTAAGACACCGTAACCATCGACGGTTCTTCACCACAAGGGGGCCAAGAGAAATTATCCTGCGCGACCCCCCTGTCAACAGAAGTTTTTCCTGTCTCGAAGGGTTGAAGCCACCCTTCCGCCGGGTGGATCAGACCAGTGGCTTCACCAGGAGCTCGAACTCCAGATCGTCGCGCTGGGGCACGCCGAAGCGCTCGTCGCCGTACGGGAACGGGGTCATCCGCCCGGTGCGGCGGTAGCCGCGGCGCTCGTACCAGGCGACCAGTTCCTCCCGCACGGAGATCACCGTCATGTGCATCTCCCGTACGTCCCACAGCTCGCGGACCCGGCGCTCGGCCTCCGCGATGATCAGCTTGCCCAGACCCGCGCCCTGCAGTTCCGGGCGGACGGCGAACATGCCGAAGTACGCGGCCTCGCCCCGGTGCTCCAGCTGGCAGCAGGCGACGATCTCACCGTCGCGCTCGACGACCAGGAGCCTGCTGCCGGGCGCGGTGATCACGGCGGCCACCCCCGCCGGGTCGGTGCGCTGCCCCTGGAGGAGGTCCGCCTCCGTGGTCCAGCCGCCCCGGCTGGCGTCGCCCCGGTAGGCCGACTCGACGAGCGGGACGAGGGCGGGGACGTCGTCCACGACCGCCTCCCGGTAGGTGATCGGGCCGGTCTCCTGCGACGTGGCGGTGTCCATGTGTGCGGGGCTCCCCTCGGGCGCTGACGATCGCGGTGCGCGACCGGCCCGAGCCTAACGCGCCCCCTCCTCCCCCCTTCCGTACGCCTGTGCGCGTCCGTGCGCCCGCGTGTGTGCGGACGGCGGCGGGCATCCCTCCGGGGAGCGGACCGAGCCGAGGGGAGGGTCCCGTGCACGGAGCGGCCCTGTCCGGGTGGCTGATGGTCGCGCTGTGCACGGCCACCGGGGTGTACTGCCTGCTGCGGACGCGGGTGTGCGTCGGCGCGGCCCGGCGGGCGGCGGGCGGCGAGGCCGTGATGGGCTTCGGCATGGCCTCCATGGCGCTGCCCGCGGCGGTGCTCACCCCGCCGGAGTGGGGCTGGGCGGTGTACGCGGCGGTGTTCGGCGCGGCGGCCCTGCACGGGCTGTCCGGACTGTTCGGGGGGCGGCACGGCGGCCACCACGCGCACCATCTGGTGGGCTCGCTCGCCATGGTCTACATGGCGCTGGCGATGGCCTCGGCGGGCCCCGGGGCGCACGCGGGGCACCCGGCGGCCACCGCGGGCGGCGTGCCCCTGCTCACCGGCACCCTGCTCCTCTATTACGGGATGTACGTGCTCCACACGGGTACCCGGCTCGTCCCGGTGGCGGCACCGGTCGGCGTCGGCACCGGAGGCGGAGGCGGGTGCGCGGGGGCCGGAACCCTGAACACCGGAGACACCGGAGACACCGGAGGAGGCTGGGTCACCAGGCCGGAGCTGGCGCTGGTGTGCAGGCTCTCGATGGCGCTCGTGACGGTCGCGATGCTGCTGACCCTCTGATCCGGCCGGACCGGCGCGAATCTCTTGAAGTACACCGAAGTACATGAAGCCCACCGAAGCCCACTGAAGCCACCGAAGTCCACTGGTGGCCGACCGGCGGCGGCCGACCGACAGCCCCCAGAGCGCCCCCGAGTGCCCTCCGGCGACGCTCCGACGACAACGAAACCGTGGTGTACGTCACTTGGCGCCCGAGGCCGTACCCCCGACCCGTATCCCGCTCATAGGGTGACGCCCATGTGGGTCTCCCTCGTGCTGTTCCTGCTCGGCCTCCTCACCGCGCTCACCGCCCCCCGGCTCCTCGCGCGGGCCCACTGGGCCGAGCGAGAACCCGTGGTGGCCCTCTGGGTCTGGCAGTGCGTGGTCGCCGCCGTGCTGCTGAGCTTCGCGCTCTCCATGACGTTCAGCGCCTCGGCCACCTGGCAGGCCGTCCGGGGGCAGGTCTTCGCACCCGCCCCGCGCGCGGTGGTCGACGCCTACGAACTCGGCACGACCGGCCCCTGGTCCGCCGTCCTCGCGGTGGCCCTGGCGGCGGGCGGGCTCTGGTCGGGGGCGATGCTCGGCCGCGAGATCGGCCTCGCCCGCGCCCGGCGTCGTCGGCGCCGCTGCGAGCTGCTGGTCCGGGCGCCACTGCTCCCGAGCGAACGGCCCGGGGCCGAGCGGCTCGTCGTCCTGGAGGGCGAGCGGGCCGACGCCTGGTGGCTGCCGGGGACGGCGCCCCGGCTCGTCGTCACCACGGCGGCGCTGCGACGGCTCAAGGGCCGCCAGCTCGACGCCCTCCTGGCCCACGAGCAGGGACACGCGCGGGCCCGGCACGACTGGCTGCTGCACTGTTCGGGGGCGCTGGCCGCCGGGTTCCCCGGCGTCCCCGTCTTCGCCGCCTTCCGCGAGGAGATGCACCGGCTGGTGGAACTCGCCGCCGACGACGTGGCCTCGCGCCGCTTCGGGCGCCTCACGATCGCCCTCGCCCTGGTCGAACTCAACGAGGACCGGGGGGTGTTCGGGCCCGTGCCGTCCTCCGACGCGAGCCTCCCGCGGCGGGTGGACCGACTGCTCACGGCCGCGCCCCGGCTCACCGCGGGACACCGCCTGCGACTGACGGCCGCCGCCGCCCTGGTCCCGGTGGTCCCGGTGCTCGTGGCCTTCGTCCCGGCCCTCCGCACCCTGGGGTAGCGGCCGATGACGGCGCCCGGCCGGGCCGGGACACGCTCCACGGACCGCTCGGCGGCGCGCGGGGACCCCCCGGACGATCAGCCGGAACGGATCGTCGGGCAGGATCGGCCCATGCGTACCTCCGCCGTGGTCTCCGGAGTCCTGGCCGTCCTGCTGCTCGTGCTCGTCGCCGCGGGCTGGTCCCCGTTGCTCTCCTTCGACCGCTCGGTCGCCGACAGCCTCCACCAGCACGCCGTCACCCACCCGGGGTTCACCCATCTCAACCGGATCCTCAGCGACTGGGTGTGGGACACCTGGACGATGCGCGCCCTGGCCGCCGCGACCGCGCTGTTCCTCTGGTGGCGGCGGGAGCGGCGCACGGCCCTGTGGGTGGTGGGCACGAGCCTGCTGGCCATGGGGCTCCAGCAGGCGCTGAAGGCGCTGGTGGGGCGGGAGCGGCCGCAGTGGGTCGACCCGGTGGACTCGGCGCACTTCGCCGCCTTCCCGTCCGGGCACGTCATGACGGCGACGGTGACCTGCGGGCTGCTGCTCTGGGTGCTCGCGCTGTACTGGCGGGACGGGTGGCGCGGCTGGGGCACCGCCGCGGGCGTCGCCGTGGTCTCGGTCCTCGGGGTGGGGTGGACCCGGGTCTACCTGGGTGTGCACTGGCCGACGGACGTGCTGGGCGGCTGGCTGTTCGGCTGGTGCTGTGTGGCCGTGGCGATCCTGGCGTACCGCCGGTTCGAACGGCGCGAAGGACACCCGGGCGCCGAGGGCGGGAGGAGCACCGTGGAAGCGGAAGGGGAGAAGTGAAGGAGAGAAGTGCAGCCGCCTGTTCTGGACGATCCCCCGTGTCGCCCAGAACAGACGGCGGCTCCGGCGGCCTGCCACACGGACATGCCGACGGAATGCGCCGAGTATATTGGCCGACAGCCAGTCAACGCAGGAGTCCAGCATGTCCCCGCGTAGCCCATCGGTCAATGAAGAGCTGCGCCGCAGGTCGCGGGAGCGCATTCTCCAGGCCACGGTGGAGCTGGTGGACGGCCGTGGATACGAGGCCACGACGCTCGGCGACATCGCGGAGCGGGCCGGTATCGCGCGGGGGCTGATCTCGTACTACTTCCCCGGCAAGCGCCAGTTGCTCCAGGCGGCCGTGCACCGGCTGATGCACCTCACGCTGGAGGCGGCGCTGGAGCGCGAGCCGCGCACGGAGGACGGCGAGGAGCGGATGGCCCGCGCGATCGACGCGGTCCTGGGCCTCGCGGCGGAGCGCCCGACGCTGATGCGGACCCATATGGCGGGCATCCTGCAGGCCGAGGGGTTCGTGCGGTGCGAGGAGCAGCAGCGGCTGGCGTTCCTGCTGCGGGACACCGTGACGCGGTACGGCTCGCAGGACGTGGAGACGGACTATCCGATGCTGCGCGCCCTGCTGATGGGCGCGGTGGTGGCGGTACTGCTCCCGGGCGCGGGGATGCCTCTCGCGCGGCTGCGGGCGGAGCTGTTCCACCGTTACGGGCTGGGCTGGGAGACGGGTGTGGCGCCCCGGGGGGGGGGGGCCCCCCGCCCCCCCCCCGGGCGGGGGGCCCCCCCCCCCCCCCCGCCCGCGGCGCCCCCCCCGCCCACCGGGGTGAACGGGGCGGCGGGGGCCGGGGGCGGGGGGGGGGGGGGGGGGGGCCCCCCCGGGGGGGGGGGGGGGGGGGGGGGGGGGGGGGGGGGGGGGGGGCCCCCCCGGCCCCCCCACCCCCGTTCGGTCCGTCAGCCGGCCCTCACGGGCCGGAGCGGCCGTCCCGGCCTACGGGTTGGACGGGGGCTGCGGGTTCGACGGGTTCGACCGGGGAGCCGGGGTCGGCTCAGTCGTCGAAGTCGAAGTAGTCCGGCTGCGTCTGGACGTTGAGCTCGTCCATCCGGATGCGCTTCGCGGGGTCGGTACGGCGGTCGGAGAGCTTCAGCACGTCGAAGCCCTTGGCGATGTCGTTGGAGTAGATGTAGCCGTTGTAGTAGTACGCGGACCACGAGCCGCCCGTCGCCATGGTGGTGGCGGAGACGGGGCCGCGCTCGAAGAAGCCGATCTCCTTCGGCCGGGACGAGTCGGTGAAGTCCCAGACGGAGACGCCGCCCTGGTACCAGGACTGGACCATGAGGTCCTTGCCCTTGACCGGGATCAGGGAGCCGTTGTGGGCGACGCAGTTCTCGGTGTCGGCCTGGTGGCGCGGGATCTTGAAGTAGCTGCGGAAGACGAGCTTGCTCTTCTTGCCCTTGCCGACGATGTCGTAGATGCCGTTGGCGCCCCGGTTCGGTCCGACCTGGGCGTTGCAGGTGGCCGCGCCGCCGCCGCCGAGCTCGTCGGTGAAGACGACCTTGTTCGCCTTCAGGTTGAAGGTGGCGGAGTGCCAGAACGCGAAGTTGACGTTGTCCTGGACCTGGTCGATGACCTTCGGACGTTCGGGGTCCTTGATGTCGAAGAGGATGCCGTCACCCATGCAGGCACCGGCGGCGAGGTCCTCCTCCGGCAGCACGGTGATGTCGTGGCAGCCGGTGGTCTTGGAGACGCCCGGGTTGGTCGGGCCGCCCGGGTTGCCGCCGCCGTCCGGGCCCGTGCCCGGGAAGAGGACGGGGAAGCTGACGATCGCGGCCTTCTGGGGCGCCTTGCGGGGCACCTTGATCACGGAGATGCCGTCGTGCGGGGGCTGGCAGTCCGGGAAGGCGGCGTTGGGCGAGTAGGAGGAGACGTAGACGTAGACGTCCTTCTTCTTCGGCACCAGCGTGTGGGTGTGCGAACCGCACGCCGTCTCGACGGCGGAGACGTACTTCGGGTTGCGGACGTCGCTGATGTCGAAGATCTTCATGCCCTCCCAGGACTCCTTCACCGACGCGGGCTGCGTGGTGCTGGAGCAGGAGTTGTCGCTCCGGGAGGAGTCCGTCGAGAGGAACAGCAGGTTCCCGGAGACGGAGATGTCGTTCTGGGAGCCGGGGCACAGGACCTGGGCGACGGTCTTCGGGGCCTTCGGGTTGCTGATGTCGAAGATCCGGAAGCCGTCGTAGTTGCCCGCGAAGGCGTACTTGCCCTGGAACGCGAGGTCCGTGTTGAGGCTCTGCAGCGCGTCCTTGGGGACGTTCGCGAGGTGCTCGATGTTGGAGCTGTGGACTATCTCGTCCACACCGGGTATCTCACCGCTCTGGATGGCGGCGCGGGCCTCCGCCCTCTGCTGCGAGGAGACCGTTCCCTCGACGAGGGCGTCTCCGGGGTCCGGGATGGCGGCCGCGGGCCCGGCCGTGAGCAGTGTGGCCAGCAGTCCGACCGCGGCGGATGCCACGCCCAGTCGTCTGATCCGTGCACGCGGGTCACGCGTGATGGATGAGGTGCGCGGGGTTCGCAACGAAGTCACTCCGTCCTCCCTGATGCCCGTTCACGGTTGAACGGGTGTTTGACCCCGGCAGTATCTTCCCTACCATGCACATCTCAACAGATGGCAACACAGACGTAATGAAGGTTTTTGATCGGTACTCCCGAGAAAGTGCTAGGAACGGCACTGTCCGGTAAGAAGACCTGGAGGTCGTGTTGTTGATCCGTCGTCAGCGTGCCGTCGTCGCCGTGGCCCTGTCCGCCGTGGCCGTACTCGCCCTGACCGCCTGTGAGTCGGACCCCGGGAAGGGGGCGCCGCAGGCGGCTTCGTCGGACGGGAACACGGTGGTGGCGCCGGGGAAGCCCGGTGAACCGGCCCGGCGGATATCCCCGGAGGAGGCGGCGAGCCTGCTCCCGGACGAGAGCCCCAACAGCGCCGACTTCCGCTACACCCAGATGATGATCGTGCACCACCAGCAGGCCCTGACCATGACCGCGCTGGCCCCGGAACGGGCGGCCTCGATCAAGGTGAAGAAGGTGGCCGAGCGGATCGGGGCGGCGCAGAAGCCGGAGATCGGCGCGATGGAAGCCTGGCTGAAGAACAACGGCGGCCCGCGCGAACAGGCGGGCCACGACCACGGCTCGATGCCGGGGATGGCCACCGAGGCGCAGCTGAAGGAGCTGAAGGACGCCCGGGGCGAGGCCTTCGACGAACTGTTCCTGAAGCTGATGATCACCCACCACGAGGGAGCGGTGACGATGGCGGCCGAGGTGCTGGGCCAGGGCAACAACGTCCTCGTCGAGGAGATGGCCAACGACGTGATCGCCCAGCAGAGTTCGGAGATCAACCGGATGCGGTCGATGTAGCCGGTGCCGTGGCGGCGTCGGCGCCTTGGTGTCGTCGGTGCCTTGGTGTCGTCGGCGTCGGCGTCGGCGACACGGCCGCGCGTACGGCGGGGGGGGGCCGTCTGTCAGCCGCCGAGCAGCGTCCTGGCGGTGCGGTAGAGCACCCGGGGGCCGGTGAGGGCCCTGGGACGTTCCAGCATGTGGAGCACCCTCATATAGGTCTCGTTGACCTCGGGATCCGTCACGGACGCCTCGGTGATCCCGTCCGCGACCCGCTTGAGGACCGTGTAGCCGCGCGGGTAGGGCCCCGTGACGTGCGGCTGGGCGAGGTCGGCGGTCGTGGACAGTTCCCAGGCCGCGTCGACGAACACTCCGGCCGTGCGGAAGTAGCGCAGGGCGGGTTCGCCGCCGCGCGCGCCCGACCGCAGGTGCGCGTGGAGCGAGGCGGCCTGGAGCGTGGCCAGGGTCAGCCCCTGCCCGTAGACGGGGTTCACGGTCGCCAGCGCGTCGCCGATGACGACCAGACCGGCCGGGAAGCGGGTCAGGTCGCCGTACCGTCGGCGCCTGCTCTCCGCGAAGGTGAACGGCTCGACGTCACCGAGCGGTTCGCACACCTCGGCGACCTCGCGGAACGGCGCGACGCACCGCTTCAGCCGGGCGAGGAACTCCGCCGGGTCCTTGCCGGGCTTGTGGTCGGCGTACCCGGCGAGCAGGACGGACCAGGTGTCCCCCTCGACCGCCGCCAGCGCGCCGGGCTCGATCACGGTGGGCAGGTATCCGCTCCTCGGGCCCGGCATGGAGTGGGCGATCACCGTGCCCGGAAGTTCTCCGCCACGGGCGAACCGGGCGGTGGCGTAGCCGAGGTCCACCCGCATCCGGTCCACCGGGGCGGCCTGCCAGCCCGCGCCGGTCAGCCACGCCCCGAGGCGGCTGGAGCGTCCCATGGCGTCGACGACGAGGTCGGCCGTCAGCTCCGTCTCCGGCTCGCCGTGCGCCGCGATCCGCGCGCCGAGGACACGGCGGGGGCCGAAGAGGAGCCCCCGGGCCGTGGCGCGTTCCACCCTGACGTTCCCCAGGGCGGTGACCCGGCGCCGGACGTGCCGCTCGATGAACGGGCGGGTCGCGCCGAGCATCCGGATGCCGGGGACGGGCACCTTGAGCCGTCCGTCCACGTAGAACCGGATCGCGTCGCCCTGTCCGAGGTGCGCCCCGCCGTCGGTCAGCTCCCGGGTGATGCCGGGGAACAGCTTCTCCAGCTGGGCGTGCCCCATGCCGAGGAAGGCGTGCAGCTGGCCCCGGTGGGGCGCGCCGGGGCCCGTGGCGTCCTCGTCGAGCGGATCGGGTTCGACGAGGACGACCTCGTCGGCGTACTCGCTCAGGACCCGGGCGGCGAGCAGTCCGGCGAAGCTTCCCCCCAGCACCACGGCACTTCGCACGTCGCTCCCCCGTCCGGCCGGTCACGCGGCCCCGTTCGACCGGACCGCGCCTCCGCGTCGGTCCGCGCCCCAGGACGGTACCGCGCGCGGGCTGCCCGGCACCGCGGATCGACGCGGATTCACCCCCGGACCACGGCGGTGAGGACATCGGTGATCCGCCGCATCACCGGGAACGGGAGCGCGGGGTTGCGGATCGCGTGCCCGGCGGTCTCCGGGTCGAGCAGCAACCGCAGGAGGACGTCCCCCGGGAGGCCGGGGTGCCGGGCGGCGAAGGCGCGGACGCTGGAGTCGGGATCCTCGACGAGCCGGGCGGCGGCCGTCGGGGAGAGCCTCGGGTCCCGCGCCGCGTCCCGCCGGACCTCCTCGGACGGGTCGCGGCTGAACTCCTCGACGAGCGCCCCGCTGGCCTCGGGGTCGCTGAGGGCGAGCCGCCGCAGCCGGGGGGCCGGGTCGGTGGTGAAGCGGAGCAGTCCGGCGCGGGGGAAGCGGGGGTGGCTGCGGGGCCGGTCGGGATGGCTGAGGCTGCCGGTCCACCAGTGCCAGACCTCCAGGAGCATCTCGGCGGGCGCGTCCTCGCAGGACTCGGCGAGGAACAGCCGCACGGCCCGGTGCTCGTCGCGGGCGAGCCGGGCGGCGGCGTCCGGGGGGAGGCGCCGGGCGCGGGCGACGCTGCCGCGGACGTACGGGTGGGAGGAGGCGGCGAGGCGGCGCATGGCCCCGGGGTCGTCGTGCAGGGCGACGACCCAGGGCAGGGCGTGGGGCCACCTGCCCGTGGTGTCGAGGTCGACGCGGACGGCCGCGCGCCGTTCCTCGGTCAAGTCGGGGCGCAGGGCGATCCGGTGCCGGACGTACGGGTCGGGGTCCTCGGCGAGCAGGGCGGTCCCGGCCGGGGGCAGATCGGGGTGGTCGGCGATCCGGCCGCGTACCTCCGGGTCCTCGTGGGCGGCGAGCCGCAGCGCGAGCGAGGGGTGGAGACGGCAGCGGTCGAGGTCGGGGAAGCCGGGGCCGCCGAGGAGTCCGAGGGTGCGCTCGTCGAGGGGTTCGTCGCGGTGGCGGCGGACCAGCGCGGCGGTGCGGACCTTCCCGGCGGGGTCGGTGAGCAGGGTCTCGCGGGCGTCGGGGCCGAGGTGGTCCCAGGCGGGGGCGCAGGCCGCGGCCCGTACGGCGGGGTCGGGGTCGGCGGCGAGGGCGCGCAGGAGCCCGGCGCCGAGTCCGGGCAGCGGGGCGGTCTCGGCGCGGACGAGCGCCGAGGGGTCGGCGGCGAGCCGGGCCAGGGTCTCCGGGGCGAGGACGTCCCCGGAGCGGACGGCGTCCTCGACGAAGAACGACCGTACGGCGGCGGAGGGTTCGGCGCGCAGATGGCGGTCCCACTGGGCGGGGGTGAGGGGGTGCCGGGCGTCGGAGAGGGCGCCGCGCACGCGCCGCTCGGGGTGGCCCGCGGCGGCGTCGACGACGGCCGGCGGCAGATCGGTGCGCAGGAGGAAGCTCGGATGGAGGGGCAGGAGGCGGATCAACAGGTCTTCCGGGACGGCCCGGTTGAGGCCGAGCCACTCCCAGCCGCGCACCGGCGTCCCGAACTCCTCGTACACGCCCTGCTCCACGCGTCCCCGACCTTCCGCCGTACCGTGCCGCCCGACCGCCCGCCGTACCGCCGTACCGCCGTACCGCCGTACCGCCGTAGGCCATTGTGCCGCTCACACGAGCGTCGGGCCGGGCGGGGGCGGGCCGCTCGCGTCGGGCACGGGAGAGTCGGTGGATCCGGCCGTCAGGCATGAACGGGCGGGCTCCCCGGCCGTCAGGCAAGGACGGGGCGGTGTCTCCGGCCGTCAGGCCGTGCCGTTCTCGCGGGTGGCCTGGGCCTCGGCCGCCGTCAGTACGGCGTCGAGGAGGCCGGGGAACAGGGCGTCGAGGTCTTCCCCGCGCAGGGCGTTGAGCTTGGCGGTGCCCCGGTACGTCTGCCGGATGACCCCGCCCTCGCGCAGGACCCGGAAGTGGTGCGTGGTCGTGGACTTGGTCACCGGGAGGTCGAAGTACGAGCAGCTCAGTTCGGCGTCCTCGCGGGCCATCTCGCGCACGATCCGCAGCCGCACCGGGTCCGAGAGGGCGTGCAGCACGGCTTCCAGGCGGATCTCGTCCCGCTCGGGGTGGTCGAGGGCGCGGGCGGCGGTCGTCATGGCGGCGGCTCCACTTCATCCGGGTACCCCCATGGTACGAGAACTCTCGTAGTTTGACAGATCCCGTACTACGATGAGTACCGTACTAACGTCCTCGCAAGGCATCCGAAACGGAGTCCGTCATGAGCGTCGCCCTGTTCGAGCCCTACACCCTGCGCTCCCTCACCGTGCCCAACCGGGTCTGGATGGCGCCCATGTGCCAGTACCTCGCCGCGACGACAGGACCCGGCACGGGGGTCGCCACGGACTGGCACTTCGCCCACTACGCCGCCCGCGCCACCGGCGGCACCGGGCTCGTGCTCGTCGAGGCGACCGCCGTCTCCCCCGAGGGCAGGATCACCCCGGCGGACCTCGGCCTGTGGAACGACGCCCAGACCGAGGGCCTGCGACGGATCGCCTCCTTCCTCAAGGAACAGGGCACGGTCGCCGGGATCCAGATCGGACACGCGGGCCGCAAGGCGTCCACGGAACGCCCCTGGGAGGGCCGCGGACCGGTCCCCGAGGGCGGCGGCGGCTGGCAGCCCGTCGCCCCCAGCCCCGTCCCGTACGCCGAGAGCCACCCCGTGCCGGCCGAGCTGACCACCGCGCGCGTCCGGGAGATCACCGGACAGTTCGCGGACGCGGCCCGCCGCGCCCTCGACGCGGGCTTCCAGGTCGTCGAGGTGCACGGCGCCCACGGCTACCTCATCGGCGAGTTCCTCTCCCCGCACAGCAACCACCGCACCGACGAGTACGGCGGCTCCTTCGAGAACCGCACCCGGTTCGCCCTGGAGGTCGTCGACGCCGTCCGGGCGGTCTGGCCCGAGGAACTCCCGCTGTTCTTCAGGATCTCGGCCACCGACTGGCTGGACGAGCACGGCTGGACGGCCGACGACACCGTACGGTTCGCCGCGCTGCTCCGCGCCCACGGCGTGGACCTCCTGGACGTCTCCAGCGGTGGCAACGGCGGCCCCGCCCGCATCCCCACCGGCCCCGGCTACCAGGTGCCCTTCGCCGCCCGCGTCAAGGCGGAGACCGGGCTGCCGGTGGCCGCCGTCGGCCTCATCACCGAGAGCGGACAGGCCGAGAAGATCCTCGCGAACGGCGAGGCCGACGTGGTCCTCCTCGGCCGCGAACTGCTCCGCGACGCCTCCTGGGCCCGCCGCGCCGCCCGCGAACTCGGCGCGCAGGCCCCCGCCGCCCCGCCCTCGTACGCCTGGGCGATCTGAGGAGGCCGGAGCCTCCCGTCACCGACGGCGAGAAGCGTGACCCGGGGTGTCCGGGGGCCGTTGTCGGTGCCCGGGTGCAGACTGGCCGGTATCCGCGACAACGGCGTCCTGGAGGTGGCAGCCATGCCCGACGTACTCCTCACCGTGGGCACCCGCAAGGGGCTCTTCATCGGCCGCAGACACGACGGCCGCTGGGAGTTCGACGATCCGGCCTTCCCCGCGCAGGCCGTGTACTCCGTCGCCGTCGACACCCGGGGCCCCGTCCCGCGCCTCCTCGTCGGCGGGGACAGCGCCCACTGGGGCCCGTCCGTCTTCCACTCCGACGACCTCGGCCGGACGTGGACCGAACCGGCCCGGCCCGCCGTCAGGTTCCCCGAGGACACCGGCGCCTCCCTGGAGCGGGTCTGGCAGCTCCACCCGGCACCCGCGCACTCCCCGCGCGTGGTGTACGCCGGGACGGAACCGGCCGCCCTCTTCCGGTCGGCGGACGGCGGCGAGTCCTTCGACCTGGTCCGCCCCCTCTGGGAGCACCCGACCAGGTCCCGCTGGGTGCCCGGCGGGGGCGGCGAGGCCGTGCACACCGTGGTCACCGATCCCCGCGACCCGGCGGCGCTGACGGTCGCCGTGTCCACCGCCGGAGTGTTCCGCTCACGGGACGGCGGGGTCGACTGGGACCCCTCGAACGACGGGGTGTCCGCCGTGTTCCTGCCGGACCCGCACCCCGAGTTCGGCCAGTGCGTCCACAAGATCGCCCAGGACGCCGCCGATCCGGACCGGCTCTACCTGCAGAACCACTGGGGCGTCTTCCGCAGCGACGACGGCGGTGCCCACTGGTCCGACATCGGCTCCGGGCTCCCCTCCGACTTCGGCTTCGCGGTCGCCGCCCACCCGCACCGGCGGGACACCGCGTACGTCTTCCCCATCACCGCCGACTCCGACCGGGTCCCGGCCGGCCGCCGGTGCCGGGTCTACCGGACCACCGACGCCGGGACGAGCTGGCAGCCGCTCACCGAAGGGCTGCCCGGGGGCGACCACTACGGCACGGTGCTGCGGGACGCGCTGTGCACGGACGACGCGGACCCGGCGGGCGTGTACTTCGGCAACCGCAACGGCGAGGTGTACGCCAGCGCCGACGACGGCGACACCTGGCGGCTGCTCGCCGAGCACCTGCCGGACGTCCTGTGCGTCCGGGCGGCGGTCGTCTGAGCACGGCACCCGCCCGCACACGTGGCCCCTCAGGACACGGGACCTCTCCGCACGTCGGCCCGGGGACCTCCGGGGCGGGCGCGCCCCGGAGCGACAGGGCCCCGGGGCGGCCGGAGCCTCAGGGCAGGCGCCAGTCCACCGGCTGCGCGCCCAGCCCCAGCAGCAGTTCGTTGGCGCGGCTGAACGGGCGGGAGCCGAAGAAGCCCCGGTCCGCCGACATCGGCGAGGGGTGCGCCGACTCGATCGCGGGCAGGTCCCCGAGGAGCGGGCGGGCGTTCCGCGCGTCCCGGCCCCACAGGATCGACACCATCGGCTTGCCCCGGGCGGCGAGCGCGCGGATCGCCTGCTCGGTCACCTCTTCCCAGCCCTTGCCCCGGTGGGCGGCGGGCTTGCGCGGGGCCGTGGTCAGTGCCCTGTTGAGCAGCAGGACGCCCTGCCGGGTCCACGGGGTCAGATCGCCGTTGGACGGCCGGGGCAGTCCCAGATCCGTGTGCAGCTCCCGGAAGATGTTCTCCAGGCTGCCCGGCAGGGAGCGGACCTCGGGGGCGACCGCGAAGCTCAGCCCTATGGCCATCCCCGGTGTCGGATAGGGGTCCTGACCCACGATCAGGACCCGGACGTCGTCGAAGGGCTGCTGGAAGGCCCGGAGCACGTTCTGCCCCGACGGCAGGTACGTCCGGCCCGCCGCGATCTCCCCCCTGAGGAAATCGCCCATCTCCGCCACTCGCCCCGCGACGGGGCTCAAGGCCTCCGCCCAGCCGGGCTCCACCAGTTCGTTCAAGGGTCGCGCTGCCACGGTCCGTCACTCTACCGGCCTACAGTGACACCGTGAACGAGCCCGCCGCCCCGCCGCGGCCCGCCGAAGCCCCCGGGACCACCACGCCGTTCCCGCCCTCCGTTCCCGCCGCGCCGGGCCCGCGTTCCGGGCCCGCCGGAGTCCCCGCGCGGCCCGGCGGTCTGGTCGTCGGGATCGACTCCGGCGGCTCCGGACTCCGCGTCGCGCTGGCCGAGGCGGCGAGCGGCGCGGTCCTCGGCACCCGGGCCACCCGGGAACCGGTGCGGACCGGCCCCGGCGGGATCTCCGCCCGGCACTTCCTGGACCAGGTCCTGCCCGCCGTCGCCGCCCTCACCGAGCCCCACGGCTCCCGCCCGCTCGTCGCGGTGGCCGTCGGCGCCGCCGGAATGGCCACCCTCGGCGACGAACTGCGGGCCGCGCTGCCCGGCGCGCTCGCGGCCGCCTGGGGCGTCCGGCGGCTCGCCCTCGCGGCCGACGCGGTCACCGCGTACGCCGGGGCGCTCGGCCAGCGGCCCGGCGCGGTCGTCGCGGGCGGCACCGGCATGATCGCCCTCGGCACGGACCTGGCAGGCTGGCGACGGGCGGACGGCTGGGGACACCTCCTCGGCGACTGCGGCAGCGGCGCGTGGATCGGCCGGGCCGGTCTCGACGCGGCGATGCGCGCGTACGACGGGCGGCGGGGCGGCTCGGCCGCGCTCCTGGCCCGCGCCGAGCAGCTGTTCGGTCCGGTCGCGGGGCTGCCGGGCGCGCTCTACCCCCGGACGGACCGGCCCGCCGTGCTCGCCTCCTTCGCCCCCGAGGTGGGCCGGTGCGCCGCCGAGGACCCGGTGGCGGCGGACGTGCTCGCACGGGCCGCCGGGCACATCGCCGAGGCGGCGGCGGCCGTCTGCCCCGCCGGACCCGGGGCCCTGGTCGCCCTGACGGGCGGACTGTTCAGGATGGGCGACCCGCTGCTCGTACCCCTGCGAACGGCTCTGCGGGAGCTCCTCCCGCACGCCCGGACCACGGACCCGGCCGGTGACCCGCTCGCCGGGGCGGTGACGCTCGCCGCCGCGCTCGCCACCGGGACGCTGCGGCTGCCGGAGGACGGGACGCTGCTGTGCCTCCACGGCGACGGCACGGACTGACGGACCGGCCGGGAGACCGCCGACCGCACCGCGGCACACCGTCCCGGCGATGCCGATCCGACCAGGGCCCGGGGCATTTTCCCAGGTCGGAGGTGGTGCAGCGAACTCACGTCAAGGACAGGTGGGGACATAGGGGGGCAGAAGGCGCGAGGTCGTACCTCAGCCGACGGCGCACCGGGCGAAACCAGTAACATGCGGCGCCATGAGCTCCCCCAATGGGCCTGCTTCGGGCCTGCCTGTACGAATGCCTCGACCCCGTCAGTCCGGGCGGCACCGTCGCCCCGAGCCCGCGGCGGCGCCCGAGGGCGCTCCCGCACTGGTTCTCGCCGTACCCGGCGCTCCGTCCGCCGCCATACGCTCACTGGCCGAGGAGGTCGTGAGCATCGCCCGTTCCGAGCTGCCCGGCCTGGAGGCCCTGATCGGCTTCCTGGAGGGCGACGACACGGAGTACGCCTCGCTCCAGGGCGCCCTCGCGGCGGCCGAGTCGCTGCGCGTCCAGCGGTACGAGCTGGCCGTGGCCGCGGGCCGTGAGGCCACCGCCCCGACGGGCCCGGCCGCCGTGGTCGTCCCGCTGCTCGCGGGCCCGGACAGCGCGCAGACCCGGCTGGTGCGCCAGGCCGTCATGGACGCGGGCAACACCGCCGAGCTGACCGACGTCCTCGGCCCGCACCCGCTGCTCGCCGAGGCGCTGCACGTGCGCCTCTCCGAGGCGGGGCTCGCCCGCGCCGACCGTGCCCGGCTCTTCACGGTCGCCACGGCCGCCGACGGCATCATCCTCGCCACCGTGGGCGGCGAGGAGGCCGTGCAGGCCGCCGGGATCACCGGGATGCTGCTCGCCGCGCGGCTCGCCGTCCCGGTGATGGCCGCCGCGCTCGACCAGGAGGGTTCGATCGCCTCGGTCGCCGACCAGCTGCGGGCCTCCGGTTCGGCGCAGCTGGCGCTGGCCCCGTACCTGATCGGCCCGGAGCTGGCCGACGGTCTGCTGGACGAGGCCTCGAAGGAGGCCGGTTGCGCCTCCGCCGAGGCGCTGGGCGCCTACCCGGCGATCGGCAAGCTGGTGCTCTCGCAGTACTCGGCCACGCTGGGCATCCCGCCGCAGCCGCAGGGGGCCGCCGCCCACTGAGGCGCGGTACGCGAAGGGGCCCGCACCGGATGATGCCCGGTGCGGGCCCCTTCGCGTACGCCCGCCGGGCCTGGCCGCTCCTCCGGGTGCGCCGCGGAGGCTCCCGGCCCCCGCTCGTGCGCCGTCAGCCGAGGACGACGCAGGAGGCCGCCGGGGCCTCGACCGAACCCGCTCGCTCGGGGACGCCGGTCTCGGGGTCGAGGGTGAACCAGGTGACGTCGCCGGAGCGCTCGTTCGCCGCGTACAGCCGCCGTCCGGCCGGGTCGAGCGTCAGGTCGCGGGGCCAGGTGCCGCCGCAGGGCACGGAGGCGACCAGCCGGGCACGGGCGCCGTCCTCGTCGAGGGCGAGCACGGCGAGGGTGTCGTCGCCGCGCACGGCCGCCCAGAGGAAGCGCCCGCCGGGATCGGCGACGACCTCGGACGGGTAGCTGGGCCCGGTGGCGCCCTCGGGTACGACCGGGACCTCCGCGAGCGGTTCGAGGAGGCCCGCCGGGGCGTCCCAGCGGCAGACGGTGAGGGTCGGCTCCAGCTCGTTCAGGACGTACGCGTACCCGCCGCCCGGGTGGAAGACCAGATGGCGCGGTCCGGTGCCGGGGCGCAGGGCGGTCTCGCCGTGCGGGGTGAGCGCCCCGGTCGTGGCGTCGAGGGCGCAGACCCGTACGGAGTCGGTGCCGAGGTCCACGCTGACGATCCACCGGCCGCTGGGGTCGGGGAGCACCTGGTGGGCGTGCGGGGCGGCCTGGCGGGCGGTGACGGGGCCGCTGCCCTCGTGCCGGAGGACCGCGGTGGCGGGGCGGGCGGTGCCGTCCTCGGCCAGCGGCAGCACCGTGACGCTGCCGGAGGTGTAGTTGGCGGTGACGAGGTGTCCGGCGGCGAGCGCCAGGTGGGTGGGGGCGGCGCCGTCGACGGGCACGGGGCCGCCGAGCGGGCGGGGGGCGGGGCCCGTGACGTCGAACGCGGCCACGGCCCCCTCCCCGGTCTCGGACACGGCGTACAGCACGGGGCCCGCGAGGGCGAGGAACGAGGGGTCGGCGACGGCGTCGCTGCCGCCGGTGACGGTCAGGGCGCCGGTCGCGGCGTCGACGTCGGCGGCGAGGACGCCGAGACCGCCCGCCGAGGTGAAGGAGCCGATGTACGCCCGTACGGCGTTCCGGTCGCGATCCGTCCCTGTGCCGCTCATGGCGTGTCCCCTGATCCCCGGGGCCGGTCGTGGTCGGCCGGCCCGCCATGGCCGACGGCCCGGCCGACGGCTGTCGGGCCGGGGCGGCGGGGCCGTGATCGGCCTTCGTGCGGCAGACGGTAGCAGGCGGTCTAGACCAGCTGGGGGAGGTGGGGTGGGCGGGCCCGGCACCCGGCGGTCAGGAGCGTACGAGCAGCGAGCCGGGCGGGGTCCGCAGCGGCTCGTCGAGGGCGGCGAGGAGCTTCTCCAGGCCGCTGACGTGCCCGAGCGCGGCCTGTCCGTGGGCGGCGTTCGCCCCGTGGGCGGCGGGGGCCGTCCATCCGGCCCCGGGGCCGTCGCCCGGGGTGGTGAGCCGCTCGACGGCGGCCTCGACGCGCCAGCAGGCCGCCGCGAGCCGGGCGTCGTGGCTCGCGGCGGGGTCGGCCGCGACCGCCGTGAGGCCGCGCACCTCGGCCGCGCACTCGTCGAGGAGGGCGAGGACCCGCCGGGCGCGGGCCTTCCGGCCGGGGAACGGACTCAGCGGGTGCACCAGCGGCGCCAGCGAGAGCCGCACCCGGCCCAGGAGGAGCTCCAGTTCGGCGGCGTGCGGCGCCGGGTCGGCGTCCGGGTCGCCGGAGAGGCGGCGCAGCGAGGCGGAGGTGGCGGCGCGGACGCCGTTGAGGGCGCGCTGGATCCACGCGTCGTTGACCGCGTGGGTGGTGACGGGAAGGATCAGCAGCACGGCGAGCGCGGCGGCCACCGCGCCGACGGCGGTCTCCTCCACGCGCAGCACCAGGAGGGCCGGGTCGAGGACGCCGAGGAGCCCGTAGAGCAGGCCGGCCATCACGGTGACGGCCAGCATCATCCAGCTGTACGAGACCGCGGCCGTGTAGAAGATCCCGAAGACGCAGAGCGCGACCAGGACGGCCGTCGGCGCCGGTGCCCCGTGGAGCGGGATGGCGACGACCATGCCGACGGCGACGCCGATGACCGTGCCCAGGACCCGGCGGAAGCCGCGTACCAGCGTCTCGCCCCGCGACACGGTGTTCACGAAGATCCACCAGGTGGTGCCGACGGCCCAGTACCAGCGGTCCTCGGACAGCACCTGGCCGATGCCCAGGGCCACCGCGCACGCGGCCGTCGCCTGGATCGCCTGCCGGGTGGTCACCCGGGCGAAACCGGTGCCGGGCAGCGGGGCGGGCGCGGCGGCGGGCGGGATGCGGCGTTCCAGCGGCCAGAGGACGAAGCGGACCGTGCCCGCGGCGGCCAGCGCGATGCCCACGGCGGCGTACAGCTCGGGGAGCTGCGAGGGGACGGCGTGCAGGAACTGGGTGGCGAAGAAGTTCATGAAGGCGAAAATGCCGAGCGCGTGCCCCCGGGGGCCCCAGCGCCGGGCGTAGACCCCGCAGAGGACCACCGCGAGGAAGGTGGCGTCCCGCAACGGTGTGAGGTCGTGCAGCACGGTGGCGAGGGCGAGGACGGGGAAGCCCGCGACCGGGAGGAGCAGGGTCGTGAGGCGCTGCGCGGGGACGGTGGCGTCCATGACGGTGAACAGCGCGAGCAGCGCGGCCAGCCCGCCGGTGATCGAGGCGGTGAGCGAGAGTCCGGCGAGTTCCGCCAGGGCGACGGCGAGCGCGATGCCCACGACGGCCCGCAGCGCGGTCCTGAATCTGACGAGCCCGGGATCGGGCGCCACGAAAATCTTCCTCACGGCGGTCCGCCGCCCCCTTGTCTCGCACTCGCCCGTCCTGGCGTCCCGGGGTGGTGGGCGCTCGCGGACACGACGAAGGCGCCGCGCTCCGGACCGGCCTCGTCGCCGGACCGGCGCCGCGCGGCGCCGAAAGTACCTGGATGCGCCAAGGAGAACATCCGGGTGGCGGTTGGCTCAACTCGACGCCGGTCCACTGGGCCATTGGCCCGGTGTATACGCCTGAAGCTGGTCCATGGGGCGGCCAACGGACCACTCGGCCGACCGGTGATGCTTCCCTTCCCTAGGGCGGGTACGTGCCGGTTTCCCGTGCCCTTCGTCGGCGGGCGGCCGTCAGCGGGGCAGGAGGGCATTGAGCCGGGCCGCCCGGCGGGTCAGATGGTCGCGTTCGGCGAGGTTGGACGCCTTGCGGGCGGCTTCGGCGTAGAGCCGGGCGGCGGTCGTCAGATCCCCGGCGCGCTCGTGGAGGTACGCCGCCGCGGCGGCGTGCCGGGGCAGCCCCTCGTCCAGTTCCGCGAGCGCCGCGAGCCCGGCGCGCGGACCGTCGGCCTCCCCGACGGCCACCGCGCGGTTGAGCCGGACGACCGGGCTGTCGGTCAGCAGGGCGAGTTCGTCGTACCACTCGACGATCTGGGTCCAGTCGGTCTCCTCGGCGGTGGGCGCGTCGGCGTGCAGCGCCGCGATCGCCGCCTGCGCCTGGAACTGACCCAGCCGGTCGCGCGCGAGGGCCGTCTGGAGGATCTCCACGCCCTCCGTGATCGCCTCCGTGTCCCATCGGCTCCGGTCCTGCTCCGCGAGGGGTACGAGGCTGCCGTCGGGTGCGGTCCGCCCGGCACGCCGGGCGTGGTGCAGCAGCATCAGGGCGAGCAGCCCGGCCACCTCGGGGTGGTCGACCGAGGCGGCGAGGCGCCGGGTGAGCCGGACGGCCTCGGCCGCGAGGTCGACCTCGCCGGAGTAGCCCTCGTTGAACACCAGGTAGAGGACGCGCAGCACGGTGGAGAGGTCCCCGGGCCGGTCGAGGCGCACTCCGGAGACGGTCCGTTTGGCCCGGCTGATGCGCTGCGCCATGGTCGCCTCGGGGACCAGGTAGGCGCGGGCGATCTGCCGGGTGGTGAGCCCGCCGACGGCGCGCAGGGTGAGCGCGACCGCCGACGACGGCGTCAGGGAGGGGTGGGCGCAGAGGAAGTACAGCCGGAGCGTGTCGTCGGACCCCGGTACGGGGCCTGGTTCCGGTTCCTCCTCGACGAGGTCCTCCCTGCGGCGGCGGGCGGCGTCCGCCCGCGCCGCGTCGAGGAAGCGGCGCCAGGCCACCGTCACCAGCCAGCCCTTCGGTTCGCGCGGGGCCCCGGCGGGCCAGACGCGCAGGGCCTCGACCAGGGCGTCCTGGACGGCGTCCTCGGCCGCCGCGAAGTCGGCTCCGCGGCGGACGAGGACGGCGATGACGCCCGGGGTGAGGTCCCGCAGAAGGTTCTCGTCCACGGGCGGCGGGCCTCCGGGCGGGCGGTGGCCTCCGGCCGGTCCGTTCCCTTCGGCCGGGCGGTGGCGGCCGTGCTCGGCGGGGTCCGGGTCCGGGGCGCCCTGCGGCGCGGAGGCCAGGTGGGGCGCCGGGGGCTGGTGGGATGCCGGAGCCTGGTGGGAGACGGGGTCCGGGTGGGACACGGGGTCCGGATAGGACGCCGGATCCGGGTGGGATGCCAGGTCCGGACAGGACTCCGGATCCGGGTGGGACGTCGACTCCTCAGGCGGGGTCATGTGGGCTCCGTTCCCGGGGTTCGGACGGTCGTTCAGGAGTTCGGGCGGCCGTCCCCGGCCGCCCGGTCACTCGGTCACTCGGTCACTCGGTCACTCGGTGACGGTGGGCGGCTCGCTGAGGAAGGGGCGCAGTTCGAGCCATTCGTGGATGGGGCGCCCGCCCGCTCCGGGGGCCGCGGACAGTTCCCCGGCCAGTTCGACGGCCCGCTCGTAGCTGTCGACGTCGATCACCATCCAGCCCGCGATCAGGTCCTTGGTCTCGGCGAAGGGACCGTCGGTGACCGGCGGGCGTCCCTCGCCGTCGTACCGGACGAAGGTGCCCTCGGGTGCCAGCGCCTGTCCGTCGACGAACTCGCCGGTCCCTTCGAGACGGTCCGCGAAGTCCCGCATGTACTGCACGTGGGCCGTGATCTCCTCCGGCGTCCACCGCTCCATGGGCACGTCGTTGACCGCGGCCGGGGCGCCTCGGTAGTGCTTCAGCAGCAGGTACTTGGCCATGGTGTCGCTCCTCGGTGCTGTGCGGTCCGTTGTGAGCCGCTCTCACTCCGGGGACGGAGCGGGAAGCGGGTTCTCGACATCGCCGGGAAAAATTGTTCCGCTCTCGATCCGTACCAGAATGGGGCCGTCCGGAACGTGAAGGAGGACGACACGACATGACGGTGGACGCACTCGACACCCGCATCCTGCGGCTGCTGATCGAGCAGCCCCGGACCAGCGTGCGCGAGTACGCGCGGATCCTGGGCGTGGCGCGGGGCACCGTGCAGGCCAGGATCGACCGGCTGGAACGGGACGGGGTGATCACCGCGACCGGCCCGGTGCTCTCCCCCGCCGCCCTGGGCCATCCGGTCCTCGCCTTCGTGCACGTGGAGGTGACCCAGGGGCATCTGGACGAGGTCGGTGACGCGCTCGCGGGCGTGCCGGAGATCGTCGAGGCCTTCTCCATCACCGGCGGCGGTGACCTGCTGACCCGGGTGGTGGCCAGGGACGCGGGACATCTGGAGGACGTCATCCAGCGGCTCATCCAGCTGCCGGGCGTGGTCCGCACCCGCACCGAGATCGCCCTGCGCGAACGGGTGGCCCACCGGCTGCTGCCGCTGGTGGAAGCGGTGGGGCGGGGACGGGGGGCCGAGGGCGGGGGCAGTGGCGGGTGAGGCGGGCCCGACGGTCGCCGGGCGGGCAGGCGGGGGCGCTCGACGGCCGGGAGCGCGGAGGCGAGGGCCGGAGCCTCGGTGCCGGGTGCCTGGGGCGCGCGCAGGCCCGGGGGAACGCGCGGGCCGGGGGTTTCCGGCCACCCCCTAGGCTGACGCCATGCAGTCCTACACCATCGGGCAGGCGTCGCGTCTGCTGGGCGTGAGCCCCGACACCGTACGCCGCTGGGCCGACGCCGGGCGGGTTCCCACCCGGCGCGACGACAACGGCCGGCGCCTCATCGAGGGCCGTGACCTGGCCGCCTTCGCCGTCGAGGTCGGCCAGGGCGCCCAGGGCGAGGAGGACGTGTCGTACACCTCGGCGCGGAACGCGTTCCCCGGGATCGTGACCGCCGTGAAGCTGGGCGACATCGCGGCCCAGGTCGAGATCCAGGCGGGGCCGCACCGGCTGGTGTCGCTCCTCACCCGCGAGGCGGTCGAGGAACTGGGCCTGGAGGTCGGGATGCAGGCCACCGCGCGGGTGAAGTCGACGAGCGTGCACATCGACCGGACGTGAATCGACCGGCCGTGCGGGGCCGGGAGCGGACGGCCGCCCTCCGCCCGTAATTCGCGGGCGGGCGCGGCGGGGCCCGTGGCACAGTGCGACGGCCCTGTCCCCGTGCGATCCGGAGCGTCCGATGGCGGTACCCGCCCGACTCCTGCCCCTCCTCCAGCAGTTCGACTTCACGCGGAAGCGGCTGGTCGACCGGATGGCGGGCCCGGTGGTGGACAGCGGCAACGGCACGGACGTGCCGGTGGGGCCGATGACCGACGCGGAGTACCGGTGGGAGCCGGTGCCGGGCTGCTGGTCCGTACGACGGCACGCCGACGGCCCCGGTCCGGGCGCCGCCCTGCTCGTCGGCGCGGGCGACTGGGGCCGGGACACCGCTCCCCCGCCGCATCCCGTGCCGCCGCCGTTCACGACGATCGCCTGGCGGCTGAGCCACCTCGGCGAGATGCTCGCGCTGCGCGCCGACCACACGAACGGGGGCCATGCGCTGACCCGTGAGGCCTACGAGGCGGACGGTACGGCGGTGGGCGGCGTGGCGGCCTTCGAGACGGCGGCGGACGCCTGGCGCTCGGCACTGCTGTCCGCCGACGACACGGCACTCGACACGATCGGCCTCAGCACCTACCCGTACGGCAGCGACCCGGAGGACCCGTTCCTGGAGACCGTCTGGTGGGTGAACCAGGAACTCCTCCACCACGGCGCGGAGATCGCCCTGCTGCGCGACCTGTACCGGCTGCGGAACTGAGCGCGACCACCCGCCCGAAGCCCGAGCCGCCCTCCTGCCCGGCCCGCGGCGGCGGGGGCGCTCACGCCGGTGCGGCCCGCGTCGTTCAGGCGCCGCCCCAGCGCCAGTACAGCTCCGGGCGGCGTTCCGTGCCGCAGGGGGTGAGGGTCGGGCGGGGGTTCTGGTGGTCGGGGGAGTCCCAGGCGGGGGGAAGTTCGTGGTCGTCCTGGAACAGGCAGCGGTCGCCCTCGCCGACGATCCGCCAGGCCTCCCGTCGCCAGGTGTCGCTCTGCCACGGTTCACGCTTCCAGCGCTGCCCGTCGGCACCGCCGTCCGCGCAGTGCCCGAGGCCGACGGCGGGGGCGCGCGCGGTCAGGCAGAGGGTGCCGTCGAGCCGGGGGCGGACCGTGCCGTCGTCCCTCATGTCCCACCGCTGCGCGGCGGACCCGTCGCAGGCGCGCAGGCCGACCGGTTCGGGGGCTCCCGGCCCGGTGGCCGCGTGGAGGCACCGGGACGGGTCCCGCCCGGTGAAGTACGTCGTCCGGCCGATGTCACCGAGGAGTTCGCCCGTGCGCGGCGCCCGCTGGATCCGCTGGTACTCGCGGTGGATCCACAGCCTCCAGTCCCTCTGGAGCGGCCCCGGGTAGGCGGAGACGTTCGCGCAGGTGCCGGAGGCCCGGCATCTGCGGTGGGCGAGGTACCAGCGCGCCACCTCGTCCTTCTCGGCGGCGTCCGCGGCGGTGAGGTTCGGCCGGAGGGGTGACATCGTGTAGCCGAGGTAGGCGGTGACGGGGACTCCGAGCCCGTAACCCACCCGGCGGAAGTACCTGGCCCCGATGCCGTGGTCGGCGTGGTCGACGCGACCGCCGAGCCCGTACGCGAAGGACGCGTTGTCGTGGTCCATGACGAGCAGCCGCTCCGCCCCGCTCAGCCGGACCAGGGCCGACAGCACGGCGAGCAGACGCGTCTGCGTCCAGCGCTCGGTGCTCTGGAACGGTTCGACGCTCTGCCGCCGTCCGCTGAACAGGTTGAGCAGGCTGTCGGGCTCCTGGCCGTACGGGAGCCCGTCGTGCAGGTCGAGGAAGGTCAGCCGTACGTCGGCGGTCCTGGCGTCGTCCGCGAGCCGGTAGGACCGGACGCGCACCCCGTCCGCGTCCACGTCCGCCCGCTCCCAGTGACCGGCCGCGCCCGCCATGTCCGCGTAGGCCGCCCGTACCCCGTACTCCCTGCGGTCCACGTACTCCATCGCCCCGACGCGTTCGCGCTCGCCCGCGTCGCCCGCGGTCAGATAGACCGTGTCCACCCCGCACCCGGCGCGGAGGGTGTGCAGGATCTCCGGGTTGAAGAAGAACAGGTCGTCGTCGGGGTGCGCGACGCCGACCACCGTGCGACGGCACTGCGGCTGGCCCGTCGGGCGGGAGGCGGAGGCCGCCGCGCCCGGGTCGGCGGCACTCTCCGGTGCGGCGGAGCACGCGGAGGCGAGCAGGGCCCACAGGCCCAGCAGGGCCACCACGGCAGGGGGGCGGGGCCGACCGCCGGTACGACGACGTCCTCGACCGCGCGCCCACGCCCTCTTCCGTCCGCTTCCGCCCATGCCGTCCGTCCGTCGTCGTGGCCCGTACGCCGTCGTGGCCCGTACGCCGTCCGACGTCCGTCATCCGTCTCCGCAGCCTTGCGACAGGATCTTCCTGGCCGAGGGGGCCAGGCAGGCCGACACACCGGGACCGGCTCCGAAACCCCGGGCCGGCCCTGTCCCGCGGTGGGGTCAGCGGGCGAGACGGCCCATCAGCGCGGAGGCGCAGACGATCCCGGCGAGCGCCGCGAAGCACAGCACGCCGAAGTCGAGCAGCAGGTGCGAGGGGGTGCCGATGAGCAGGCCGCGCAGGGCGTCGACCTCGTAACTCAGCGGGTTGGCACGGCTGACGACCTGGAGCCAGCCCGGCATGAGCGCGACCGGGTAGAGGGCGTTGGAGGCGAAGAACAGCGGCATGGTGATCGCCTGGCCGATGCCCATCAGCCGGTCCCGGGTGAGCACGATGCCCGCGATGCTGATCGACAGGCAGGCGAAGAACGCCGATCCCAGCACCACCACCACGGCCACTCCCGCGAGGCGCAGCGGGTTCCAGGTGAGTGCCACCCCCAGGGCGGCGGCGATCAGGATCACGACGACGGCCTGGATCAGCGCCTTCACCCCGGCCGCGAACGCCTTGCCGGTGACGAGGGCGGCCCGGGGCGTCGGGGTGACGAGCAGTTTGCTGAGGACGCCCGCGTCCCGTTCCCAGATGATCTGGATGCCGTAGAAGATGGCGATGAACATGGCGGACTGGGCGATGATCCCCGGGGCGAGGAAGTCGAGGTAGGGCACGTTCCCGGTGGGGATCGCGTGGATCCTGGTGAAGGTCTCGCCGAAGATCAGCAGCCAGAGCGCGGGCTGGATCGCCCTGGTGTACAGCTCGGTCCGGTCGTGGCGGAGCTTCTGGAGTTCCACCGCGCACATCGCGGCCACCCGGGAGGGCAGCACGGCCCAGCCGGTGCGCACCCGGGCGGGCGGGGGGAGGTCCTTCTCAGCCGAGGCGGGACGCCGTACGGCGGGTGCTGCGCACATCGCGGAATTCGCCTCCCGCGTGGTCGTCGTCGAGGCCGCTGCCCGCGTAGTGGCGGAACACGTCCTCCAGGGTGGCCGGGTGGGCCGCCGCCGGACTCAGCCGGTCCAGTTCGTTCCTGAGTCCGGCCGGGGTGCCGAGCGCCCGGATCCTCCCGTGGTGCATGAGGGCGAGCCGGTCGCAGTAGCGGTCGGCCTCCTCCATGGCGTGGGTGGTGACCAGGACGGTCATGCCGGTGGCCGTACGCACCTCGTCGAGCCGTTCCCAGACGGTGGTGCGGGCGATCGGGTCCAGCCCGATGGTGGGTTCGTCGAGGATCAGCAGCCGGGGCGAGCTGACCAGGGCCTGGGCGAGTTCCAGCCTGCGGACCATGCCTCCGGAGTATGTGCCCGCCAGCCGGTCGGCGGCCTGCCCGAGGCCGACGGAGTCGAGGGCCCGGACGACGCTGCGGGCCCGTTCGCGGCGCGGTACGTCGTACACGCGGGCAAAAAGGGTGACGTTCTCGCGTCCGGTGAGGGCGGCGTCGGCGGAGAGCTGCTGCGGGAGGTAGCCGAGCAGTCTGCGGACGGGCATCTTCTCCCTGGCCGCGTCGTGGCCGAAGACGCTGATCATTCCGGGGGCGACGGGGAGCAGGGTGGTGATCGCCCTGATGGTGGTGGTCTTTCCGGCGCCGTTGGGGCCGAGCAGTCCGAAGACCTCGCCCTCGGCGACCGAGAAGTCCACTCCGTCCACCGCGCGGGTGCTCCCGAAGCGGTAGACGAGTCCGGTGCACGCGACGGCGCTGCCGGTCATGTCCGTTCACTTCCCTCCACAAGGGTTCCCGGGGGTGTGCGCGTCTCCTCGTGGAGGCGCTCGGCGAGCCTGCGCAGCGCGGGTACGGCGGCGGCCAGCGCGGCCCGGTCCTCGGCGGGGAGCAGGTCCCACTGCTCCCGGTAGAGGGCGGTGCGCCGGTCGTCCCAGTGCCGCAGCCGTTCGGCCGCCCGGGGCGTGACGCGCAGCAGGGCGGCGCGGGCGTCGCGCGGGTCGGGTTCGCGGAGCATCAGGCCCCGTTCGGTCAGTTGTCCGACCAGGGTGGACACGGAGTTTCCGGCCAGGCGCAGTTCCCGGGCCGCTTCCGAGACGCGGATACCGGGCTTCGTCCGTACCAGCCGCAGCAGTTCGGCCTGGGCGACGGGCATCGGCGGGCCCGGCAGCGCCGCCCTCAGCCGGCGCCTGACGAGCCGGTTGACGTCGGCCGACAGGTCGCTCCACTCCTTCGCGAGCCCCATATCGGACATATTTCGATAATAACTCTTACTCAGAGATAACGACCAAGCGGGGAGGGCGGTCAGATCCTTTCTTACGGGGGTATTTTGGACAGCGGTAGGGAAGTTCCGGGCCCGCGCGGTCGGGCCTTTCCGGGGCACGGCCCCCGGAGGAAGAAGGTGCGGCTCCATGGACGCGGAACGTGCCACGCGTATGACGGAGGCTCTCCGTGCGCGCCGGTTGATGGCCCATGTCGTCGAGGCGGGGGTGTACGAATTCGGTGTCCGGGTGGTGCTCGACGAGGGGGTCGAGGCGCTCTGGGACGTCGACGGAGCCGCCGGGCTCGACGCGGAGATCGTCGGCGACGGGGTCCTGATCGGTTTCGTCCCCCATGTCCCCGGCTCCGAGGACTTCACCGAGGAGCAGCTCGTCGACACCATCGCGAGAACGGTCTACTCGCCGGAAGGGCTCCACCCGCCGGAGGACGGCCCGGCCGCCGGGCCCACCGGGCGGAGCCCGGAACCGGCCGGAGCCGACGAGCACCGTGCGGACCCGGACCCCGGCCGGGACCCCGGCCCCGAAGCCGTACCGCCTCCCCTCGCCCGGTACCAGCGGCGTGCGCACTGGATCCGGCGGAACCACCCGGGGTGACCGCCCGCCCGCGTACGGGTCGCGGACGGACTGCCGTACGGGCTCCTGGACGGAGTGGTTCACGGACTACAGGTGGAACGGCACCGTGGTGATCACGATCTTCGGCAGGGGGCGGAGGGCGCGGCGCAGCCGGGTGGCCGTACGGCTGTGCAGGAGCTGGTGGCGCCTGCGCCTGGTGACGATCTCGGGGAGGATCACCGTCACGGTGAGGTCGGGGTGCTGCCGGTGCAGCGCCTCGATGTAGTGGACGAGGGGGGCGACGACGGCCCGGTAGGGCGAGACGACGACCTCCAGGGGCAGATGGTCGCCCCACAGGGTCCAGTAGTCGCGGAAGCGCCTGCCCTCCTCCTCGGTGAGGCCGATGTGCACGGCGAGCACGGGCTGTTGGAGCGAGGCCGCGTAGGCGAGGGTGCGCATGCCCGCGAGGTCGAGGGCGGCGAGCGCGACGACCGAGAGGTGCCGGATCTCCTCCGGGAGCTCCTCGTCCTCATCGGCGGGTTCCGGGACTTCGGCGCCCCGGCGCGGCGCCTCCGTGCCCGCTCGGGACGCCTTCGCACCCGCTTGCGGCGCCTCCGTGCCCGCTCGGGGCGCCTCACCGCTCCGTTCGAGTGTCTTCCCCTCCCGTTCGGGCGCCTTCCCCTCTTCTTCCCGTGGCCGGTCGCCCCCTTCCGGTGCTCCGTCTTCCCGCTCCGGCGTCGGGCCGTGCTCGGTGGCGGGCGTCATGGGTGGCGCCGGCAGCGGTCCGCACGGGCCCGCCGTGGGGAGTTCCACCAGGTGCGGGTGCAGTCGCAGGGCTGCGCGGGCGGAGTCGTAGTGACGCCGGATCCAGGTGGTGACCAGGAGGAACAGGACGACGGCGACGACGGCGACCCACGCGCCGGAGGTGAACTTGCTGATGCCCGCGGTGATGAAGACGACCGCCGAGAGCAGCCCGCCGGTGGCGTTGAAGAACAGGCTCTTGCGCCAGTGCCGGTCCCGCAGCCGCCACCAGTGGACGACCATCCCCGTCTGCGAGAGCGTGAAGGCGAGGAAGACCCCGACGGCGTACAGCGGGATCAGCGCCCCGGTCAGCCCGCCGAACGCCACGAACACGAGCGCGGCGGCCAGGGACAGCAGGATGATCCCGTTGCTGTAGGCCAGCCGGTCGCCCAGACGCATGAAAACCCGGGGCGCGTAGCCGTCACGGGCGAGCAGGGACAGGACCCGGGGGAAGTCGTTGTACGCGGTGTTCGCGGCGAGCAGCAGGACGGCGGCGGTCGCCGCCTGGACGACGACGTACATCCATCCCGTGCCGAAGCTCAGCCGGGCGAGCTGGGAGAGCATGGTCTCCTGCGCCCTGGGCACCACACCGGTCAGATGGATGAGGACGACGATCCCCGCGAACATGACGACGAGGAGCGTCACCATCCAGGTCAGGGTCGTCCGGGCGTTGCGCCACTC
This sequence comes from Streptomyces sp. NPDC101490, assembly GCF_044767145.1. Lineage (NCBI taxonomy): Bacteria > Bacillati > Actinomycetota > Actinomycetes > Kitasatosporales > Streptomycetaceae > Streptomyces > Streptomyces sp. NPDC101490. The sequence continues at coordinate 137,394 of NZ_JBIWNI010000007.1, forward strand.
GACGGGCTTGAACGCCGGGACCGCGTTGGAGATCGCCTCGATGCCGGTCATGGCCGTGGCGCCCGAGGAGAAGGCGCGCATGACGAGCAGCAGTCCCACGGTCTCGGTGACCCCCGGCGCCGGGGTCGGGACCGGCACGAAGTCCCGGCCCGCGGCATCGGCCAGACCGTAGGCGATCAGCGCGAACATGGCGGCGACGAAGACGTAGGTGGGGGCGGCGAACAGCGCCCCGGCCTGCCGGATCCCCCGGAGGTTCCCCGCGAGGAGCAGCACGATCACCCCGACGCCCAGAGGTACCGTCGCGGGCGTCAGCGAGGGGACCGCGGAGGTGATCGCCGCGATCCCGGAGGCGATCGAGACGGCCACCGTGAGGATGTAGTCGGTCATCAGGCCCGCCGCCGCGACCAGGCCGGGCATCCTCCCCAGATTGTCGCTCGCGACGATGTACGAACCGCCGCCGTGCGGATACGCCCGGATCGTCTGACGGTACGACAGTCCGACCGCGAACATGAGGAAGACGATCGCCCCGGCGACCGGGAAGGCGTACGCGAGGCCCGCCGTACCGGCCAGGACGAGGACCCCGAGCATCGCCTCCGGGCCGTACGCGACCGAAGAGAGCGCGTCGGCGGACAGCACGGGCAGCGCCAGCAGTTTGCGCATCCGTTCCGTGACGACGGCGGAGCTCTTCAGGGGCGCGCCCAGCAGCACGCGGCGCGCCCGCGCCGCCGCCCGCCCCAGCCGTCCCGTCGCGGGTTCCTCCGCGTCCACCCGCTCCCCCGCCGCGTCCGCCCCGAGTTCGGGGACCCGGACCAGCCTCCCGAACCGGGCGGGTCCGACCTGCGCCAGGGGCGGGAACCGGCCCAGGTCGGGGTCGACCGGCAGGGCCCGGCGCCACACCTCGGGCGCGGCCGACACCCGCCCCCACTCGCGCCCCACGCTCCGCAGCGCCCGCAGTTGCTCCGCCGCCAGCACGGTCGACTCGGCGGCCGGCCCCGGAGGCCCCGCCGAGGCCTCCGCACCACTCCTTCGCGCATCCGTCACACCACGCAGTGTGACCGAGGGCGGGGTGGCCGGGCGGTTCCGACATGGCGTGCGCGGGGAGGGGAGAGAGCGGCGGCGGCCCTCGGGCGAGCGCGGTCGTCCCACGGGAAAGGGGCAAGCCCCTGCGGGGAGGGCGGGAGCCTGCCGGGGCGGCGGCCGGTACGGGGGACGGCCGGGGCGGCGGACGGGGAGGACACAAGAGGCCCCTACGGGATGGAGCGTGCCGTCCGGGCCAGCAGTATGGCCACGTCGTCCTGGGCCGGTGCGGCCAGCAACCGGCTCAGGATGTCGTCGCACAGCGCGTCCAGGGGACGGTCCGGGTGCCGGAGCGCCCGGCCGAGCTGCCGCATCCCCTCGTCGAGGTCACGGTCGCGGGCCTCGATCAGACCGTCGGTGTAGAGCACGAGCAGCCCTCCGGCCGGAAGCCCCACCGTCTCCGCGCCGAAGTCGTGCGCTCCGGTGCCCAACGGGGTGCCCGGCGGTCCGTCGAGGAAGGTGACGGTGCCGTCCGGGGTGGCCACGGCGGGCGGCGGATGACCCGCGCGGGCGATGGTCCAGCCGCCGTCCGCCGGATCGTGGACCGCGTACACACAGGTCGCCATCGTGTCCTCGCCGAGGTCGGCGACGACGGCGTCGAGCGAGCTGAGCATCCGGACGGGCGGGATGTCATGCCGGGCCAAGGTCCGCACGGCCGTGCGCAGTTGGCCCATGACGGCCGCCGCGTGGATACCGTGCCCCATGACGTCCCCGATGACCAGACCGGTCCTGCCGCCGGGCAGCGCGATGGCGTCGAACCAGTCTCCGCCGACGTCATGGGCGCTCGCGGGCAGATAGCGGCCGGTGAGTTCCAGCCCGTCGACATCGGGCAGCGCGCTGTTGGTGAGGCTGCGCTGGAGGGTGAGGGCGGCCTCGCGCTGGTTGGTGTAGAGCCGGGCGTTGTCGATGTTGAGGGCGGCGCGGGCGACCACCTCGTCGATGAGGACCCGGTCCTCGGCGTCGAACGCCTCCCGGGTCCGCAGCCGGGTCACGGTGACCGCCCCCAGCACCTTGCCCCGGGCCACCAGGGGCACGAGCCGCGCGGAACCCGTACGGGCGGCGAAGTAGGCGCGGAGCGCCTCCCCGCCCGGACCGTCGAAGAGCGCCGGGAGGTCGGACGGGTAGAGGCTGGTGGGCAGCCCCCGGGCGACGACCTGCTCGTACACGGAGTCCAGCGGGAGCTGGAAGGTCTGCCCCGGCGTGAGGACGGACGTGGGGGCCGTCGGGTCGGGGAACCGGGCCGCGAGCCTGCGCAGCACCCCGCGCGTGGAGGCGGCCGAGTCGTCCGGTGCGAGGAAGGACTCCAGCATCTGTACGTCCGCCGAGTCGGCGAGCTGCGGCACGAGGAAGCGGACCACCTCCTCGGCCGTGAGCTTCAGGTCCAGGGTCGTACCGATCCTGGCGCCCGCCTCGGCCAGCAGCGCGAACCGGTGCCGGGCGCGTTCGACCTCGCTGTGCGCCTCCTGGCTCTCGGTGATGTCGACGAGGGAGGCGATGATCCCCAGGGACCGCCGCTCGGCGCGGTCCACGAGCGGGGCGTAGGAGCAGGACCAGATGTGGTCGTGGCCGGGGTCGGCGGGGGTGCGGCCGACCCGGCGGGCGTCGACGACCGCGTGCCCGCTCTCCAGGACCTGGCGCATCAGCGCTTCGAGCGAGTCGGCGTTGACCCCGGGCGCGACCTCGGTGAGGCGGTGGCCCACGTGCCCGGCGGCCGTCACCCCGTTCATCCGCGCCAGGGCGTCGTTGACGCGCAGGAACCGCAGGTCGGGGCCGAGCAGTGCGAGACCGATCGGCGACTGGGTGAACAGGCTCTCCATCGCCGCCAGGTTCTCCCGCATCCGCAGGACCTCGGAGGTCTCCACGGCGATGAGCATCGCCCCCGGCCGTCCGTCCGGGTCGGTGGCCGGGACGATCCACATCTCCATGGCGACGACGTGCCCGTCGCGGTGCCGGACCGGGAGCGTGCCGACCATCGTCTCGCCCGCCTGGACGCGGTCGGTGAGCCGGTCGGCGAGTTCACGGTTGGCGTCGGGGACGAGCAGCGGGGTGGCGAGCCGCCCCAGGACGTGCTCGGGCCGGTGCCCCAGCAGGTCCTGCGCGGCGAGCGACCACTCGACGATCCGGCCGTCCGCGTCCTCCCGCCAGAGGGCGATCGGCAGCAGTTCCCGGAGCACACCGGCGTCCCCCATGGCCGCCCGGGGCGGCTGCGGGACCCCGCTCGACGACTGGTGAGTCTCCAACGCATCCGACCTACGCATCGGTCCCGCCCCTGAGGGCGCCTACCGGATCACCGTAGCCGAGGACCCGGCGACGGGCCCTGCCCAGTGCCGCCGATCGGCTTGCGCGGGGGTACGGAGCCGGGCAAGTGCGGCGGAGCGGACGGGAGCGGGGCGGGGCGGCCGGGCGGGGAGCGGCCGGTTCCGAGGGTTCCGTATTTCTACGGATGTGCGGGCGGCCCCGGACTGCGAAAGTCGGTCCGACCTCTGCGTTCGTCCCTTCCCCACCCGCCGGAGCACCGCACATGAGCAGCCGCTCACCCGACGCCTTCCCGCGTTCTGAGCATCCGTACGGCCCGGGGCGCGGCGGCCCCGGTGAACCGGAGGATCCGCACGAACTCCTCCACCATGCCCGGCGCCTCACCGCCGACGCCCACCCCGGGGCCGCCGACGCCTGGGAGCGGGCCGCGACCGCCCTGCGCCGCACGGACGGCGTCCTCGCTCCCGGGGACCACGCCGACGCCCTGGACGCGGCCGCGCTGGACCGTCTGGGCCCGGTGCGGTCGATCGCGGGACCGCTCTTCACCCGCGCCGCCGACCTGCACGAACAGGCCGGTCAGCGCGGCAAGGCACTCATCTCCCGGGCCCGCGCGCTGCTCGCGGGACCCGAGCCGGGCGGCACGGCGCGGGCCGCGCTCGACGAACTCCACGAGCGGGCCGCCGTCCTGCACACGACCGGCCACGCCTCCGTCGCCGAGGCCGTCACGGTCCGCCTCTCCCGCGATCTGGCCGTCGCCGAGCTGCTGGACACCACCCCCGACCCGGACGTCGAGGCGGCGGTCCTCCGCGCGGAACTCATCCGGCTCATCGCCTTCGCCGTTCCGCACGCGGCGGAACCCGCCGTTTCGCGGGTCCTCGCCGACACGCGTGCCCTGCTGGGCCGGATCACGGCGCCGGACGATCCGCCCGCAGCCCTCCCCCTGCTGAGGGCCGCCGTGGCGGGCCACCGGTTCGGGGGACGGCCGTGGTGCGCCGCCGTGCACGAACCGCTGCTCGCCGCCGTACTGCGGGCCACCGGCGCCCACCGGGAGGCGGCGGCGCTGCTCCGTGCGGCACTCGCCGCCGATGAGCCCACGGCGCCGCTCAGGACGGACGACCGCATACGCCTCCTCCTCTCCCTCGCGCGGACGCTCGCGTCGCAGCGGGAGGGGGAGGGGGAGCGGGAGCAGAGACGGGCGGAGGGCGGGGAGCCCACCGGGGACGAACCGGGTGCGCTCCGGCCGGGCGGACCCGGTGCGAGCCCGGAGCCGGGAGCGGGCACGGCGGCGGAAGAAGTCACGACCCCGGACGGTCCCACCGCCCCGTCGGCCGACCCGGCGGACGAGCGGCTGGCTCTGCTCGTGGAGGCCGTCCGGCTCGCCGACACGGCCGGTTCCGACCCCCGGCTGGGGGCCTGCGCACACCTCGGGCTCGGGATCGCGTACGTGGAGCGCGGGCGCGCCCGCGAGGCCGTCGCGTTCCTGGAACGGGCGGCGGCCGGACCGGCCGGGGACGACGACCCGGCGGAGCGCGTACGTGCCGGGGCGCTGCTCGCGTACTGCGCCCTGCTGCTCGATGAGCCCCACCGAGCGGCGGTGGAGTACGCCCGGGCCGCCGAAACGGCCCTGGCCTGGGACGATTTACGGCACGCCACCGCTCTGCACCGACGGGCCGGGCAGGCCTTCGAGGCGGCCGGGGCGCCGGAGGAGGCGGCTCGGTCGTACCGGCGGGCGGACGAGCTGTACCGGACGCACGGGGAGCACGACACGGCCGACTCGCACGGTAGTACGGTCGGGGGCGGCACCGGGTCTGCCCCCGGGACCGGGGGTGCGGACGCGGAGGCCGGCGGGGGCGGTCTCCCGCCGGGACCGCTCGGTCTTCCCGGGACCGACGCGCCCGTGGGGCGCTACCGGATGAACGTGTACGGCGAAGTGGGCGGGGTGGGGCCGAGGGCCGCCGCCGCCCCGGGGACCCGACAGGGGTGCGTGTGAGCAGAGTGATCGACGGCCGCTTCGAGCTGGTGGAACGGCTGGGCGGTGGCGGGATGGGAACGGTCTGGCGCGCCCGCGACCTGGCCCTCCACCGTGATGTGGCGCTCAAGGAGGTGCGCCCGCCGGACCCCGCGATGGCCGAGCACGACGTCGAGGGCGCCCGGACCCTGCGCGCCCGCGTCCTGCGGGAGGCCCGCGCCCTGGCCCGGATCGACCACCCCAACGTGGTGACGATCCACCACATCGTGGACGCCGGTGAGGGAACGTACCCGTGGCTCGTGATGGAACTGGTCACCGGCGGGTCCCTCCAGGACCGGCTCGACCGGGGGCCCCTGGCGCCCGCCGAGGCCGCCGCGCTCGGCCGTGAGCTGCTCTCCGCCCTGCGGGCCGCCCACGAGCGGGACATCGAGCACCGTGACGTGAAGCCCGCGAACGTCCTCCTGCGGCCGGACGGGCGGCCCGTCCTCACCGACTTCGGCATCGCGGCGATCCGCGAGTCGACCGTCCTGACCGCCTCCGGCTCCATCATCGGCTCCCCCGACTACATGGCCCCCGAACGCATCCGGGGCAACGCGGGCAGCGGTCCCGCCGCCGACCTGTGGTCGCTCGGGATGCTCCTGTACGTGGCGGTCGAGGGCACCCATCCGCTGCGGCGCGAGAACACCCTGGCGACGCTCGCGGCCGTGCTCTCCGACGACGTGCCGCCGCCGCGCCGGGCCGGTGCGCTGAGCGGGGTCCTGGCCCGTCTCCTCGTACGGGACCCGGCCGCCCGCCCGGACGCGGCGGAACTCGACCGGGCGCTCGCCGAGATGGCGCCGACGAGCGGCGCCGGGGGCCCGGGCCTCCGGGAGGCCGCTCCCCCGGCGCCCGCCGGGACCGCAGGCGGCCCGGGTCCCTCCGGCGGGTCCACCTCCTTCCGGCTGGCGCCTCCCTCGGGTCCGCTGCCTCCGGGTCCGCCGTCTCCGGCGCCCGACCCGTCCGGTCCGTCCTCGGGGGCCGGGCCCTCCGCTGTCGGATCCCCGGCTCCGGCGACCACCCCGGCGGCCGTCTCGTCCTCCCGTGCCGACGGGGGGCGGCGCCGGGGGCGTGCCAGGCCGGTGCTGCGCGCCGCCGTCGTCGTGGCGCTGGCCGTCGGCATCCCCGTCGGGGCGATGGCCTGGCAGTGGCAGCCGTCCGACCCCGGCAGCGGGCCGGGCGGGGCAGCCTCGCAGCCGGGCCCGACGGCCCAGCGGCCCTCGGCGCCGAAGGTGCCCACGGGGAAGGGGACCGGGAAGGCGGGGACGGACAAGGCGGAGAAGCCGAACCTTCTGACGCCCGCCGGGGTCCGCGCCGCCATCGCCGCCGTGAAGGCGGCCTCGGGCGGGACCAAGGTCACCAGATTCGTCGTGTACCCGGAGTACGCGATCGCCGAGGCCCTGGTCAAGGGAAGCACCAAGCGGTACGACCGGTACGTCTACCGGGGCGAGGACGTGGCCGTCCGTCAGGGTTCGGGCACGGCCTTCCCCGGCACCGTCCCGGTGGACCCCGAAACCGTCGACTGGGAAGTCCTGCCCGCGCTCCTGAAGCGCGCCGACAAGGAACTGGGCGTGGCCGAGCCGACGAGCCGGTACGTCATCCTCGTCCCGGCCTCGACCCTCGTCGGCAACTCGCTGGGGCTCAGCGTGTACCTGTCCGACTCGTACGGTTCCGCCTATCTGAGAGCCGACTCCAAGGGCCGGGTGGACACCGTCTATCCCCGCAAGGACTGATCCCTCCCGGCCACGCCGTCCGCCCGGTCCCTGGCGACGAGCGACGCGAGGCCCGCCCGGGTCTCCACACCCGTCTTCCGGTAGACCCGGGCGACATGGCTCTCGACCGTGCGAGGGCTCAAGCAGAGCCGTTCGGCCACGGCCTGGTTGGTCAGCCCCTCCGCGACCAGGGCGGATATCTCGCGCTCGCGCGGGGTGAGCGCGGCGAGCCGGGAGCCCGTGGTGCCGTCCGGGGCGTCCGGGCGGGTCCGGTCGGCCAGGTCCACCAGGAGGCGGGCGCCGCCCTCGGAGGCCAGCCGACGGCCCCGGCGCCAGAGGGCCGCCGCGTGCGGGCCGTCCCCGGCGGCCCGGACCCCGGGCGCGGCGAGCAGCAGGCCGTGCGCCTCCCGGAGCGTCGCCCCGGACCGGGCGCCCTCCCGTGCCGCCTCGGTGAACGCCGTCGCCGCCGCGCTCCGTTCGCCGCGCCGGGCGAGGACCCTGCCCCAGGCCTGTCCTGCGGCGGCGCTCTGCGTCGGCAGGCCCAGTGTGGCCGCCTCCTCAAGGGCCCGGCGGGCGGCGCGCTCGGCCTCCGCGAGGTCTCCGGCGCCGAGGGACGCCTCCACGAGGAGTTCGAGGTACGCGGGGCGCAGCGAGGGCTGGAGCCCCGTGAGGTCCGGGCCTCCGCCCGCGTCCAGCAGGACCTCGCGGGCCCGGTGCGGGTCCCGTGCCGTCGCCACGGAGTAGGCGAGGAGCGCGCGGGCCTGGGTGGCCCACCAGCCCCGCGCGGTGCCCACCGTGGCGGCGGCCTCCTCGGCCGCCGCCAGCGGTTCGGGGTCGCCGAGCGGCCGGGCGTGCAACAGGACGACGGCGCGGATCGCCCGGGTGAAGCCGAGGAGTTCGAGGCCGCCCGGGGCCCGGGCGGCGGTGAGGGACTCCTCGGCGAGGGCGAGGGCCCGGCCCACCCTGCCGGTCAGGAGGTGGACGTAGGCGGAGCAGAGAAGGAGCTGGGAGAGCGCGAGGGGCCGTCCGGCCCGGCGGGCCAGCGCGGCGCCCCGGGCCGTGTGGTGCTCGGCCGCCGCGTACCGTTCGAGGAACGCCTCGGCCCAGGCGAGCCGGATCAGCGACTCGGTGTGGCCGGTCAGTTCGCCGTCGGTGAGGGCGTCGGTGAGGGCGGCCGCCTCCCGGACGTGGGTGCGGGCGGTGGCGGTCGCCCCCTCGTACGCCTCCCCGAGGGCCGCCAGGGTGAGGACCTCGGCCGTATCCGTCTCGTCGTGCCGTCGCCGGACCTCTTCCAGGGTCCGGGTGACGGCCGGACGGGCCTCGGGGTAGCGGGCGGCGGAGAGGGCCCGGCAGCCCCACTCCACGACGAGCCGGTTCCGTGCTCCGGGGCGGGGCCCGGGGGTCCGTTCCAGTTCCCGGCGGAGCAGCGCGTCGGCCTCGGCGTGGTGGCCGAGCTGACGCTCCACGGAGGCGCGGAGCAGGACGGCGGCGGTCCGTAGCTCCGTCGCCTCCCGCCCGTCCGGGCCGTCGCCCGAGCCGGGGGCGTCGACGAGGTGGAGGAGGTCCCGCGCCTCCGTCGTCCGGCCCGCCGAGGCGAGGGACCGCGCCCGGCGGAACGTCAGGTCCCGCCGGGCCGTCCGGTGTTCGGGGGTGTCGGGCAGCAGTGCGAGGACGGTGGCCAGCCAGTCGGCGGCGCGCGCCGGGTCGGCCGGGTCGATCCGCTCGGCGGCCTCGACGAGCTGGGCGGCGGCCTCCGGGTCCCAGGTCGTGGTGGCCCGGACGAGGTGCGGGGCCCGTACGGTCACCGGCGCCCCGGCCCCCGCCAGGGCACGGGCCGCCCGCCGGTGCAGTTCCCTGCGGTGCCAGGGGTCGATCGCGGCCCGGAGGATCTCGGGGAGCGCGGGGTGGCGCAGGACGAGGGCCCGCCCGTCCTCGGCGGCCCGGACGAGGTCCCGGTGGGCCAGAGCCCGCAGGACGCCGTCGAGACCGGGGGCGGCCCAGCGGGGGACGACCCGCCCCGGGACCCGGTCGTCGGTGTCCCCCACCGGCTCCCGACGTGGCTCTCCCGCTGGGACCGGCCACCCGGGAACGAGCCCCGGGGGCCGGACGGCGGACCGGGCGGCCCCGGGGGCTCCCCGAGCCCCCGCGAGGTCCGGGGCCGAGCCGGAGCCCGGGGCAGGGTCCGGACCCGAGGCCCGGGCGGAACCCGGGTGCGCGGCAGGGCCTGGTGTCTCGGCCGGAGCAGGACCCGAGGCGGGAGCCGGAGCAGGAGCAGGACCAGCCGACGAGGCGCGGTTCGCCGCCGGGGCGCAGCCGGGCCGCAGGTCCATCGGCGGGTTCGTGTCCCGGTCACGGTGCTGGTCCCTGTCCCCGTACCGGCCCGCCGTTCCCTCCCCGGGCGCGTGCTCGTGTGTCGGCATGTCCGGTGTCCGGTCCGCCGGAAGGCCCGTGAGCCGGTCCCCGTACAGGTCCGCCGCCCCGTACAGGTGCGTGGGCCGGTCGGCGAGGGGGGCCGTGTTCCGGTCGGCCGGGGTTCCGACGGGCACGTGCCGGTCCGACGGCGGGTGCGGGAGCCCGCCCCCCGGTGCGGCCGTAGGAATCCGCAGGGGTGCCTGCCGGTCCGGTGCCGGGCCTCCCGGCCGGTCCGGGTACCGGTCTCCCGGCCGCTCGACCCGGCGGTCCGCCTGCGCGGGCGTCGGCCGGGAGTCCCCGCAGGGGGTGGCCGACTCGGGCGTCGGGGTGGCGGCGAGGCCGGTCATGGCGGCCAGCAGATCCGTGGTCACGGGGCCGTGGAGGACGGCGAGAGCGTCCACGACGGCCCGTTCGGGCGGGGTGAGCGCGGCCAGTTCGTCGAGGAGCGCCACCGCCGGGCCGGTGCCGGGCGTCTCGTCCGGGCGGAGGCGGAGGTGCGCGAGGGCCCGGTGGTGGAGCGGGTTCCCGAGGCTCGTGGCGTGGAGTTCACGGGCCGCTCCCGGTGACAGGCCCGGGGCGAGGGCCTCGATCCCGTCGTGGGCCGTCAGCGGGCGGAGCGGGAGCCGGGTCAGGGAGCCGCTGTCGGCCCCCCGGGCGAGGAGCGCAGCGAGCCCGGGCCCGGTCTGGCGCTCGCGCCGGACCAGTACGAGCAGGACGGGCGCCCGGAGCGGGTGCCGGAGCAGCTGGTCCACGAGGGCGACGGTGGCGGTGTCGGCGTGGTGCAGGTCGTCGAGGACGAGCAGGAGTCCGGGGGCCGGTACGGCACGGACCGCACGGGCGATCCGGCGCACCAGCGCCGTGTCGGGGAGGGGGCCGGAACCGGCGGCGCCGGGTCGGCCGCGGGGACCGGCGGCACCGGGGTGGCGGGTGGACCCGGCTCCGTGACTCCCGTGGGCCACCGCCGGGCTCTCGTCCGGATGCCCGCCGCAGCCGAGGTCCCGGCCGGTGTGCCCAGCGACCGGACCTTCCGTCAGGCTCTCGACGAGGTCCGCCAGCGCGGACAGTTCCGGGTGGGCGGTCCGGTCGTGGTGGTCGAGTCCGGCCAGGGCGTCGGCCCAGGCCCGCAAGGGTGAGTCCGGGGTCGGACCGGGGCCCGCACGGCCGTGGAGGACGAGCGGGGCCCGTCGTCCGTCCGCGCCGCGCCCCCGGACCCGTGACGCGAACTCCGTGGCGAGCCGGGTCTTGCCGATGCCCGGCTCGCCCGTGACGTCCACGGCCACCGGGCCCGCTCCCCCGGCCCGGCCGCGTAACAGCGCGTCGAGCAGGTCGAGTTCACCGGCCCGGCCGAGGAAGGGCACCCGGCCGGGCCACCCCGGGTCCGCGAAAGTGTCCATGCGCCGTCCCCCTGTCCGGTCGTCCGCGTGGACGGCCGGTCGTGCCGTTCCGTTCACCAGTTCACCCAGTTGTACGGCACGGCACTGACAACGGCCTCAGCCGCTGGCCAGGGCCTTGAAGGCACGGGTCTGCTCCGTGATGGCCCGCTCGGTGGGCAGGCGTTCGATCGAGGAGGCGCCGAAGAAGCCGACGACCCCGGTGGTGTGCTCCAGGACGTACCGGGCGTCCTCCGGTTCGGCGATCGGCCCGCCGTGGCAGAGGACCAGGACCTCGGGGTTCACGCGCTTCGCCGCGTCGTGCATCTCCTGGACGGCGGCTGCCGCCTGGTCGAGCGTCATGGCCGTGCCCGCGCCGATGGCTCCCTTGGTGGTGAGTCCGACGTGGGGCACCAGGACGTCGGCGCCGGCCCGCGCCATGTCGGCCGCCTGCTCGGGGTCGAAGACGTAGGGGGCGGTGAGCAGGTCGCGCTCGTGGGCGGCGCGGACCATGTCCACCTCCAGGCCGTACCCCATGCCGGTCTCCTCCAGGTTGACGCGGAAGGTCCCGTCGAAGAGGCCGACCGTGGGGAAGTTCTGCACGCCCGCGAAGCCCATGGCCTTGAGCTGGTCGAGGAAGAGGTCCATGCGGCGGAACGGGTCCGTGCCGCAGACGCCCGCGAGGACGGGGGTGTCGCGGACCACCGGCAGCACCTCGCGGGCCATGTCCTGGACGATCGCGTTGGCGTCGCCGTACGGCAGGAGGCCCGCGAGCGAGCCCCGCCCGGCCATCCGGTAACGGCCGGAGTTGTAGATGATCAGCAGATCCACCCCGCCCTCCTCGGCACACTTGGCGGAGAGGCCGGTGCCCGCTCCGGCGCCGACGACCGGGCGGCCCGCGGCGACCTGCGCGCGCAGCCGGTCGAGCACGTCCTGGCGGCTGATGGTGGTCACGATCGTCACTCCTCGGTGTCTCGGGTGGGGTGTTGCCGGTGCGTGCCCGGTCGCCGTACCGATTCCGATTCCGGTATCGGTATCGGTATCGGTATCGGTCACGACCGGTCTTCAGAACGTGGTGGCGCGTGCCTTCTCGCTGATCAGCCGGTGGAGGCGGTCGGCCATGGCGACGGCGAAGGAGGGGTCGTTGACGTGGGCGTCGAGTTCGTGGACGCGGACCTCGCCGCCCCGGACGGCGGCGCGGAGCGCGTCCAGACCGGCCCGGTCGGCCTCCGGGTCCTCGAACGGCCCGTCGGCCACGTCCACGGCGGACAGTCCGCGCAGGGGCCAGAAGACCTCGGCCGGGCCCCGGGCGGTGCGCAGTTTGCGGCCCATCCCGGTGCCCAGTTCGGCCATCTCGCCGGGGGTCGTGCGCATCAGGGTCACGGTGGCGTTGTGGATGAGCAGCCGCCGCTCGGCGAACCGCTCGGGCACGGTCGCGGCGGGACCGAAGTTGACCATGTCGAGGGCGCCGGGGGCGACGACCTGGGGAACGCCCATCATTCCGGCGGCGGTGAGCCTGGCCGGGCCCGCGCTGAGCACCCCGCCGACGAGTTCGTCGGCGAGTTCGGTGGTGGTGAGGTCGAGGACGCCGTCGAGCATCCCGTCCCTGGCGAGCTTCTCGACCGCCCGGCCGCCCGCGCCGGTGGCGTGGAAGACGAGGACCTCGTAGCCGAGTTCGGCGAGCCGGGCGCGGGCGACGTCGACGGCCGGGGTCGTCACGCCGAACATGGTGGCGGCGACGACCGGCCGTCCCCGGCCCGCGGGCTCGTCGTGGTTGCGCTCGTGGCGGCGGGCCATCCCGGCGGCCGCGGCGGCGGCGTTGCCGAGGACCTGGCAGGAGACGGAGTTCAGTCCGGAGATGTCGACGACGCTGTACATCAGGGTGAGGTCGCTGCTGTCGACGTACGGGGAGACGTCTCCCCCGGCCATGGTGCTGACGAGCACCTTCGGTACGCCGATGGGCAGGGCCCGCATGGCCTGTGCGGCGATGGCGGAGCCGCCGCTGCCCGCGGCGGCGAGCACGGCGTGGAGGCGGCCCTTGCGGTAGAGGTCGACGACGACCCGGCTGAGACCCTGGGCCATCGCGGCGACGGCCGCGCCCCGGTCGCCCGCCGCCCTCAGGGCGGCGAGGTCGTGGCCCCCGGCCCGTGCGACGACGTCGGCGGAGACGTCGGGCACCGGCGCGTGGGCGGGCGGCGGCATGACCCCGGTGTCGACGAGGAGGACGTCGCTGCCGTACTCCCTGAGCCGCTCGCGCAGCCAGGCGTACTCCTCGCCCTTGGTGTCCAGTGTGCCGACCAGCACGACGGTCGCCATGACCTCACCCATCTCCCTGTCCGGTCCTCCGGGCCCTCGGCCCGGTCCCGCCCTGTCGATCATCCGCCGGGGGTCCCGGGGCGACAACGACCAGTCGGGCAGGATTGGCCTGCGTCTTCGCGCACCATGGGTGTCATGGCCAGGATTTCTTCGACCCGTTTGTCCCGACTTCTCACCGGTTGGTCGTCGGAGGGGCCGGGGCCGCTGCCCCGGCGGCTCGCGGACGCCCTGCGGGAGCTGGGCGAGCGGGGGGACGTGGCGGGCGGCACCGTCCTGCCCTCGCAGCGCGAGCTGGCGCTGGTGCTCGGGGTGAGCCGGTCCACCGTGACCGCCGCCTATGGGCTCCTGGAGGACGCGGGGCGGCTGGAGAGCGTCCGGGGCAGCGGTTCGCGGCTGCGGGGCTCCGGGGCGCCCGACGGATATGTGACCGAGGGCAGGCTCGTGAGCTTCGACGCCCGTTCGCGCGCCGCCGACGGCACGGGAGCGGCCGATCTGTCGAGCGGGGCGCTGCCGGGGCTCGGCACGGTGGGCGAGGAGGTGACCGCGCTGACCCGTGACGACCTCGGCGGGCTCCTCGGCGAGGACGGCTACCACCCGTACGGTCTTCCGGCGCTGCGGGAGGGCGTCGCCGCCTACTACCGGGCGGCGGGGGTGCCGACCGAGGCGGCGCAGATCCTGGTGACGGCGGGTTCGCAGCAGGCGGTGTGGCTGGTGGCGCAGGCCCTCGTGGAGCCCGGGGACACGGTGGTCGTGGAGGATCCGACCTATCGGGGCGCCCTGGAGGCGCTGCGCGCGCGGGGTGCCCGGCTGGTGCCGGTGGGCGGGGACGGGCCGGGCGGGGAGGGGCCGGGGACGGACGGATCCGGTCCGGCGGCGCTGCGGCGGCTCGTCGGGCACGCGCGGCCCCGGCTCGTGTACCTCCAGCCGACGGTGCACAATCCGACCGGGCGGAGTCTGGACGGGGCCGCGCGCCGGGAGTGGCGCCGGGTCCTGGCCGACCTGGAACTGTTCACGGTGGAGGACATGGCCTGCGCCGAACTCGCGCTGGGGCCGGACGGGGCCGGTGGGGTCCAGGCGGCGGACGGGACGCCGGGGACGGGAGCCGGACTCCAAGGGGCCGGGTCCCAAGGGGCCGGATCCCGGGGAGCCGGGCTCCAGGAAACCGGGTTTCCGGGGGCGGGGACGGCTGCCGGGGGCGAGGACGTTCCGGTGCCGCTCGTGGCGGAGCTGCCGATGGGTTCGACGGTGACCGTGGGCACGCTGTCGAAGTTGTTCTGGGGTGGTCTGCGGGTGGGCTGGGTCCGTGCGTCGCCGCAGGTGGTGTCGCGGCTCGCGCAGATCAAGACCTCGGTGGACCTGTCGTGTTCGGTGCTGGACCAGCTCGTCGCCGTACGGCTTCTGGACCGGCTCCCGGAGGCACGCGCGCACCGCCGGGCCGCGCTGCGGGAGCAGCGGGACGCGGCGGAGGCGCTGCTGCGGACGTGGGCGCCGCACTGGGAGTGGACCCGGCCGGCGGGCGGGCCCGCGCTCTGGGTGCGGGTCCCGGGGACCGACACCGAGGCGCTCGCCCAGCTGGCCCGCAGACATGGCGTGTCGGTGGTGCCCGGCGCCGCCTTCTCCCCGGTGGACGGCTTCCGGGACCGGATCCGGCTGCCGTACGCACGGGGGACGGACGCCCTGGCGGCGGCCCTGCCGGTGCTTCTGGAGTGCGCGGAGCGGGCGCGCGGGTGAGGGCCGGGCCCCGCGTGCCCGGTCGTCACCGACGACGCGCGCGGAGCGGGCACGGGGGCCGTCCCCCGGCCCCGGCCCCGTCCCGGCCCGGGCCCGCGACGCCGGGGTCACGCGGGAGGCCGTCAGGGGTGCATACGGGCGCCCTTGAGGACCTTGTCGACGGCGTTGCGGGGCCCGTACACGGCGAAGCCCGCGAGGTCGAGGTCCGCCGTGGCCACCGCGCGGACGGCGGCCCGGTTGTCGCGGTCGTTGCCGGTGGTGAAGAGGTCCGTCGTGAACAGGGCGGTCGGGAGCGCGCGGGAGAGCGCGCGGCCGTGCGCCGTGACGAGGGTCCTCCCGGTGCCTTCGAAGACCAGGACGGGCTGGCGGAACATCGGGAAGTACGGGGTGCCGTCGGCGTCCGCGTACGGTTCGCCGATCACCTCGGGCAGCAGGGTGCCGAGCCCGCTGACCAGGAAGGCGGTCACGTTCAGCCGCTGCCAGGTCTCCAGGTCCTCCCGGAGCAGGACGGCGATCTTGGTGTCGAAGCGCACGGGCGCGTGGTCGGTGGTGGTCATCCCCCGAGGCTGCCGGGTACGGCCCCGGGGCGTCTTGTACATTCCTTGCATGGTGGCGGGGCAGCGGGTCACGGCGTGGCGTCCGCGCGTCCCCGGGGTGGTGGAGGTGTTCCACGCCCGGTTCACCGAGCACGCGTACCCGATGCACGTCCACGACGTGTGGACGCTGCTGATCGTCGACGACGGCGCGGTCCGGTACGACCTGGACCGGCGCGAGCACGGCACGCCGGGCGACACCGTGTCGCTGCTGCCGCCGCAGGTCCCGCACAACGGCTCCCCCGCGACCGCGCACGGCTTCCGCAAGCGGGTCCTGTACCTGGATCTGACCCAGCTCGACGAGAGCCTGATCGGCGCCGCCGTCGACTCCCCCGACCTGGTCGACCCGCTGCTGCGGCACCGTATCGGGCAGCTGCACACCGCGCTGACGGAACCGGGCGACGAGTTCGAGGCGCAGTGCCGTCTCGCCCTGGTCCGCGAACGGCTGGGCGGCCATCTGCGGCCCGGCTCCGCCACGCGCGCGCGTGGGACCGCGCCCGGGGTGGCGCACGCCCTGCGGGAGCTGCTCGACGCGCGGCTGTTCCAGGGGGTGCCCCTGGAGGAGGCGGCGGGGCTGCTGGGCGCCCACCCCACCCATCTCGTACGGGCGTTCAGCCGGGCTTTCGGCATCGCCCCGCACCAGTATCTGACGGCCCGGCGCCTGGACCGGGCCCGGCGGCTGCTGCTCGACGGGATGCCGCCGGGGGAGGTCGCGGCGACCACCGGTTTCTACGACCAGGCGCATCTGACGCGTTCGTTCAAACGGCTCGTGGGCACGACTCCCGGGCGGTTCGCGGGCGGGCCCGGCGGGGCGGTCAGCCCGGAGGGGCCTTCCGGAGGGAACGCGTCAGACCCCGGTGGGCACGGACCAGGACGGCGGCGGTCGTGAGGAGGACCACGTCGAGCAGGACGACGGAGGCGAGCGGGGGCAGCCGGACGGCGGCCACCCCCACGACGACGAGCACGGCGGCCCCGGCGAGCCGCTCGGTCCAGGCTCCGCCCGCCGTGGTGCGGAAGTACCAGGCCGTGGTGACGAGGTAGAGCGCGGGGCCGCCGAAGAGGAGCAGGGCGATCGTGGTGGAACCGTGGCCGGTGGGGTGGGCGATGGCGAGTTCGCTGCCGACGGCGAGGGCGACCAGCGCGGCCATCACGAGATAGACGCTGTTCACCCCGAGGCGGAGCGCCCGCACCGGGTCGGGGGTGGTGGCGAGGACCGTACGGACGACGTCCTCGCCGCCGCCGAAGTAGGCGGCCCACAGACAGACCAGGGCCACGAACACGCCCGCGGTCGCGAGCACGCTGGGCGCGTCGACCGGGGCGTCGGACATCGCCCGGCCCGCGGTGAGGACGGTCTCGCCGAGCAGGATGATGAAGAACAGCCGGAGGCGTTCGAGCATGTGGCCGCCGTCGAAGACGAACTCCCGGCTCCTGAGCGTGCGGCCCGGCAGCGGGTGGGCGAGCCAGGTCCCGGTGACGTCCACGAGGGCGGCGGCGGCCCACCAACGGAGCCGGGGCTCCGGGCCGACCGCCGCGCCCACGATCCACAGCGGGGCGGAGCAGGAGATCCAGACCAGGGCGCGGCGGAAGTGCTCGCGCTGGATCCCGGTGCGGGCGGCGGCGGACGTCACGGTGACGGCGAGGAACTGGATCACCAGCAGGGGGACGACGAAGGCCGGGGCGTGGTCGCCGAAGGCGTTCGGGATCTCGGCGTTCATGAAGAGGCCGAGGCCCATCACGACGACGATCATCCACCGGGTGACGATCCGCTCGACGTCGAGGAGGGTGGCCTCGTAGCTGGTGAAGGCCCAGGTGCCGAAAACGGCGGCCAGGAGGACCGCGGTCTCCGCCGCGCCCCGCGCGGTGAGGTTCTCCAGGAGGTGGTGGGAGAGCTGGGAGACCGCGAAGACGAATGCCAGGTCGAAGAAGAGTTCCAGCGGCGACACCTCCCGCCGTGGCGCGGGCGATGCGGGTGCGCTGCTCATGACCGGCTCCTCCTGGGGCGGCGGCGCGGTCCGTCCCGGCTCGCGGCGGGAGGGGTCCACGGCCACACGGGCGGCGGCGGGACCTATGTGTGCCCGGCCCCCGGCCCCTCGTAACCGATCGATCCGCGACCGGAAGGACGGCGGGATCCTCGGCCCGGCGGCCTCGGACCCGGTCCGGTCGGTCCTGGGGCGGCCCGGCGAGCAGCGGGGGAACGCGGTGCGCGGTGAACGCAGGAGAGGAAAAGCACTGGCCTCCGCCCCGGGGGCCGGTCGATCATGACTCCATGGAACCGTTGAAGATCGTCGCGGGCGACGCGACCAACCCCCGGGCGAAGGGGCCGAAGATCATCGCCCATGTCTGCAACGACCTCGGCGGATGGGGCAAGGGATTCGTCCTGGCGATCTCGCGTCACTGGCCCGAACCGGAGCGCGAGTACCGCCGCTGGCACCGCGAGCGCGCGGGTAACGACTTCGCCCTCGGAGCGGTACAGATGGTCCGCGTCCGATCCGACATCTGGGTCGCGAACATGGTCGCGCAGCGCGGGATGAGGACGGGAAGCAGCGGTCCGCCCATCCGTTACGACGCCGTCGAACGCTGCCTCCGAGCCGTCGCCGAACACGCCCTCGCCAACGAGGCCTCAGTCCACATGCCCCGCATCGGCTGCGGCCTCGCGGGCGGAAAGTGGGAACGCGTCGAGCCGATCATCAGCGACACCCTGAGTGCCCGCGACATCGCCGCCACCGTCTACGACTACGCCTGAGACCGCCGCCCCGTCCGGACTCTGTCCTGTCCGGTGAGCTTGTCTTTGGATCTTGTGCTCAGCCGTGGGGTTGCCGAATCGGCTGGGAACACTCGGCGCACGATTCGCTGAGAACGCTCGGCGCACGATTCTCAGTGAATCCGGCTTCGGCGGAACACGCCGTGGGCTGAGAGCCGATCCCGGAGATCCGTCGTGAGGCGCACGGCCCCGATCCGCTGTGCGGCCTCCGCGTACAGAGGGATGCCCGGCGCGGTCAGCACGGCTCCGGCCAGGTGCCCCGCTCAGACAGGTGGAGGACGAGGGCGGCGATGTTCCAGGCGTCGTCCTCGCCACTGTGGTGACGGCCTTCGAGCCGCTGCCCGGCGATCTCCAGGGCCTGCGCCATGCCAGGGCGTTTGCGCAGGCCGTACGCCTCGGCGAAGACCGCCTTGGCGTTGGTGTGGTGCCGACCGAAGGGATAGGGCGTCGGGGTGTGCCGGCACTGCCGGGTGAACTGGTTGCGGTCGTAGTCGCCCCAACTGGCCCACGGACGGGACCCGGCGTGGTGTTCGGCCGCCAGCAGCCGACATGCCTCGGCGAAGCTGACCCCTCCGTCCACCTCGTGTTGCGTGAGACCGGTCAACTCCGTGCAGAACTCGCTGACCGTGGACCGGACAGGACGCACCAGGATCCGATGCCGGGCGAGGCGCTCCGCGGTGGCCAGGTCGACGACGGTCAGCCCGATCTCGATGATCTCGCTGACCGCGCCCGGCGGTTGACCGCGGGCCCAGCAGGTGGCTTCGACATCCACGACGTTCAGGAGCCGCCCGGCTCCGGTGCTGTCCATGACGGGAAGCGTAGGGACGAGTGGCGGCCGGGGCACCTCGATTTTCCTGCCGCGGTGCGGAGGCGGCGGTGCCGCCACCCCCGGGCAGGCGACGGATGCGGGGCGGCGTCGCGATCGGGCGGGTGCCCTGTCGCGGTTCATCTGCCGGACAGCGAGCCGTCGACCTGCTGGGGTGCCGACCGCGACGCGTCCACCGACGCGAACGGCGGCAGGACTCGCTCCGGGACCGCCTCCGGCCCCGGCTCCGCTCCTGACCTCGGTGCGCCCATCCGTACGGCCCCGGTCCCAGTCCCCGGGAACATTTCCCGCCCCTCGTTCGTCATACCCCCCAAGGGTATGCAGTCATACCTCCCGAGGGTATGCAGAGGAGAGTTCATGACCACGAGAAGACTGGCCGCGCTCACCCCCGAGCAGGCGCCGGGCCGGGCCGGGGAGCTGTTGGCCGACATCGTCGGGCGGCACGGCTCCGCCGGGGAGATGGTGTCGACGATGGCCCACTCGCCCGCGCTGCTCGACGGCTATCTGAGCCTGTCGCGGGCGATGAAGCGGGTGAAGATCCCCCGCGCGCTGAGCGAGAAGCTGTCGCTCGCGGTCCAGGAGTGGATCGGTTGCGGCACCTGCCGGGAGGCGCACCGGGCCGCCGGTCTCGCGGCGGGGCTCACCGAGACCGATGTCGAGCTCGCCCGTCAGGGCACGTCGAAGGACCCCCGGGAAGCGGCGCTGATCGCGCTCGCCCTCCGCGTCCTCGCCGAGCCGGGCTCCCTCACCGACGAGGACGTCGCCGAGGTGCGGGCGCACGGCTGGAGCGACCGGGTGATCGCGGAAGTGGTCGGAGTGGTGACGCTGAACCTCCTGACCGGGGCGTTCAACCTGCTGGCGGGCATTCAGCCGGACCGGCGGGCCGAGGACAGCGGGAACGGCGAGGACGGCTGACGCCCCTGACCCGTCGACCCGACCCCGGCGGCCCGACCCCGTCGACCCGACCCCGGCGGGCCGGGCGCGCCGGTCCGTACGGACACCACCGGCAGCCCCGTCCACGACAGCCCCCTCCGTGACGGCCCGGCCCTCGGCAGCCCGGCGCGCGGCCGCTCAGTCCACGGCGGGCGGTCCGAAGGTGACGGCGGCGGCGGCGACGGTGACCTCCGCGTCGCTTCCCAGCGCGTACGCCGCCACCCGTGAGGCGACGGCCGCCGGAACGGCTTCGCAGACCCCCGGTACCGCCGGGACGTCCTGGGTGGCGTGGGCGTCGAACGGCACGACGACCCGGTAGTCCCGCTCCAGCGCCGTGCGGGCCGTCGCCTGGACGCACATCTCGGACATCACTCCGCAGACGGCGACCGACCGGACCCCGGCACCGGAGAGCACCGCGCCGAGCGGGGTCTCCCGGAAGCCGTCGTCGAAGGGCTTGCGGACGACCACCTCCGTGGGGCCCGGCTCGACGGGGTGGTGCAGTTCCCAGCCGGGCGTGTGCGGTTCGTCCTCCGCGCCGGGCGGCCCGTCGTTCTGCAGGTGCACGACGAACGCCCCCTCCTTCCGGGCCCGTGCCAGCAGGTCGGCCGTACGGTCGACGAGCCGGGCGGCGTCCGGTACGGCTCCGGGGCCGGTCACGAAGGCGGACTGGACGTCCACGACGAGCAGGGCGTCCACCGGGGACGGGCGGGCGGCGGGCGGCGGGGACGAAGACGCGGTCATCCCGTCATCATCGGGGCGGCCCTCCCCCGTCGCCACGGGTTTTCGTCCCGCGCCCACCGAGGACCGCCGACCCCTCCCCTACGGGACGGGGCTCGTCACGCCGGGGGCGGCGGTCAGGGCGTCCGGGAGTTCGTCCGGCAGCTCCGTCTGCGGGGCCAGCAGGTCACCCAGAGCGGCCAGGCGGATCAGCCGCAGGATCGACGGCTGGTCGCACACGAGCCGCCAGTGCGCCCCGCTCCGGCGCACGCACCCGGCGCAGTGGGCCAGGAGGCCGAGCCCGGTGGCATCGCAGAAGGTGAGGCCGCGAATGTCGAGCGTCAGGGCGTCGGACTCCCTGACGAGGGCGTCCAGCTCGGGACGCAGGTGCCGGACCAGGACGAGGTCCAGCTCGCCCCGGAGGGCGGCGACGGTGGCGCCGTCGGCCGAACGGACGACGAGGTAAGGGTCATGACGGGGGATCAGGTGCATCGGGCGCTCCACAGGGTGGCTCCATGTGTCGCTCCGAGCGTGGCCGCCCTCCTTGCGGAAGGGACGTTTCGCCTCCCTCGCTATCACCTGAATCGGTGAATGCCCGGACCGTTCTCCCTCGCACGGGTACCCGATGGGCGTATAGGTGCGCGAGGCGCGCGGTTCACACGTCCGCACCCCGTCCGTCAGGGAGTACGCGTGCGTCGCGTACGCGGAGGCCGGGCCGGAAGGACGGAACCGGGCCTCCCGCGCGTGATGGAGCTGCCCCGACGACCCGGAGGCGACACGGGCCGCGCTCGCCGGAACGGCGGGCGGACTCGGATCCGACGCCCGCGCCCTCCAGGGCGTCCAGGAGCGGGCTGCCCCTCGAATCACGGAAGGCCGCCCCCGGGCGGGGAGGGTGGCCCCGGCGCAGTGGAGGTCGCGTCGGCGGTGAGGGCCGTGCCACCACCCGTGCCGATGACGCCTGCGTCGGCGCCGGAGTCGGCACCGCTCACTGCGCAGGACCGGCACTCGCACTGGTGGCCGCGCCCGTACCCGTACCATCGGCCTTGGCCGTACCCGTGGCCGGGGACGGGTCCGCAGCCGTCCCCGGCCCGGTGACCGTGACCGCCTCCGCCCCGACCGTCGTCACCCCACCCGTCTCCGTCCCACCCGTCTCCGCCGCAGCCGCTTCCGCGCCGATGCGGTCGAACTGCGCGCCCATCGCGGCGGCGAGCGCCCGGGCGGCGGAGAGCGGCCGGACCATGACCATGAAGTCGTCGATCCGGCCGTCCTCGTCGAAGTGGAGGAAGTCGCAGCCGTGGATCTCCTTGCCGTCGACCTCGGCGGTGAAGACGAGCGCGTGGTCCCGGCCGTCCGCGCCCGCGATCTCGCGGACGTACCGGAAGTCGGTGAGGACGCGGATCACTCCGCGCAGGATCGCGGCGGTGAGGGCCCTGCCCCGGTACGGGCGGAACGCCACCGGGCTGGTGAAGACGACGTCCTCGGCGAGCATCGCCTCGACGGCGGCGTGGTCGCGCTTCTCGACAGCCTGACGGAACGGGTGCATGACAGAGACTCCATACTCAATTTATTGAATAGGTGCACGCGCAGCTAACCTCATGGCGACGGGCCCCGTCCAGGGCGCGGACACCCCGGCCCGCGACCCGTCCGCCCGGGAACAGCCCTTCCGGACCCGGCCCCGCCGGCCCAGACCCAGACCCAGCCCGCCCCGGTCCCGGCTCCGGTCAGGCCTCCGGCTCCGCCCGGCGTCGCAGCGGCGGCCGGGACAGCGTGGTCCACGCCCGCAGCAGCCATTCGAGCGGGCCGTACCGGTGACCCCGCAGCCACCACCGGGCGGCGACGGCCTGGACGGCGAAGAGCACGAGGGCGACCGCGAGGACCTCGGACGGCGACAGCCGGCCCGTCAGCCCGGCCCCGTACCCTGTGAACAGCAGGGCGCAGACCAGGGACTGGGTGAGGTAACCGGTCAGGGTCATGCCGCCGACCGGCCCGAGGGCGGCCACCACGCCGCGCCCGAACCGCCCCCGGGCGAGCCGGAGCACGGTGACGGCGTACGCGGCGGCGAGCAGCGGCGCGGTCACGACGTCGACGCCGAGCGCGAGGATCTGGTACGCGCCCCCCGGGCGCACCAGGCTCGCGTGGGCGTACACGACGGCGCCGAGGAGCCCGACCGTGAACCCCGCCCACTGGAGCCGGACCAGGGTCCGCCGGTGCCGGTCGAGGTCCGCCAGCACCCGGCCGCGTCCGGCGGCGAGACCGAGGAGGAAGGCGGCGAGGGCGGCCGGGGCCTGGAAGAAGACCAGCAGGTAGAGGACGTCGGGGAGTTGCGACAGATGTTCCCGGACCACCTCGCCGGGGCTGCCGCGCAGCGCCTCCGTCGTCCGCGCGGCCTCGGCGGCGGCGCCGGGGTCGACTCCGCCGGTGTCCGTGAGGTGGACGCCGAGCGCGAGCAGGGCGTAGAGGGCGGCGGTGGTCACCAGGAGGACCACGGCGGTGCGGATCGCGGTGCGGGGCGCGATCCCCCGCAGCGCGAACAGGACCAGGCCGAGGACGGCGTACGTGGTGAGGATGTCGCCCGGGAACAGCAGGACCGCGTGGAGGGCGCCGAGGACGAACAGTCCGGCCAGGCGCCGCAGGAAGCGCGGCCCGAAGCGGGCTCCGCTCCGTGCGGCGGAGTCCAGCTGGAGCGTGAAGGCGTAGCCGAACAGGAACGAGAACAGCAGGAAGAACTTGGCCTCGAAGAACACCGCCACCAGCCATCCGGCCGCGTCGTCGAGGAGCGTGCCGAAGGCGGGGTCCTCGGCTCCCGAGCCGTGGTGGGCGGATGCCAGATAGCCGATGTTGACGACGAGGATGCCGAGCAGGGCGAAGCCGCGCAGGGCGTCGACGTGCGCGAGTCGCCCGCCGGTGGTGGCACCGGCATCGGTGGCCGGGCCGGATTCCGTACCGGTGGCCGCCTTCCGGGCGGTGGCGTCCGGAGGCGCCGCTCCCGGACCTTCGGCCTTCGTGGTCTCCATGACCCTCCCCCTCAAAGCTATCGAATAAAAAACGCTCGTATCGAGAATGAACGTATTACTATCGATAGTGCAAGTCGACGACGAGGAGGAGGGCCATGGACCCGGAGCCGGTGGTGTGCCGAGAAGTCCCCGAGGGGAGCGAGGCGCGGGTCGCCGCGCTGTACTGGGAGGCGTTCGGGCGGAAGCTCGGCGCCGCCCTCGGCCCGCCCGACAAGGCCCGCGCCTTCCTCGCGGAGCATCTCCACCGCGACCGGGGCGTCACCGTGCTCGTGGACGGCGAGGTCGCCGGAGTGGCGGGCTACCGGCTCGGCGGGCGCGGCCTCATGGGCGGCGGCGCCTCGGACGTCCTCGCCGCCTACGGAGTCCTCAGCGGACTGCGCAGGCTGGCCCTCCTGGCGCTCATGGGGCGCCACCCCGCCGCGCGGGAACTGGTGATGGACGGGATCGCCGTCGCCGCCGGGCACCGGGGCGAGGGCCTCGGCGGCCGTCTGCTGCGGGAGGTCGCGGCGGTGGCCGCCGAGGCCGGGTTCCGTCGGATCCGGCTCGACGTCATCGACGTCAACCCCCGGGCGCGCGCCCTGTACGAGCGGCACGGCTTCACCGCCGTCCGCACCGAGCACACCCCGTACCTGCGGGATCTGATGGGCTTCGGCGCGGTCACGACCATGCACCGGCCCGTCGTACCGTCCGACGCCCGCCCGGACGGCCCGAACCACGACTCGCGGGAGCCCCGATGAAGACCACGACCGGGGCAGACGGCTCAGGGGAGCCGGTGAGGACCACCACCACCGCTGACGACTCCGGGAAGCCGACCAGGACGACGGCGGTCGCGGACGACTCCGGGGATCCGGTGAGGAGCACGGCCGCGACGGACGGCCACGGACGGACGGTGCCGCCCCCACCCGCCGCGCCGGAAGACGTCGGCTCCTCAGACGCCATCCCGACCCGCACCCTCGTGCACGCCCTCGTCCGGACGGACGGCACCGTCGACGCCGGGGAGCTGTACGAGGTCGCGGGGCTGCTCTCGATGACCGACCAGCAGGTCAGGCTCTGCGTCAAGCGCCTGGTCACGGAGGGGCTGTTCACCCAGGAGGGGCGCGGTCGGGGGGCCGTCCTGCGGATGGTCGCCGAACCCTCGGGGCCGCTCGCCCCCGACGTCTCCCATGTGCGCCTCGCCTACCGCCAGGACCGGGGGCTCGCCCCGTGGGACGGCGTCTGGCACCTCTTCGCGTTCGCCGTGCCCGAGTCCGCGCGGGCGGCCAGGGACGCGCTCCGCGACACCCTGCTCGGTCTCGGCGCCGCGCCCCTCCAGGGCGGGCTGTACGTCACCGCCCACCCGGTCGAAGCGCTCGTCGAGCACCGGGCGGGACAGCTCGGAGTGCCCTCCCAGGTCGCCTACCTGACCAGCACCGACCTGCGGATCGGCGCCCCCTCGGAACCCCGGGAGCTGGCGGCGGCGCTGTGGCCGCTGGACGGGATCGCCGCCCGGTACGGGGAACTGGCCGCCGCCGCCCGGGGCTGCCTGGACCGGCTCGAAGGACCCGAACCGCCGACGGGGCCGGAACGGCTGACGCTGGCCGTCCGGCTCGCCGCCGTCTTCACCCGCGCCATGCGCCCCGATCCGCTGCTGCCCCCGGAGCTGCTGCCCCGGCCCTGGCCCGGCGCACGAGCGCGGGAACTCTTCGCCACCGCCTGGGCCGCCCTCACGACGGCGGCGGAGCGGGACCCCGGTCCCTCCTCGCCCCGCCTGTTCGCGCTGTACGAGGACCTCACCGGGCGGGCGGCACCGGAAGCCTGACCCGGCGGGCGCCGTACCCGGCAGGGGCCGCCGGGGTCACGGCGACGGGCGACGGGCGACGGCCCACGGATCCGGGAAAGGGACCGGCCCCGCGCACGGGACCGGACTCGGGGGGCGAGTCCGTGCGTCCGTGGGCGGGGCCGGAGACAGAAGCCGGAGACAGAGGCCGGGAGGTCCGGGGCCGTGGCGCCCCGGACGTGGATCAGCCGGCGTGCCGGGCCATCCACTCCTCGACCTCGGCCGAGGAGCGCGGCAGACCCGCCGACAGGTTCTCGTTGCCGTCCTCGGTGACCAGCAGGTCGTCCTCGATGCGGACGCCGATGCCGCGCCACTCCTGCGGCACGGTGAGGTCGTCGGGCTGGAAGTAGAGACCCGGCTCGACGGTGAGGAGCATTCCCGGTTCGAGGACGCCGTCCACGTACTCCTCGTTGCGGGCGTGCGCGCAGTCGTGGACGTCGAGACCGAGCATGTGTCCGGTGCCCGCCATGGTGAAGCGGCGCTGGAGACCCAGCTCGTACGCGCGCTCGGCGGGACCCTCGATGAAGCCCCACTCGACCAGCCGGGCCGCGAGGTGACGCTGCGAGGCCTCGTGGAAGTCGCGGTAGGCGGCGCCGGGCTTGACGGCGGCGATGCCCGCCTCCTGGGCCTCGTACACCGCGTCGTACACCGCGCGCTGCACCTCGGTGAAGGTGCCGCTGATGGGGAGGGTGCGGGTGACGTCGGCGGTGTAGAGCGAGTGGGTCTCCACGCCCGCGTCGAGGAGGAGGAGTTCGCCGGGCCGGACCGGGCCGTCGTTGGAGGTCCAGTGCATGATCGTGGCGTGGTCGCCCGCCGCGCAGATCGAGCCGTAGCCGAGGGCGTTGCCCTCCAGACGGGCGCGGCGGAAGAAGGTGCCCTCGATCCACCGCTCGGAGGTGGCGACGGCGGTGGAGAGGTCGGCGACGCAGTCGGTGAAGCCCCGGACGGTGGAGTCCACCGCCTTGCGCATCTCGCCTATCTCCCAGGCGTCCTTGACGAGCCGCAGGTCGGAGAGCGCCTCCTCCAGGGCGTCGTCGCGGTCCTCGTCGGTGGTGACGGCCGCTTCGAGCCTCGGGTCGTGGCCGCGCACGATGCGGGTGGGGACGCCGGGGGCGGCGGCCAGGTCCTCGGCGGCGGTGCGGACGTCCCGGCAGGGCAGGCCCAGGACGACCTCGGCCTCGCGGAGGGTGCGGCGGCGGCCCATCCACAGTTCGGCGGTGGCGCCGAGCCAGAACTCGTCGTTGTCGCGGCTGTCACGGGGCAGCTGGTAGCAGTAGGCGTCGTGGCCGCCGTCGGCTCGGGGTTCGAGGACGAGGGCGCCGTCGCGGGCCTGGTCGCCGGTGAGGTGGACGTAGCCGGTGTACGGACGGAACGGGTACGTGTCGTCGTTGGAGCGGGTCTTCAGATTGCCGGAGGGGATCACCAGGCGCTCGCCGGGGAAGCGCGCGGAGAGCGCGGCGCGGCGCGCGGCCGCGTACGGGGACTGCTCGGCGGGCTCCAGATCGTGCTGCTCGGTGTCCGCCCACCCCGTCCTCATGAGGCTGGAGAGTTCCTCGGAGACGCCTTCGTAGAGGCCGTTCTTGCGACCCTTCGCCACGTCCTGCACCTTCTTCCGGATGAGTTCCTGGGCCGCCGGACATCGGCGGCATCCCGGAAGGTACTCCGCTCCGGGGCCGCCGGGTGCCCAGGACCGCCAGTGGCACGGATCGGACACGGCGGGTCCGCCCGGGGGCTCCGGCGGGCCGCATAATCGGTCCATGGCGAACGAGAAGCTGAGCGAGGCCCTCCGTCTCCTGGGGATCGGTCCCGGGGCGGTACGGGTCTACCGCAGCCTCCTGGCGGAGGGGCCTGCGCCGCTGAGCGCGGTCGGCGACGCCGCGGGTGTGACGGGCCCGGAGCTGGCGGAGGCCTACCGCGAGCTCGTCGACTCCGGTCTGGCGAGCACCGCCGACGAGGAGCGGGAGGTGGTCGCCCCGGTGCCGCCCGCCGCCGGTCTGGAGATCCTCGGTCGGCGGCGGGCGGCCGAGCTGGACTCCTCCCGGATCACGGTCGGGAGCGCCTTCGACTCGTTCCGGCGGCACCGGCTCGCCGGGTACCACGATCCGCTGGTGGAGGTCGTCACCGGCGAGGCGATCGGGCTGCGGATGCGGCAGGCGTGGGCCAGTGCCCGGGAGCAGATCCGGCAGTTCGACTCGCCGCCGTACTTCCCGCTGGAGGGGGCCACCGACGACGCGCTCGCCACGCTCGCGCGGGGGGTGACGCAGCGGGTGGTGTACTCCCGCGCGTCACTGGAGCACCCGGGACAGCTGGAGAACGCGATCGAGCCGTGCGTCGAGGCGGGCGAGCAGGCCAGGGTGCTGCCGTCGGTGCCGGTCAAGCTGGTCGTCATCGACGACGCGTACGCGCTGGTCGCCCTGTCGATCAAGGAGACGGACGTCTACAACACCATGCTGGTCGTACAGCCGTGCGGGCTGCTGTCGGCGCTCGTGGCGCTGTTCGAGCAGGCGTGGCAGAGCGCGCTGCCCCTGCACGGGCGGACGGCGCGCCCGGCCGCCCTGCTCCCGGCGGACCGGCGGCTGCTGCGGCTGCTCGCGGCCGGGGCGGACGACGAGGTCATCGCCCGGGAGCTGGGGGTCAGCCGCCGCACGCTGTTCCGCCGGGTGCAGGTCCTGATGGCCAGGCTCGGTGCTACGAGCCGTTTCCAGATGGCGCTGCAGGCACAGCGTTCGGGCTGGCTGTGACGCCGGTCCCGGTGAGCCGCTGCCACAGGTAGGTGTGGACGAGCGCGCTGTTGTGCGCGGCCTGTTCGTTGTCGCCCGCCCCGGCGTGGCCACCGCCGGTGTTCTCGTGGAACAGGACGGGGTGGCCGAGTTCACGCAGCCGGGCCGCCGTCTTGCGGGCGTGGCCGGGGTGGACCCGGTCGTCCCTGGTGGAGGTCATCAGGAGGACCGGCGGGTACGGGCGGTCCGCCGCGAGCCCGTGGTACGGCGAGAGGTCCAGGAGGTGCGGGCGGTCGGCCTCGTCGTCCGGGTCCCCGTACTCGGCGATCCAGGACGCGCCCGCGAGGAGCTTGTGGAAGCGGGTCATGTCCAGGAGCGGGACCTCGGCGACGATCGCCCCGAAGAGTTCGGGGTGCCGGGTGAGCATGGCGCCCATGAGGAGGCCGCCGTTGCTGCCGCCCTTGGCGCCCAGCATCGCCGGGGTGGTGATCCCGCGCGCCACGAGGTCCTCGGCGACGGCCGCGAAGTCCTCGAAGGCCCGGGGGCGTTCGGCGCGCAGGGCCGCCTGGTGCCAGCCGGGGCCGTACTCCCCGCCGCCCCGGATGTTGGCGATGACATGGGTGCCGCCGCGCTCCAGCCAGGCGCGGCCGGTCACCGCCCCGTAGTACGGGGTGAGAGAGACCTCGAAGCCGCCGTAGCCGTAGAGCAGGGTGGGGCCGGGTCCCGTGCCGGTGCGGTCGGCGCCGATCACGAAGTACGGGACGCGGGTGCCGTCCCGGGAGGTGGCGAAGTGCTGGGCGACGGTGAGCCCCGAGGTGTCGAAGCGTTCCGGGGCCCGCTTGAGGACCTCGGAACCGGCGCCGATCCGCCCGAGGTGCAGGGTGGACGGCTGGAGGAAGCCGGACACGTCGAGGAAGTACTCGTCGGAGACGTCCGGGTCGGTGCCGAAGACGCTGACGGCGGACAGCTCGGGCACTCCGGCGAGCGGGCGGCGCTCCCAGGGGCCTTCGGCGGTGGGGGTGAGCACGTCGAGGCGGGTGCTGACGTCCCGCATCGTCTCCAGGACGAGGTGGTCGCGGGTCCACAGGTGCCCGGCGAGGGCGGTGCGCGGGTCCGGGACGAACAGGACCTGGTGGGTGCGGTCCCCGGCGAGGAAGTCATCGAAGTCGAAGGCGAGGAGCGAGCCGGTGGGCCGGTCGAGCCACGGGGACTTCAGGGTGACGAGGAGGTGCCGGCGGTGGACGTCGATGTCGGCGTCCTCCGGCACGTCGATCCGGACGAGGGTGCCGTCGGGGCGCAGCAGATGGACCTCGCCGCGGAAGAAGTCCAGGGAGCGTCCGACGAACTCCCGCTCGTAGCCGGGGGTGGTGTCGCGGCTGCCCCAGGCCGACACGTCGCCCTGCTCGGCCTCGAAGACCGTCTCGGCGTCCGCCAGGGGCGTTCCGCGCCGCCAGCGCCGGACGGTGCGGGGGTAGCCGGAGTCGGTCAGGGAGCCGGGGCCGTGGTCGGTGCCGACGAGGACGGCGTCGGCACCGGCCCAGCCGATCCGGTTCTTCGCCTCGGGAAGCTGGAAGCCGTCTTCGACGAACTCCCTCGTACCGAGGTCGAATTCGCGGACCACGGCGGCGTCACCGCCGTCCCGGGAGAGGTGCAGGAGGGCCCGCCCGTAATCGGGGTGCCGGACCTCGGCCCCGTCCCACACCCACTTCTCGCCCTCCGCCTCGGCGAGCGCGTCGAGATCGAGGAGGAGCTCCCACTCGGGCTCGTCCGCGCGGTACCGCTCCAGGGTGGTGCGCCGCCACACGCCCCGCACGTGCTCGGCGTCCTGCCAGAAGTTGTACAGGTGGTCGCCCCACCGTACGGGGTAGGGAATCCGGTCCGAGGCGTCGAGCACCTCGCGCACGCGCTTCTTCAGCGCCTCGAAGCCGGTGTCCCCGGCGACGGCGTCGGCCGTCTCGGCGTTCCGTTCGGCCACCCACGCGAGCGCGGCGTCCCCCGAGATGTCTTCGAGCCACAGATACGGGTCGTCATCGGTCATCCCCGTATTGTGCAGGCCGGACGCGGTCCGGCGGAGGGCAGGTCAGGGGGCGTCCACGCGCCGCAGCCGGGCCGCGAGGTGGTGCCCGAGGGGTTCACCGACGGCTGCCAGGTCGTGGGTGAAGTCCAGGGTGGTGTCGTCGAGGACGTAGCGGCGGCGGGTGGCGTCGACGCGCTTGGCGGTGGGGGTGAGGGCGACACCGTCGGTGACCAGGTCCACCGTGCCGTCCCGCGCCTCGCCGACCATGATCTCCGCGATGCCGGTGGGCTGGGTGATGAGCGCCTCGACGGCTCCTCCGGGGCGCAGCCGCCACCAGCCGCTGTCCCGGGCCGCCGGGCGCAGCGGGGTGCCGTCCGGGTCGATCAGCCAGGCACGGGCCTCGTAGTGGAGGAAGGGCCGCCCGTCGTGGCTGAAGGTCACTTCCTGCGCGTACGCGAAATCGGCGTCGAGGGTGGGGTATCCGCCCTTCCCCTGCCCGGTCCAGGTGCCGAGGAGCCCGAGCACGGGGCCGAGCAGCTCGTGCGGCGCGGGCACCCCGTCGGCCCGGAAGGCGTCGGGGTAGGGGAACTGCCGGTCCTGCGGGGACATGGGTGCGCTCCTGGGGTCGGGATCCGGTTGCCGCAGGGCAGCTTAGGGGCCCCGCCCCCGTACGACCGCCGTACGACTCCCGTGCGACCGCCGCACGACTCCCGTACGACTCCCGCAACGCTCTCGACATGGTGCCGTACGGGTCCCGCCACATGGCGGTGCCGGGGCGGGCGCCCGCCCCGGCATCCGGACCGTGGACCGCTCGTCCGGGCTCCGAGACGGGCGTTGACCCGGTCCGTGCCCGCCGCATACCTTCGCGCCATGCCGCGTACAGCCCTGCTCACCACGCGTGGTCACATCGACCTGCTGCGGGTGGCCTCCGCCGCGTGTCGCCCCGGCCGCTGACGCCCCGCCGCCTCCCGCCCTCCCCCACGCACCGGTCCGCCGTGCGCGCGTGTTCCCGCCGCGCCCCGGCCGCCGGAGCGCACCCGTCTCCCGTTCCCAGGACCCGCCGCCCCGGTCGGCCCGGCGCGCGGCCACGGAAAGGCTCCCGATGAGCGTTCATCTGCACTGGTTCCTGCCCACCGGCGGCGACGGCCGGACCCTGGTCGACCGGCACGCCTACGCGGACGGCGGGATCACCCGCGACCGGGCCGTTCCCGGGGTGCGGGCGCCGGACGTCGGGTACCTGGCCCAGATCGCCAAGGCCGCCGAGCAGTTGGGGTTCGAGGGCGTGCTGACGCCCACCGGAACCTGGTGCGAGGACGCGTGGCTGACGACGGTCGCGCTCGCCCAGCACACCGAACGGCTCAAGTTCCTCGTGGCGTTCCGGCCGGGCGTGCTCTCGCCGGTGCTCGCGGCCCAGATGGCGGCCACGTACCAGCGGATCACCCGGGGCAGGCTGCTGCTCAACGTGGTGACCGGCGGCGACTCGGTGGAGCAGCGCCGGTACGGGGACCGCCTGGACCACGACCGGCGGTACGCGCGGACGGCGGAGTTCCTGTCGGTGGTGCGGGGTGTGTGGGGCGGGCGGCCGTTCGACTTCGCGGGCGAGCACTTCCAGGTCGAGGGCGGGCTGACCGCGCTGCCGCCGGACCCGCTGCCCGAGATCTTCTTCGGGGGTTCCTCGGCGGCCGCCGGTCCGGTCGCGGCGGAACACGCGGACGTCTATCTGACCTGGGGCGAGCCGCCGTGGCAGGTCAAGGAGAAGCTCGACTGGATCAGGGGGCTCGCGGCGCGGCGCGGCCGGACGGTCCGCTTCGGCATCCGGGTGCACACGATCTCCCGCGACTCGGCGCGCGAGGCGTGGACGACGGCCGACCGGCTGCTGTCCGCGCTCGACGAGGAGACGGTCGCCTCGGCGCAGCGGGTGCTGGGCCGCAGCGAGTCGGTCGGCCAGCAGCGGATGGTGGCGCTGCACCGGGGCGGTTCGCTGGAGCGCGACCGGCTGGAGATCTCGCCGAACCTGTGGGCGGGGGTGGGTCTGGTACGGGGCGGGGCGGGCACCGCGCTGGTCGGCAGCCACGCGGAGGTGGCGGACCGCATCGAGGAGTACCACGACCTGGGCGTGGAGCACTTCGTGCTGTCCGGCTACCCGCACCTGGAGGAGGCGTACTGGTTCGGTGAGGGCGTGCGGCCGGTGCTCGCGGCGCGCGGACTGCTGCCGGAGGCCCCGCCGCCCTCGTTCCACGGGGCCCCGGCCGCGCGGTCCTCGTCGCCCGGCGCGCCGGGCCCGCTCGCGCCGGGCGGGCGGACCTGACGAAACGGCCCCAGATCTCACGAAATGGTCCCGGACCTGACGAAACGGCCCCGGGCCGCAGCGGAGAGGCTGCGGCCCGGGGCTCGGTACGTGTGCGGTTCCCGGTCCCACGGACCGGTGCGACCGGGAACGCGCCCCTTCGGGCGGCGCGATCAGGAACGCGGCCCGTCGGAGCGGTGTGACCAGGAGCGGGTGTGACTAGGAGAAGAAGCCGAGGGCCGACTCGCGGCTCCACACGGTCTCGGAGCCGTCGTTCTGGTAGAAGACCGGTCCGACACGGTGGATGACACCGGCGAAGGTCGTGGTGTCGGACCGCTGGCCGCCGTGCTCGCCGTTGTAGGAACCGCCGCCGCCACCGCCGTGGGCCATGGCGCCACCGGCGCCGCCGAGCAGGATGCCGGTGGCGAGGACGGACGCGGCCAGAACAGAGCGCATACGCATGAAAACTCCCGTGGTCTCTTGTGCGACGCGGAGGAAGGAGCCGCGTCGGTCGGTCCAACAGCGCGTGCCGATCACGGGACACGGGCCGTCCCTCCGATGGCCCACCGGGGTCACTCCAGCGGGCTGACCGGGCGGCGGGAAGATCCATGACCCCGGCCCGGTTGGTAGAAACGTGAACGATATTGGGGTGAGAGAGGCATCGGACGGCGGACGGTCCGGGCGGCTGGTGGACGTCGTCGTGATCGGCGCCGGGCAGGCGGGGCTCTCGGCCGCCTTCCATCTGCGCCGGTCCGGACTGGAGCCGGACCGGGACCTCGTGGTCCTGGACCACGCCCCGCGCGCCGGCGGGGCCTGGCAGTTCCGCTGGCCCTCGCTCACGTACGGCAAGGTCCACGGGATGCACGCGCTGCCCGGCATGGAGCTGACCGGCGCCGATCCGGACCGGCCGTCGTCGGAGGTGATCGGCGGGTACTTCGAGGAGTACGAGCGGACCTTCGGGCTGCGGGTCCACCGGCCCGTGGACGTCACCGCCGTCCGGGAGGGCGACGGCGGGCGGCTGCTCGTCGAGACCTCCGAGGGCCCGTACGCCACCCGCGCCCTGGTCAACGCCACCGGCACCTGGGACCGCCCCTTCTGGCCCCGCTACCCGGGCCAGGAGACCTTCCGGGGGCGTCAGCTGCACACCGCCGACTACCCGGGACCGGCGGAGTTCGCGGGACGGCGGGTGCTCGTGGTCGGCGGCGGGGCGTCCGGCACCCAGCACCTCATGGAGATCGCGGACGTCGCCGCCGACACCTTCTGGGTGACCCGGCGCGAACCGGTGTTCCGGGAAGGCCCCTTCGGCGAGAGCGAGGGCCGGGCCGCCGTCGCGCTCGTGGAGGAGCGGGTACGGCGGGGGCTGGCGCCGGGGAGCGTCGTCTCGGTCACCGGACTCCCGCTCAGCGACGCGGTCCGGGCGGCCCGCGCGCGGGGCGTCCTGGACCGGCTGCCGATGTTCGCCCGGATCACCCCGACCGGGGTGGCCTGGGACGACGGCCGGACGGTCGACGTGGACGTGATCCTGTGGGCCACCGGCTTCCGCGCCGCGATCGACCACCTGGCCCCGCTGCGGCTGCGCGAGCCGGGCGGCGGCATCCGGGTCGAGGGGACGCGTGCCGTGCGGGACGGACGCGTCCACCTCGTCGGCTACGGCCCGTCGGCCTCCACCATCGGTGCCAACCGGGCCGGACGGGCGGCGGCGTCCGACCTCCGCCGCCTGCTGACCCGCTCCCCGGCCGAAGCGACCGCCGCCGCCCCGTAGCCTCCCCCGCGCGGGAGCCCGCGACGGGTCGTCCGCCTCTCGTGCCGACCCGGTGCGGGGGCGGTCAGCCGCGTTCCGCGCCCCGGTTGGCGTTGAACTCGGCGACGTTCTCCTGGTGGCGGGCATAGTCGGCGGTGAAGCGGGTGTCGCCGGGGGCCACCGTGACGAAGTAGAGCCAGTCGCCGTCCGTCGGGCGGATCACCGCGTCGAGCGCCTGGTCGCCGGGGTTGCCGATGGGCGTCGGCGGCAGGCCCTTGCGTTCGTAGGTGTTGTACGGGTTGCGGATGCGGGTGTCCTCGTAGCTGGTGTCGACGGTGCTGCGGCCCAGCGCGTAGTTGAGGGTCGAGTCCATCTGGAGGGCCATGCCCCGGGCGAGCCGGTTGTGGACGACCCGGGCGACCTTCGCCATGTCCTCCGGGTTGTCGGCCTCGGCCTGCACGATGCTCGCGGCGATCACGGTCTGGTAGACGCTGAGCCCCTGGGCCTTCGCGCCCGCCACGATCCGGGCGGTGCCGAAGCGCTTGGCGGCGGTGTCCACCATGAACTTCAGCAGGCCCTGCGGGGTG
This sequence comes from Streptomyces sp. NPDC101490, assembly GCF_044767145.1. Lineage (NCBI taxonomy): Bacteria > Bacillati > Actinomycetota > Actinomycetes > Kitasatosporales > Streptomycetaceae > Streptomyces > Streptomyces sp. NPDC101490. The sequence goes on from NZ_JBIWNI010000007.1 coordinate 172,285, forward strand.
GTGCCGCCGGTCACCGGATAGGTCGCGGGGAACAGATAGCCCTCGGGGTTGCCGCCCGCCGCCCGGGGCAGCGCGAGGGCGGCGGCGGGCGCGGTCGCGGTCTTCCGCGCGGTTCCCTCGGGCAGTCCGAGCGCCCGGTCGACGGCGGTGTAGACCTGACGGGCCCGCCAGCCCTCGGGGACGAGCAGGGTACGGGCGGGTTCGACGGCGGGTTCGTCGCGGATCAGGAGCAGCGGGACGGTGACCCCGGCGGCCACGGCGAGGACGGCGCCGAGGAGCAGTGCCAGCCTGCCGCGCCGGGTGAGCCGGGGACGGCGCGGCGGCCGGGGCAGGGACGGACGGCGGGAGCGGCGCGGGGGTGCGTACGGTGAGGACGGCCGGTACGTCATGGCCGCACGCTAACCCGGCCGGAAGCGGAATCCCGGGAACCGCGCCCGCGGCGGCGCCGCCGGCCCCCGGGGACGGGGGACCGACGGCGCCGGGCACTGCGATCGTCAGACGAGCCATCCCAGGAAGTGGAAGACGCCGGCGAGCAGGTTGGTGATGACGTTCATGGGGTGCTTCTCCTCGTACAGGTACATCAGTGGGACGTGCGCGGTGACGGTCTGCAGCCCTTCGAACGCGCACCGCAATCATCGGACGCCGTACGGGAGTTGGGCAATGGATACCGGAACGATCACACGTTCTGGGGAACAACCGCTCCCACGTTCGCCTGTTCGTCGAGCGTGGTGGCGTCCAGGGCGCCGCGCGCGTCCCGGCGGACCAGGGCCGCGTACCGCCCGTCCCGCGCGAGGAGTTCCTCGTGGGTGCCGCGCTCGGCGATCCGTCCCGCCTCCAGGACGATGATCTGGTCGGCGTCCCTGACGGTGGAGAGGCGGTGGGCGATGGTGATCGTGGTGCGGCCCCGGGACAGGGAGTCGATGGCCTGCTGCACGGCGTGCTCCGTACGGGTGTCCAGGGCACTGGTCGCCTCGTCGAGGATCAGCACCGGCGGGTCGCGCAGGATCGTGCGGGCGATGGCCAGACGCTGCTTCTCGCCGCCCGAGAAGCGGTAGCCGCGCTCGCCGACCAGGGTGTCGTAGCCCTCGGGCAGCGAGGCGATGTGGTCGTGGATCTGGGCGGCGCGGGCCGCCGCCTCGATCTCCGCGCCGGTGGCGTCCGGCTTGGCGAAGCGGAGGTTGTCGGCGACCGAGGCGTGGAAGAGGTACGTCTCCTGGGAGACCACGCCGATCGCCCGGGCGAGCGTGTCGAAGTCCAGGTCGCGCACGTCCACCCCGTCGACCGTGACCCGGCCGCCGGTCACGTCGTACAGCCGGGGCACCAGATAGCTGAGGGTCGACTTGCCGGAGCCGGTGGGGCCGACGACGGCGAGGCTGCCTCCGGCGGGGACCGTGAGGTCGATGCCGTCGAGGGTGGGGCGGCCCTCGCCCTCGGGGTCGTAACGGAACACGGCCTTCTCGAAGCCGACCTCGCCCCGGATCTCGGGGAGCCGGACCGGCTCGGCGGGTTCGCTGATCTCCACGGGCAGGTCGAGGTACTCGAAGATGCGCTGGAAGAGGGCGAGGGAGGTCTGCATCTGCACACCGGTGGAGAGCAGGCTGACGGCGGGCCGGAAGAGGCCCTGCTGGAGCGAGACGAAGGCGACGAGGGTGCCGAGCGAGATGGCCGGACCGCCCGGGGCCATGGCGATGCCCGCGGCCCAGTAGATCAGGGCGGGCATCGCGGCCATGACGATGCCGATGGTGGACATCCGCCACCGGCCGGCCATGGAGGAGCTCACTTCGAGGTCGACGAGCCGCTCGGACTCCTCGGCGAAGGACTTGGTCAGCGAGTCGGCGCGGCCCATGGTCCGGCCGAGCAGGATGCCGCTGACCGAGAGGGACTCGGTGACCGTGGCGGCCATGGCGGCCATCTGCTTCTGGCGCTGGGTGGTGATCCGCTTGCGCTCGCGGCCCACCCGGCGGCTGATCCAGACGAAGACCGGGAGCAGGAGCAGCGAGACGGCGGTGAGACGCCAGTCGAGGGCGAGCATGGCGACCACACTGGCGACGACGGCGGTGAGGTTGGACACCAGGGAGGTCGCCGTGGAGGTCACGGTGGCCTGCATCCCGCCGATGTCGTTGGCGATGCGGGACTGCACCTCGCCGGTGCGGGTGCGGGTGAAGAAGGCCAGCGGCATCCGCTGGAGCTGCTCGTACACCCCGGTGCGCAGGTCGTGCATGACCCGCTGGCCGACGGTGGTGGAGATCAGGGTCTGGAGCACGCCGAAGACACCGGTCAGGACGGCGGTGGCGATCATGCCGAGGGCGAGCAGGCTGAGCAGCCCGGTACGGCCCTGGGGGATCGCGGTGTCCAGGATCTCCTTGAGCAGGAAGGGGGAGGCGACCGTGACGAGCGAGGCGGCGCCGACCAGGAGGCCGACGAGCGCGAGGCGCGCGCGGTAGGGGCGGAAGAGCCGGAGGATGCGCCGCACCTGCGCGGGCTCCCTCGGCTGGGCGGGATCGCGGGGCGGGGGCGTCCATTCGGACCGGTCGTCGGGGCGCATGGGCTCCTTCGGGGGATCGGCGGTGGTCGGTCAGAGCCTAGCTCATTGTTACCTATGTTCACAATGAACCACCTCCTGATATTGTTCCCGTATGAGCACCTCCGCCGTCCCCACCGGAGCCGTCCCCACCGAGCCCGCACCGGCCGGAGCCGTCGCGCACACCGCCGCACCGGAACCGGAACCGGCCCCTCCCGTCGGCGCCGTCCCCGCCCGGACCGGCCGTCCGGGCGGGTCCGACGCCGACGGGCTCCTCGCCGAGCAGCTCCTCCGGCTCACCCGGCGCCTGCACCGCATCCAGAAGCGCCACCTCGAACCGGTCGGCATCACCCCCGCCCAGTCCCGGCTGCTCCGGACCGTCGCGCACTTCGGGGAGCCGCCCCGGATGGCCGACCTCGCGGCCCGGCTCGAAGTCGTCCCGCGCGCGGTGACCAGCCTCGTCGACGGCCTGGAGGCGGGCGGCCGGGTGCGCCGGGTGCCCGACCCGGCCAACCGCCGGGTGATACGGATCGAACTGACCGACGAGGGGCGCGCCACTCTGTGGGAGCTGCGCAACGCGCGCCGGGCCGCCGCAGAGGACATCCTTGCTCCATTGACCGTCGACCAGCGCGAGGTGCTCGGAGGTCTGCTGTCCGCCCTGGTCGATCCGGGCCCGGAGGGCGACTGCTGACCCCCGGCGGGGTCCTGCCCCGGCGGCAGGGGCCCCCGGGGCCGGGGACGCGCCGAAGGGGAGCCGTGACATGCCGCTGCTCGAACCGGACCCGGGGGCCCTGCGCCCCGGCACGGAGCGGAGCCCCGCCCCGGACCGCGTGCCCGAACTCAACGCCCGGGGCACCCCGAGGCGGCTGCGCGAGGAACTGACCGGGCTGCTCGGCCCCGGGAAGGTCCTGTCGAAGATCTCCGACCTGGTCCGCTACGCCTCGGACGCCAGCCCCTACCGCTTCGTCCCGCAGGTCGTCGTGGTCGCCGAGGACATCGACGACATCTCCACGGTCCTGTCCTACGCCCACGGCAACGGCCGCGAGGTCGTCTTCCGGGCCGCTGGGACCAGTCTCAACGGACAGGCGCAGGGCGAGGACATCCTCGTCGACGTGCGCCGCCACTGGGTGGGCGTCGAGGTCCTGGACGGCGGCGCGCGGGCCCGCGTCCGCCCCGGCACCACCGTCGTCCGGGCCAACGCGGCCCTCGCCCCGTACGGCCGGGTCCTCGGCCCCGACCCGGCCAGCGCCATCGCCTGCACCATCGGCGGGGTCGTCGCCAACAACGCCTCCGGCATGACCGCCGGGACCACCCGGAACTCGTACCGGACCGTCTCCTCGCTCACCGTCGTGCTGCCCAGCGGCACCGTGGTGGACACCGGCGCCCCGGACGCCGACGAGGAACTGGCCCGCGCCGAGCCCAGGCTCTGCGCGGAACTGCTCGCCCTGAAGGGCGAGATCGAGGCGGACACCGCGCTGACCGCCCGCATCCGGGCCAAGTACGCCATCAAGAACACCAACGGCTACCGGCTCGACGCCTTCCTCGACGCCGACACCCCGGCGGGCATCCTGCGCGGCCTGATGGTCGGCTCCGAGGGCACCTTCGGCTTCATCTCCGAGGTCGTCCTCGATACCCTGCCGCTGGACCGCGAGGTGACCACGGCGCTGCTCTTCTTCCCCTCGCTGCCCGCCGCGGCCGCCGCCGTGCCGCTGTTCAACGAGGCCGGGGCGTCGGCCGTGGAGCTGATGGACGGCAACACCCTGCGGGCCTCGGTGAGCGTGCCGGGCGTCCCGGCGGACTGGGCCGGGCTGCCCCGGGACACCGCCGCGCTCCTGATCGAGTTCCGGGCGCCGGACGCGGCGGCGCGGGAGGCGTACGAGCGGCGGGCCGAGGAGGTGCTCGCCGGGCTCGACCTGGTGGCCCCGGTGGCGTCCGTGGACAACGCGTTCACCCGCGACCCGGGCAGGATCTCCGGCTACTGGAAGGCCCGCAAGGCCTTCGTGACGGCGGTCGGCGGCTCCCGCCCCTCCGGTACGACCCTGATCACCGAGGACTTCGCGGTGCCCCCGGCCCGGCTCGCCGAGGCCTGCGCGACCCTGCTCGACCTGCAGTCCCGGCACGGCTTCGACGCGGCCGTCGCCGGGCACGCGGCCCACGGCAACCTGCACTTCCTCCTCGCCTTCGACGCGGCCGACCCCGCCGACGTCGGGCGGTACGCGGCCTTCATGGACGAGTTCTGCCGGGTGACCGTGGAACGCTTCGACGGCTCCCTCAAGGCGGAGCACGCCACCGGCCGGAACATCGCGCCCTTCCTGGAGCTGGAATGGGGCCCGAAGGCGACCGAGCTGATGTGGCGGACCAAGGCGGCCCTCGACCCCGACGGGGTGCTCGCCCCGAGGATCGTCCTCGACCGCGACCCCCACGCCCATCTGCGCGGCCTCAAGACCATCCCCGCCGTGGAGCCGGTCGCCGACCCCTGCATCGAATGCGGCTTCTGCGAACCGACCTGCCCCAGCCACGACCTGACGACCACTCCGCGCCAGCGGATCGTGCTGCGCCGGGAGATGATGCGGCAGGCCGACGGCTCCCCCGTCGAGACCCGGCTCCTGGAGGCGTACGGCTACGACGCCGTCGACACCTGCGCGGGCGACTCCACCTGCAAGCTGGCCTGCCCGGTCGGCATCGACACCGGGGCGCTGATGAAGGAGTTCCGGCACGAGCGGCACTCGCCCCGCGAGGAGCGGATCGCCGCCCTCACCGCCGGGAACTTCCGGGCGGTGGAGACCGCCGCGCGGCTCGCGGTCGCCGCCGCCGACCGGATCGGCGACCGGGTCCTGGAACGGGTGATGGGGCTGGCCCGCCGGGCGGTCCGCCCCGACCTCGTACCGGAGTGGCTGCCGGAGATCCCGGGGGCGGCGCCCCGGCGGCTGCCGCGCACCCACCGCCCGGCGGCCGTCGCCGTCTACTACCCGGCCTGTGTGAACCGCATCTTCGGCAACCCCGAGGGCTCGCGCGGCCCCTCGCTGCCGGAGGCCGTCGTCACGGTGTCGGCGCGGGCCGGGCGGCCGGTGTGGATCCCGGACGACGTCACCGGCACGTGCTGCGCGACGATCTGGCACTCCAAGGGGTACGCGCGGGGCAACGAACTGATGGCGAACCGGATCGTCGAGGCGGCCTGGGGCTGGACGGCGGGCGGGAAGCTGCCGCTGGTGGTGGACGCCTCCTCGTGCACGCTCGGCATCGCGCACGAGGTGGTGCCCTACCTGACGGACGACAACCGGGAGCTGCACGCCGAACTGACCGTGCTGGACTCGCTGGTGTGGGCCGCGGACGAACTGCTCCCCCGGCTCGACGTGCGCCGGAGGGTCGGCTCCGCCGTGGTCCATCCCACCTGCTCGATGCGGCACCTGGGCGACGCGGACCGGCTGACGGAGCTGGCCGGGGCCTGCGCGGAGGAGGTCGTCGTGCCCCTCGACGCGGGCTGCTGCGCCTTCGCCGGCGACCGGGGGATGCTGCACCCGGAGCTGACGGACTCGGCCACGGCCCGCGAGGCGGCGGAGGTCACGGCCCGCCCCTTCGACGCGCACCTTTCGGCCAACCGGATGTGCGAGATCGGCATGGACCGGGCGACGGGCCGCCGCTACGGGTCGGTGCTGCTCGCCCTGGAGTACGCCACGCGCCCCTGACTGCACGTCAAAATGCCTGTACAGAGGGCTCCCCACCCCTTGCGGTGAGGAGCCCTTCGTATGTTCGGGTGACGGTGGGTGTTCGCTGCCGCTCGGCGCGTGATCCGGGACAGTAGGGTCCAGCTACCCGTCGTGAGTGTCCCGTCGGCGCCCTTGCGGACCGTCGGCTTCCGGGGCCAGGGTCCTGTGCGGGATTCATGAGACAGCCGTGCACACCGTCCGGGAGGTTCCATGAGCGAGCAGACACCCCACGTCCCCAGCCGCCGCAACGTCCTCAGAGGCACCGCCGCCGCCGGAGCGGGCCTCGGCATCGGCGCCCTCGGCGCCCCGGCCGCCCACGCCACCACCGCCGGCCCCGTCCCCGCCGCGCCGCCGGACGACACCGCCGGGACCGCCGCCGTCCCCGAGCGGCGCGGCGCCACCATGGCCGGAGTGCCCTTCGAACGCCGGTCCGCCGTCCGGATCGGCATCGTCGGCTACGGCAACCGGGGCAGCAGCATGATCGGCCACTTCCTGTCGCTGCCCTGGGTCCAGGTGACCGCGGTCTGCGACCCGGTCCGCGACAAGGCCGAACAGGCCGTCAAGGCGGTCACCGCCTCGGGCCGCCCCGCGCCCGCCGTGTACGCCAACGGCGAGAAGGACTACGAGCGGCTCTGCGCCCGCTCCGACATCGACCTCGTGTACGTCGCCACCCCCTGGGACAGCCACTTCGCCATCGCGCGCGCCGCGATGCTGAACGGCAAGCACGTCGGCGTGGAGTGTCCGGTCGCGATGCGGCTCGACGAGCTGTGGGAGCTGGTGGACCTCTCCGAGCAGACCCGCCGCCACTGCATGCAGCTGGAGAACTGCTGCTACGGCCGGAACGAGATGCGGGTCCTGCGGATGGCGCACGCCGGGAAGTTCGGCAAGCTGCTGCACGGGGCGGGGGCGTACAACCACGACCTGCGCGGTCTGATGTTCTCCCCGACGTACTACGAGGGCCCCTGGCGCCGCCTCTGGCACACCCGGCTGCGCGGCGACCTCTACCCCAACCACGGTTTCGCCCCGGTCGCCAACTACATGGACGTCAACCGGGGCGACCGGGTGGTGAGCATCAGCAGCTTCGGCACCCCGGCGCTCGGTCTGGCGGAGTACCGGGCGGCGAACATGCCGTCCGGCGACCCGAGCTGGAAGGAGTCGTACGTCGGGAGCGACCGGACGATCAGCATGGTGCGGACGGCGCTCGGCCGGGTGATCCGCCTCGAACACGACGTCTCGACCCCGCACCCGTACAGCAGGATCAACAGCCTGGGCGGCACCCGGGGCGTCTTCGAGGACTATCCGGCGCGGATCTATCTGGAGCCGGACCACAAGGACGACGAGTGGGCCGACTTCTCGGCGTACGCGGCCGAGTACGACCACTGGCTGTGGAAGGACCACGCCAACCCGCCGGGCGGCCACGGCGGCATGGACTACATCATGGTCTACCGCCTGATGCAGTGCGTACGGCTGGGCCTGGTGCCCGACTTCGACGTGTACGACGCGGCCACCTGGACGGCCCCGGTGCCGCTCAGCGACGCGTCCGTCAGGGCCAAGGGCGCCCCCCAGGACATCCCCGACTTCACCCGGGGCGAGTGGCGCAAGGCCCGCTCGGGGGTGGACTCGGTGAAACCTACCTGACGCGGCGCGCTCCGGTGCCCCGGCCCCCCGACGGGGCCGGGGCACCCGTGCGTTCAGCAGCGGCGGCGGTCCTCGGTGAGGGTGCCCTGGACGCTCGTCAGGCTCCGGTCCCAGCAGCCCCCGGAGCCGTACAGCCGGTAGCGCTCACGGGTGGTGCCGACGGCGTGCCGCTGGTCGCGCGGGACACCCGTGGTGTACGTGGCGTCCCCGCTCCACGTGTCGTCCAGCCGGGACCAGGAGACACGGCGTCCGTCGCGCAGGACGCGGACGTCGGCGCGGTCCCCGAGGGTGAGGACGGTCCGCAGCCGGTCCCCCGCGCCGATCGTCGTCTCCCCGTCCATGGTGTACGTCCGGTCGGCGCGGGTGACGGTCCGGCCGGTGGTCACCGTCTCCCGGTCGGTCCACCGCCCGGTGAACGCGTCCGGGTTCTCGCCCGCGCCCCAGCGGTGGACGGAGGTGTGGGCCACGCTCCGGTCGACGGTGGTCACCACCCTGCCGTGCGAGGTGTTCAGGTGCCCGGCGACGGTGAGCCGGTGCTCCGCCCCGGTGTCGACCCGGTCGGAGGCGCCCCCGTCCGCCGGGGTGTGGACGGAGGAGCCGCGCGGGACGGTCTCCTCGTGCCGGTCGAGGCCGCCGGTGACGACCCGGCTGCCCTCGTCCTGCCAGAGCAGCACGTTGGCGGGGACGGACCAGCCCGTCGTACCGGCCGGGACCCCGGCGACGGTGACCTCCACCCGGTGCGGGCGCCCGTCGTTGAGGAGGGCGGCGAACGGCGTCAGGTCGTAGACCAGCGGCTGGACGTCGAAGGCGCGCGGACCGGGGGTGACGTACCAGAGGAAGGGGTTCGACCAGCCGCCGGTCCAGACCGTGGGGAACGGGGCGGCGATGCCCGCGAGCCGCCCGTCGACCGAGACGCGGACCTCCCGGTGGGGTCCGTCCGCCGCCCGGCAGGAGTAGGGGGCCGGTTCGGGGACGGTGAGGTACCAGTACTCCTCGCAGCCGCCGCCGGACCCGGTGGCGTACACCTCGGCGAGGACCCGTTCGCTGTTGCGGGGCGTGGTGAGGGTGCCGCCGGTGAGCGGGAGCACCCGGTCGGGGGTGTCCTCGGCGGGCCTCACCCGGCCCTGCGCGGTGTGGAAGACGAGGGTGACGCGGACGTCGAGGACGCCGGTGTAGGTCTCGTTCACGACATTGCCGATGAGCATCTCCACGGGTCCCGGGCGGACGAGGACGTCCCGGTAGCGGGTGACGTCCTTCTCCACGGACCAGGTGATGCCCTCGGGCGAGGGCTGCGGGGTGGAGGTGCGGAGGATCTCCACCCCGCCGACGGAGAGATGGCCGAGGCGGTCGTACTGGCGGCCCGCGACGGCGCCTTCGAGGCGCAGGACGACCTTGTTCCAGCGGGTGCCGCACTTCTTCGGCGGGGTGTAGTTCCCCTGGTAGGGGGTGAAGTCACGGAACCGGGCGGCGGCGAGGACGACCTCGCAGGTGCGGGTGCCCGGAGTGGTGACGGGCGGGGCCGCGGTGACCGGATCGTGCCAGTCGGAGGTGAACTCGGCCGGTGGCGCGGGGCGGTCGGGGCTCTCGGCGGCGGCCGGGGGGACGGTCAGGACGGCTCCGGCGACCAGCACCAGACCGCTGAGCATTCTCATGATCTTGAGTGATCCCATGGGGCGGAAGTGAAGCGCGGTCACCACCGGCCGGTCCAGAGGACGATGAGCGGACATGGCGCGATCTGTGCCACCGTGGGAAAAATCGATTGCCGCCGGGCCGTGGAGAGGCGAACCTTGCACGGTTTCCCCCCGCCGTCGCACACCCCCGGCGCGCGTTCCCCCGAGACGGACCCGGAGACCCCGCGACGCCATGCAGATTCGAGACCTTCCCCATGCCGACCCAGGGGTCCCGGACGTCCGCTCGGGCACCCGGTTCCTCGTCTGGCTGGGCCGCCGACAACTCGCCGGTCAGGTGAGGGCCACCCTGTGGGGGCTGCTCCACCACCTGGGCATCGCCGGACTCCCCTTCGCCATCGGCATCGCCGTGGAGTCCGTGGTGCGCCGCGACGGCGGACGCCTCGCGCTGACCGGCGGACTGCTCCTCGTCCTCGGCGCGGCCATCGCCGTCGGCGACGTGATGCTGCACCGCACCGCCGTCACCAACTGGATCACCGCCTCCGCCCGGGTGCAGCAGCTCCTCTCCCGCAAGACCGCCGCACTCGGCTCCCTCCTGACCCGCCGGGTCGCCGCCGGTGAGGTCGTCGCCGTCTCCACCGGCGACGTCGAGAAGATCGGCTGGTTCGTCGAGGCCCTCTCCCGGTTCGCCGCGGGCGCCGTCACCCTGGTGATCGTCTGCGTCGGACTCCTCTTCTACCAGCCCGCGCTGGGCGTCGTGGTGGCCGTCGGCGTCCCCGTCCTGGCCCTCTCCGCGTTCCCGCTGCTCCCCCGCGCGACCCGCCGGGCCGACGTCCAGCGCGAGAAGGCCGGCCGGGCCACCGAGCTGGCCTCCGACACCGTCGCCGGACTCCGGGTGCTGCGGGGCATCGGCGGTGAGGACCTCTTCCTCAGCCGCTACCGGGCCGCCTCCCAGGAGGTCCGCGAGGCCGCCGTGCACAGTGCCCGCATGTGGGCGCTGATCTCCGCGTCCCAGGTCGTGCTGCCCGGACTCCTGCTCATCGGCGTCGTCGCGTACGGCACCCGGCTGGCGCTCGACGGGCGGATCGGCGTCGGCGAACTGGTCACCGTCTACAGCGCCGTGGCCCTCACCTACCACCCGCTGCGCAACTTCGAGGAGATCGCGATGGCCTTCTCCTTCTCCCGGCCGTCCGCGAAGCGGGCCGCCCGGGTCCTCGCCCTCACCCGTACCGACACGGTCACCGCCGGGGGCGAGGACCGCGAGGCCACCGGCGACCTGTACGACCCGGCGACCGGCCTGCGGGCCCCGGCCGGTCTGTTCACCGCCGTCGTCTGCGGCGACCCCGACCTCGCCGGGCGGCTCGCCGACCGGCTCGGCGGGCACCCCGCCGAACCGGAGGACGGCCACACCTCGGTCCTCCTCGGCGGGGTCCCGCTGGACGAACTGCCGCTGGAGACCGTCCGCACCGCCGTCCTCGTCCAGGACAAGGAACCGGTCCTGCTCTCCGGCACCCTGGGCGAACTCCTCGACGTGCCGTCCTCCGGCACGGTGTCCGCCGAGCGGGCGCTGGCCGCGGCCCGGTGCGAGGACGTCCTCGACTCCCTCGCCCAGGCCGCCGCGGACAACGGCGGCGACCCGATGCGCACCCATGTCACCGAGCGGGGCCGGTCGCTCTCCGGCGGCCAGCGCCAGCGGCTCGCGCTCGCCCGCTCCCTGGTCGCCGACCCCGAGGTGCTCGTCCTCGACGAACCCACCTCGGCGGTCGACGCCCACACCGAGGCCCGGGTCGCCGCGGGCATCGGCGAGCTGCGCCGGGCCAGGACCACCGTGGTCCTCGCCTCCTCACCGCTGCTCCTGGACCGCGCCGACCGGGTCGTCCTGGTCCACGAGGGACAGGCCGTCGCCGTGGGCAGCCACCGCGACCTGCTCGCCCGGGAGCCCCGCTACCGGGCCGTCGTCACCCGCGACCCCGTCGAGGAGCCCGGTCCGACGGCCGGACCCCTCGACGGGATCGAAGCACTGGAAGGGGAATCGGCATGATCGGCCTGGCACCTCCGGAGTACGACCCGGCCGCCCCGACGACCGCGACGACACTGCCCGTCGCCGTCCCCGCGACCGTCCGCGGCTACGTCCGCGAACTGCTGCGCCGCCACCGCCGGGCGTTCGCGCTGCTCATCGGGGTGAACACGGTCGCCGTGACCGCCTCGATGGTCGGCCCGTACCTGCTGGGCTCGGTGGTCGACGCGCTGGCCTCGGGAGCCCGCGAGATCCATCTGGAGCGCACGGTCGCGCTGTTCGCGGGCGCCCTGCTCGTCCAGACCCTCTTCGTACGGCTGGTCCGGCTGCGCGGCGCGATGCTCGGTGAGGAGATGCTCGCCGACCTGCGCGAGGACTTCCTGGTCCGGGCCGTCGGCCTGCCGCCGGGCGTCCTCGAACGGGCCGGGACGGGAGATCTGCTCTCCCGGATCACCACCGATGTGGACCGGCTCTCCAACGCGATGCGGGAGGCCGTGCCCCAACTGGCCATCGGCGTCGTCTGGGCGGGTCTCCTGCTCGGCGGTCTCGCCGTGACGGCGCCGCCGCTGGCGCTCGCCTCGCTGCTCGCCGTGCCCCTGCTGGTCGCGGGCTGCCGCTGGTACTTCAAGCGGGCGGGCGCCGCGTACCGCTCGGAGTCCGCCGGATACGCGGCGGTGGCCGGGGCGCTGGCGGAGACCGTCGACGCGGGCCGCACGATCGAGGCGCACCGCCTCGGCGCCCGCCGGATCGCCCTGTCGGACCGGCGGATCACCGAGTGGGTCGCGTGGGAGCGGTACACGCTCTTCCTGCGGTCGGTGCTCTTCCCCGTGGTCAACCTCACCCATACGACGGTGCTGTGCGCGGTGCTCCTGCTCGGCGGGGTGTTCGTGCTCCAGGGCTGGATCGACGTGGGCCAGCTGACGACCGGCGCCCTGCTCTCGCAGATGCTGGTGGACCCGATCGGGATCGTGCTCCGCTGGTACGACGAACTCCAGGTCGCGCAGGTGTCGCTGGCCCGGCTCGTGGGCGTCCGGGACATCGAGCCGGAGGCGGGCGACGAGCGGGTGCGGCCGGAGGGCCGCGCGGTCCGCGCGGACGAGGTCGGGTTCGGTTACCGCGAGGGCGTCGACGTGCTCCACCAGGTGTCCCTGAAGGTGGCGCCCGGCACCCGGCTGGCCCTGGTCGGCCCGTCGGGCGCGGGCAAGTCCACCCTCGGGCGGCTGCTCGCCGGGATCTACGCGCCCCGGACGGGTTCGGTGACGCTCGGCGCGGCCGAGCTGGCCCGGATGCCCGCCGAGCGGGTCCGTGAGCACGTGGCCCTGGTCAACCAGGAGCACCACGTCTTCGTGGGCAGTCTCCGCGACAACCTGCTGCTGGCCAGGACGGACGCGACGGACACCGAGCTGTGGGCGGCGCTCGCGGCGGTGGACGCCGAGGGGTGGGCGCGGGCCCTGGACGGTGGACTGGACACCGAGGTCGGTTCGGGCGGCCGGACGACGACCCCGGCGCAGGCGCAGCAGATCGCGCTGGCCCGGCTGGTCCTGGCGGACCCTCACACGCTGGTCCTCGACGAGGCGACCTCGCTGCTCGACCCCCGGGCGGCCCGGCACCTGGAGCGTTCACTGGCCCGGGTCCTGGACGGGCGGACGGTCGTGGCCATCGCGCACCGGCTGCACACCGCGCACGACGCCGATCTGATCGCGGTGGTCGAGAACGGCCGGATCACCGAGCTGGGCAGTCACCCGGAGCTGGTCGCGGCGGACGGCGCCTACGCGGCCCTGTGGCGGTCCTGGCACGGCTGACCCGGCCGGGGCGGGGTGTCCGACGGCGTCCGGTGGGCGGCCCCGGGCCCGAGCCCGGGGCCGCCCGGGATCAGGGCCGGTCCGGGTCTTCGAAGCTGGCGTAGTAGGCGGCGGCCATGTCCTCGGCGCCGTGTCCCGCCGCCGAGGCGCGCTCCATGCGGTCCGCGCCCGCGGCGGCGACGTCGAGGCGGACCCCGTGCCGCCGCCCGGCCTCGACGATGAGACGGGCTTCCTTGGCGGCGGTGTCCACGGCGAACTGGGGCGGGGACAGCCGGTCCTCCAGGACCAGCGCGGCCTTGGCCCGCAGATAGGGCATGTCGAGTCCGCCGCCCTCGACCGCGTCGAAGAAGCTCCGCGGGTCGACCCCGAGGGCCCGGGACAGGGCCAGGACCTCACCGGTCGCGTTGGTGACGGCGAGGACCCAGCTGTTGGCGACGAGCTTGAGCCGGGTGGCGCTGCCCGCCGCCCCGTCCTCGCCGGTCCACACCGTGCGGGCGCCGATCGCGTCCAGGACGGGGGCGACGGCCCGGCGGTGCTCGTCCGGCCCCGCCGCCAGGACCGTCAGCCGCCCGGCCTCGGCGGGCTCCCGGGTGCCGAGGACGGGGGCGTCGAAGAAGACGAGACCGTGCGCGCGGGCGATGTCGGCCAGTCCGCCGATCGCGTCGACGCCCACGGTGGTCGACTGGACCCAGAGCGTGCCGGGGCGCAGGGCCCCGGCGGCCCTCGCCATCACGTCGAGGACGGCGGGCCCGTCGTACAGCATGGTCAGGACGGCGTCCGCGTCCCGGACGGCCTCCGCCGGGGTGCCGACGACCTCCACCCCGTCGGCGGCGAGCGGTTCCGCCCTGTCGCGGGTGCGGTTCCAGGCACGGACGGCGTGTCCGGCCCGGACCAGGCTCCGGGCCATCGCGGCGCCCATGATCCCCGTACCGAGGACGGCGACGGCGGGTCCTGCGGTGCGGGTGTTCCGTTCGGTCATGGCGGTGGGTCCTCTCGGGGGTACGGGCACGGGAGTCCCGATCCGTTCCCGTGACGGTTCTGGGACATTCCCCGGCGACGGGCGGGGGAACTCCTTGTACTGACCACGGTTCCGGCCCGGAGCGTCCGCCGGACCGCCGAGCAAGGCAAGGAACGCCCATGCGCAACCACCGCAAGACCGCCGCCGTCGCCCTCGCCGCCCTGCTGCTGGCCGCCGCCCCCTCGGCCGCCCTGGCCGCCCCGGCGGACTCCGGCACCGCTCCGTCCGCCTGCCGTCCGGCCAACCACCTGGCGAAGGTCACCCCGGGGCCCGCGAGCGCCGGGCACCACCACTACCGCGTCACCCTGACGGCCCCGCGCGGTTACGCCTCCTGTGTCCTGGCGGGTTCGCCGGCGGACGTGCGGTTCTCCGGGCACGGCGACCGGACCCGGATCACCCCGGGCGAGTACGGCGACCAGCGCACCGCGGTGACCTTCGGTCCCGGCCGTCCGGTGCACTTCGACATCCAGGTCCCCTCCGACGCCCGCCAGGTCGCGGCGGACGAGGTGTCCTTCACGCTCCGGACCCCGGGCGGACGGATCCCCGGCACGTCGTTCGCCGAGGGCTCGCTGCGCGTCGCCGCCGGAACCCTCGTCGGCCCCGTCCGGCAGGGCTCCTGACCCCATGCGGAGGCGGGCGGGGCGGCCTCCGCGGCCCCGCCCGTCCCACGCTCCGTGCCCGGGTCGGACGGGCTGCGGAATCCGTCGGCGGGGGGCCGCCCTGACGCCCCGGGGCGCGTCGGGAAGACCGGGAGGGGGGAAGGGCCGAAAGGGGGCCGGGAGGCGACTGAAAGGGCTAGAAGAAGCCGAGGGCCGAGGCGCCGCCGACGCCGCCGAGGAGCATGAAGGCGGGCATCAGGACCTTCAGCTCGACCCAGCTCCCGGCCCGGAAGCGCATCCCCTTCGGCGGGCCTATCGGGTACCAGCGCTTCCTGCCGACCGGGATCGGCCAGAGGACCGGGCAGCCGGAGACGGTCAGCGAGTCGCCGATGTCGTGGACGAGGGCGCCGAGCACGATCGGCAGGCCCAGCCACAGGTACTCCTGGCCGGGGCCGGTGAAGAACCAGTCGGAGCCGTTGCCGGGCTTGTCGAGGACGCCCGCGAGTATCCAGGCGCTGGTCGCGCCGAGCAGCCAGACCAGGACGTCGCTGGACATCCGGGCGGCCCGCCACAGCAGGCCCTCCACGGCGAGCACCAGATGGACGAAGAGGATGGCCAGGACCGCCCAGCGCCCGCCGGTGACGGCCGCGAAGGAGGCGCCGCCGCCGATCAGGACCGCCCAGAGCCAGGTGTGGGTGAGGGTGCGGTGGCCGCCGGACCTGCGCGGATCGGCGGAGGAGCGGGTCGCCTTGTAGACGGCGTACGACAGCTTGTCGACGATCTCGCACAGGCCCCGGGAGACGGGCCCGAAGGCGCGCGAGATGGTCGCCGACTTGTGGTCGAGGTCCGGGGCGAGGGCGGCACCCGCGCAGATGAGCGCGCCGACGACGAGAACGGGCCAGGGCATCGGCCGGTCGTAGGCCGCCGCGAGCGCCCCGACCCCCAGCCAGGCCGCCGCTCCGGACAGTGAATGCGCCGGTCCCATCATGGTTGGCCCGCCCCGTCTCTCCCGTGCCGGTGTTCGGTTGACGACCGGTCGACGGAAGATCCTATCGTTCGTGATCTTCGTTTCGGTGGCCGGTTCCCTCATCCGGGCGGAATCCAGGCAAGATGGGGGCGTGACCCTTATCGATCAGCTTCCGCCGACAGCCGACCCCGACGCCCTCTTCGAGGCCTTCTCCTCCTGGGCCGAGGAGCAGGGCATCACGCTCTACCCGGCTCAGGAAGAAGCGCTGATCGAGGTCGTCTCCGGGGCCAACGTGATCCTGTCGACCCCCACCGGATCGGGGAAGTCGCTGGTCGCGGCCGGGGCGCACTTCACGGCTCTGGCGAACGACCAGGTCACCTTCTACACCGCGCCGATCAAGGCCCTGGTGTCGGAGAAGTTCTTCGACCTGTGCAAGCTCTTCGGCACCGAGAACGTCGGGATGCTGACCGGTGACGCCTCCGTGAACGCGGACGCGCCGGTGATCTGCTGCACGGCGGAGGTACTGGCCTCGATCGCGCTGCGGGACGGCAAGTACGCCGACATCGGCCAGGTCGTCATGGACGAGTTCCACTTCTACGCCGAGCAGGACCGCGGCTGGGCGTGGCAGATCCCGCTCCTGGAACTCCCCCAGGCCCAGTTCGTGCTGATGTCGGCGACCCTCGGCGACATGGCGATGTTCGAGAAGGACCTGACCCGGCGCACCGGGCGGCCGACCTCGGTGGTCCGCTCGGCGACCCGCCCGGTGCCGCTGTCGTACGAGTACCGGCTCACCCCGATCACGGACACCCTGACGGAGCTCCTGGAGACCAGGCAGGCGCCCGTCTACATCGTGCACTTCACGCAGGCGCAGGCCGTCGAGCGGGCGCAGTCGCTGATGAGCATCAACATGTGCACGCGCGAGGAGAAGGACAAGATCGCCGAGCTGATCGGCAACTTCCGTTTCACCACCAAGTTCGGCCAGAACCTTTCGCGTTATGTGCGTCACGGCATCGGCGTGCACCACGCTGGGATGCTGCCCAAGTACCGGCGGCTGGTCGAGAAGCTGGCGCAGGCGGGTCTCCTGAAGGTGATCTGCGGGACGGACACCCTGGGCGTCGGGGTGAACGTGCCGATCCGCACGGTGCTCTTCACGGCCCTCACCAAGTACGACGGCAACCGGGTGCGGACGCTGCGCGCCCGGGAGTTCCACCAGATCGCCGGGCGCGCGGGGCGGGCCGGTTTCGACACGGCGGGGTTCGTCGTGGCACAGGCGCCCGAGCACGTCATCGAGAACGAGAAGGCCCTGGCGAAGGCGGGCGACGACCCGAAGAAGCGCCGCAAGGTGGTCCGGAAGAAGGCGCCGGAGGGTTTCGTCGCCTGGAGCGACACCACCTTCGAGCGGCTGATCGCGGCCGAGCCCGAGCCGCTGACCTCACGTTTCAAGGTCACCAACATCATGCTGCTGTCGGTGATCGCACGGCCGGGGAACGCGTTCGAGGCGATGCGCAAGCTCCTGGAGGACAACCACGAGCCGCGCAAGGCGCAGCTGCGGCACATCCGCCGGGCCATCGCGATCTACCGCTCGCTGCTCGACGGCGGTGTGGTGGAGCAGCTGGCCGAGCCGGACGCGGAGGGCCGCACGATCCGGCTCACGGTCGACCTCCAGCAGGACTTCGCGCTCAACCAGCCGCTGTCCACGTTCGCGCTCGCCGCCTTCGACCTGCTGGACCCGGAGTCCCCCTCGTACGCCCTGGACATGGTGTCCGTGGTGGAGTCGACGCTGGACGACCCGCGCCAGATCCTCGCCGCCATGCAGAACAAGGCGCGCGGTGAGGCCGTGGGGCGGATGAAGGCGGACGGCGTCGAGTACGAGGAGCGGATGGAGCGGCTCCAGGAGATCTCGTACCCGAAGCCGCTGGAGGAGCTGCTCTGGCACGCGTACGACGTCTACCGGACGTCGCACCCGTGGGTCGGCGACCATCCCGTGTCGCCGAAGTCGGTCGTCCGCGACATGTACGAACGGGCGCTGACGTTCACCGAGTTCACCTCCTGGTACGAGCTGGCGCGGACCGAGGGCATCGTGCTGCGGTACCTCGCGGGCGCGTTCAAGGCGCTGGACCACACCATCCCGGACGATCTGAAGACCGAGGACCTGGAGGACCTGATCGCCTGGCTGGGCGAGATGGTGCGTCAGGTGGACTCCTCGCTGCTCGACGAGTGGGAGCAGCTGGCCAACCCGGAGGTGCAGACGGCCGAGGAGGCGCAGGAGAAGGCAGACCAGGTCAAGCCGGTCACCGCCAACGCGCGTGCCTTCCGGGTCCTGGTGCGCAACGCGATGTTCCGCCGGGTGGAGCTGGCCGCCCTCGACAACCTGTCGGCGCTCGGCGAGCTGGACGCGGAGTCGGGCTGGGACGCCGACGCGTGGGGCGAGGCGATGGACGCGTACTGGGACGAGTACGACGACCTCGGCACCGGCCCGGACGCGCGCGGGCCGAAGCTGCTGAACATCGAGGAGGACGTGGCGCACGGTCTGTGGCGCGTCCGGCAGACGTTCGCCGATCCGAACGGCGACCACGACTGGGGCATCAGCGCCGAGGTGGACCTCGCCGCTTCCGACGAGGAGGGCCGCGCGGTCCTGCGCGTGACGTCCGTCGGCCAGCTGTAGGCCCGGGAGCACCACCGCCGAGACCGTGCGGAGACGAACGAGACCGTGAGGAGACGAAGGTGACCAATCCCGCCGAGAGGCTCGTCGACCTGCTCGACCTGGAGCGCATCGAGGTCGACATCTTCCGTGGCCGCAGCCCCCAGGAGTCCCTCCAGCGGGTCTTCGGCGGGCAGGTCGCCGGGCAGGCGCTGGTGGCGGCGGGCCGGACCGTGGCGGAGGGACGGCCGGTGCACTCGCTGCACGCGTACTTCCTGCGGCCGGGCCGTCCGGGTGTGCCGATCGTGTACCAGGTGGAGCGGGTCAGGGACGGGCGTTCGTTCACGACCCGCCGGGTCACGGCCGTGCAGGAGGGCCGGACGATCTTCAATCTGACGGCCTCCTTCCACGCGCCGGAGGAGGCGGGCTTCGAGCACCAGCTGCCGCCCCGGCACGTGCCGGACCCGGAGACGCTCCCGACGGTCGCGGACGAGATCCGCGACCACCTCGGGGCGCTCCCGGAGGCCCTGGAGCGGATGGCCCGGCGGCAGCCCTTCGACATCCGGTACGTGGACCGGCTGCGCTGGACGCGGGAGGAGGCCGAGGGCGCGGACCCGCGTTCGGCGGTGTGGATGCGGGCCGTGGGGCCGCTGGGCGACGACCCGCTGGTGCACACCTGCGCGCTGACGTACGCCTCGGACATGACGCTCCTGGACGCGGTCCGCATCCCGGTCGAGCCCTTGTGGGGTCCGCGCGGTTTCGACATGGCGTCGCTGGACCACGCGATGTGGTTCCACCGGCCGTTCCGGGCCGACGAGTGGTTCCTGTACGACCAGGAGTCGCCGATCGCCACGGGCGGCCGGGGGCTCGCCCGTGGCCGGATCTACGACCGCGCGGGACACCTTCTGGTCTCCGTGGTCCAGGAGGGCCTGTTCCGCAAGCTGTGACTTCGGTACGGGGTCCGGCGCGAGCGGAGGCCCCGGGCGGGGCCACCGCTCGCGGGAGGTCCGGGGCGGTGCCCCGCCCTGCGCAGGCCCCGGGCGGGGTCACTCGTACTCGGTGCCGCCCTTGCGGGTGAGGTAGGCCGGGCTGACCGCCTTGGCGACCGCCCGGCCGCCGACGACCGGGCTGTGGCGCTCGGTGGCGGCGCGGACGACGACGCCCTCCCGCAGGTGCGTCCCGCGCCCCGAGACCGTCTCACGGCCGCTCGCGTGGGCGAGGACCGTGTCCAGGTCGTACGGCCCCTCGTACAGGCGCGGGACCAGCGGCACCTCGCCCGGTTCCAGGACCTCCGCCGGGTCCAGCCAGCGGACCTCTCCGCCGATCTCGGCCGCCACGTCGAAGAGGGCGTAACCGATGGTGTCCGTCCGGGCGTCGGCACCGTAGGCGAGGTCCTGCACCCCGGAGCCGTACACCTCGCCGAAGAACCCGACGCGGCGGGCGCCGAGCCGGGCCGCGAGGCGCCGCGCGACGGCGGGCAGGCCGTGGGCGCGGACGGCCCGCCAGTACAGGTTGCGCGGGTCCTCCCGGAGGGCCAGGCCCCTGGCCCCGAAGCCCTTGGAGGACACCTGGACGCGCCCGTCCTCCGCGTGGAGGGTCAGCAGGCACGCGGTGCCGTGCAGCTTCTCCGTCAGGACCACGGGCTCGCCGGGCTCGAAGACGTCGGGGTGCCGCTGGAGGTTCTCGATGTCCACCCAGGGCAGCAGGTCGGGCGCGCTCTCCACCTCACCGCTCATCGTCGGCGGCACCGGCGGCGACCACTTGACGATGCCGAGGCGCCCGGCGAAGTCCGTTCCCCCGGCCACCGCCCCGGCCAGGTCGACGTCCGCGAGGGCGGCGGGCCTGCAGACGAGCCCCTGGGACAGTTCGCCGCGCAGCCGTACCGCCTTGACCCGGTTCGCCCCGCTCCCGGCGAGCCGTCCGGTCAGCCCGAGTTCCTCGATCAGCGCGGCGGGCAGCACCGCCTGCTCGGGTATGTAGACGGCGATGTCACCGGACACGTACGCCCCCTTGGCGACGACGGCCCGGTAGAGGCCGACCTGGGCCAGTTCCAGGGCGTCGGCGTCGGGGTGGGGGTGGACGGTCAGCACTTCGGCGGTGACGCGCAGCGTCGACATCTCAGGACTCCGGTGGTTCGTCGGCCGGTCTCGTTCCGGCCCACCCTGCCGGGCCGGAATCGACTGGGCGATCGAATTGCCGGGTGGTAGCGTCACCGGCCCTCGCCGGGGTCGCCCTCCGGTTCGGTGCCGGGCAGCGGGTCCTGGGCCACCTCGTGGCGGCGGGTGCGGATGCCGGGGGCCGGGGGATGGAGTTTGGCGTCGCAGGTCGGGCCGAGGCCGGTGCGGCGGGAGCCCGCGCCGGTCAGCGGGCGGCCGCACAGCCTGCAGAGCACCCGGCGCGGGGAGCGCCCGGTGCCGTCCGTCGAGTCGGCGGAGCCGACGGTGCCGCCCGTACCGGAGTCGGCCGGGTCGAGCGTGATTGCCAGTGGTTCGTCACCCATGCTGAGATCAAACCCCATTCCTACGAGGAGCAGTCCATGAGCCTGTACGACATTCCGCTGAAGACCCTCACCGGCGAACCGGTCTCGCTCGCCGACCACCTCGGCCGCGCGGTGCTGGTCGTGAACGTCGCCTCCCGGTGCGGTCTGACCCCGCAGTACGCCGGTCTCGAACGGCTGCAGAAGGAGTACGGCGAGCGCGGGCTCACCGTGCTCGGGGTGCCCTGCAACCAGTTCGGCGGCCAGGAACCCGGCACCGCCGAGGAGATCGGCGCCTTCTGTTCGGCGACGTACGGGGTGTCCTTCCCGCTCCTGGAGAAGACCGACGTCAACGGCGCGGACCGCCACCCGCTCTACGCGGAGCTGACCCGGACCGCCGACGCCGACGGCGAGGCCGGTGACGTCCAGTGGAACTTCGAGAAGTTCCTCGTCGGTCGGGACGGCCGGGTCACCCGCTTCCGCCCGCGCACCGAGCCCGACGCCCCCGAGCTGGTGGCGGCCGTCGAGGCGGCGCTCGCGGACTGAGTCCGCCGCCCCGCGGGCGGCCCGGGATGATCGTTCCCGGGCCGCGCGGGGTAGGATGGGCGGGTTCGGCACGGACGACCGAGGAGGTGGGACCCATCAGCACCACGCAGGCGGGAAGCTCCCCCACGGCGGCCGTTCCACCGGCCCGGTCGTAGCGGCCGCGGGAGCCTCCCTTTCGGCTCCCCGGAAGGTCTCATGTCGCTCGACCCCTCGCTCTCCCTCCGTCCCACCACCGTCTCCCGGCTCCGCGCGGCGGGCTGTGTGTTCGCCGAGGACGAGGCGGACGTCCTGCTCTCCACGGCGCGGGACGCCGACGAACTCGACGCCCTCGTCACCCGCCGCACCGCCGGAATCCCGCTCGAACACGTCGTCGGCTGGGCCGACTTCGCCGGACTGCGCGTCGGCGTGGACCCCGGTGTCTTCGTGCCCCGGCGACGGACCGAGTTCCTCGTCGAACGGGCCGTGGCGCTCGCCGCGCCCGGCGCCCTCTGCGTCGACCTGTGCTGCGGCTCCGGCGCTGCGGGCGCGGTCCTGCTCTCCGCCGTGCCCGGCGCGCGGGTGCACGCCTCCGACATCGACCCCGCAGCGGTGCGCTGCGCCCGCCGGAACATCGAGCCGCGCGGCGGACGGGTCCACGAGGGCGACCTCTTCGCCCCGCTCCCCGCCGCGTTGCGGGGCCGGGTCGACATCCTCGTCGCCAACGTCCCGTACGTACCGACCGGAGAGGTCGGCCTGCTGCCGCCGGAGGCCCGGGAGTACGAACCGCTGGTCGCGCTGGACGGCGGCCCCGACGGGCTGGACGTGCTGCGCCGGGTCGCCGCCGAGGCGCCCCGGTGGCTGGCGCCCGGCGGACGGCTGCTGGTCGAGACCGGCGAACGGCAGGCCGCCCGCGCGACGGAGGCGGTGGCCGCGCACGGCCTGGAGCCCCGGATCATCGGCTGCGAGGAGCGGTACGCGACCGTGCTCGTGGCGACCCGGAAGGACTGACGGGGCCCGGAGCGCCCGGACGACCCGGGAAGGGCGGTCGGGGCGACCTGGACCGACGGGCGGCAGGCGGGAGCGGCGGGCGGGAGTGGCGGGCGGCGGGCTCCTCGGAACGACCGGGACCGGCGGGCCGGAGGGGCGGCTCGGGCCGTCGGTTCAGCGGCCGAAGGTGTCGATGCCCCCGACCAGCCAGCGTCCGTCGGCGCGCACCATGTCCACGGCGAACATGGCGCCCGCGTACACCCCCTGGTCCCGGGCCTTCGACTCCTTCGCGCCGCCCTTGGCACCCCGCGTCCCCGCCGTGCCGACACTGCTCTGGTCGGCGTAGACCAGGACCCGGGCGCGGTCGCCGTCGATCCGCTCGACCGCGCTGTCGGTGACCACGGTGGTGATCACCGACTTCTGCTCGGCCGCCTTCACCAGCACCGCGTCGAACAGCGCCCGGTGCTGCTCGACGGCCTTCCCGGTGAGGAGGGTCTTGCGGGCCCGCTCGAAGGGGGCCGGGCCGGCGTGGTCGTAGGAGAAGAGCGCGGCGACCGCCGCCGCGGTCTGCCCCTTGATCTCGCTGGTGCGCGCCAGGTCGGAGAGGGCCGTGTTGGCGCGCGCCGGGTCGTCGCGCAGGGCGCCCGCCCTGCTGTGCGCCAGGCCCGCGAAGCCGCCGAGGAGCAGGGTCAGGACGCACAGGACGACGAGCGGCACGAGGGAGCGGGGCGGTGTCCCGGCGGCCCGGTCTCCGCGCTCCCCCGCGCCGTCCCCGGCCCCGGGCCTCCCGGCCGTCCGCTCCGGCTCCCCGGCCCGTACGGGCGTCGCCGCCGGGCGTGGCCGGGTGCGCGGGGCGGGCTCGGTGAGCAGGCCCGTGGACGTACGGGACCCGGCCCCCTCCGGAGCGGCGGGCGCGGGGGCCGACTGCTCGGCGAGGGCCTGGCGGCGGCGCTGGCGGTTGAGGTGGTGACGGGGCGTCGGCATCGTGCGGTGTCCTTTCGGGTGCGGGTGGCTCCTGGGGGTACGGCCCCGGTCAGCCGGTCGACGTACCGCCCACGGGGGCCTGCCCCAGGCCGCTGAGCTTCCACTGGCCGTCGGCGCGGGTGAGCTCGCCCAGCATGCGGCTGTCCTTGTCGGTGCTCTTGGAGTCGGGGGTGGTGACCGTGACCCGCAGGGCGACGAGCACCCGGGCGCGCCCGGCCCGGTCGTCCAGCTCGGTGACCGCGCCGGAGAGCACCCGGGCGGTGGTCACCGTCTTCGCGGTCTTCACCTGGTCGGTGAACTCCGCTCGCCCTTCGACGAGTTGCTTGTGCAGTTCGCCGGTCGTGGAGGACTCCCAGAGGTCGATCCCCCGGTCGACCTGGCGGTGGTCGAGCGTGTTGAGGTTCTGCACGGCCTGCTCGCCCGCCGCGAGGGCGCGGTCGCGCTGCTCGGAGTACGCGGCGGACCCGTCGTGGGCGGCGGCGTACCAGTCCCGGCCCGCCCAGGCCGCGAAGGCGCCCGCGACGAGGGTGAGCACGAGGGCCACGGCCAGGGCGGGGCGGATGCCCGCCGGGGTGCGGACCGCGCGTGTCATGGGGTGCTCCCGTCTCCCGCTGGTGGTCAGCGGGTCTTGATGTCGACGATCTGCCACCGGTCTCCCCCGAACCTGGCGGTGACGGTGAGCTGGGCCGCGGCGGAGGTGGCCGCGCCCTTGTCCCGCCGCGAGGTCTGGTCGAGGAACACGAGGAGACGCGCGCTGTCCCCGTCGAGTTCGATCACTCCGGTGCGGACGGCCTGGGTGCTGAGGGTGATGCGCTGCTCCACCAGGCTCGCCCGGACCTGGGCGAACAGCTCGTCGTACTGGCGGGCCGCGCGTCCGGCCAGCAGGTGGCCGGCGGAGCGTTCGGCGGCGTCGGTGCGGTCGGGGGTGTACGAGAAGACCCGGGCGAGGCCCTCGCCGACGTCGCCGCCGACCCGGGCGGTGGCCCCGGCGTCGGTGAGCGCGAGGTTCCGCGCGGAGGGGGTGGACCGGAGCTGGTCGGCGGCGTGGAAGAACCAGCCGCCGCCGAGGAGCAGCGCGGTGACGGCGACGGCGACGAGGGCGCCGGACCGTCCGATGCGGCGGGGGCCTTCGCGGCCGGGGCGCTCTTCGTCCCTGTCGTCGGCCGGGGTCTCGTCGGTGCTCTCGGGCGCTGCCCCGGGCTTCGCCTCGGCGGTGGTGTCGGGCGCGGCTTCGTCCGTGGCCTGCCGTACGGCTCCGGGCGTGGCCCCGGCGGTGGTCTCGGGCGCGGGCTCGTCCGTGGTTTGCGGCGCGGCTCCGGGCGTGGCCGCGTCCGTGGTGCCGGGCGCGGGCTCGTCCGTGGGTGCCGTTCCGGTTCCGGTCGTGGTGGTCCCGGTCGTGGTGTCCTTCAGCAGTCGCGTCACCGCTCCCCGCCCTCCTCGGACCCGGCGACCGGCACCGCGCTCAGTGCCGCGACCTTCCAGGTGTTCTCGCCCGTGCGGGTCAGTACGGCTTCGAGCCGCTTGCGGTCGCTGGTCGGCTTGCTGGTCCCGCGAGGTGTGACCTCCACCTGTACGGTCGCGATGAGCTTCGCCGTACCGGCCCTGGTGTCGAGCGCGGTGAGTGCCGCCTCGGTCACCGTGGCGCGCGCCGAGGCGCCCACCGCCGCCCGTGTGGCGCCCAGTTCGGTGCGGAGCGGCCCGGTGGACGCCTCGCGCCAGGCCCGGATGCCGGCCGCCGCGTGCTCGCGGGTCGAGGCGTCCAGGGTGTTCAGGACGGTGAGGCGGTCGCGGCCCTCGGCGAGGGCGGTGTCCCGTTCGCGGCCGAAGGCGAGTTCCTGGTCGCCCCGGGCCTGGGCGTAGGTCCAGGCGCCGGTTCCGCAGAAGCCCAGGGCGACGACGAGGGCGCAGGCGCCGAGGACGCGTGCCCGCCTCATCGGGCGCTCCCGGTGCCGAGGCCGAGGAGACCGGCCATGCCGGTGGGGGCGGAGGACTGGCCGGGCAGGGCGAGCGCGCCGGGGAGCGCCGCCCCCTGGCCCGCCGTGCCGCCGCGCGCGGTGCCCGAGGGCAGCGAGCCGGGCTTGGCCGGGGTGGGTACGGGGCCGCCCCTGGGTGCCTGGCCCGAGCCCCGTACGTTGACGCCGGACGCCGCGGGGCCCGTGCAGGAGGCGCGGGTGTTGAGGGCGGGCGCGGTGCCGAGGTCGAGTCCGTTGCGGTAGCGCGTACCGCCGTATCCCGAGGTGCAGGGCAGTGGCTTGAAGAAGGTGACGGCCATGCCGACGTGGAGGCGTCCGTTGTCGACGGCGGTGGCTCCGGCCGAGACGGCGGCGGGGAACTTCACGAGCAGTTCCTCCATGCCGCGCTGCCGGGTGACGGTGAGTTCCGAGGTGGTGAGGAGGTTGGCGAGGACGACGCTCAGGCTGGGGTCGAGGTCGCGCAGGAGTCCGCTGACCTGGCCCGCGGCGTCGGGGGTGACGGCGAGGAGGCGGCGCAGGTCGGCGTCGGAGCCCTTGAGGGTGACGGCGAGGTCGCGGGCGCCGGTGGCGAAGTCGCGGATGGCGCGGCTCTCCTCGGCCTGGGTGCGCAGGACGACCTCGCCGTCGTCGATGAGCCGGATGCTGGACGGCAGGGACTTGTCGGCGGCCTCGACGAAGGCGCTGCCGTTGTCCAGGAGGACCTGGAGGTCGTCGCCGTGGCCCTCGAAGGCCTTGCCGAACTCGTCGACGACCGTGCGCAGGGAGTCCAGCGGGACGGAGCCCGCGAGGTCGTTCATGCTGGCGAGGACGTCGGTGACGGGGGCCGGTACTTCGGTGTCGGACTGCTCGATGCGGGCGCCGTCGGCGAGGTAGGGGGCGCCGTCGCTCTCGGGCCGCAGGTCGATGTACTGCTCGCCGACGGCGGAGAGTCCGGCGACGACGGCCCGTGCGTCGGAGGGGATGCGGGGGGCGGACTTCTTGATGCGCAGTTCGGCCACGACGCCGTCGGCGGTGAGGTCGATGGCGCCGACGCGGCCCACGGAGACGCCCCGGTAGGTGACGTCGGAGTGGGTGAACAGGCCGCCGGTGCGGGCGAGGTGGACGCGGACGGTGTAGTGGTCGGCGACGCCCGCGTACCGGCCGAGGTCGGCGTAGCGGACGCCGACGAAGCCGAGTACGAGGACGGCGATGACCAGGAAGGCGAGGTTCTTCAGGCGTACGGTGCGGGTGATCACCGGTGGTCTCCTCCGTCCTGGGGTGCGCTGGTGCGGCCGGACGGGGCCGTGGTCACCGGCGGCAGCGGCAGGTCCGGGTCGCGGTGCCGGGCCGCGCCCCCGGCGCCCGGATCGGGTTCGGGCTCCGGTTCGGGCTCCGGTTCCGTCGGGGCCGGTGTCGGGGGCTTCGGGGCGTCGTCCCGGGGGATCAGCGGGGGGATGATCTCGGTGCCGGGGGTGGCCGCGAGGTGCAGATAGGTGTTGAGGTAGTCGCCCTTGACGCCCTTCAGCACCTCGTCGGTGAAGGGGTAGGTGAGGAGTGCCTGGAGTGATTCGGGCAGGTCGGCACCGGCGTCCGCGAGGGCCTTCAGGGTGGGCGCGAGGGCCTTGAGGTCGGCGACCATGTCCTTCTTGCTCGCGTCGATGGTGCTGACGGCGACCCCGGACAGGGTGTCGAGGGCGCGCAGCATGGTCAGCAGGGAGCCCCGCTGGTTCTCCAGGGTCTTCAGACCGGGCGAGAGGCCGGTGAGGACGGTGTCGACGTCCTTCTTGCGTCCGGCGAGGGTGGCGGAGAGCCGGTTGAGGCCGTCGAGGGCGCGGGTGATGTCGCCCCGGTTGGCGTCCAGGGTGGTGACGAGCGTGTTCACCCTGTCGAGCAGGGAGCGCATCTCGGGCTCGCGTCCGCCGAGCGCCGCGTTGAGTTCGCGGGTGATGGTCTTGAGCTGGTTGACGCCGCCGCCGTTGAGGAGCAGGGACAGCGCGCCGAAGACCTCTTCGACCTCCGTGTTGCGGCTGGTGCGGGCGAGGGGGATGACGCTGCCGTCGGTGAGGCGGGTGCCGTCGTCCTTCGGCGGGGCGACGAGCTGGACGTACTTCTCGCCGAGGAGGCTGGACTGTTCCAGGCGGACGCCCGCGCCCGAGGGCAGCCGGACGTCGCCGTTGATCTTCAGGGTGACGCGGGCGGTCCAGGTGCCGGAGGCGGAGCCGTTGCCGAGCTCGATGGCGGTGACGCGTCCGACGGCGACGTCGTTGACCTTGACCGCGGACTGCGGGACGAGGCTGAGGACGTCGTCGAGTTCGGCGGTGACGGTGTACGGGTGGGAGCCGAGGTCGGCGCCGCCGGGCAGCGGGAGGTCCTCGATGCCGTCGAAGCGGACGGGGTTCGCGGGGACCGCTCCGACCAGGACGGCGAGGCCGAGGCCGAGGGCGACGACGGCGACGGCTCCCGCGCCGAGGGCCTTCCCCGAGGGTGTGCTGGGGCCTTTCACCGGTCCCCCCTTCCGCTGCTGTCCGAGGAGGCTCCGGAGACCGGCAGAGGGAGGAGCGGTCCGCCCGAGCTGATCTCGTTGAGGTTGGCGCGGCCGTCCAGGGTGCGGGTGTCCTCGTCGTAGGCGTTGATGAGGTTGCCCGCCGCGAGGGGGGCGACGTCGAGGGCCTCGGCGAGGGAAGCGCGCTGGTCGACGAGGGTCTGGGTGAGCGGCACGAGCCGGTCGACGTTCTTCTTGAGTTCGCCCCGGTTGTCCTTGATGAACTGTTTGACCTGGGCGAGGGCCTTGCCGAGTTCCTTGAGGGCGGCGGCGAGGTCGTCCTTGTTCTCGGCGAAGTAGCCGACGACCTCGTCCAGGCGTTCCTGCGCGGTGCGGACGTCGCCGTCCTTCTCCTTGAGCATGGTGGTGAAGGTCTGGAGCTGGCCGAGGGTGGTGAACAGCTGCTCGCTGCTGCCGTCGAGGGTCTTGGCCGCCTTGCCGAACTCCTCGATGGAGGTGCCGATGGCGGCGCCGTTGCCCTTGAGGTTGCGGGCGCCGGTGTCGAGGAGTCCGGAGAGGGCGCCGGTGGAGTTGGCGCCGTCGGGGCCGAGGGCCTTGCCGAGTTCGGTGATGGAGGCGTACAGCTGGTCGATCTCTACGGGGGTGCGGTTGCGGGAGGCGGGCAGTTCGGCGCCGTCGGCGAGGGAGGGGCCGCTGCTCCAGGCGGGGGTGAGCTGGACGTAGCGGTCGGCGACGATGCTGGGGGCGACGACGAGGGCGCGGGCGTCCGCGGCGACGCGGATGCCCTCGTCGAGACGGAGTCCGACGCGGACGCGGGTGCCCTGCGGTTCGACGGACTCGACCTCGCCGACCCGTACGCCGAGGACCCGGAGGTCCGATCCGGCGTAGATGCCGACGGCGCGGTCGAACCAGGCGGTGACGCGGGTGCCGTCGGACTCCAGGACACGGACGGCGACGAGGCCGCAGGCGGCGAGGACGGCGAGGGCGAGACCGGCGACGAGGGGCTTTCTGGCTGTGGTCATCGTGCGGCACTCCCCTGGGCCGTCGTCTTCGGTTTCGGCGGCAGGCATCCGGTCGCGGGCTGGGAGGTCTCGGGCAGGTAGTTGCGGGGCACCACACCGCACAGGTAGCTGTCGAACCAGCGTCCGTTGCCGAGGGTGTTGCCGACGAGCCGGTAGTAGGGGCCGATGAGGGCGAGCGTCTTGTCGAGCTGGCCGCTGTTCTTCTCCAGGACGCCGGTGACGCGGCTGAGGGCCTTCAGGGTGGGGCCGAGCTGCCGGTCGTTGTCGCTGACGAGTCCGCCGAGTTCGGTGCCCAGCGCTCTGCTGCCCTTGAGGAGGGCGCGGATGGCGTCCCGGCGCTTCTGGAGTTCGCCGAGGAGCGAGCTGCCGTCCTCGATGAGCGTCTCGAAGCTGGACTTCTTGTCCTGGAGGGTCTTGGTGAACCGCTTGCTGTTCTCCAGGAGCCGGGCGAGTTCGGTGTCGCGCTTGGAGACGGACTTCGACAGTTCGGAGAGGCCGGTGGCGGCGTTGCGGACGTGCGGCGGGGAGTTCTTGAAGGTGTCGGAGATGGTCTCGAAGCTCTCGGCGAGCTTCTTGGTGTCGATGGCGTCGACGGTGCCGCTGAGGTCCTGGAACGCCTGCGTCACGTCGTACGGGGAGGTGGTGCGGGACTGCGGGATGCGGGTGCCGGGGTCCTGCCGGGCGGAGCCCAGCGGGTCCACGGCCAGGTACTTCTCGCCGAGGAGGGTCTTGATGGCGATGGCGGCGGTCGACTTGTCGCCGATCCAGGCGTCGCCGACCTCGAAGGTGACCTTGACCTTGGCGCCGTCGAGGGCGATCCCGGTGATCTTGCCGACCTTGACCCCGGCGATCCGGACCTCGTCGCCGGTGTCGAGTCCGGCGGCTTCGGTGAAGTCGGCGCTGTAGGCGGTGTCGCCGCCGACGAGGGGCAGTTTCCCGACGTTGTACGCGAGGGCGGCGAGGAGCGCGAGGAGGACGAGCCCGACGACGGCGACGGCGACGGGGCTGCGTTCCCTGGCCGGCTTGAACCGGGGGGCGGGACTCATCGGCCGCACCTCGCCTCGGTGACGGTGATGCCGGTCGGCGGCTTGGAGCCGTCGGAGGTGCCCACGCCGCTCACGCGTGCCTCGCAGAGGTAGAGGTTGAACCACGATCCGTACGAGGACAGGCGGGCGAGGGCCGTCATCTTGGCGGGGGTGTTGGCGAGGAACGCCTCCAGCCTGGCCGAGTGGTCGCCGAGGGTGCCGGAGAGGCGGCCCAGTTCGCGGATGTCCTTCTTCAGGGGGGCGCGGCTCTCCTGGAAGAGTCCGGCGGTCGTGGTGGTGAGGTCGCCGATGGCCCGCACCGCCTGGCCGAGGGGCTTGCGGTCGGTGTTGAAGCCGGTGACGAGCTTCTGGAGGGTGACGACGAGGTCCCCGAAGGCGTCCTCGCGGCTGTTGAGGGTGGTGAGGACGGTGTTGAGGTGGGTGACGACCTCTCCGATGACCTTGTCCTTGGCGGCGACGGTCTTGGAGAGGGAGCCGATGTGCTTGAGGAGGCTGTCGACGGTGCCGCTCTCGCCCTGGAGGACCTGGACGAGGGAGCCCGCGAGGTCGTTGACGTCGGCGGGCGAGAGCCCTTCGAACAGTGGCTTGAAGCCGTTGAACAGCAGGGTCAGGTCGAGGGCGGGGGTGGTGCGGTCGAGCGGGATGGTCTCTCCGGCGGCGAGGGTGCCGCCGAGGTCGCCGCTGCCCTGGCCGAGGGACACGTACCGCTGGCCGACCATGTTGAGGTACTTGACGGCGGCGGTGGCCGAGCGAGGCAGGGTGCGGTCCTCGCGGACCGTGAAGGTGACCTGGGCGGTGCGGCGTTCGACGACGCGGACGTCGCTGACCTCGCCGACCTTGACCCCGGCGATGCGCACGGAGTCGCCCTTGACGAGGCCGGTGACGTCGGTGAACAGCGCCTTGTACGAGCGGGTGGCGGAGCCGACCCCGGTGTTGGCGATGCTGAAGCCGAGGACGGTGGTGGCCAGGGCGGTGACCAGGACGAACGCGAGGGACTTGAGGACGGTCCCGGTGAGGCCGCGCCGCCGGGTGTGGGAGGGCGGGGTCGTCATCGCAGCGTCACCTCCGCGCCGCGGAACGCGGGTCCGGCCAGCAGGCTGCTCCAGTCGGGGAGTTCACCGGGCTGCTTCTTCGCGGCGGGCGCGAGGAGTTCGTTGACGAGGTCGTTCTCCTGCGCGGAGTTGGCGGGTCCCAGGTTCTGGTCGGCCGCCGCGGAGGCCCGGGCGGCGGGGGCGGCGGGGACTCCGAGGTAGGGCACGGGGTAGCAGGCGGGGCCGCCGCCGGAGGTGTAGGACGGCTTGTCGCGGCCGGGGACGTACGCGCCGCGCGAGGGCACGGTGGTGACCTCGACGTGCAGTCCGGGCCGGTCGGTGCCCTTGCCGAGCGCCTTGTCCATGGCGGGGACGAACTGGGCCAGGGTGCGCAGGGTGCAGGGGAACGCCGGCGAGTACTCGGCGAGCAGCTCCAGGGTGGGCCTGCTGGTGGCGCTGAGCCGGATGATGTTGTTCTTGTTCTGCCGGAGGAAGGCCGTGAGGTCCTCGGAGGTCCGGGTGGTGGCGCCGAGGGTGCCGGCGAGGGCGGCCTCCTGTTCGGCGAGGGTGCCGCTGGTGGTGGTGAAGTCGGTGAGCGCCGTGACGATGTCGGGGGCGGCGTCCGCGTAGATGTGGCTGACCTTCACGAGTTCTTTCAGGTCGCGGGTGAGGGCGGGCAGATGGGGGTTGAAGCGGGTCAGGTGGGCGTCGAGCCGGTCGAGGGTCTCGCCGAGCTTGTCGCCGCG
Organism: Streptomyces sp. NPDC101490; assembly: GCF_044767145.1. Lineage (NCBI taxonomy): Bacteria > Bacillati > Actinomycetota > Actinomycetes > Kitasatosporales > Streptomycetaceae > Streptomyces > Streptomyces sp. NPDC101490. Next base: position 204,095 of record NZ_JBIWNI010000007.1, read on the forward strand.
TCCTTCGAGGGCCTGGGAGACGGCCGACAGGGTCGCGGAGAGCTTCTGCGGCTGGACGGCGGTCAGCAGGGGCAGCACGTTGTCGAGGACCTGCTGGAGTTCGACGGCGTTGCTGGAGCGGTCCTCGGGGATGACGGCTCCGGGGTCCAGGGTCCCCGCCGAGGTGTCGCCGGGCGGGACGAGGGCGACGAAGCGTTCGCCGAAGAGGGTGGTGGGGAGCATCTGGGCGCGGACGTCGGAGGGGACGTGGCTCAGGGTCCCGGGCTTCATGGCGAGGGTGAGCCGCGCTCCGCCGTCGATGGCGTCGATGGCGCGGACCTCGCCGATGACGACGCCGCGGAGCTTGACCTCGGCGCCGAGGTGCATCTCGTTGCCGATGCTGCCGGTCTCGACGGTGATCGGGTCGGAGTCGGTGAACTTCTTGTCGTAGACGGCGACCGCGAGCCAGGCGAGGAGGGCGGGCACCAGGAGGAAGACGACGCCCGCGGAGCGGCGGCGCAGGGTCTCGGCACGTGAGTCGCTCATGTCACCCCGCCACCTTCACGGTCGTGGTCGCGCCCCAGAGGGCCAGCGAGAGGAAGAAGTCGGTGACGCTGATCAGCACGATGGCGTTGCGCACGGAGCGGCCGACGGCGATGCCGACTCCGGCGGGTCCGCCGGAGGCGCGGAAGCCGTAGTAGCAGTGGGCGATGATCACCATCACGCTGAAGATCAGCACTTTCAGCACCGAGAGCAGGACGTCCGTCGGTGACAGGAAGAGGTTGAAGTAGTGGTCGTACGTGCCCTGGGACTGGCCGTTGAAGAGGACGGTGATGTAGCGGGAGGCCAGGTAGGAGGAGAGCAGCCCGATCGCGTAGAGGGGGACGATGGCGACGACGCCCGCGATGATGCGGGTGGTGACCAGGTAGGGCATGGAGCGGATGCCCATGCCCTCCAGGGCGTCGACCTCCTCGTTGATGCGCATGGCGCCGAGCTGGGCGGTGAATCCGGCGCCGACGGTCGCGGACAGGGCGAGTCCGGCGACGAGGGGGGCGATCTCCCGGGTGTTGAAGTAGGCGGAGACGAAGCCGGTGAAGGCTGCGGTGCCGATCTGTTCCAGGGCCGCGTAGCCCTGGAGTCCGACGACGGTTCCGGTGAAGAGCGTCATCGCGATCATGACGCCGATGGTGCCGCCGATGACGCCGAGGCCGCCGGAGCCGAACGCGACCTCGGCGAGCAGCCGTTGCACCTCCTTGAGGTACCGGCGCAGGGTCCTGGGTATCCAGAGCAGGGCCCGGACGTAGAAGAGGAGCTGGTCTCCGGAGCGGTCGAGCCAGACGAAGGGGGAGGCCATCGCGCTCAGCCTCCCTTCGGCGGGACGATCTGCAGGTAGATGCCGGTCAGCACCATGTTCACGAAGAACAGCAGCATGAAGGTGATGACGACGGACTGGTTGACGGCGTCGCCGACGCCCTTGGGGCCGCCCCGGGGGTTGAGGCCCCGGTAGGCGGCGACGATCCCGGCGATGAACCCGAAGATGAGGGCCTTCAGTTCGCTGATGTAGAGGTCGGGGAGCTGGGCGAGGGCGGAGAAGCTGGAGAGGTACGCGCCGGGGGTGCCACCCTGGAGGATGATGTTGAAGAAGTAGCCGCCGAGGGTGCCGACGACGGAGACCATGCCGTTGAGGAGGACGGCCACCGCCATGGTGGCCAGGACCCGGGGCACGACCAGGCGCTGGACCGGCGAGACGCCCATGACCTCCATCGCGTCCAGCTCTTCGCGGATCTTGCGGGAGCCGAGGTCGGCGCAGATGGCGGAGCCGCCCGCACCGGCGATGAGGAGGGCCACGATGAGGGGGCTGGCCTGCTGGATGACGGCGAGGACGCTGGCGCCGCCGGTGAACGACTGGGCGCCCAGCTGCTGGGTGAGCGAACCGACCTGAAGGGCGATCACCGCGCCGAACGGGATGGAGACGAGGGCAGCCGGCAGGATGGTGACGCTGGCGACGAACCAGAACTGCTCGATGAACTCGCGGAACTGGAAGGGGCGCCGGAAGACGGCCCGGCTCACTTCGAGGGCGAGGGCGAAGAGACGGCCGGTCTGCCGCAGCGCGCCGGTGATCACGAGCCGCTCCCCTGGGCCGGGAGCGTGAGCGTGGGGGCCCTGCCGTCCTGGGCGTAGGTGTCGCGGATGGCGGCCTGGGCGGCGGGCGGCAGCCGGTCGAGCATCCCGAGGACGCGTTCCCTGCGGCGGGCGACGGCCGCGCGCGGGGGCAGTCCGGGGGACGGCTCCAGCTGCGGGACGATGCCGGGAGGGGTGCTCGGGACGGCGGCGGGATTGACCGCCTCGGCGGCGAGCAGGGCGGCGTCCTTCTCCTCGGACATGCCGATGGGGCCTTCGCGGCGGCCGGCGAGGAACTGGGTGACGACCGGTTCGTCGCTGGTGAGGAGGACCTCGCGGGGGCCGAAGGTGACCAGGTTGCGCCGGAAGAACATCCCCATGTTGTCGGGGACGGTGGCGGCGATGTCGAGGTTGTGGGTCACGATCAGCATCGTCGCGTCGATGCGGGCGTTGAGGTCGATCAGGAGCTGGGACAGATAGGCGGTGCGGACGGGGTCGAGACCGGAGTCCGGTTCGTCGCACAGCACGATCTGCGGGTCGAGCACGAGCGCGCGGGCCAGCCCGGCGCGCTTGCGCATCCCGCCGCTGATCTCGCCCGGCAGTTTGCCCTCCGCGCCGAGCAGTCCGACGAGGTCGATCCGCTCCATCACGATGCGCCGGATCTCGGACTCCCGCTTGCGGGTGTGCTCGCGCAGCGGGAAGGCGATGTTGTCGAAGAGGGTCATGGAGCCGAAGAGGGCTCCGTCCTGGAACATGAGCCCGAAGAGCTTGCGGGTCTCGTAGATGTCCCGTTCGGGGCTGCTGACCATGTCGACCCCGTTGATGAGGACACGGCCCTCTTGGGGTTTCAGCAGTCCGATGAGCGATTTCAGGAAGACGGTCTTGCCCGTTCCGGAAGGGCCGAGCATGACGCTCACCTCTCCGGCCGGCAATGTCAGCGTCACGTCCTGCCAGATGTTCTGCTTGCCAAAGGACATGGTCAGACCCTCAACGACTACTTCGATTCCCATCCCACCTCCAGCAAGCGTGCGTGGTGCGTGCGCCGCGGGCGCACGGTAAGTCGGAGCGGATCACCCGGACAATAGGGCTGGCGCAGAAACCTTGATCCGCTTCCGTTTTTGTCACCGGGGAGACAAGGTCGGGAGCGACTTTTGTCTCCGGGGAGACAGGGCGGTGTTCGTCGCCCGGAAGGCCGGGCGGACGGTCCCCGCCTGCGGTGACCTGCCCCCGCGAGGGGGGCCGGGCCGGCTGCGGTCCGCCGCAGGAGCGGTCCGCGGATCCGCGCCGACCTGCGACGGGGCGTCGGCAACGCGAACGCTACGACCCGGTAACCTCTTCCGGCAATACCGGATTCCGAGTTTTAGCGAAACAGGGCCTCGGGGCAGGGCATTTATCAGCCGGGCGATAATTTTCGGCCGCTTCTTGTCACCACAGAGAGCGGTTTCTGCCCGGAATCCACGACTCCATGGGTGACAGGCCGAGACTCACCGTCCCGACCTCGCATGATCGATCATAATTGTCGACATTGCGCACCGGGGAACCAAGAGCATTCCCGTCACCGCTCACCCACTTGACAGGCAAAGCCACCTCTTCAAAGAATCATGGACTACAGCATTGTTCAGCTAAGTTTCCCGCAAGTAACGTCTGGTTTCGCGGCCGACGAAATCGAGCCGTCCCGGCCGCTCGTCCGCCATCGCGGCCACCCTCTGCCGGTCAATCCCCAAGGAGAGTCCCAGAGCCATGAAGAAGCCCATCAGAAACCTCGCCGTCGTCGCCGGTGGCGCCTCCGCCGCCTTCGCCCTCGCGATCTCGCCCGCCTCGGCCGTGCCCTCGACGGTCTGGACCGTCAGCCCGTCCCCGGCCAGCATCACCGCGGTCAACAGCGGGAACATCGTGCTCAGCGTCAACGGCGTGGCCATGACGTGTACGAAGTCGAACGGCTCGGGCACGGGGTCCAGCGCCACCGGCAACCCCGCGACGATCGGCAGCATCAGCGCCATCGCCTTCGGTGCCACCGGCGCGCCCTGCACCAGCGTGCTGGGCAACGTGACGACCGCCCCGGTCACCCCCTGGTCGATCGTGGCGCAGGACTACACCGCCGCGACCGGCGTGACCAAGGGCTACATCGGCAACGTGGACGCCACGGTGACCGTCGGCGCCTGTGTCTTCCGCGTCACGGGCAAGGCGTCCACCACGTACACCAACTCGACGGGCGCCCTCGCCGTCAACAGCACCGCGGGCGAGCTGACCGTCGTCTCCTCGGCCGGCTGCGGCGTGGCCGTCCCGGTCGGCGCCAAGCCGACCTTCAAGGGCACGTACCTCTTCAAGTCGGGCAGCTCCATCCCGACGATCGTCGGCTCCAACCCGTAAGCGACCAGCACCCGCGTCCGCCCGGCCGGAGCCACCGGCCGGGCGGACGCGGGCCGTTCGCACCGCCGTCCGCCCGCCCGCCCCGAGGAGGCTCCCGCGCCATGAAGAAGCCGGTCGCACCACTCGCCCTCTCCGCCTGGGCGGCCACGGCCGCACTGCTCCTCACCGCGGCCCCGGCCTCTGCGGCGCCCGCGACGGTCTGGACGGTCACCCCGTCGCCGGTCGCCGTCTCCGCGACGAACGTCGGCAACGTCGGCATGAACCTCAACGGGCTCCCCATGAACTGCCCGAAGTCCACCGCCTCGATGCTCCTGCTGAGCACCACGGGCAACCCGGCGGTCCTCGGCAGCATCAGCACACCCACCTTCGGCGCTCCCGGGGCCCCGTGCAGCAGCCAGGTGCCCCTCGTGGTGACACCGACCGGGCCCTGGAAGTTCGTGGCCCGGGACTACGACGCCACGACCGGCGTCACCAGCGGATACGTCGAGGACATCGACATCGGGCTGAACGTCGCCTACCTCGTCCTGCGCGTCCGGGGCAAGTCGTCCGCCACCTTCTCCAACGCGACGGGCAGGCTCACCCTCAACAGCGTCACCGGCGAACTCCCCGTCACCCAGACCAACGACGCCGCCGCCGTACCGGTCGGCAGCAGCCTGTTCCTCAAGGCCGTCTACCAGATCAGGGTGTCCGGCAGCAGCCTCCCGCCGAAGATCGTCGGCACCAACCCGTAGAGGCACCACCTCCCGCGTTCGCGGGCTGTCCGCACCCCCGCCGGCCCCCTTCTCCCCCGCCGGCGCACGAACCACCCGAGCGGAGCACCGGATGAAAGGCCCACGGCCCACCCCTCGATCCTCCCGTGTCCGCGCGCGCGGAGCGACGATCGCCGCCTTCGTGGCGCTCGCCCCGCTGCTTCCGGCGGCGGCCGTCGCCGTCGGGACGCTGAAGGTCGACACCGCCCTGCCCTACGTCTGCGCCCTGCCCTCGGGCGCGCGGACCGCGACGGTGCGGATCACGGCGGCCTTCCCCGAGCGGGCGGTCGTCGGCGAGGAGATCCGGCCCACCGACGTCACCACGACGGTGGAACTCCCCCCGGAGGCCGTGGCCGACCTGGCCGCGCTCAAGGCCGCCACCGTACGGGCCGAGACCCGGCTCGTGGTCGGCGTGGCGCAGAACGCACAGCGGGCGGAAGCCACCTGGAGCGGTACGGCCGAACCCGTCGCCGTCCCCCCGGAAGGACCCCTGGTCCTCACCACGACCGGCGACGTGCCGTCCCTGACGACGGGTGAGACCGGTGAACTGAAGCTCACCGCCGGGGGGTTCGCGGTGGACCTCGCCCCCGGCACGGCCGACGCCTCCGCCACCACACCCGCCTCCCTCTCCGTCAGCTGCGTCCCCGACCCGGACGCGCGGGACCGTACGACGCTGGCCACGGTCCCGGTCAGCTCCGTCGCCCCGGCCGAACCGAGCACACCTCCCACCTCGCCCGGTGTCCCCTCGCCGTCCGCGTCCGCCTCCGGCCTTCCGCTGCCGTCGCGCCCGGACGGCCCGGCGGGCGTCCCGGACCGGAAGGCCGAGGCCTCGAAGGAGCCGGGGGCCGGACAGCGGACGCCCGGGGGGCTGACGACGGCGGACGAGGACGCCCCCGGCGCTCCGGCACCCCGCCCGGCCGCGCCGTCCTGCCTCACCAAGGACCCGGACCCGATGGCCCTGTCGGCGTACGTCACCGGCTACTCCAACGTACGGAAGCTGAACGGCGCCTCGCTCCTCCCCCTGACCTGCATGCTGGTCGTCCAGGGCACCCCGGAGTTCCCCGAGGAGCCGGGCCCGCCGGACGAGTTCCGGTTCATCACCCGGTCCACCGGCGACCTCTCCTACCAGGGACGCAAGCAGACCCCGCCCTTCACCTCCACCCTGCTGGCCTTCGGCTTCCAGCCGGTCACCGCGACCATGACCCTGGAACAGACCGGGCCCGTCTCGATCTACACCCTGGTCCGCGCCTTCATGACCGGGGACAACTACCAGGAGACCACCGTCCGGGTCCCCCTGGTCCTGCGCGTCCTCGACGTCAAGGTCAACGGCGTCAAGCTGGACGTGGGCCCCTCCTGCCGCACGGAGAAGTCCCTCCGCTCCGTCGACCCCAAGCCCGACAAGTACCCCGGCGACCACCTGGTGCTGGAGGGCAGGGGAAAGATCCCCCTGGGCGAACCGGCCGTGGGCTACGTCCTCACCAGCGGCGGCCCCCTCGTCGGCGAGGTGGACATCCCCGCCTTCAAGGGCTGCGGCGCCGGCGGCGAGAACCTCGACCGGCTCCTCACCGCCTCCATCTCGGGCCCCGGCAACTACATCAAGCAGATACAGGGGCAGACCTGCAACGTCGGTCTGGAGGAACCCACCATGGAGTACTGCACCGACGACCTCCAGCCCCGCATCGTGCCCAAGCCCGAACGCTGATCCGTCCCGCTCAGCCCCTCTCCCCCTCTCCACAGGAAAGGCTTCGCCATGCCCTTCGTCTCCACCCGCACGAAGCTGGCCACCGTCTCCGCGCTGACCGCCCTGGGCGCCTTCGCCTCCATCGGCACGGCGACGGCGGCCAACCCGCAGCTGAACGGCAGCTGGGCGCCCTTCGACCGCTGCCCGGTCGACGCCCCGGCGATGCTCGCCTCCGACGGTCTCGACACCTCGCCGCAGTGCGTCGTCTCGTACTCCCTCAGCGGGTCCATCAAGATGGGCAACACGACGGTGGCCACCGGGAAGACCAACCTCCAGATCGGCGTCGTCCAGAACGCCGACGGCACCAGCTCGGTCTCCGCGCCCGCCTCCGGCGCGCTCATCACCGACCCCGCCACCGTCCCCGGCGGACTCCTCGGCCTGATGTGTCCGAGCGACATCCCGTTCATCACCGACATCTGCCGGCAGCTGTCGGACGGCAAGCTGAACAAGATCACCGCCACCATGGAGTCGGTCGGCTCACCCTCGAACTTCGACCAGATCGCGGGCGTCCTCACCGACCAGCCGATCGTGACCATCCCGGTCCGCATCCGTCTGCAGAACCCGTTCCTCGGCGACAACTGCTACATCGGGACCAAGGCCAACCCGATCCTGCTGCGCCCCCGCAACCTCACGTCGCCGGACTTCGGCGTCGAGCGCTTCAACGGCGACGGCTCCGCCAACGAGGAGGGTGACATGAGCCGTCTGAACCTGCTCGGCGCCACCCAGTACGACAGCACCTTCGCCGTCCCCGGCGCCAGCGGCTGCGGCCTCGGATGGTTCGGCATCATCGACGCGGCGGTCAACCTCAAGACCGGTCTGCCCTCCGCCTCCGGCAAGAACAAGCTGGTGCTCAACAACACCCAGACCTACCTCGGCGGGCTCTTCGCACCCGGTGTCTCCGCCCCCGACGCCGGCAAGGTGATGTCGCAGAACTGGCACTCCGCCGTCAAGTAACGGCCACTGAGGGTCGATAACCGGCCTACTCAGCGCCACGAAGGTCTCAGGAACGTCAACTCTTGCGCAAGTTGTGTACAGCACACAGCAGTTGTCCTAGCTTCAGCAGTCCCCGTCGGTACGCACCTGACCGTGCACCGCGGCGGGGGCCCCCCCCCCCGCGGGGGGCCCCGGGGCCCCCCCCCCCCCCCCCCCCCCGGCCCCCCCGCCGGGGCGGGCCCCCCCCCCCCCCCCCCCCCCCCCCCCGCGGAACCCCCCGGCCCCCCCC
>NZ_JBIWNI010000007.1:212286-216039 GCF_044767145.1 Streptomyces sp. NPDC101490
AAACTCTGGCGAATGTTGTGAACCCCCCACCGTTGTTGTCATAGCTCCAGCTGCCCCCCCCGCCCCCCACCCCCCGGCCCCCCGGGCCCCCCCCCCCCCCGGGGGGGGGCGCCGCTGTCCATCCCCCCACCGGTCACGCAGGAAGCAAGGGATCGGTCATGCCCGCCACCGCACCGCCACCGCACATCGGTGAACCGCTCGATCCGCTCCCCCGGGAGTTCGCCAATCTGATGAGGCCGGAGATCCCGGGGCTCATCAAGGAGATCGGCGTCGAGGTCCAGCGGACCTACCCCGTGTACGCCCACCTCTTCAACGGGCCCCACTCGGACGCCATCCGGCAGGGCGTCGAGCAGGCCCTGGCGGCCTTCGTGGAACGGGTCGCCGATCCCGGCGCCAACTCGGCCCTCCGGGACGAGCTGCTCCGCAAGTTCGGCCGGGTGGAGGCGTACGAGGGCCGTGACCTGGAGACCCTCCAGGGCGCCTACCGGCTCGGCGCCCGGATCGCGCTGCGGCGGGCGAAGAGCATCGGACGCACGTACAACCTCTCCCCCACCCTCATCCTCGCCTTCGCGGACGCCCTCTTCGCCTACGTCGACGAGCTGGAGTCCCTCTCCCGCGAGGGGTACGTGATGGTCCAGGCGCGTGCGGTGTCGGACGTGGCGGCGCTGCGCCGACAACTGCTCTACCTGGTCGTCGCGGGGCCGCCGCTGCCCCGGGCCACCATCGCCGAACTGTGCCGGGAGGCCTCCTGGCAACTGCCCGAGGAGTGCACCATGGTCGCCCTGCGGCCGCCGGTCGCCGAACTCGTGCAGGCGGGGCTCGACCGGGACGTCCTCGCCGACCTCACCCTCCCTCAGCCGCACCTGCTGATCCCCGGGCCGCTCACCCCCGAACGCCTGGAGATGCTCGACGCCGCACTGGCCGGAACCCCGGCCTGTATCGGCCCGACCGTCCCTCCCTCGCAGGCCGCCCACTCCGTCCGCTGGGCCCGGCGGGTCCTCCAGCTCGTCGACGACGGCATCGTGCCGGACGCCCCCCTCGTGCACTGCGAGGACCACCTGACAACGTTGTGGCTCTTGTCGGACCCGGCGCTGGTGGCCCATCTCACCCGGCGTGAACTGGCCCCGCTCGACGGCCTGTCGGGCTCCCGGCGCGACCGGCTGATCGAGACCCTGCGGGTCCACATCTCCACCCGGGCCCCCGCCGAACAGGTCGGCGAGATGCTCGGCGTGCACGCCCAGACCGTGCGCTACCGGCTGCGGAACCTGGACGGCCACTTCGGCGACCGGCTCGTCGACCCCGACCACCGGTTCGCCCTGGAGGCGGCCCTGCGCTCGCTCCACCTCCAGGCGGGGAAGCACACCGACACGGACTGAGCCCTACGGCGGCGGGACCGGCCGGAGCCGGGTCCCGCCCCCGCTCTCGGGCCGCCCCCACCGCCAGACCGTCCCCGCCGCCGGACCGTCCCCGCCGCCGGACCGACCTCGCCGTCAGACCGACCGCCGTCCGACCGTCCCGCCGTCAGACCGTCCTCGCCCGCAGCACACAGCGGGCCGGGCCCTCCACCTGGAGGGTGATCGCGGAGCCGACCGGGACCTCCCTGTCGATGGCCTCGAAGTCGTACCGCTGGAGGATCATCGCCAGCGCCACCCCCGACTCCAGCATCGAGAAGTGCTGCCCGATACAGGCACGCGGACCGCCACCGAAGGGGAACCACGCGTACCGGGGGCGGGCCGCCTCCGCCTCGGGCGTGAAGCGGTCCGGGTCGAAGCGCTCCGGGTCCTCCCAGTAGTCCGGGTGCCGGTGGGTCACCCAGGGGGCCACGATGACGTCCGCCCCGGCCGGGATGGTGACGCCGTCGACACAGGTCTCGGCGACGGCGCGGCGCCCGATGACCGGGGCCGCCGGGAAGAGCCGCATCGCCTCCTTGAGGACACGGGTGACGTAGGGCAGGGCGTCGAGGTCGGCGGCGCCGGGCTCCCGGCCGCCGAGCACCCGGTCGACCTCCTCGTGGGCCCGCTTCCGCGCCTCCGGGTGGAGGGCCAGGAGGTGCAGCGCGAAGCCGAGCGAGGTCGCGGTGGTCTCATGGCCCGCGAGCAGGAACACGAGGACCTGCTCGCGCAGTTCGTCCGCGTCGAAGCTGCCGTCCTCGGCGCTCTCCGCCGCGACGAGGAGGGTGAGGAGGTCGTCGCCCTCCTCGGGGTCCCGCCCGGAGTCGCGGCGCCCGGCGATGATCCGGTCGCACACCTCGTACAGCGCCCGGTGGACGTCGGCCGCGCGGCGGTTGGCCGGAGTGGGCCAGCTCCGGGGGACGTTGAGCGGGGAGTAGCCCCGGCGGAGCACATAGGCGCCCAGCTCGGGGAAGCTGCTCTCGACGATCTCGACGGCCTCGTCGACGTCCGTGCCGAAGAGGATGCGGGCCACGGAGCGCAGCGCGAGACGGGTCATCTCCTGGAGGACGTCGACGGATTCGGCGCCGCTGTCCCGCCATTCCCCGACGAGGGTGCTGACCTCGGCCGCGATGGCCGAGGCGTAGCCGTCGACCCGGCGGCGGGTGAAGAGGGGCTGGACGAGCCGCCGCTGCCGCAGGTAGTGCTCGTCCTGGCTGGTGAGCAGGCCGTTGCCGAAGGACTCGCGGATCTCCTGGTAGAAGTTGTTGTCCTTGCGGAAGTTGGCCGATTCTCCGGCCAGGACCTGCTGGGCGCCTTCGGCGGAGAAGACGCCGTAGACGGTGGAGCGGATGCCGGGCGGCCCGGCGGTGATCCGTACGACGTCGCCGTACTCGCGCCGGGCGCGCAGGAAGGTGCCCAGCGAGTCGCTCTTGAGGTCGGACAGGGAGCCGAGCAGCGGATGTCCCGCGACTTCGGGTGCTTCGGTGCCGGTGGTGACGGCCATGGAGGTTCCCCCTCGATCGTCGATGTGCGCAGCGATTGTCCCTCAGGGAGCTGCTCGTGGGGAGAGTCGCCCGAACGCCGGACCGGTTCCCGCCGGTTGCCGGGAGGCGGTGGTTGTCAGTGGTGTCTGGGAGGCTCGTGTCATGGAGCGACCCGTGCCGCCCGAGCGGCCTGAGATGACCCTGCAGCTCACGATCGACTGTGTCGACCCCCAGCGCCTGGTGCCCTTCTGGCTGGAGGCCCTGCGGTACGTGCCGGAGCCGCCGCCCGCCGGACACGGGACCTGGCGGGCGTACTGGGAGGCGATCGGCGTCCCGGCGGAGGAGCTTCCGGAGGGCTCGGGCGAGCTGCCGGAGTCCCTGGTGGACCCGAAGGGCGTGGGTCCGCGCGTCTGGTTCCAGGCGGTCCCCGAGCCGAAGACCGGGAAGAACCGGGTCCATCTGGACCTCAAGGTCGGTGGTGGCCGGGACGTCCCCCTCGCCCTGCGCCGGGAGCGGGTGGACGGCGAGGTGGCCCGGCTGACGGCTCTCGGCGCCCGGGTGCTGTACGCGATGGACGAGCCGGACGGCATGGACTACTACGCGGTGGTCCTCCAGGACCCGGAGGGCAACGAGTTCTGTCTGGTGTGACCGGACGGAAACGGGGGGGCGGCCTGCCCGGCTGACCGGACCGCGCGGCTACCGGACCGGTCGGGAGCGCCCCCGGTCGGGGGGGGGGGGGGGGGGGGGGGGGGGGGGGGGGGGGGGGGGGGCCCCCCCCGGGGCGGGGCGGGCGGGCCCGGGGGGGGGGGGGGGGGGGGCGGGGGGTGGCGGCCTGGCTGAGCGGCGCGAGCAGTCCGAGCGCCAGACAGGACGTGACG
>NZ_JBIWNI010000007.1:216047-322548 GCF_044767145.1 Streptomyces sp. NPDC101490
TGCCGGCCGGCACGGGGGGGGGGGCCCGCCCGGGGGCCCGGGGCGGGGGGGCCCCGGGCGGGGGGGGGGCCCCCCGGGGGGGCCCGGGGGGCGGGGGGGGGGGGGGGGGCCCCCCGGGCCCCGACCTGTCTACTTGGCGAGGGCGCGGCTGATCACCATGCGCTGGATCTCGCTGGTGCCCTCGAAGATGGTGTAGATGGCCGCGTCGCGGTGCATCCGCTCCACCGGGTACTCCCGGGTGTAGCCGTTGCCGCCGAGGATCTGGATGGCCTGGGCGGTGACCGTCTTGGCGACCTCGCTGGCGTACAGCTTGGACATCGAGCCCTCGGCGTGGGTGAAGGGCCTGCCCGCCGTCGCCATCCAGGAGGCGCGCCAGACGAGCAGCCGGGCGGCGTCGATCTGGGTGGCCATGTCGGCGAGCTGGAAGGCGACGCCCTGGTTCTCGATGATGGGGCGGCCGAACTGGACGCGGGTCCTCGCGTAGTCGAGGGCCACCTCGTAGGCGGCGCGGGCGGTGCCGACGGCCATCGCGCCGACCGCCGGGCGGGAGGCCTCGAAGGTGGCCATGGCCGCGTTCTTGACGCGTTCCCCGCCCGTCTTCGCCTTCTCGCGGGCGCGGGCGAGGCGCTCGTCGAGCTTCTCCTTGCCGCCGAGGAGGCAGCCGCCCGGGACGCGGACGTCCTCCAGGACGACCTCGGCGGTGTGGGAGGCCCGGATGCCGTGCTTCTGGAACTTCTGGCCCTGGGAGAGGCCGGGGGTGTCCGGCGGGACGATGAAGGAGGCGTGCCCCTTGGAACCGAGTGCGGGGTCGACGACGGCGACGACGACATGGACGTTGGCGATGCCGCCGTTGGTCGCCCAGGTCTTGGTGCCGTTGAGCACCCAGGTGTCCGTGGCCCCGTCGTACACGGCGCGGGTGCGCATGGCGGCGACGTCGGACCCGGCGTCGGGCTCGGAGGAGCAGAAGGCGGCGACCTTGACGTCGGAGGCGTCGCCGTACATCTGCGGGATCCAGGTGCCGATCTGCTCCTCGGTGCCGTTGGCGAGGACGCCGACGGCGGCGAGGCCGGTGCCGACGATGGAGAGGGCGATGCCCGCGTCGCCCCAGAACAGCTCCTCCATCGCCATGGGGATGCCGAGGCCGGTCGGGTCGAAGAACTGCTGGGCGTAGAAGTCGAGGGAGTAGATGCCGATCTTGGCCGCTTCCTGGATGATCGGCCAGGGAGTCTCCTCGCGCTCGTCCCATTCGGCGGCGGCCGGCCGTATGACATCGGCGGCGAATCCGTGCAGCCAGTCGCGGACCTGTCTCTGGTCCTCGTTGAGTTCGAGCGTGAAGTCGCCCATACGTCCCTCCAAGGAGTACGTTACTTCCGGTAACAGCAGTCTGTTACCGGCTGGTAAGCGCTGTCAACCTGCGGCGGAACGATTCGCCCGACCGGCAGCGGAGAGCGGGCGGGTGTTACGTTGCGAAGCCTCAGGCAGACGCGGCGCGGGGAGACACGCTCATGGACATCGCACACCGGACCACCGACCGGCAGACGCCCGCCGACCAGCGGCGGCGCGAACTGCTGGAGGCGGCGGACCGGGTGGTGCTCAGGGACGGCCCCAAGGCCTCCATGAACGCGATCGCGGCCGAGGCGGGCATCACCAAGCCGATCCTCTACCGCCACTTCGGCGACAAGGGCGGCCTCTACCGCGCCCTCGCCATCCGGCACACCGACGCGCTCCTCGACGCGCTCAGGGCCGCGCTCGACGCGCCCTCCGACCGGCGCCGCCGGGTCGAGGCCACCCTCGACACCTATCTCTCCTCGATCGAGGCGATGCCCCAGGTCTACCGCTTCCTCATGCACCCGGCGGAGGAGTCCCACCAGACCGAGCGGGGCTTCGACGTCGGCCGCCACTCCGCCCCGCTGCTGCGCCGCATGGGCGAGGAGCTCGGCCGGGTCATCGCCGAACGCATCGACCTCGGGCCCGGCGCCGAGGTCCAGGCCCGGATCTGGGGCCACGGGATCGTCGGGATGATGCACGCCGCCGGGGACTGGTGGCTCGGCGAGCGCCCCTGCTCCCGCGAGGAACTCGTCCGGAGCATGGCGGACCTCCTCTGGGGACGGCTCGCCCAGGCCCCGGACCTGCCCGACGGCCCGGGCTTCTGACGGGCCCGCGCCCGCGATCGGGCCCGCACTCGCGACCGGGCCCGCGCCCGTGATCCGGCTCCCACGTGTGATCCGGTGTGATCCGGCTCTCGTTCCCGACCGGCTCCGCGCCTTCCGCGCCCGGGGACCGGAAGGCGCGGAGCTCAGGAACCCCGCCCCGCCCGGCGCCTCCCCCGGTCCCCCGTACCCGGTGCTCAGTCCTCCAGCACCGAGGACTTCGCGCCCCACGGCTGCTTGCGGATCGCGCGCAGCAGCCGTGACTTGCGCCACCCCGTGACGTGGTCCGCGTAGACCCCGCCGTCCAGGTGGTCCGTCTCGTGCTGGAGGCAGCGGGCGAAGAAACCGGTCCCCTCGATCCGTATCGGCGAGCCGTCGATCCGTACGCCCTCGACCACCGCGCGGTCGTGGCGGGGCGTCGGCGCCTCCAGGCCCGGCAGTGAGAGACAGCCCTCAGGGCCCCGGAACACATCACCGTCGGCGGCCACCAGGCGGGGGTTCACCACATGGCCCAGATGGCGGGTCTCCTCGTCGTCGGGGCAGTCGTACACGAAGACCCGCAGGCCCACACCGACCTGGTTCGCCGCCAGGCCCACACCGTGCGCCGCGTACATCGTGGCGAACATGTCCTCGACGAGACGGGCCAGTTCGGGGCCGAAGTCGGTGACGGGCTCGCAGGGGGCGTGCAGCACGGGGTCGCCGAGGAGGGTCATCGCTCGGACGTGGCCGGAACTGCCGGGGATGGGCCGGTTTCGCATGGCCGTAAGGGTACGGTCCGCCATGACCTCGGCGTTTCGCGCGTCCGCTCGGCGGTGCCGCTGTTCGGGCTGCTGACCGGATCTCGATAGGCTGAGCACGGACCGACGCAAGGAGGAACAAGAACGATGTCAGGACACCCCGGGAATCCAGAGCCGCTGTCGCCGCGCGCCAAGCTGGCCGTGACGGCGGGCAAGGCCGCGGCCGCGGTGTCGCGGGCGGCGGGGCGCGGCAGCGGATCGGTGATCGGCGGTCGGGTCGCGCTGAAGCTCGACCCCGACCTCCTCGGTCGGCTCGCCCAGCACCTGGACGTCGTCCTGGTGTCCGCGACCAACGGCAAGACCACGACGACCCGGCTGATCGCGGAGGCCCTGCGCGCGGCGGGACCCGTCGTCTCCAACGCCCTCGGCGCCAACATGCCCGCGGGCATCACCTCCGCGCTGGCCGGGGGCTCGGACTCCAGGTACGGCGTGATCGAGGTCGACGAGAAGTACCTCGCCGGGGTCGCCCGTGACACCACGCCCAAGGTGATCGCGCTGCTCAACCTCTCCCGCGACCAGCTCGACCGCGCGGCCGAGACCCGGATGCTGGCCGAGAAGTGGCGCGAGGGCCTCAACGGCACCAAGGCCGTGGTCGTCGCCAACGCCGACGACCCGCTCATCGTGTGGGCCGCCTCCTCCTCCGCCAACGTGGTGTGGGTCGCGGCCGGCCAGGAGTGGAAGGACGACGCCTGGTCCTGCCCCGCCTGCGGCGGTGTGATGCAGCGCCCCGGCGACGACTGGTTCTGCGGCGAGTGCGGCTTCCGCCGTCCCGCGCCGAGCTGGGCCCTCAACGGCGACCACGTCCTCGACCCGCACGGTTCGGCCTGGCCGATCCGGCTCCAGCTGCCCGGCCGCGCCAACAAGGCGAACGCCGCCACCTCGGCCGCCGTCGCCGCCGTCTTCGGGGTGCCGCCGCAGGTGGCCCTGGAGCGGATGTACCAGGTGCAGGCCGTCGCCGGACGCTACGACGTGGTCTCCTTCCAGGGCCGTGAGCTGCGGCTGCTGCTCGCGAAGAACCCGGCGGGCTGGCTGGAGACGTTCTCCCTGATCGACGGACCGCCCGCGCCGGTGATCCTCTCGGTCAACGCGCGCGGCGCCGACGGCACGGACACCTCCTGGCTGTGGGACGTCGACTACGGCCGTCTCGCCGGACACCCGATCATGGTGGTCGGTGACCGCAGGCTGGACCTCGCGGTCCGCCTGGAGGTCGCCGGAGTGGACTTCCGCGTCTGCGAGACGCTGGACGAGGCCGTCTCCATGGCCCCGCCCGGACAGATCGAGCTGATCGCCAACTACACCGCGTTCCAGGACGTCCGCCGCCGCGTCGGCAACTGACCCGCAAAGGACTTTGCAGCATGAGTGAGAGCAGCCTGCGGCTGGTCTGGGTCTACCCGGACCTGCTCAGCACCTACGGCGACCAGGGCAATGTGCTCGTGGTCGAGCGCCGCGCGCAGCAGCGGCGCCTCAACGTCGAGCGCGTCGACGTCCGCAGCGACCAGCCGGTCCCGACCTCCGGCGACATCTACCTGATCGGCGGCGGCGAGGACCGTCCGCAGCGGCTCGCGGCCGAGCGGCTGCGGCGGGACGGCGGCCTCAGCCGGGCCGCGTCCAACGGCGCCATCATCTTCTCGGTCTGCGCCGGGTACCAGATCCTGGGCCACGAGTTCATCAACGACCTCGGCGAGCGCGAGGCCGGTCTCGGCCTCATCGACGTGATCTCCACCCGGGGCGAGGGCCAGCGGTGCGTCGGCGACGTCCTCGCGGACATCGACCCGCGCCTGGGCCTCCCGCAGCTCACGGGCTTCGAGAACCACCAGGGCATCACCCACCTCGGCCCGTCGGCCCGGCCGTTCGCCCGGACCGTCTTCGGCAACGGCAACGGCACCGGCGACGGCACCGAGGGCGCGTACAACGAGACCGTCTTCGGTACGTACATGCACGGCCCGGTCATGGCCCGCAACCCGCAGATCGCGGACCTGCTCCTGAAGCTGGCCCTCGACGTGAACGCGCTGCCGCCGACCGACGACCGCTGGTACGAGGCGCTGCGCGCCGAGCGCATCGCGGCGGCCACCCAGCCCGCCTGACACGACCCGCGCGGGGCGCCGTCCACCCGTACGTTGTCCACTGTGCGGACATCCGGTTCGGCCCCGCCATCCTGCACAGATAGGGTGGCGGGGATCCAGCCGGACGACGGGGTCCGGGAGTCGGCCCACGTTGCAAAGGTTTTCGGGCTATGCGCATTGGCGTGCTCACCTCCGGCGGAGACTGCCCCGGTCTGAACGCTGTCATCCGTTCCGTCGTGCACCGCGCCGTCGTCGACCACGGCGACGAGGTGATCGGTTTCCACGACGGATGGCGGGGTCTCCTCGAGTGCGACTACCGCAAGCTCGACCTCGACGCGGTCGGCGGCATCCTCGCGCGGGGCGGCACCATCCTCGGCTCCTCGCGCGTCCAGCCCGCGCATCTGGTGGACGGCGTCGAACGCGCCAAGGGACACGTGGCCGACCTGGGCCTCGACGCGATCATCCCGATCGGCGGCGAGGGCACCCTCAAGGCGGCGAACCTGCTGTCCGAGGCGGGACTGCCGATCGTCGGCGTCCCCAAGACCATCGACAACGACATCGCCTCCACCGACGTCACCTTCGGTTTCGACACCGCCGTGACCGTCGCCACCGAGGCCCTCGACCGGCTGAAGACCACCGCCGAGTCCCACCAGCGCGTCCTGGTCGTCGAGGTCATGGGCCGTCACACCGGCTGGATAGCGCTGCACTCCGGCATGGCGGCGGGCGCGCACGCGGTCGTCGTGCCCGAGCGGCCCTTCGACATGGACGAGCTGGCCGCCCGGGTCGGCGAGCGCTTCGAGGCGGGCAAGCGGTTCGCGATCGTGGTCGTCGCCGAGGGCGCCAAGCCGCGTGAGGGCTCGATGGTGTTCCACTCCGGCGGCAAGGACGAGTACGGCCACGAGCGGTTCACCGGCGTCGCCAACCAGCTCTCGGTGGAACTGGAGCGCCGGCTCGGCAAGGAGGCCCGCCCGGTCATCCTCGGCCATGTCCAGCGCGGCGGCACCCCCACCGCGTACGACCGCGTCCTGGCGACCCGCTTCGGCTGGCACGCGGTCGAGGCGGCGCACCGGGGCGAGTTCGGCATGATGACCGCGCTGCGCGGCACCGACATCGAGATGGTCCCGCTGGGCAAGGCCGTGGAGACCCTCAAGACGGTCCCCTCGGACCGCTACGCCGAGGCCGAGTGCGTGCTCTGAGCGCCTCCGTCGCCTGACAACCGCCCCCGGTCGTGGCCGCGACCGGGGGCGGTTCTAGTCTGGTGCGGACAACAAGCGCGAATCGGGCTCCAGGAGTGCACACACGATGGATCACAGCGGGCACGGCATGACCACGGATCTGCCGCCGTTCACGCTGGGGCGGGCCCTGGAGTTCTCCCCCGACCTCTTCTTCCTGATCGGCTGCCTCACGGCGCTCGGTCTGTACGGGTGGGGCGTGACGCGGCTGCGGCGGCGCGGGGACGCGTGGCCGGTGAGCCGGACGGTGTTCTTCACGGTCGGCGTGCTGTCCGTGGCCCTGGTGATGTGCACCAAGCTCAACGACTACGGCATGGTCATGTTCAGCGTGCACATGGTGCAGCACATGGTGATCTCCATGCTGTCGCCGATCCTGCTGCTCCTGGGCGCGCCGGTGACGCTGGCGCTGCGGGCGCTGCCGGTGGCCGGGCGCGGTGCGACCGGCCCGCGCGAGCTGCTCCTGAAGCTGCTGCACAGCCGGTACCTGCGGGTGATCACCCACCCGGTGTTCACGATCTTCCTGTTCATCGCGAGCCTCTACGGTCTGTACTTCACGCCGCTCTTCGACACCCTGATGGCTTCGAAGCCGGGGCACATCGGGATGATGGTGCACTTCCTCATGGTGGGCCTGGTGTTCTTCTGGCCGATCATGGGCGTGGACCCGGGGCCGCACCGGCCGGGGTACGTGATGCGGATGCTGGAGCTGTTCGCGGGCATGCCGTTCCACGCGTTCTTCGGCATCGCGATGATGATGGCGACGGAGCCGCTGGTGGACGCGTACAAGAACCCGCCCGCCTCGCTGGGGATCGACGCGCTGGCCGATCAGAACGCGGCGGGCGGCATCGCCTGGGCGTTCAGCGAGATCCCGTCGGTCCTCGTGCTGATCGCGCTGGTCTACCAGTGGTACCACTCCGAGCAGCGGCAGGCGGTCCGCATGGACCGGGCGGCCGACCGGAACGGGGACAAGGAGCTGGAGGCGTACAACGCGTATCTGGCCTCGCTCCAGACGCGCGGGCGGTGACGCGCCCGCGCGCCTGACGCTTCGCCTCCGGGCCCGGAGCGGAGACCCTCACGGGGTCCCGTCCGGGCCCGGAGTCGTTTCCGGGGACGGGGCGAGGTTTTGTCGCGGCGGGGCGGAGGCGCTGTCGGGGCAGGTCAGGGGCGGGTGCGGGCGCCTTCGGGGCGGGTCCGGCGCACGCCGGAGTGTCTGGGGAGTAGCGCGCGCCCCCCTCGCGGGGTCACGATGGGCTGGACGGCTTCCGCGACCCCGGTCGGGAGAAGGGCGGACCGATGTCCGGTCCCACGAAGGCGATGGCGGCGCTGACCTGCGCCGCACTGGTGCTCACGACGGCGTACACGGTGGCGCTCGGCAGCAGCGGCTGGCTCTGGCTCGGCTGGGTGGTGCTCGCCGTGGCCACGATCGGGATGGCCGCGGCGGACGGTCAGGGCCCGTCGGCCCCGCGCGCCCGCCCCCCTACGGGCCGGGGCCCCGGCACCGTACGGCCCTGAGCCCTTCCCCTACGGGCCGGGCACCCGCCCGCTGGACCGTGGGGCCCCGCGCGGTGACCACGGGTGGACGGACGACGAACGGGGATGTCGCGTGTTCTACCAGCTGATGAAGCACGTCCTGCTCGGGCCCCCGCTGAGACTGCTCTTCCGGCCCCGGATCGAGGGCCTGGAGAACGTCCCCGAGGAGGGCGCGGCGATCGTCGCGGGAAACCACCTCTCCTTCTCGGACCACTTCCTGATGCCGGTGGTGCTCGACCGGCGGATCACGTTCCTGGCCAAACAGGAGTACTTCACCGGACCGGGACTCAGGGGGCGGCTGACGGCGGCGTTCTTCCGGGCGGCCGGACAGATCCCGGTGGACCGGTCGGGCAAGGAGGCCGGGAAGGCGGCGATCCGCGAGGGGCTCGGGGTGCTGGCCCGGGGCGAACTGCTCGGGATCTATCCGGAGGGGACGCGCTCGCACGACGGGCGGCTCTACAAGGGCAAGGTCGGGGTGGCGGTGATGGCGCTGACGGCGGGGGTGCCGGTGGTGCCGTGCGCGATGGTGGGGACCTTCGAGATCCAGCCGCCGGGGAAGGTCGTGCCGAGGATCCGGCGGGTCACGATCCGGTTCGGGAAGCCGCTGGACTTCTCGCGGTTCGCGGGAGCGGCGGACCAGCGGGCCGTGGTCCGCGCGGTGACCGACGAGATCATGTACGAGATCCTGCGGCTGTCCGGGCAGGAGTACGTGGACGAGTACGCGGCGGTGGTGAAGGCCGCGGCGCCGGACGGGGCGGCACCGGCGCGAGAGTTCCCGGGGCCGGAACAGTGAGGGCGCGTCCGCCGCGCACGGCGCGACCGCCCGGTCCGGTCGGCCCGGCGGCCGTGGCGTCCCCGGCGGGCACGGCGTCCCTGACGGCGGGCTCCTGGCTCGCGTCGCGGGGTGAGCGGGGGACGGCGGGAGGGGCGGCCGTCGGACGGCCGCCCCTCCCGTCACTCCTTACGGCCTCGGGGTGGCGTGCGGGGCGCAGGTCTGGTCCCTGGCGTCCAGCTTCCCGGTCAGCAGATAGTCCTCGACCTTGGTGTTGAGGCAGGGGTTGAGCAGGTTGGTGATGCCGTGCGAACCGGCGTCCCGCTCCGTGATCAGACGCGAGTTCGTGAACCGCTTGTGCAGCTCGACGGCGCCCTCGTACGGGGTGGCGGCGTCGCGCTCGGACTGCGCGATGAGCACC
Organism: Streptomyces sp. NPDC101490; assembly: GCF_044767145.1. Classification (NCBI taxonomy): domain Bacteria; kingdom Bacillati; phylum Actinomycetota; class Actinomycetes; order Kitasatosporales; family Streptomycetaceae; genus Streptomyces; species Streptomyces sp. NPDC101490. The sequence goes on from NZ_JBIWNI010000007.1 coordinate 225,010, forward strand.
GGCGGCAGGCCCTTGCCGGTCTTGACCTCGGTCGGGCGCTGGCGCGGGCCCGACCAGGTGGCACAGGGGAGGTTCATCCAGGCGTTGGACCAGGTCAGGAAGGGGTACTTCTGGTGGAGGCGGGTGTTGTCCCGGTTCCACTTCTTCCAGCTGGTCGGCCAGGGGGCGTCGGCGCACTCGACGGCGGTGTAGACGGCGTTGCCGTTCTCCGAGGCGATGTTGCCCGCCGTGTCGGAGAGGTCGGCGGCGGCGGCGTCGATCAGCGGCTGCGGGTCACCGGCGGCGTAGGCGCTCCACGCCTCGGCCACGGGGGCCCACATGGAGTCGTAGTAGGGGGCGTTCTGGAAGAAGCCGATGAGCTCGGCGGGGCCGACCTTGCCGCCCAGCGGGTTCTTCTTGGCGGTGGCGCGCAGGGTGGTCCACTGCTGCTTGACCTCCGCCAGGGTGTCCCCGAGGTGGTAGGCGGCGTCGTTGTCGGCGACCCAGGTCATCCAGTCCTTGAGGCGGCCCTCGAAGGCGACGTCCTGGTCGAGGTTGACCTCGTACCAGATCTTGTCCTTCGACGGGTTGACGACGCTGTCGAGGACCATCCGGCGGACGTGGTCGGGGAAGAGGGTGCCGTAGACCGCGCCGAGGTAGGTGCCGTAGGAGACGCCGACGTAGTTGAGCTTGCGCTCGCCGAGGGCGGCGCGGACGACGTCGAGGTCGCGGGCGGTGTTGGGCGTGTTCATGAAGGGCAGCATGTCGCCGCTCTTCTCGGCGCAGCCCTTGGCGTACGCGGCGGCGAGCTTGCGCTGCGCGGTCTTGTCGGCCTCGGAGTCGGGAACCGGGTCGGCCTTGGGGCCCTTGACGAAGTCGGTCGGGTCGACACAGGAGATGGGGGCCGACTTGCCGACGCCGCGCGGGTCGAAGCCCACGAAGTCGTAGGCCTTGGCGGCGCTCGCCCAGATGGCGTTGTTGGTGGTGACCCGGCGCGGGAAGCGCAGGCCGGAGCCGCCGGGGCCGCCCGGGTTGTAGAGGAGCGCGCCCTGGCGCTCCGCCGGGGTGCCGGTGGACTTGACGCGGTCGACGGCGATCTTGATCTTCTTGCCGTCGGGCCTCGCGTAGTCGAGGGGGACGGTGACCCAGCCGCACTGGATCGGCTTCTCCAGGCCCCAGTCGGCCGGGCAGTCCTTCCAGTCGATGCCCGCGTGGGCGGCGCGCGCCGCGGCGACGGCGACGCCGATCGACTGGGCGTCCCGCAGGTGCCGGTTGCTGTCGGCGTTCGCCGCCGGGGCGGCGAGCCCGCCCATGACGAGCGTGCCGGCTATCAGGGTGCCGGCCGAGCCGAGCACTGCCGTGCGTCTCACGTGTCCTCCCCCAGTGGGGCGCCGCCCCCGTGGCAGCGCCGCTTTCGGTTGTCGGGGGATCCTTTCGCCTCGGGGGCTCACGATGAAAGGGCGTACACCTGTTTCTTTGCCGAACCAATAACCGGTGCCGCGTGTACCGCTGAGCGGTGACACCGCCCGGAGGCGTCCGGGGAACGGTCAGGACGGGGCGAGTGCCGCCGAGGCCTCGTCGAGGAGGCGGCGCAGGACCAGCGCGTCCGGCGCGACCGCGGTGACCAGGGCGGCGGGCCCCGCGAGAGGGGCCAACGCCGCGTACTCCCCCAGCAGCCGGGACTCCACCGGCTTCTCCTCGAACACCGGGTCCACGACGAGGAGTTGACCCACGGCCCGGTGCCCGCCCAGGACCGCGCCGCCGTCCCAGCCGTCGGGAGCGCCGGGGCCGAAGGCGAGTTCCTGGTCGAGCAGGGGCCGTCCCGCCCGGCGGACGGTGAGCCGGGTGGTGAGGGTGCCCGGTGGTTCGCCGTACCGCCCGAGGACCTGCTCCTCGCGCAGCACGAGCCGGGCCGTGGCCGCGAGGTCGACGACGGTCCGCATCCGCAGCTCCGAGCCCTGGACGGAGACCAGTTGTTCGGGCAGCCAGCGGAGCACCGCCCCCGCGCCGACCCGCAGCCGTACGTCGTACGTGGCGGGCCCGGTGTCCCGGCCCGGCAGGGCCAGGGTGGCGGCGGCCGAGTCGACGAGGAGCCGGGCCCCTTCCCGTACCTCGGCCTCGACGGCGAGCCGGTCACCGCCGAGCGGGGCGCTCATCGCCCCGACGACGGTGACCCGGGTGTACGGCCCCGGTGTCCTGGTGCGCCGCAGGGCGAGGGGGCCGTCGCTCACCAGGAGCGGCAGCCCGCCGTCGGCGTCAGCGGCGATCCGGGCGGTGGCGCGCAGGCTCACGCGGTCCATGCCCCGATCCGCTCCCGGACCCAGTCGACGACGGGGGCGACGCCGTTCTCGGCGCGCAGCGAGGTGAAGGCCACGGGCAGGTCGCCGCGCTGCTCCCCGGCGTCGCGGGCCATCCGCTCCAGGTCGGAGCCGACGTACGGGGCGAGGTCGGTCTTGTTGACGACGAGGAGGTCGGCGGTGGTGACGCCGGGGCCGCCCTTGCGCGGGATGTCGTCGCCGCCCGCGACGTCGATGACGAAGATCTGGGCGTCGACGAGGCCCCTGGAGAAGGTGGCGGTGAGGTTGTCGCCGCCGGACTCGACGAGGATGAGGTCGAGCGGCCCGACCGCGTCCTCCAGTTCCTCGACGGCTTCGAGGTTGGCGGAGATGTCGTCGCGGATGGCGGTGTGGGGGCAGGCGCCGGTCTCGACGGCGCGGATGCGCTCGGGCGGCAGGACGGCGTTGCGGAGCAGGAACTCGGCGTCCTCCCGGGTGTAGATGTCGTTGGTGACGACGGCGAGGGAGAGGGTGTCGCGCAGGGCCCGGCAGAGGGCGGCGACGGTGGCGGTCTTGCCGGAGCCGACGGGGCCGCCGAGTCCGATGCGCAGGGCGCGGCGGGTGCCGTCGGGGCGGTGGGCGTCGGCGGAGACAGCGCCGTGGTGGTGTCCGTGGTCGAGGTGCATGGGGCGGCTCCCTGGTGTGCGGGCGGGTCGTGGACGTGAGGGTGGAGGTGGAGGTGGAGGTGAGGGTGGGAGTGAGGGTGGGGTCGGGGTCCGGCGGACCGGCCCCGGGGTCAGGTGGCGGTCACGAGGTGGCCGGAGCCGGTCGGAGGACGGCCCCGGGGGCGGCCCTGAGGCGCCACGAGGCCGCCTGAGACCGCCATGAGGCCGTCACGAGGCCGTCATGAGGCGAAGAGGCGCACCGGCCAGGCGGCGTGCTGTTCGGCGGTGAGGTCGAGCAGGGGCGCGGAGGCCGCGGGCAGGGCGTCGACGCCCTGCCGGGCGGCCGCCACGGCCTCCGCGGCGACCTCGTCCATCTCGGGGGCGAGGCGGGCGAGGACGGCGGTGGCCTGGTAGGGGTCGAGGCCGAGGAGGCGGACGACGGCGGTGGCCGGTCCGCCCACGGTCTCGTACACGACGCAGTGGGCGGCGTCCCCGGGGCCGAGCCCGGCGGCGCGGGCGGCGGTGCCGAGGACGACGGGCTGATGGGCGCCGCGCGGGAACAGCGCGGCCAGCGCGTCGAGTTCGGGGCCGGGCCAGGCGGCGCGGGCGGCCCGCATCATCTGGCGGCCGAGCCTGCGCGCGGCGGCGCGCAGGGCGGGCGAGGGGGTGCGGGCGTCGGCCGCCGCGTCGAGTCCTGCCGGGTCGAGTCCGTGCGCGGCCCCGGCGGCCAGCGCGGCGGAGGTGAGGCCGGTGGTGCGCAGTCGGCCGCGGCAGAAGGACTCCAGTCCCGCGGCGTCCCGGATGCGTCCGGCGCGGACGGCGGCCTCGGCGCCGCCCGAGTGGGCGTGCCCGCCGGCGGGAAACCGTCCGTCGGCGAGCACCAGCAGTGCGGAGCGTGTCATGGAGGGGGCGCCGTCAGAAGAGGAAGTAACGCTGGGCCATGGGCAGTTCGGCGGCGGGTGCGGGTTCGACCACTTCGCCGTCGATGCTCACCGAGAAGGTGTCGGCGTCGACCTCGACCCGGGGTACGGCGTCGTTCTCGACCATGTCCGCCTTGGTGACCCGTCGGGTGGAGCCGATGGCGGCGAACTCCTTGTGCAGTCCGAGCCGCTGCGGGAGGTCGTCCTCGATGGCCGCCTGGGCGACGAAGTTGATCGAGCCCGCCGCCGCCGCCCGGCCGAGCGCGCCGAACATGGGGCGCGGCAGCACCGGCTGCGGGGTGGGGATGGAGGCGTTGGCGTCGCCGAGCTGCGCGTACGCGATCTGTCCGCCCTTGATGACGAGGAGCGGCTTCACGCCGAAGAAGGCGGGTTCCCACAGGACCAGGTCGGCGAGCTTGCCGGGTTCGACCGAGCCGATGACATGGCCCATGCCCTGGGCGACGGCCGGGTTGATCGTGTACTTGGCGACGTAGCGGCGGGCCCGGTGGTTGTCGGCGCGGCCGTCGCCGGGGAGGGCGCCGCGCCGCTTCTTCATGACGTGGGCGGTCTGCCAGGTGCGCATGATCACTTCGCCGATGCGTCCCATGGCCTGGGAGTCGGAGGAGATGATCGAGATCGCGCCCAGGTCGTGCAGGACGTCCTCGGCGGCGATGGTGGAGGGCCGGATGCGGGACTCCGCGAAGGCGAGGTCCTCGGGGACGGCCGGGTTGAGGTGGTGGCAGACCATCAGCATGTCGAGGTGTTCCTCGATGGTGTTGACGGTGTGCGGCCGGGTCGGATTGGTGGAGCTGGGAAGGATGTTCGGCTCCGAGACCACGGTGATGATGTCGGGGGCGTGCCCGCCGCCCGCGCCTTCGGTGTGGTACGCGTGGATGGTGCGCCCGGCGATGGCGGCGAGGGTGTCGCCGACGAAGCCCGCCTCGTTCAGGGTGTCGGTGTGGATGGCGAGCTGGGCGCCCGTCTCCTCGCAGACGCCGAGGCAGGCGTCGATGACGGCGGGGGTGGCGCCCCAGTCCTCGTGGATCTTGAACCCGAGTGCTCCGCCGCGCAGTTGGGAGTGCATGGCCTCCCGGGACATGGTGTTGCCCTTGCCGAGCAGACCGATGTTGACGGGGAAGGTGTCCAGCGCCTCGAACATCCGGGCCATGTGCCAGGGGCCGGGGGTGATGGTGGTGGCCTTGGTGCCCTCGGCGGGACCGGTGCCGCCGCCGACGAGCGTGGTGACGCCGGTGGCGAGGGCCTGCTCGACCACGGTCGGGGAGATGAAGTGGACATGGGTGTCGACGGCGCCCGCGGTGACGATGCGGCCGTTGCCGACGATGACCTCGGTCTCGGGGCCGATCACCAGGCCGGGGTGGACGCCGTCCATGGTGTCGGGGTTGCCGGCCTTGCCGAGGGCGACGATCCGGCCGTCCCTGATGCCGATGTCGGCCTTGACGATCCCCCAGTGGTCGATGACCACGGCGCCGGTGATGACGGTGTCGGGGGCGCCCTCGGCGCGGGTGGTGCGGGCCTGGCCCATCGACTCGCGGATGACTTTGCCGCCGCCGAAGACGGCTTCGTCCCCGGCGCGGCCGGGGCCGCCGCTGCGGTCCTCCTCGATCTCGACGAAGAGGTCGGTGTCGGCGAGCCGGAGGCGGTCGCCGGTGGTGGGGCCGAACAGGTCGGCGTAGACGGCGCGGTGCAGATCAGGCACGGGAGTCCTCTTCGTTCGCGTCCAGGGGCCCCGCGGTCTCGCCGCGCAGACCGGGGACGATCCGGCGGCCGGTGAGGGGGACGAGTTCGACCTCGACGGGGATGCCGGGTTCGAAGCGGACGGCGGTTCCGGCGGCGATGTGCAGCCGCTGTCCGCGCGCGGCGGCTCGGTCGAACTCGAGTCCGGGGTTGACCTCGGCGAAGTGGTAGTGGGAGCCGACCTGGACGGGCCGGTCGGCGGCGTTGAGCACGGTCAGACGCGTGACGGGGCGCCCCTCGTTGAGGGGGACGGGGCCGTCCGCGTACAGGATCTCTCCGGGGATCATCGGCGGCGGTCCGTTCAGACGATGGGGTCGTGGACGGTGACGAGCTTGGTGCCGTCCGGGAAGGTGGCCTCGACCTGGACGTCGTGGATCATCTCGGGGACGCCTTCCATGACCTCGTCGCGGGTGAGCACCTCGCGGCCCGAGGCCATCAGTTCGGCGACGGTGCGGCCGTCCCTGGCGCCTTCGAGGACATGGGCGGTGATCAGTGCGACGACCTCGGGGTGGTTGAGTCGCACACCGCGCGCCCTGCGCTTCTCGGCCACGTCCGCGGCCACATGGATGAGCAGGCGTTCCTGCTCGTGCGGGCTCAGTTGCACACTTCCACCTCACAGTCGTCTGCCGGGACGGGACCCGGACAGCTGCGGACCCTACCGACCTTCAACACCTTGTTGAAATGCTGGAACGCGGTGCAGCGGCAGACATTGCACGTTAGGGCGGAAGTTTTTCCGGCTGGTTAACTACGCCTTTGCGATCGCATGATCATCGGACCGCCGACGGCCTCCACGGAACCGGCCCCTCCCCCTCCCTGACGGGTTGACATCCGGCCGTGTCGCGTCGAGGGCCGGACGGCCGACACGCGTCGCAGATTCCCTCCCCCGTTCGGAGTAGCCGCCGAGTCGATGTTCAGACCGGTCAACTTGCGCCACTGATGTACGCATCTGGCGGAATCGAACGTTCCATCGCTGGTGCGGGACTCGCCGGGGGTATCTCCGATGATCACGAAACCCTCCTGTCCACCCGAATGGATCAGTCGTGAGGAGCCTCACATATCGCCGTTTCCGCTCGGATTTCAGCCCCGGTGTGGGTCAAGATCCCTGTCGACGACAAGCCCCCGCCGCCGCGGCGGGGCGGTCCGGGCGGACGCCGAGTCCTGCCGCTGTCCCGGACGTCTGGTCGACAGGATTGGACCGGCAGGAGTGGAGGACCCGATTTTTACGGGGCGAACGCGCTGTTTCCCACAGCGGGGCCGCCCCTTGGGGTGAAGCCGCAGCCGCGGCCGGGCATCTTCGCCTGCCCGAACCCGACAGGTCATCCTTCACAGGCGGCTGACGAAGGGTTGCGCATGACTGCGCAGATGCACGTCCCGTCCCTGCTGTCCCGGGTCGGAGCCGTCTCGGCTCTCACTCTCGCCGCCGTCGGCGGCACGCTGCTCGCACCAGGTGCGGCGCCGGAGGCCCAGGCAGCGACGAACTACGCGAACAAGGCACTGAGCGTCGCCGCGTCCAAGAAGGGAGCACCGTACCGGTACGGGAGCGCCGGACCCTCCAGGTTCGACTGCTCCGGTCTGACGCTCTACGCGTACCAGAAGGCGGGCAAGTCGCTGCCCCGCACCGCGCAGCAGCAGTACAACAGAACCACACGCGTCTCCGCCGCCTCACGGCAGAAGGGGGACCTGGTCTTCTTCCACTCCGGCGGAAGGGTCTACCACGTGGGCATCTACGCCGGGAGCGGCAAGATCTGGCACTCGCCCAAGACGGGGTCCTGGGTGAAGCTCGACAAGATCTGGTCGTCGAAGATCTACTACGGCCGCGTCCGCTGACCCGGCGGAACCGACGGCCCGTCCGTGAGCCGGTCCGGCGGAACTGACGGCGCCGGTCCGTGAGCCGGTCGGGCGGAACCGACGACCGGTCCGTGAGCCGGGCCGTGCGGGATGCGGTGGCGCCGCCGCATCCCGCACGTCCCCGGACCGCCCCTGGCGGTACGGCCCCGGCGACCGCGCGTCCCCGCGGCAGCCGCCCCGGGTCGCCGCGCCCTCGCGGCCCCGCTACGACCGGACCGGGCGGGGCGACGGGTCCCGCCCGGGCGGGGTGTCGGCTCGGCGGACGGCCCGTCCGGGCCCGGCGGACCCGCCGCCCGCGCGGGTCCGTCAGCGGTCGGTCGGCGGGGCCGGGGTCCACGGGAGGGAGATCCGGACCGTCTTGCCGCCCTCCCGGATCGGGGTCACGGTGAGACGTCCGCCCGCCTCCGCCGCGAGGACCCTGACGATGACCATGCCCCTGCCGTTGTCCTGCTGGACCGCGGCGGGCAGACGGCGCGGCAGCCTCGGATGACTGTCGGTGACACCGATGTACAACTGCTCCTCCCGGTCGAGCCGGAGGCCCACCGTGAAGGTGGGCGACTGGCCGAGGGTGTGCAGCACGGCGTTGGTGGCCAGCTCGGAGACGATGATCCGGATCGCGTCCGCGGTCTCCGTGGCGTCGTCCAGGCCCCAGCCGCCGAGAACCTCCGCCACGAACCGCCGGGCCGTGGCCACCGAGGCGGGTTCGCTCGGCAGAGTGACGGATGCTTCCTGCTGGTCTGCCATGGCGGCGCCGTCCCTTTCCCGCCGGGGCCGCTGCCCCGGATCGCACTGCGCGCCAGACTGCCACCGATCGGGCCGCGCCGGGAGACGTTCTCCCAAGATATGTCCCCATCTGTCGCCCGAAGCGGTGAACGCGAAGGCCCCGGGACACACCGGGCCGCCGCCCGCCGGGTCAGCCGGCCGGTGCCGTCCGCAGGATCGTTTCCACCGCGTACGCGATCCGCTCGTCCGTCAGATCCGCGCGGGCCGTGAGCCGTAGCCGCGAGACGCCGTCGGGCACGGAGGGCGGCCGGAAGCAGCCGACCGAGAGCCCCCGCTCCCGGCAGTCCGCCGCCCAGCGCAGCGCCGCCCCGGGGGAGGGCGCGCGCACCGAGACCACGGCCGCGTCGGGCCGGGCGGCCGTCAGACCCGCCCCGGTGAGGAGCCGGTGCAGGGTGGTCGCGACCGTGCGGGCCCGCTCCGCGAGCCCCGGTTCGGCCGCCAGCACACGCAGGGCCGCCAGCGCGCCACCGGCGGCGGCCGGGGCGAGACCGGTGTCGAAGATGAAGGTGCGGGCCGCGTTGACCAGGTGCTCGATCACCCGGGCCGGGCCGAGGACCGCGCCGCCCTGGCTGCCGAGGGACTTCGACAGGGTGACGGTGGCCACCACGTCCTCGTCGCCCGCGAGCCCGGCCTCGTGGAGGGCCCCCCGGCCGCCGTCGCCGAGGACGCCCAGGCCGTGGGCGTCGTCCACGACCAGACCGGCGCCGTGCGCGCGGCAGGCGGCGGCGAGCGCGGACAGCGGCGCCCGGTCACCGTCGACGGAGAACACGGAGTCGCTGACGACCAGGGCCCGCCGCCCCGGATGCGCGTCGAGGGTCTTGCGTACGGCCTCCGGGTCGGCGTGCGGGACGACGGCGGTCTCGGCGCGCGCCAGACGGCAGCCGTCCACGATCGAGGCGTGGTTGGAGGCGTCGGAGACGATCAGGGCGTCCCGGCCGCCCAGCGCGGTGAGCGCGGCCAGGTTGGCGGTGTAGCCGGAGGAGAGGACGAGGGCGGCCTCGAAGCCGCAGAAGTCGGCGAGTTCGCGTTCCAGCCGGGTGTGCAGCCGGGTGGTTCCGGTGACGAGCCGGGAGCCGGTGGAGCCCGCGCCCCAGCGGCGCGCCGCCTCGGCCGCCGCCCCGGTCACCTCGGGCCGTCGGGTCAGGCCGAGGTAGTCGTTGCCCGCCAGGTCCAGGAGGTCGGACTCGGCGGCGCGGGGGCGCAGCACCCGGACGAGACCGGCGTCGGCACGGCGGCGCGCCTCGGCGTCGGTCCAGTCGAACGCGGTGCGGCGCGGGCCCGCGGCCCGGGTACCGTCGGCCTGTGACATACGGCGTTCCTTTTGTAGGCAGCGCACAGACCCTAGCCAACGGAGGCCGGGGTGGGGATGTGGTCATCCACACACCTCCTTCGGAGCCGTTTGTTCGGTTCCTCCTTGGCCCGGGGGCGGGCGGTAGGACAGGATCAGCGGTTATGGACCTGCTGAACACGCTGGTGGAGAAGGGGCTGCGGCGCGAGCTGCCGACCCGTGGAGAAGCACTCGCCGTCCTGGCGACCTCGGACGACGAACTGCTCGATGTGGTGGCCGCCGCGGGCAAGGTGCGCCGCCAGTGGTTCGGGCGCCGGGTGAAGCTCAACTACCTGGTGAACCTGAAGTCCGGACTGTGCCCCGAGGACTGCTCGTACTGCTCGCAGCGGCTCGGCTCCGAGGCCGGGATCCTCAAGTACACCTGGCTGAAGCCGGACGAGGCCTCCCGGGCCGCGGCCGCGGGTGTCGCGGGCGGCGCCAAGCGGGTGTGCCTGGTGGCCAGCGGCCGCGGTCCGACCGACCGGGACGTCGAGCGGGTCGGCAGGACCATCGAGGCCATCAAGGAGGGCAACGAGGGCGTCGAGGTGTGCGCCTGCCTCGGGCTGCTCTCGGACGGGCAGGCGGAGCGGCTGCGGGAGGCGGGCGCCGACGCGTACAACCACAACCTCAACACCTCCGAGGGGACGTACGGGAAGATCACCTCCACCCACACCTACGCGGACCGGGTGGACACCGTCCGCAAGGCGCACTCCGCCGGGCTCTCCGCCTGCTCGGGGCTGATCGCGGGCATGGGCGAGAGCGACGAGGACCTGGTCGACGTCGTGTACGCGCTCCGCGAGCTGGACTCGGACTCCGTACCGGTCAACTTCCTCATCCCCTTCGAGGGCACCCCCCTGGCCAAGGAGTGGAACCTCACCCCGCAGCGCTGTCTGCGCATCCTGGCGATGGTCCGGTTCGTCTGCCCCGACGTCGAGGTGCGGATCGCGGGCGGCCGTGAGGTGCACCTGCGTTCGATGCAGCCGCTGGCCCTGCACATCGCGAACTCGATCTTCCTCGGCGACTATCTGACCAGCGAGGGCCAGGCCGGGCAGACCGACCTGGACATGATCGCGGACGCGGGCTTCGAGGTGGAGGGCGCGGGCACGACCACGCTGCCGCGGCACCGCGCGGACGCGCTCGCGGCGGCCGGGGGCGGCTGCGGGACCGCCGCGTCCGGCTGCGGCCCGGCGGACGCGACGGCGGACGGCGCGGCGGCGGGCGGCTGCGGCGGGCACGCGGGGGCGGGCGGCGGCTGCGGCCCCTGCGGCGGGCACACCGCGCCGGAGGCGCCCGCGCCGAAGGAGGCCAGGACCGACCTGGTCGCCGTGCGCCGCCGGGGCGCGGGCACCGACCTCGCCCCCAACGCCTAGGAACCACCGTGCGCAACGACGAACTCGTCGCCCTGGACCGGGCCCACGTCTGGCACCCCTACGGCCCCATGCCGGGCCGTACGGACCCGCTGGTCGTGGCGTCCGCGTCCGGGGTGCGCCTGCGGCTCGCCGAACCCGCCGAGGGGCACGACGAGCTGATCGACGGCATGGCCTCCTGGTGGTCGGCCGTCCACGGCTACAACCACCCGGTGCTCAACGCGGCGGCCCACGACCAGCTCGGCCGGATGAGCCACGTCATGTTCGGCGGACTCACCCACGAGCCCGCCGTCCGGCTCGCCGCCCGGCTCGTCGAGATCACCCCCGAGCCGCTGCGGCACGTCTTCCTCAGCGACTCGGGCTCCGTCTCGGTCGAGGTCGCCGTCAAGATGTGCCTGCAGTACTGGCGTTCGCTCGGACGGCCCGAGAAGCACCGGCTGCTCACCTGGCGCGGCGGCTACCACGGCGACACCTGGCAGCCCATGTCGGTGTGCGACCCGGAGGGCGGGATGCACGAGCTGTGGACCGGCGTGCTCCAGCCGCAGGTGTTCCTGGACGCCCCGCCCGCCGCGTACGAGGAGGAGTACGCGCGGCGGCTGCGGGAGGGCATAGCGCGGCACGCGGGAGAACTCGCCGCCGTGATCGTGGAGCCGGTGGTGCAGGGCGCGGGCGGGATGCGCTTCCACCACCCCGACTACCTGCGGGTGCTGCGCGAGGCCTGCGACGCGCACGACGTGCTCCTCGTGCTCGACGAGATCGCCACCGGGTTCGGCCGCACCGGCACGCTCTTCGCCGCCGGTCAGGCCGGGATCTCCCCCGATGTGATGTGCCTGGGCAAGGCGCTGACCGGCGGATACCTGTCGATGGCGGCGACGCTCTGCACCGGCCGGGTCGCCGACGGGATCTCCCGGGGCGAGGTGCCCGTACTGGCCCACGGGCCTACCTTCATGGGCAACCCGCTGGCGTCCGCCGTGGCCCTCGCCTCGATCGACCTGCTGCTCTCCCAGGACTGGGCGGGCGAGGTCGAGCGGATCGAGGCCGGGCTGCGGGAGGGCCTGGCGCCCGCCGCCGCGCTCCCCGGGGTGCGGGAGGTGCGGGTGCTGGGCGCGATCGGCGTCGTCCAGCTCGACCGTCCGGTCGACATGGCGGCGGCGACCCGCGCCGCCGTCCGGGAGGGCGTCTGGCTGCGCCCCTTCCGGGACCTGATCTACACGATGCCGCCGTACGTGACGGGCGACGAGGACCTGGCCCGGATCTGCGCCGCCGTCCTCGCCGCCGCGACGGCGGGCTGAACGGAAGGACCGGTACGTCCATGGGAATCGTCGTCGTCAGCGGTACGGGCACGGAGATCGGCAAGACGGTGGTGACCGCGGCGGTGGCCGCCGTCGCGGGCGCCGCCGGACGCTCGGTCGCCGTCCTCAAGCCCGCGCAGACCGGCCTCGGGCCGGACGAGCGGGGGGACGCCGACGAGGCCGTCCGGCTCTCGGGCGCCGCCGTCTCCGCCGAACTGGGCCGTTTCCCCGAGCCGTTGGCCCCCGGCACGGCGGCCCGGCGGGCCGGGCTCGCGCCGGTGGGCCCCGGGGAGGTCGCGGCGGCGGCCCGGAAGCTGGCCGCCGAGCACGACCTGGTGCTCGTGGAGGGGGCGGGCGGGCTGCTCGTCCGCTTCGACGAGGAGGGCGGCACCCTCGCGGACGTGGCCGCGCTGCTCGGCGCCCCGGTCCTCGTGGTGGCCCCGGCCGGACTCGGCACCCTCAACTCCACGGCCCTGACGGCCGAGGCGCTCGCGGCACGCGGGATCGAGCAGTTGGGCGTGGTCATCGGCAGCTGGCCGTCCGCGCCGGACCTGGCGGCCCGCTGCAACCTGGCGGACCTTCCGGAGGCGGCGGGCGCGCCCCTGCTCGGCGCCGTACCGGAAGGCTCGGGAGCGCTGGACCCCGTGGCCTTCCGGGCGGCGGCGGCCGACTGGCTGGCCCCGGCGCTCGGCGGCACCTGGGACGCGGCGGAGACGACGGAGCGGTTCGCCACCGGATGACGGGCACGGGCCCGCTCCCGGGGCGGGCCCGACCCATCGGCGGACCCGGCGGGACAGCGGACCCGGCGAGACGGCGTCCCACGACTCGCCCGGCCGGTCGGCCGGTCGGACCCGTGAGCCTCGACCGGGGCGGGCCGTCGCTCGCGGAGACCGCGCTGTCCGTCCTCGGTGAGCCGGTCGCGTCGGACAACGGGCGCGGCGGTCACCGCCTGCGGGACGGGCGGCTGCCGATCCGGTCCGTCAGGGCCCCCGCGCCCGCCGCCCCTTCGGGCGCCGGGGCGTGAACGGGCTTGGCCGGGCGGCCTTTTGAGCCGTCCGGCCGTCGCGCGGTCAGTGGTGCGCGTGGGCGCCGTGGTGGTGGCTGTCGTGCTCGGGCGCGGCCCGGTGGCCCGCGTCCGGGGTGGGGGCGGTGGCCCGTACGGTGAACTCGGCGGTGCGGACGAATCCGCCGTGCTTGAAGTCCAGGTACAGCCGGTAGGTTCCGGCCGAGGGCGCGGACGCGAAGAAGGTGATCCCGGGTCCGGGGGCGGTGACGCCGTCGCCGGGTGCGCCCTCCGGGTGGACGTGGAGGTAGCCGAGGTCGCCGACCCGCAGGGCCACGAGGTGTCCGTACGCGGCCAGGTAGGGCTGGAGGTCGGTGACGGGCTCACCGTCCCGGCTGACGGTGAGGGTCAGTTCCCCCGTCTCGCCGACGGGGAGTTCGCCGTCGAGGGTGACGGTGTAGTCGTCGACGAGGGCGGTCCCGGTGGCTTCGGGGAGCGGCTTCGGGGCGTACGGTCCGGCGACGGCGGCGTCGATCCCCAGCGTCATGGTGCCGTCGTGGCCGACCGGGTGGATGTCGGTGAAGAACCGCCAGTCCCCCGGTTCCAGGGTCAGTTCGACGCTCCAGGTGCCTTCCTCGTCCCGCACGGGGTGCACGTGCTGGAAGCCCGCCGTGTCGCGCCGGACGGCGATGAAGTGCAGTTCCTTCTCGTGCTCGGCGAGGAAGCGGGTGACGGCCAGTCCGTCGGGGCCGATGATCCGGAAGCCGATCGACTGGACACCGGCGGTGAGGACGGTCGTGTCGAGTTCGAGGGAGTACCCGTTCTCGGAGACCGACAGGCCGCCGGGCCGGGACGCGCCGTGAGCGGCGTGGGCCGCGTGATCGCCGTGGGCCGCGTGGGTGCTGTGGGCCGCGTGGGTGCTGTGGGCCGCGTGGGTGCCGTGCTCGGACTGGTCGTGGCCGGTGTGGTTTCTCATGACGTCTCCCTGTGGTCGGTGCGCCCGCCGCTGTCGTCCGTGCGGTACATCCATCGGAACCATATACCCCCTGGGGGTATTCCGCGAGCGGCCGGGAACGCTCCCGGGACTTCCGGCCGATAGGCGCTCCCCGCCATCCGCCAAGGCGGACGGGGCCCATGGGGAGCGGCTCTCCGGGCTTCCCCCGTACGGGTTCGACGGCGGCGGCTCCGTACCCGTACGGGCGTCACGATGTCCACCGCCGTACGGCTCGGGGCACCCGCCCCGGCGGCGGGCGGCGGGCACCCCGGCGCCTCAGCGGTTGACGCGGCCCACGAGGTCGCCGAAGGCGCCGAGCCGGTCCGGGCAGTAGACGTCGACGACGAGACGGTCGTAGGCGATCAGGTCGTCGGCGTGCTCCTCCGGCGTGGCGGTGAGGGTGGCCCGCCCCCAGCCCAGCAGGAGGCCGGCCGGATTGCCGTCGAGCGCGGCACAGAGGGCTCCCCCGTCGTCGCCGTAGAGCGACTCGGCGACCGCGGGGGTCATACCGGAGGCGACACCGGCCGCACGCGCCTTCTCCGTGAACAGCGCGGCCTTGACCTCCTTCGCGCGGGAGTCCGACGCGCATCCGGTGAGCAGGACGAGGACGGCGAGCGGCAGGGCCGTGACGGCCGTGAGGCGACGCATGTCAGCCCTCCGTCGGGGTGGTCGGGGCGGGGGCGGTGGCGTCGGAGTCGACACGCCGCCCACGGTTCCAGCCGGGTCTGCGGAAGCGGTAGAAGAGCAGCGGCGGCGTCCCGAGCGCGACGATCACGACGAGCATCATGACCGGGTAGAGGTGCGGCGGGATCCCGGACAGCCCCTGGGGAGGGACGAAGCCGAGCGCGAAGGCGGCCGCCGAGGCGGCGAAGCCGATGCCCGCCACCAGCTTGATCGCCGGTACCCGGTAGGCGCGTACCACGTCGGGGCGCAGCCCCCGCAGCCGTAGCGCGGAGACGAACATCAACATGTACATGATCAAGTACAGTGCCGCCGCCATGTCGACGAGGGTGAAGAAGGCCGTCGAGACGTTGGGGATGGCGATGAACAGGGCCGCCAGGGCCGTCACGATCAGGCCCTGGACCAGGAGGATGCTCTGCTGGACACCGGCCTTGTTGCGCTTCTGCATCCACGGGGGCATGAGCCCCGTCTCCGCGGCGGCCAGCACGCCCTTGCTCGGGCCCGCGATCCAGGTGACCACGGAGGCGAGGGCGCCGACGGCGATGGCGGCGGAGACCACCGCCGTGGCCCACGGGACGCCCCAGTGGTCGAAGAAGACCTTGAAGGCGAGGTTGATGCCTGTGGTCAGGCCCAGTTCGCCCTTGGGGACCGCGAGCGCCACGGCCAGGGTGGGCAGGATGAACACCCCCAGGATTCCGGCGACGGCGATGAACACCGCCTTCGGATATCCCTTGCCGGGGGCGCGCATGTCCGTGGCGTGGACGGCGTTGACCTCCATGCCCGCGTACGCCAGGAAGTTGCTGACGATCAGCACCAGGCTGGCGAAGCCGGTGAACGGCGGCACCACGTCCCCCCAGTGGAGGGGGACCTGGCTCTCCTGGCCGGTGCCGAGCCAGCAGGCACCGAGCACGATGAGCAGGACGCCGGGGGCGATCGTGCCGATCAGACCGCCCCACGACCCGACCTTGGCGAAGAGGTTCCCGCCCCGCAGGGTCAGCGCGGTGGACGCCCAGTACAGGACGACGATCACGATCGCGGTGTAGAGACCGGAGCCGGACAGGTTCTGGTCGGCGAGGACGAAGGTGAAACTGGCGGCGATGAAGGCGAGCTGGACGGGGAACCAGACGACGTTCTGGATCCACTGGAGCCAGATCGCGACGAAGCCCCAGCGCGCGCCCATCGCCTCCCGGACCCAGACGAACACCCCGCCGTTCCAGCCGGTCGCCAGCTCGGCCGCCACCAGGGCCACCGGGACCAGGAAGAACAGCGCCGGGATGAGGTACAGCGTGATGCTGCCGAGGCCGTAGGTGGACATCGTCGGCAGGCTGCGCAGGCTCGCCACCGCCACCACCGTGAGGACGGCCAGATTGAACACCGAGAGGTACGCGCGCGGGCGCGGGGGTACGGCCGCCGCGGCGGGCCCCCGCTCCGCCGGAGGCGGAGTGACCGCGGCCATCAGTGGTGGAACCCGGAGACACGGCCCTCGGAGGGCATCGGTGCGCTGAGCCCGTCGAGGAACCCGACGGCGTGGCGGATGTCGTCGAGGAGGGAGCGGGCGAGGTCCATGCCCAGCCCGTTGCGCACGACCACGCGCTGCACGGTCAGATCGGCGAGATCGTCCGGCAGCGGGTAGGCGGGGACCTGCCAGCCCTTCAGGCGCAGCCGCTCGGACAGGTCGTACAGCGACCAGTTCCCGGTGTGGCCCGCCTTCTGCCGCCAGGCGAAGACCGGAATGTCCGAGCCGTCGTTCCACAGCTCGAAGGCGTCCATGGCGCCGACGCCTTCCGCGAGGAACCGGGCGACGTCATGGCTGGCCTTCTGCACCGCCCGGTACCCGGCCCGGCCCTGCCGGAGGAACTGGTAGTACTGCAGGAGGACCTGGGCCCCGGGGCGCGAGAAGTTCAGCGCGAAGGTGGGCATGTCACCGCCCAGGTAGCTGACGCGGAAGACCAGGTCCTCGGGGAGCAGGTCGGCGCTGCGCCACACCACCCAGCCCAGACCGGGGTAGACCAGCCCGTACTTGTGGCCGGAGGTGTTGATGGAGTGGACCCGTTCGAGCCGGAAGTCCCACACCAGGTCGGGCTGGAGGAACGGGGCGATCATCGCGCCGGACGCGCCGTCGACGTGCAGCGGGACGTCCAGACCGGTGTCGCGCTGGAGGGCGTCCAGGGCGGCGGCGATCTCGCGGACCGGCTCGTACACACCGGTGTACGTCACGCCGAGGATCGCCACGACACCGATGGTGTTCTCGTCGACGTACGAGGCCAGGTCATGGCCGTCGAGGCACGTGTGGTCCTCGGTGATGGGTACGTACCGGGGCTCGACGTCCCAGTAGTTGCAGAACTTCTCCCACACCACCTGGACGGCCGACGACATCACGAGGTTCGGCTTGTCGGCCGGTTTCCCCGCCGCCCGGCGGGCGTGCTGCCAGCGGCGCTTGAGCGCCAGGCCCGCGAGCATGCACGCCTCCGACGAGCCGACGGTGGACGTGCCGACGGTCCCGGCCGGGTCCGGCGCGTTCCACAGCTCGGCCAGCATCTTCCAGCAGCGGTCCTCGATCGCCGCCGTCTGCGGGTACTCGTCCTTGTCGATCATGTTCTTGTCGAAGGCGTCCGCGTACAGCTTCGACGCGTACGGGTCCATCCAGGTGCCCACGAACGTCGCCAGGTTCAGCCGCGAGTTGCCGTCGAGCATGATCTCGTCGTGGACGATCTGATAGGCCGTCTCCGGAAGCATGGACCCGGCCGGGATCCGGAACCTGTCCGCCACCGCCGTCTCTCCCGGACGGGCGAACAGCGGGTTCACCTCCACGATGCCGTCATCGGCCATGACACCCCTTCCTCGCGCGCTTTTTCGCCCGCATCCTCCCCTTCGTCCCGCCGCTCGCCAGGGAGACCTGCGTCGGCCGGAAGGACGGAGCGCCGTCTTTCACCGGGATGGCGGCTTCCGCCGGGGCGGCGGCCCCCACGGCTCCGGACCTGGCCCCAGGGCCCGTCCGACCATTCCCGCCCGCCTCACGACGCCATGCACGCACCTGACGCCGCGCGGCCGCCCTGCGGGCGACGACGGGAAGGGTCGGACGGGCCCCAGGGCGTGTTTCAAAAGTGGCGCCGTCTGCCCGGAGGGCAGGCCTGGCGGCGTCTGGTGCGTGCGATCGCAAGGCGGAGGGTCGCCCCGATACTGGATGTATCGCGGCGATCCCGACAACGCGGCGAGCGTGCGTGCCAGGCGTCGCCAGGCAGGCGGGACTCTCGAAACACGCCCTAGGGTGGGGACATGCGCGCTCACGTCCAGGAGATCGTGTTCGACTGTGCCGGTCCGGCCGCGCTCGTCCGTTTCTGGGCCGGGCTCCTCGGCGGGGAACCGGTCGACCGCGGCGACGCCTGGTCGTACGTGGACCCGCCGGACTTCGTCCGGCTCGCCTTCCAGCGGGTGCCGGAGGGCAAGGCGGTGAAGAACCGGGTCCACCTCGACCTGGCGGTCGAGGACCCCGGCCGGGCGGCCGAGGAGGCGTCCCGCGCGGGCGCGGTGCGCGTGGGCGGGCCCGTGACCGACCCCCAGGGCACCTTCCAGGTCATGCGGGACCCGGAGGGCAACGAGTTCTGCTTCGTGACCGGCTGAGGAAGGCCGGATGTCCCCGCCGCTCCGTGACCGGCCGAGGGGGTCCGAGGCCCTCACGCCGCCTGCCCACCGGCCGAGGAGAAAACCGACGCACCACGTCGGCGGGGTCTGCCCCATGACCGTCCGAAGGGGCCCGATGCCCCCACGCCGTCTGGTCGCCGGCCGGGGGACCCCGACGCACCGCACCGCTCCGTGACCGGCCGAGGAGGCCCGATGAGTCCGCGCTCCACCGCACCGGCGTCGCCGCACGTCCACCATCCGCTGTTCGCCCGTTTCTACGCCCGGGTCAGCGTCTCCGCCGACACCAGGGGCGGGATCGCCCAGCTCCGGGCCGAGCTGCTCTCCGGGCTCTCCGGGCGGATCGTCGAGATCGGTGCCGGGAACGGGCTGAACTTCGCCCACTACCCGGCGGGCGTGACCGAGGTGGTGGCCGTGGAGCCGGAGGCCCGGCTGCGCCGCCTCGCGGAGGAGGCCGCCGCGCGGGCGCCCGTCCCCGTCACCGTCCTGCCGGACACGGCCGAGGCCCTGTCACCGCCCGACGCCTCCTTCGACGCGGCGGTGGCCTCCCTCGTCCTCTGCACGGTACGGGACCTCCCCCGGGCCCTCGCCGAGCTGCACCGGGTGCTGCGCCCCGGCGGCGAGCTGCGCTTCCTCGAACACGGGGTGGCGGACACCCCCGGTCTCGCCCGGGTGCAGCGGGCCCTGGACCGGACGGTCTGGCCGCTGCTCTTCGGCGGCTGCCACACCGCCCGTGCCCCGCTCGACGCGATCGGGGCCGCCGGGTTCGTGCCGGGGCCGTACCGCTCCTTCCACATCCCGGAGAAGGGCCCCCGGCTGCCCTCGTCCCCCTGTGTCCTCGGGGTGGCGCGGCGGCCGTAGACGCCGCCGGACGCACGAGTCGCGGGGCTGCGGGCGCGCGGAACGGCGGCCGGGCAGCCCGCGCGCGCCGGAGCACCCCACACCTCCCGTCCCGCGCCCCCCTGTGCGTCCCCGTGCGTCCCGGCAGCCGGAACCCCGTGGCACCGGCGTGGCCCTCCGTGATGGGATCCGGCCATGATCGATCTGCTGATACGTAGTGCCACCCCCGACGACGTCGACGCCGTGCTCGCCTTCTGGCGCGAGTCCGCCGAGGGGACGTCCGTCTCGGACGACGCGAGCGGGGTGACCGCGCTGGTCGAGCGCGACCCCGAGGCCCTGCTCCTGGCCGTGGCCGACGGCCGGATCGTGGGGTCCGTCATCGCGGGCTGGGACGGCTGGCGCGCCACGCTCTACCGGCTGGCCGTGCTGCCCGCGTACCGCCGCCGAGGCATCTCCACGGCGCTCCTGAAGGCGTCCGAGGAACGGTTCCTCGCGCTCGGCGGGCGCCGGGCGGACGCCATGGTCCTGGAGTCGAACGAGACCGGGCAGCGGCTGTGGGCGGCGGCGGGGTACGAGCGGGAGGTCCGCTGGCGCCGGTGGGTCAAGCCGCTGGCCCGCTGACGAGACGCCCGGCCCGAGGCCCCGGGCTCCGGAGGGCGCCGACCGGACACCCGGCCAGGATGTCCGGTCGGCATCGGGCCCGCGTCGACCGGACACCCCGGGACAAGGCGTCCGACCGGTACGGGAGACCATGCCGGTACGGGGTGCCCCACCCGGGCACCCCGTACCGGGAGGGGGTACCGACCGGGCATCCCGGGGCAGAGGTATGCGCGTCGGCGAGGGCGTCCCGGGGCAGCGTGGTCCGCCGGTGCCGGGCCGGTCGGCCCGGCACGTGTGTGTCAGGGCTGATCACCATGGCCTTTTGCGGGTCCTTTACCATGGTTGCTCATCCCGCCACCCACGACCGAAAGGTGTGAGCGTCCGCCCATGGGCGAGCCTCCCAGTAGTACTGTCCCCCGACGCACCGGAACCGGCGGCCGACACCGCGCGGTCCTCCGCCCCCTGACTGATCATGGGACGGAGGTGAACCGATGACCGAAGTGCTTCTGCTCCTCCTGGCGCTGCTGCTCGCCGTGGCGTGCGGCGCCTTCGTCGCGGCGGAGTTCTCGCTGACGACCGTGGAGCGCTCCGACCTGGAAGCGGCCGTCGAGCGCGGCGAGCGCGGCGCCGCCGGGGCCCTGAAGGCCGTCCGGTCGCTCACCTTCCAGCTCTCCGGCGCCCAGCTCGGCATCACCGTCACCAACCTGGTGGTCGGCATGCTCTCCGAGCCCTCGATCAGCAAGCTGATCCGCGGTCCGGTCGAAGCCGTCGGCCTCTCCCCCTCCGTCGCCTCCTCGGTCGCGCTGGTCCTGGGCACCGCCCTGTCGACCGTCGTCCTGATGGTGGTCGGCGAGCTGGTCCCGAAGAACTGGGCGATCTCCTCGCCCCTCGCGGTCGCGAAGGTGGTCGCCACCCCGCAGCGCGTGTTCACGGCCGCGTTCAAACCGCTGATCAGCCATCTCAACAACACCGCGAACCGGATCCTGCACCGTCTCGGCATGGAGCCGACCGAGGAGCTGGCGTCCGCCCGTTCCCCGCAGGAGCTGGTGGCGCTCGCCCGGCACTCCGCCAAGGAGGGCGCCCTGGAGGCGGACACGGCCGAGCTGTTCGTCCGTACCCTCAATCTGGCCGGGCTGACCGCGGAGAACGTGATGACGCCCCGCGTGCAGGTCACCGCCCTGGAGGTGCAGGCCACCGCCGAGGACGTCGCCAACGCGACCCGGGCGACCGGCCTGTCCCGCTTCCCCGTCTACCGGGGCAGCCTCGACGCGGTGGTCGGCATCGCGCACATCAAGGACGTCCTGGCGATACCCGCCGCGGAACGGCCCCAGCGCCGGATCGGGGAGCTGCTGCGCGAGCCGCTGCTCGTCCCCGAGACCCTCACGGTCGACCGGCTCCTGGACCGGCTGTCCGGGAAGCAGACCATGGCCGTCGTCATCGACGAGTACGGCGGTACGGCCGGGGTCGTCACCCTGGAGGACATCGTCGAGGAGGTCGTCGGCGAGGTCCGCGACGAGCACGACCCGCACGAGACGCCCGACCTGGCGCGGGCGGGCGAGGACGCGGACGGGCGCGAGCTCTGGTCCGCCGACGGCGCCGCCCGCACCGACCAGGTGGGGGCGATCGGGCTGCGCGTGCCGGACGGCCCGTACGAGACGCTCGCCGGGGTCCTCGCCCATGAGCTGGGGCGCATCCCGGCCGTCGGCGACAGCGTGGAGCTCGCCGGGTGGCGGCTCGACGTGGTGGACGCCTCGGGCCGTCGCGCGGCCCGTGTCCTGCTGCACGAGCCGCCGCCCGGCTCCGCGGACGAGACCGGGGAGGCCGGCCGATGATCGTCGTCCAGTTGCTGATCGGCCTGCTCACGCTGGTCGTCAACGCCTTCTTCGTCGGCGCCGAGTTCGCCCTGATCTCGGTCCGGCGCAGTCAGATCGAGCCGCTGGCCGAGGCCGGGAACCGGCGGGCGCGCAGTGTCATCTGGGGTCTGGAGCACGTCTCGGCGCTGCTCGCGGCCGCCCAGCTCGGCATCACGCTCTGCACCCTGGTGCTCGGCATCGTGGCCGAACCGGCCATCGCCCATCTGCTCGAACCAGTGTTCGACGCTGTCGGTGTGCCGCACGGCCTGGTCCATCCGATCTCCTTCGTGATCGCGCTGAGCGTGGCCACGTATCTGCACATGCTGCTCGGCGAGATGGTGCCGAAGAACATCGCGCTGGCCGAGCCGACGCGCACCGCGCTGGCCCTCGGCCCGCCGCTGGTCACCCTGGCGCGGACCCTGCGGCCGGTGATCTTCACGATCAACACCTTCGCGAACACGCTCCTGAAGCTGTTGCGGGTGGAGGTCAAGGACGAGGTCGCGGCGACGTTCTCGGACGACGAGCTGGCCCGGATGGTCACCGACGCCGGTGACGCCGGTCTGCTCGACGACCGGGCTACCGAGCGGCTGCACGACGCCCTCGAACTGGGCCGCCGTCCGGTGCGGGACGTCGTGATGCCCTCGGAGCGGGTGGTGTACGCGCAGGTGGGCACCACTCCGGAGGAGCTGGAGGCGCTGTCGGCGCGGACGGGCTTCTCCCGTTTCCCGATGGTCGACTCCGAGCGCCGCATCCTGGGCTATCTGCACGTGAAGGACGCCCTGGACGTGACGCCCCGGGACCTGCCGTTCCCGGTGTCGGCGCTGCGGCCGATCGCCCGGGTGCGGGCGGCCACCCCGCTCGACGACGTCCTGACGGCGATGCGCCGCAGCCGGACGCACCTGGCGGCGGTGCTCGACGAGAACGACAGGCCCGCCGGGCTCGTCACGATGGAGGACGTGCTGCGCGAACTGGTGGGGCGCCCCGCGGCGCCGTGACCGACCGCGCGACGAGCGGACCCCGAGGGGCCCCGGGAGTGATCCCGGGGCCCCTCGGGCGTTCCTGTGCCTCTGACCGGGCCCCGGAAACACCCGGTCAGAGCGCGGTGGCGGCCAGCCAGGCGTCGAGCAGTCCCGTGTCGCCGGTGCGCCGGAAGCGGGGGTCGGCGGCGGCGAACCGGCCGTGCAGGAGGAGCAGCAGCTCCCCCGCCCCCGCGTCGACCCGCACGGCGGGGACGGCGGGGCCCTCACCGGCCCCACGGGTCCAGGTGAACCCGCCGCCGCCGAGGACCAGGGTCCAGCCGGTGCCGGTGTCGTGGGCCGTGAGCCGGATCACCGCGCCGTCGCGGTCGAGCTGGGCGAGGGCTTCGGCGGCCCGGGGGACGTACGGCAGCTCGGCGAGGAGGTCGTCGACGGCGTCGGCGGCGGTACGGGGGTCGGCCGGGCCCGGTTCCCCGTGGAGCGCGATCCCGGCGTCCGCCAGGTGCACGAGGGTCTCGCGGAGCAGCCGGGCCGGGTAGGAGCGCACGTGCGGGTCGCCGCCGGGGGACCAGACGGGTGCGTCCGGGTCGGCCGCCCGCAGGGTGCGGACGGTGGCGTCGGCGGTGGTGGCGAGCCAGTCGGCGTAGGCGGCGGGCTCGGCGGGCAGACCGAGCGGCAGGTCGCCGGGCAGGACGCGGGCGCCGGCCCGGGTCCGCACCAGGTGTCCGGCCCAGTGGTGGAGGGTGCCGAGGTCCCGGGTGAGGTCCGCGAGGGTCCGGCCGGGGCGGGTGGACACGGGGGTGGCGGGGTCGGCGTCCCGGACGGCCGTGACGAAGCGGCGGGCGTGTTCGGCGACGGCCTCGCAGGCGTCGGTGTGGATGTCCTCGGTGAGGCCGAAGCCCTCGGAGAGGGTCAGCAGCTCGTCGCGCCAGGGGCCCTCGGGGTGGCGCAGGGCCACGGCGCGGAACAGTCCGTCGAGGGTCCGCCGGTCGGCGGGCGGGAGCGCGCCGAGGACGTGCCCCGTCAGCTCCAGCCACTCGACGGCGGTGTCGGGGTCGAGGACCTCGTCGTCGCAGGCCGCCACCGCCGTCACCAGCTCGGCCAGCGCCTCGGCCAGTGCGCCCGTCAGCGCGTCGCTCATCGGGTCTCCCCTCCCGGGATGCTCCACGGCACCCGCGCATACCGCGCGGTATGATCGCTCCGCCATGGAGATGAATGCCACGTACAACAGTCTTGTCGCCGTCGGCGACAGCTTCACCGAGGGTATGTCGGACCTGAAGCCCGACGGCTCCTACCGCGGCTGGGCGGACGTCCTCGCGGGCCGTCTCGCGGGCCGCTCCCCCGGCTTCCGGTACGCGAACCTCGCGGTGCGCGGCAAGCTCATCGGACAGATCGTCGAGGAACAAGTCGGCCCGGCCGCAGGCATGCAGGCCGATGTGGTGACCCTGGTCGGGGGGCTCAACGACACCCTGCGGCCGAAGGTCGACATGGTCCGGGTGCGGGACCTCCTCACCGAGGCAGTGGAACGCCTCACACCCGCCTGCGGGCAGCTCGTCATGATGCGCAGCCCGGGACGCGACGGCCCGGTCATGAAGCGTTTCCGGCCCAGGATGGAGGAGCTGTTCGGCCATGTCGACGCGCTGGCCGCCCGGCACGGGGCGCTCGTCGTCGATCTGTACGGGGCTCCCGCGCTCGGCGACCCCCGGCTGTGGGACGTGGACCGGCTCCATCTGACGGCCGACGGGCACCGGCGGGTCGCCGAGGCGGTCTGGCAGTCGCTCGGCCTCGCGCCCGAGGAGGACTGGCGCACCCCGCTGCCCCCGGCCGCGCCCCCCGGCTGGGCGGCCCGGCGGGTCACCGACGCCCGGTTCGCCCGGGAGCACCTGGGCCCCTGGATCGGCCGACGGCTCACGGGCCGCTCGTCCGGCGACGGGCGGGCGCCCAAGCGCCCCGAGCTGCTGCCGTACGAGCCCCCGGCCGTCCCGTGACGGCCCGGGTGACCTGCGTCTCGTAGCAAGCTCCAGTCCGGCCCGTGGCGCTGGCCTGCAGGAATCACCAGTAGAATGCGTCCACGTGACTGCTGTGACTGCGAAGCCCCGCATCCCCAACGTTCTGGCCGGCCGCTACGCCTCCGCGGAGCTCGCCGTCCTCTGGTCCCCCGAGCAGAAGGTGAAGCTGGAGCGTCAGCTGTGGCTCGCCGTGCTCCGCGCGCAGAAGGACCTCGGGATCGAGGTGCCGGACGCCGCCCTCGCCGACTACGAGCGGGTCCTCGACCAGGTCGACCTGGCCTCGATCGCCGAGCGCGAGAAGGTCACCCGGCACGACGTGAAGGCCCGGATCGAGGAGTTCAACGCCCTCGCCGGTCATGAGCACGTCCACAAGGGCATGACCTCGCGCGACCTCACCGAGAACGTCGAGCAGCTCCAGATCCGGCTCTCCCTCGAACTGGTACGGGACCGCACGGTCGCCGTCCTCGGCCGTCTCGGCAAGCTGTCCGCCGAGTACGCGGAGCTGGTCATGGCGGGCCGCTCGCACAACGTGGCCGCGCAGGCGACCACCCTCGGCAAGCGTTTCGCGACCGGCGCGGACGAGCTGCTCGTGGCGTACGCGCGGCTGGAGGAGCTGCTCGGCCGCTACCCGCTGCGCGGCATCAAGGGCCCGGTCGGCACCGCGCAGGACATGCTGGACCTGCTCGGCGGCGACGCGGGCAAGCTCGCGGACCTGGAGCGGCGGATCGCCGGTCACCTCGGCTTCGCGCAGGCCTTCACCTCGGTCGGCCAGGTCTACCCGCGCTCACTCGACTACGACGTGGTGACCTCGCTGGTGCAGCTGGCCGCCGCCCCGTCGTCGATCGCCAAGACGATCCGGCTGATGGCGGGCCACGAGCTGGTCACCGAGGGCTTCAAGCCCGGCCAGGTCGGCTCCTCGGCGATGCCGCACAAGATGAACACCCGCTCCTGCGAGCGCGTCAACGGTCTGATGGTCATCCTGCGCGGTTACGCGTCGATGACCGGCGAGCTGGCCGGTGACCAGTGGAACGAGGGCGACGTGTCCTGCTCCGTGGTCCGCCGGGTCGCGCTGCCCGACGCGTTCTTCGCGCTGGACGGCCTCCTGGAGACCTTCCTGACCGTCCTCGACGAGTTCGGCGCGTTCCCCGCCGTCGTCGCCCGCGAGCTGGACCGCTACCTGCCGTTCCTGGCGACCACCAAGGTCCTCATGGGCGCGGTGCGCGCGGGCGTGGGCCGCGAGGTCGCCCACGAGGCGATCAAGGAGAACGCCGTCGCCTCGGCCCTGGCCATGCGCGAGCGGGGCGCCGAGCGCAACGAACTGCTCGACAAGCTGGCCGCCGACGCGCGCATCCCGCTGGACCGGGCGCAGCTCGACGAGCTGATGGCCGACAAGCTGTCCTTCACCGGCGCCGCCGCCGAGCAGGTCGCCACCGTGGTCGCCCGCGTCGAGGAGATCCTCAAGCGGCACCCCGAGGCCGCCGCCTACGCCCCCGGAGCGATCCTCTGACCGGTGCCCCCCGGTTCACCCAGGAGCAGCTGGAGGCCGCCCGTGACCGCGTCGTCCCCGACGTGGCCGCGGGCGGCCTCTCCGTACTGTTCTGCGGGATCAACCCGGGTCTCATGACGGCGGCGACGGGCCACCACTTCGCCCGCCCCGGCAACCGCTTCTGGCCGGTTCTCCACCTGTCCGGGTTCACCCCGAGACGGCTGCGCCCCGACGAGCAGGAGGAACTGCTCTCGTACGGGCTCGGGATCACCAACGTGGCGGCGCGGGCGACCGCCCGGGCGGACGAGCTGAGCCCCGAGGAGTTCCGGGAGGGCGGCCGGATCCTGGCGGAGAAGGTCGAGCGGCTCGCGCCGCGCTGGCTCGCGGTCGCCGGAGTCACCGCGTACCGCACGGCCTTCGGCGAACCGAAGGCCGCGATCGGACCGCAGCAACGCGTGATCGGAACCACCCGGGTCTGGGCGCTGCCCAATCCGAGCGGCCTCAACGCGCACTGGACGGCGGAGACGATGGCCGGGGAGTACGCCCGGCTCCGGGAGGCCGCGGGGCTGCCGGAGGCGTAGCCGCGGAGGAACCCGGGGCCCGGCCGACGAGGACCGCAACGCGTTGGAGGGGTGGTACCTCGCCGAGGTCGGGCCGGACGCGGACGGTTCCGCCCGGCCGCGTCCGCTGTGGATCGCTGTCGCCCACGACCTGGGCCCGCCCTCGGGGACACGGTCGTCGCGCGGGCGCCCGGACCCTCCTGGACCTTCCGCCGGTCCCGGGAGGGGGCCAGGGACGTCTCCCCCCCAACACCCGGTGATCATGGGCTTCACCCGGCTCCGCGACAAGCGGTACGACGTCGATCCGTTCCTCTTCCCCGCCGGGACCGGCGGGAGTCCGCTCGGCGGGCCCGACGTCCGGGGAAGCTTCCGCCGCTTCGTCGACCCGGCGGCCGGATACGCCCGAGGGGGCCGCCGACATCCTCGGGCGCGCACCGGAACATACCGGTCCGTCCCTTGCGTCCCCGACGGGGTGAGGGGTGGCACTCGCCCGGACCCGTCCCATTGAGTACCATCCGCCCAGAGAGGTGCGCGAGCTGGGAGGACACACTGTGGGGCGGCTGACCGGCGGGGATCCCTCTCTGCTTCGGCGGATCAACTCCGCGGTGGTGCTCCACGCCCTCCGGGGCGCGTACGCGCCCACACTCACCGATCTGACCCGGATCACCGGTCTGTCGCGGCCCACGGTCGAGGGCGTCGTCGAGGGGCTCATGGAGGCCGGTCTCGTCGTCGAGGCGGCGCCCGAGGAGGGCGGGGCCCGGCGCCAGGGCCGTCCGGCGCGGAGGTTCCGCTTCCGCGCGGAGGCCGGGCATCTGCTCGGCATCGAGATAGGCCCGCACCGGGTGGCGGCGCTCCTCTCCGGTCTGGACGGCCGGATCATCGGCGCCGGTTCGCGCGAGGTGTCGGAGACGGCCCCGGCGGACGAGCGTCTGGACCGGGTCCGCGCGGTCGTGGCCGACGTACTGCGCAGGGCCGGGGTCGCCCGGTCCAATCTGCGGGCCGTCGGTGTCGGCAGCCCCGGCATCGTGGAGGCCGACGGCACGGTCCGCCTCGGCACGGCCCTGCCGGGCTGGACGGGCCTCGCCCTGGGCGAGCGGCTGCGGCGTTCGTTCCGGTGCCCGGTGATCGTGGAGAACGACGCGAACGCGGCGGCCGTCGCCGAGCACTGGAAGGGCGCGGCGACCGACTCCGACGACATCGTGTTCGTGCTCGCGGGGCTGAGCCCGGGGGCCGGTTCGCTGATCGGCGGACGGCTGCACCGGGGGTTCGGCGGGGCGGCCGGGGAGATCGGCGCGCTGCACCTGCTCGGCCGGGGCGTCACGCCCGAGCACCTGCTGTCCACCACGGACGAACCGCTGCACCCGCTGGACGAGCAGGCGGTCGCCGAGGTGTTCGCGCTGGCCCGCAAGGGGGACGCCCGCGCGGAGGCGGCGGTGGAACGGTTCATCCAGCGTCTCGTCCACGACGTGGCGGCGCTGGTCCTCGCGATAGATCCGGAGCTGGTGGTCGTCGGCGGCTGGGCGGCCGGTCTGGACGGCGTGCTGCCGCCGCTCCGGGAGGAACTGGCACGGTTCTGTCTGCGACCGCCCCGGGTGGCTCTGTCCATGCTCGGCGAGGCGGCGGTGGGCACGGGCGCCCTTCGCCTGGCCCTCGACCACGTCGAGGAACAGCTCTTCGCGGTCGACGGAACGGCCCGCCGCTAGGTTCAGCGGGCGGGCCGTGGTCCGAAGGAGTCCGGTGCGGTTGCTACGAGGCCATCAGCAGGTCGACGGAGTCACCGAAGGTCAGTCGGCAGGTGTCGGCGCGGTAGGTGGCGACGGAGACGGCGGCCGTACGCCCTCCGGAGAGGTAGCGGGTCGTCACGACGAGGACCGGCGCGCCCGGCAGGCGGTCGAGTTCCCTGGCGTCGTCCGCGCGGGCGGAGCCCAGCTCCACGGAGCGGTCCTGGCCGTCGAGGGCGAGGTGCTGGAGTTCGCGCAGCACCGCGCGGGCGCGGGCGGCTCCGGGGGGCGCGTCTATGGCGCTGAGACCGGGGACGGAGTCCGCCGGAACGTAGAGCAGCTCGGCGGCGACGGGCCGTCCCTGGCTGAAGCGGAGGCGGCGGACGACGTGCACCCGCTCCTCGGCTCCGCTGTCCAGGACCCGTGCGACGGCGGCCGGGGCCACGTCGGCCGCGGAGTCCTGCGGCAGCCAGGCCTCGTCACCGACGCCCGGCCAGGCGTGCTGCGTGGTGGAGACGTCGACGCCGACGCGCGGCGGGGCGACGGTGGTGCCGACGCCGCGGCGCCGCTGGAGCCGGCCTTCCAGTTCCAGTTGCTCCAGTGCCTGCCGGAGCGTGGCACGGGCGACGCCGAAGCGTGCCGCGAGCTCGCGCTCGTTGGGGAGGACCTCCCCGACGGCGAACTCCGAGTCGAGTGCTTCACCGATCACTGTCTTGAGGTGCTGGTACTTCGGTTCCGGCACCGATGCCAGCTGCGTGGTCCCCACCCTGATCCTCCGCAATTCGCCGTGTCCCGCGGCGTTTCCGCGCCCTTGTTTATTAAAGGTTCCTGCACTAACTCTGCGACCATAAGGCGAGCACACCCCTTGGTCAAGACCAATCCTCGGCCCTCCGGGCCCAAATGTGGACCTCTGACCTAGATCGTTCACAGGACGTTCGCGGTCCCGTGAGCCCCGCGCAGCAAAAAGCCCCGTCTCCTGGTCGGGAGACGGGGCGAGTTCCGGCCGATCGGCGCGATCACGGTGCGGGAAGGGGCCGGGAGGAGACCTCAGGGGGCCCCGGGGCCCCCGAGTCCTCCGGGACCGGCGGGCCCCTCGGGGCTGATGAGACCTTCGGGATCAACGGGTCCCTCAGGTCCGGTGAGGCCTTCGGGATCGACGGGTCCCTTGGGATCAGCAAGCCTCCCGGGGCCGGTCCCGCCGGACTCGCTGGTCCCGCCGGTCCCGTCCGTCCCGCCAGTCCCCTCGGTCCCGCCGGTGAGACCGGTGAGACCGGTGAGACCGGTGAGCTTGTCGGGGTTCCGGATGATGTAGACGCACTGCACGCGTCCGTCGCGCACCTCGATCTGCACCAGGCTGTCGGGCCGCCCGTCGAGGAGGCCGACGACCGCCGGAGCCCCGTTGACCTCGACGAGACGCAGATCGTAGAGGGTGTCCGCGCCCTGCGAGGTGGCGGCGAGGAATCGGCCGATCTTGTCGGCGCCCTCGATGATCCGCAGGGGTGCCTTCGCCTTGCCGCCGCTGTCGCCGACGAGGCGCGCGTCCGGGGCGAGCAGGGCGAGCAGCCCGCCGAGGTCGCCGCCCGCCGCCGCGGTGAGGAACCGCTCCGTGAGGTCGCGCCGCTCGGCCGGATCGACGTCGTAACGGGGCCGGCCCTCCTCGACGTGCCGCCGGGCCCGCCCCGCGAGCTGCCGCACGGCCGCCTCCGTACGGTCGAGCGCGGTGGCGATCTCGCCGTACGGGAAGCCGAAGGCCTCGCGCAGCACGAAGACGGCCCGCTCCAGGGGCGAGAGCGATTCGAGGACGACGAGGACGGCCAGCGAGACGGAGTCGGCGAGCAGGGCCCGCTCGGCGGTGTCGGGCGCGGCCGGGCCGAAGTCGGTGACGACGGGCTCGGGCAGCCAGGGGCCGACATAGGACTCCCGGCGCGCCTGGGCCTGACGGAGCCGGTCGAGGGCGAGCCGGGTGGTGATCCGCACCAGGAAGGCGCGGGGTTCACGGACCTCGGCCCGGTCCCCGCCCGTCCAGCGCAGCCACGCCTCCTGGACGACGTCCTCGGCGTCGGCGGTGCGGCCGAGCATCCGGTAGGCGACGCCGAGGAGCATCGGCCGGTGCTCCTCGAAGACTTCGGTCAGGGTGTCGGTCGGGATGTCGGTGGGCACCCGTCCATCCCAGCCCACCCGGGGCGCGCTGTCCAGTTCCGGCCGCCCTCTTGAACTCGTGGCTACCGATCGGTAATTCTCGCGTCGAGACCACCAGGACAAGGAGTCCGCATGCCCGAACGGATCACGCTCACGACCGGGACCCCGGCGGGCCCCCGCCCGTTGACCCTCACGTACGAACGCCGTGGCACGGGCGAGCCGTTGCTGCTCCTGCACGGCATCGGGCACCACTGGCAGGCCTGGGAGCCGGTGCTCGACGTGCTGGCCGCCGACCGTGACGTGATCGCCGTCGACCTGCCCGGCTTCGGGGCGTCGGACGCGCTGCCCGAGGGCTGCGCCTACGACCTCGGCACGGTGGGCCGGGTGCTCGACGCGTTCGCCGGGGCCCTCGGCGCCGAACGGCCGCACGTGGCGGGCAACTCGCTCGGCGGGCTGCTCGCCCTCCACCTCGGCCGGGAGGGCCGGGCCCGCTCGGTCACCGCCCTCTCCCCCGCCGGCTTCTGGTCGGAGGCCGAGCGGCACTACGCCTTCGCCACGCTGCGGGCCATGCGGGGCGCGGCCCGGTCGTTGCCGGTGCCGCTGATCGACCGGCTGTCCCGGACGCCCGCCGGGCGCACCGTGCTCACCAGCACCATCTACGCGCGCCCGGGGCGCCGTCCGGCCGGGGCCGTCCGCGCGGAGACGCTGGCGCTGCGCGGGGCCCCCGGCTTCGCCCGGACCCTGGCCGCCGGCCGGGACGTGGTGTTCGGCGACGACATGCCGGGGGTGCCCGTCACCGTGGCCTGGGGCACCCGTGACCGGCTGCTGCTGCCCCGGCAGGGCGTCCGTGCCAAGCGGACGCTCCCCCGCGCGCGGCTCGTACGGCTGCCCGGCTGCGGCCATGTGCCCATGAACGACGATCCGGCCCTGGTCGCCCGCGTCCTGCTGGACGGGAGCCGCTGACCGGGTGGTGGGGGTGAGCGCTCGGACAGTGGAGGCTGGGTCGTGGGGGGGGCGCGCCGGCCCTCGGTCACGAGGATCGCGGTCGTGGGGATCGCGGTCCTGAGGGTCCCGGTCTCGGGGATCCAGGGGATCCAGGGGATCCAGGGGATCCAGGAGTTCAGGTGGCCTCGGCGGTCGCCGTATCCGTCTCGGTCGTCTTCGTGCCGGTGGTCCTGTCCGGGCGGTCGAGGGGGTCGGTTCCCGGGCGGTCGGGCTCGTTCCGGTGGCCGACCGGGCCTCCCGCCTCGCCCCGGTCGCCGACGGATCCCCCCGGCTCGTTCCGGTCGCCGACCGGGCCCGCCCCGGCCCCGGCGGGCCCGTCACGGTGGCCGGGTGAGGCGGGCCCGGTCCTGTTCCGGCGGCCGATGAGTCCGGTGCCGACGGCGGCACCCGCTCCCACCAGGAGGCTGCCCGCCGCCTGCGGGAGGCCGAAGGAGCCGCCGCCGACCAGGGCGGCGCTGAGGGCGGCGGCGATCGGGATCGCCCCCGTGAAGAGGGTGGCCCGCTCCATGCCGACGCGCTGGACCCCCATGTAGAAGAGGACGAAGCCGACCACGGTGGCCAGGATCGCCTGCCACAGCAGGGCTCCTGTCTCGACTCCCGTCGGCATCCGGACGAAACCGGAGCCGTCGACGACCAGCCCGACGAGTGCCGCCTCGACGGCGCCCACCCCGCAGACGGTGGCGGTGAGCAGCTTGGGGCCGAGCAGTCTGAGCACCGGGACGGCCAGCACGGTGAACCCGACCTCGCCGAGGAGCGCCGCCACCGACCAGCCGATCCCGGCCAGGTCGGTGCGCCCCCAGCCCTGCACGGTGAAGGCCCCCGCGGCGACGAGCAGAGCTCCGTACAGGACGACGGGGGCGGGCCTGCGGCCTTCGACGAGCGGGACGAGGACGGCGACGACGACCGGGGCGCAGCCGACGAGGACGCCGGGCACGGCGGGTTCGGCGGTCCGTTCGGCGGCGAGGACCGCCAGGTTGAAGCCGATCATGCCGACGGCGGCGAGGGCGGCGAGGCGGCCCCAGTGACGGGCGGTCAGGGTGCGCAGCGGGGCGAGCCCGCCCCGGCCGAGCAGCGGGAGCAGGAGCAGACAGGCTGCGGCGTAGCGCAGTGCCTGGCCACCGGCGTACGGGTAGGCGCCGAGGAGGCTGTTGGCGGTGAAGGAGGCGCCGACGAGGGCGTAGGCGAGGGTCACCAGGAGGACCCCGCGCAGGGCGTTCGCGTTCATGCCTCCGACGCTAGGAAGCGGAGTGGTCCGGTTGAAGGTCCACTTCCGTCGTGCCATCGGGGACCACTTCGCCGGGGCACGGGTCTCCGGGCCGCTCACGGGTCCCCGGCCGGGCCGGGCTCCGGCGGCGCGGACGGGCTCGCCGTCGTGCCTTGTCCCGTTTCGGTCAGTGCGCGGCGGTTTCGCGCCGGTCAGGTCGATCGGGGCTTCTCGGGGTGTTCGTCGAGTGCTGTGCTGAAGGGGCCGCGTCCGTCGGGGCGCGCGTCCGCACGCCAGAAACAGGGGGTCTTCAGCGGTGGCTTCTCTGAACTACGAAATCCTCACCGACCCGGTTCCGCTCCAGGTGCCGGAGGCGGGCGAGGAGGTCCGGGGGACGGTCCACATCGTCGTCTCCAACCCGACCTTCAACGACGTGATCTGGCACTCCGTCACGATACGGGTGCCCGTCGGGCAGGGGGACGGCGATCTGACGGCCGACCCGAAGGCGATCAAGGTCCGGGTCGGACAGAACACCGCGACGAGGCCGGGCGAGGAACCGGCCGTCCACTGGGACCTCGACGCCGGGGTCCTCACCGTGACCGCCAAGGACAACACGTACTTCCAGGAGGCCGGGGCCCTGGCCCTGGTGCTCGACGGTTTCCCGGTCTCCGACAAGCCGGGGCTCGTCCTGCTGCACGTGACCGAGCGGGCCGCGAGCGGCGTCTACGTGCAGAAGTACCCCGTCACGCTGAGCCTGCTCAAGCAGGAGGCGAGGGTGCCGCGCAACTTCCGCCCGAAGCAGTCCCTGGTGGCCTCGGGCCAGGACGTCGTCCTGCGCTGGGACGGGCCCGCCACCCTCACGTACGCGATCCAGGGTCCGGACGGTTCCCTGGAGGCCGTCACGTCGACGAAGGGCCCGGACGGCTGGGAGTGGTCGCCGAAGCCCGGCCAGGAACCCCAGCGGGACGCCACGTACACCCTGCTGGCCAGGGCGCCGGGCTCGCAGCGGCCGGGGTACTACCTCACCACCGGCGTCCATCTGCGCAGTCCCGAGTTCGAGACCGTGACCGCGACGGACGGGGTGCGCGCCCCGTGGGTCGAGGGGACCTCGGACAAGGGCCGGGTCGTGTTCACCTCCGGGGGCGTCCGGGTCCTCGACGACGCCCAGGCGCTCGGCACGGTCTCCGCCGCGACCGTGGACGCCGAGACCGTGGCCGCGACGTCGGTGCGCGGGCGGGACAGCGGTGCCGGGTGGATCAGGTTCCCGTCCGACGGGATCACGGTCGGCCACGGCGGCGGGGGCGACCTCGGGACCGTCACGGCGGACAAGGTCCGGGTGAACGGCGTCAACACGACGTGGGTGGGGGACGTCGACGGCGGCAAGGGATGGATCGAGTTCCCGCAGTCCGGGGTCAGCGTCCGCAAGGACGGGCGGAAGGAGTGGGGCCTGGTCTCCGCCGACAAGGCGGATCTGAACGGCGTCAACACCAAGTGGGTGCAGGGGCCCACGGCCGCCGACGGGTGGATCGAGTTCCCCGCCGCCGGGCTGAACGTGTTCCAGGGCGCGGGAAGCCGTCAGTGGGGAACCGTCGCGGCCGACACGGCGGATCTCAACGACCTGGTCACCCATCGGGCCCGGGTCAAGGAACGGCTCACCCTCCAGGGCGGGCTGACCGTCGACAACGTGCTGGAGACGCAGGACGGTCCGCCGAGGCTGATCGTCCACGGGCGTCTGGACGCGGAGGGGCCCGTGCACGCCGCCCAGCGGATCGATGCCGCCTCCGACCTCGTCGTCCGGGGGAACGTGCGCGTCGACGGGAAGACCAACGCCAACGGACACCTGTCCGTCCGCAACGGCACGTCCTGGATCATGCACACCAACGACGAGCTGATCGCGGTCCAGGCCAACCTCCGCGTCCACGGCGCCTTCCGCGCCGACAGCTGACCGCGCGCCGACGACGGTCCGGTCGTTCCGCCGTGGCCACCGGCCCGGCGGAACGGCCCCCGTCGGGTGGCGGTGCGCCGGGAGACGGTGGTGGTCCGCCGGGCGGAATACTCTGTTGCCATGAGTGAGAGAGGGATGCAGGAGCTGGCGCTGCTGTTGCTGACCGCGCTGGCGAACGAGCCCCGGCACGGTTACGCCATCGCCCAGGAGGTCAAGGCGATCACCGACGGCCGGGTGGTGCCCCGTACGGGGGCGCTCTACGGGGCGCTCGACAGGCTCCTCGACGAGGGGCTGATCACGGTGGAGCGGGAGGAAGTGGTGAGCGGCCGGGCGCGCCGCACCTTCGCGCTGACCGCCTCCGGCCGGGAGCGGCTGGCGGCCGAGGCGGACCGGCTGGCCGCGACGGCACGGGAGGTCCGGCGGCGGCTCGCGGCGGGCGGTGCGGCGGCCCCGGCATGATCGACCGGGTCCTGCGTCTCTATCCGGCCGGATACCGGTCCGCGTACGGCGAGGAGATCGCCGACGTGCACCGGGAGATGACCACGGGCCTGCCCCGCGCGGCCCGGCTGCGCGCCGACGCCGATCTGGCCGGACACGCCCTGCGGGTGCGGCTGCGGCTCGACTCGGCGTCCCCCGGCGGACGCTTCTTCGCGCTGGCCGCCCCGTTCGCGCTCGCGGTCGCCGCGGTGGCCGACGGTCTGGTCCTCACCCGCTGGTACGAGGGGCTCGTCCGCTCCCCGGCGCCCGCGTGGCTCCAGCTCACCCACACCGACGCCCTCTGGGGACTGCACCAGCTGTTCGCGGCCCTGGTGTGCGTCGGCGCGGTCGTCGCCCTGTCCGGCCGGTGGGTGCCGGGGGTGTCCGTGGCCGCGTGCGGGCTGCTGGGGGAAGCGGTGCAGGGAGCCCTCGCACCGGAGGTGACCAACGGGTCGCCGTTCGCTCCCGCCATGGCGCTGCTGACCCTCGCCACGGTACTGGCCTGTCCGGTGGACCGGCGGCCCGACTGGGAACTGTCGGCGCTCGCCGGGACGGTCGCGGCCGTGGGGTGGTTCCCCGTCGTCGCCCTGGACACCGGGGTGTTCGGCGTGACCACGGACTACGACGCCTGGCCGGTGCTGGTGCTGGCCGCCGCCTCGGTCACGGTCGCCCTGCGCCGACGGTCCTCCGGGGTACGGGAGACCGGTGCGGCGGCCGTGGCCGCGCTGCCCCTGGTCACCGGCGCCCTCACCTGGGCCCACTACGCCCCCTGGCCCTTCGTCGGCCTGCTCCTTGTCCTGCCGCTGGCGGGCGCGCTGACGGCGGGGGTGCGGGCGGTGCGGCGACGACGGTGAGCCCACCCCTCCGTCGTTCCGGCCGACCGGAGCGGAGCCGCCTTCCCTTCGACGGGGAGGCGGCTCCGTCGTTTCCACGGGGAGGCGGTTCTGTCGTTTCCACGGGGAGGCCGCTCCGTCGTCCGGGGCGCGCCGGGTAGGTGCCGCGCCGGGATGTGGGGGGGTGTCGCCCCGGTGGAGCGGGGCGGGCCGGGGATCTCGGGGACCGGGATCCGAGAGACCGGGGCGCTGGAGAGGGCGGGGCTCCGAGGGACCGGGGTCCGGCGACCGCAGGACCGCATTGCCATAGTCCGTTGAACTGAATACTCTACTCAACGTATCGTCGCCGCGCGCCGTACGCGTGCAGGCCCGTGCCCGCCTCCGGCGCGGCTGCCGCCGACCCGCGCCCGCGCCCTCCCGCCCGTATCCGTGGCTCCGCACTCCGCACAGAGAGACCGTCGTCGTGCCGTTCACGCTCTCCCACCCCGCCGCCGTCCTGCCCCTGCTGCGGCACCCGTTCGTCCCTCCGGCCCTGGTCGCCGGGGCCATGTCCCCCGACGTCCCGTACTTCCTGCGGGCCGTCGGCATCTACTCGGACAGCGCCCAGGACGCGTACGAGCCCCTTCTCAACGCCACCAACACCCACTCCCCCGGCTGGGGACTGGCCGTCGACCTGCTCTTCACCCTCTGCCTGATGGCCGCCTACCGGCTGCTCCGCAGACCCGTCGCCGCCCTGCTCCCCCTCCGTATCGGCCCGACCGGCCCCGTACCGGAATCCCGCCCGCGCACCCCCGTCCGGTACGGCTTCTGGCTGCTCCTGTCCGCCTTTCTCGGCATCGCCTCCCACCTGCTGTGGGACTCCTTCACCCACGCCGACGGATTCCTCGTCACGCAGGTGGCGGCGCTGCGCCACCCGGCCTTCGGCGGCCTGACGGTCGCCCGGCTGCTCCAGTACGTGAGCACCGCCGGGGGCCTGCTGGCCATCGGCGCGCATCTGTGGCGCCGCCGGACGCCACACCCGGGGAAGGGCATCACGCCCCGGCCGCGCCCCCGCGCACGGTGGGGCGTGGCCGTCGTCCTCGCCGGGACGGCCCTGCTGGGCGGAGCCGTACAGGCTCGCGCCGACTTCCCGCTGTACCGCTACGAGACCGTGGCGGACCTCGACCGTCCGGTCGCCCGGGTCTTCGAGGACGGCTCGACCGACACCAGCTACCCCACCCGGACCGTGGAGGCTCCCTGGGGCAGGGTCGCCGAGGGGGTGCTGACCGGCGCGGCCAAGACGGCGGGCGCCGCGTTCGCCGTCGCTCTGCTGGTCTACTCCGCCGGATGGCACGCCCGGCGCTCCCTCCGGCGGAACCGCTGACACCGGAGCGGCATCATGGAACCCGGCGTCGGGGGACGGCGACCGGAACCGGGCAACACCCCCGGGCGAAAGGGTTCCGGGGGAACGGCGGGAGGGCCGGAGGAGATGACGAGCCAGGGGAAGGCCGCCTGGGAACTGCTGCTGCCCGCCGTCGAGGCACCGGCCCGGCGGCGCGGCAGGGCCCTCCAGGAGGCGCTGCGCGAGGCGGTCCGCTCCGGGCGGCTCTTGGCCGGGACCCGGCTGCCGTCGACCCGCGCGCTCGCCGCCGACCTCGGCGTCTCCCGGGGCCTCGTCACCGAGGCGTACGAACAGCTCACCGCCGAGGGGTACTTGCGCAGCGGCCGGGGCGCGGGCACCTGGGTGGGCGAAGCCGCGAGGAGCCCCGCGCTGCGGCCCGGCGGGACGGCCGCCGCCACGCGCGCGCGTGGCGGCGGGGAGACAGGAGCGAGCACGGCGGGCCGTGACGGGCAGGGGACGCCCCCGGGCGGATTCGCGCGGGGCGGACACGTCGGGGCCGGACAGATCGGGACCGGGCACGTCAGGGCCGGGCACATCGGGGCCGGGCACGTCGGGGCCGGGGTGCGGGTGGACTTCCGGCCCGGTACCCCCGACCTCTCGCTCTTCCCCCGCGCCGCCTGGTCGGCGGCACACCGGGCCGTCCTGTCCCGGCTGCCCCACCCGGCACTCGGCTACCCGGACCCGCGCGGGCTGCCCGAACTGCGCGAGGTTCTGGCCGGGATGCTGACCAGACGGCGGGGCGTCGTCGCCGATCCGGAGCGGCTCGTGGTCTGCTCGGGCGTGGCGCAGGCGTCGACGCTGCTCGGGTTCGTCCTGCGGGCCCGGGGCCTCGACACGATCGGCATCGAGGACCCGGGCAGCCCCGAGCACGGCCGGCTGTTCGCCTCGACGGGCCTGGACACGGTGTGGCTTCCGCTGGACGAGGAGGGGCTGCGGCCCGGGGCGCTCGCCGCGTCCGGCGTACGGGCGGTGGTCGTGACGCCCTCCCACCAGTTCCCGTCCGGGATCGGCTGGTCGGCGGAGCGCCGGGCGGAACTGCTCGACTGGGCGCGGGCCGTCGACGGATACGTCATGGAGGACGACTACGACGGCGACTTCCGGTACGACCGGGCCCCGGTCGGCGCGCTCCAGGGCCTCGATCCGGAGCGGGTGGTCTACGCGGGATCGGTCAGCAAGTCGCTCGCGCCCGGTCTGCGGCTGGGCTGGACACTGGTGCCTGAGGCACTGCTCGACGAGGTCGTCGAACGCAAGCGGACGATGGACCTCGGCAATCCGGTGCTCGACCAGGCGGTGCTCGCCGAGTTCGTGGCGCGCGGCGGGTACGACCGGCAGCTGCGCCGCTGCCAACGGGCCTACCGGGAACGGCGGGACGCGCTGCTCACCGCGCTCGCGGAGCACCTGCCGGGGACCAGGGTGAGCGGGATCGCGGCCGGGCTGCACGTCATCGCGCGCGTACCGGGCCGGTTCGGCCCGCCGGAACGGTTCCTGGCGCGGGCGTCGGCGGCCGGGGTGGCGCTGCGGGCCCTGGAGGAACACGGCACGGCCCGCCCCACGGACGGGGACGTGCGCCTGGTCGTCGGGTACGCGCATCTGCCGCCGTCGGCGCTGACGACGGGCGTCCGCCTGCTGGCGGAGGCGGTCGGGGCGACCGGGGAGGGATGACCCGGGGCAGGGCGGATCCGAGACGGGACCCGCCCACAGAACCCGGCGCCGACGCCCGCTCGTACGGCATGGCACGGCACGGCACCGGCACCCGGCACCGGCACCACCAGTACCGGCACCGGCACCGGCACCCGGCCGTGTCACTCAGCCACGTCGAAGCCCCCACCGGCCTCCGGGCAGCGGTGCGGGCTCCGGTGCCGGCCGTCTGTTCACGCGGGGTTCGCGCGGGCGCCGTTCCCGGTCGTTAGGCATGGGGTGACGTACCGACCGCCAGGACACGACCCCCGGAGGCCCCTTCCATGTCCCAGCCCGTACCCGGCAGTTCCCCCTCCCCCGCGCGTCGAGGCGTGCTGCGCGGTTCGCTGGCGGCTTCCGCCGCCCTCGCGCTCGGCGGTGCCGTCGGCCCCGCCGCACCGGCGTTCGCGCTGTCGGGCCGCCCGGGCGCCGCGTGGGGCGTGCGGGCGGGTGACGTCACCGCCTCCTCCGGTCTGGTCTGGGTGCGTGCCGACCGGCCCGCGCGGATGCTGGTGGAGACCTCGGCGACGGACTCGTTCCGCCGGGTGCGCCGTCACCACGGGCCGCTGGTCGGCGCGGGCACGGACTTCACCGGCACCACGGCGCTGTGCGGCCTGCCCGCCGGGGAACAGGTCCACTACCGGGTGACGCTCGCGGACCCCGACGACCCGCGCCGCACGGGCGAGCCGGTCACCGGCACCTTCCGGACGGCTCCGGAGCGGCGCCGGGACGGGGTCCGTTTCCTGTGGTCGGGGGACATCGCCGGGCAGGGCTGGGGCATCAACCCGGACATCGGCGGATTCCGCGCGTACGAGGAGATGCGCCGTCTGGACCCCGACTTCTTCCTGTGCAGCGGCGACTCGATCTACGCCGACGGAGTGATCGAGCCGCGCGTCACCCTGCCGGACGGCCGGATCTGGCGGAACGTCACGACTCCGGAGAAGGCGAAGGTGGCGGAGACGCTGGACGAGTACCGGGGCAACTTCCGCTACAACCTCCTCGACCACAACGTCCGCGCCTTCCACGCGCAGGTGCCCTCGGTGGTGCAGTGGGACGACCACGAGGTGCGCAACAACTGGTACCCGGGGCAGATCCTGGACGACGCGCGGTACACGGAGAAGGACGTGGACGTCCTCGCCTCGCGCGCGTTGCGCGCGTTCACCGAGTACACCCCGGTGTCCACCCTCCACGCGCGCGGTGGCTCCCCCGGCGGCCGGATGCACCGGGTGGTGCGCCACGGCCCGCTCCTCGACGTGTTCGTCCTCGACATGCGTGCGTACCGGAACGCCAACTCCCCCGGACGTCAGCCGGACGACACCACCGGCATCCTCGGCGCCGAGCAGCTCAGGCGGCTGAAGCGGGAGCTGGCCGCGTCCACGGCGGTGTGGAAGGTGATCGCGGCGGACCTGCCGCTCGGTCTGGTCGTCACGGACGGCGCCGCGGACTTCGAGGCGGTGGCGCAGGGCGACCCGGGCGCCCCGCTCGGGCGTGAACTCCAGATCGCGGAACTGCTGCGGTTCGTCAAGCACCGGCGGGTCACCGGCACGGTGTGGCTGACGGCGGACGTGCACTACACCTCGGCCCAGCACTACGCGCCCGAGCGCGCGGCCTTCAAGGACTTCGCGCCGTTCTGGGAGTTCGTGTCCGGGCCGCTGGCCGCCGGTGGCTTCCCCGCGAACGCGCTGGACGCGACCTTCGGACCCGAGCGGGTGTTCGTCCGGGCGCCGGAACGGGCGAACGTGTCGCCGATGGAGAGTCCGCAGTACTTCGGGGAGGTCGACATCGACGGGCACAGCGGCGAACTGACCGTCCGGCTGCGGGCCGAGGGCGGGGCCGTCCTGTTCACGAAGGTGCTCCAGCCGGGGCGGGTCGGCCAGTAACTCCTGGTCGGGGGCGGTGCGGTGGCCGGAGCAGGGCCGTTGTCAGTGCCTCGCCCTACCGTCGTAGACATGACGCGATCCGTACAGGCGCTCGCCTACGTCCGCCCGTCCGCGCTGGAGTCCACGGGCTCCGGCCGGCTGCTCGGCCTGGAGACGGCGGGGGGCCTCACGCCCCGGGGTGCCGAGGCCCATCCCCGCTTCTTCTCCGGCTTCCTGGCCGCGCCGCAGGTCGCCGCCCGTGGTCTGCTCGCCGTCGCCGACGTGGCGGCGGCCCGCTACCACCAGCGGATACGGCCCGGGTCGCTGGACCCGGTGGTGACGGGGAACGGGGACCGGCTGCGGTTCGAGTCCTTCTCCGGCTGCGGCGGGGTGTACGCGCGCCTGGACATCCTCGAAGAGGGCCTCGGGGGTGCGGAGACGGGACACGGGACGACGAACGTCGACGTGAACGACCCGCTGCGCGAGGCGCTGTCCCGGATGACCGGGGACGATCCGCTGCATCTGCGGGTCGGCCCCGAGGAGCTGGCGGTGACCACGCTGACGGGGGCGGTCGTGGAGAAGAAGGTCCCGCTGCCGGACCGCTGGCTGCGGGGCTTCGCCGAGGCGCAGGTCGCCTCGGCCCGGTTCGACCTGCGGGCCGGACTCTCCGGGGCGGAGGCGGTGCGGTTCCTCCGGTCGCTGCCGCGCGGCCAGGCCCGGGGGCGGGGTCCGCTGTGGGTGACGCGGTCCGGCCGGACCCTGCGTCCGACGACCCGGCCGGGGGCGGACGCGGTGTGCCTGCCGGGGCCGGACCGGCTGGTCGCCCTGGAGCGGGTGCTGCGGTACGCGACGGGCCTGCGGGTGTACGGGCCGGTGCCGGACGGCGCCCTGGCCACGTCCAGTGCCTGGGAGGTGGCCCTGCCGGGGATGCGGCTGACGCTGACGCTCTCGCCCGACCCGGCACGGGGCTTCTCCGGCGAGGGAGGGGTCCTGGAGGCCCTCGCCACGGAGGAGGCGGCGCAGGACGCCGAGCTGGTCTCGGTCCTCCTCGCCTGGGAGCCCAGGATCGACCTGGCGGAGCTGGCGGCGCGGGCCGGACTCGGCATCGGCCGGGTGCGCGCGGCCCTGGTCCGGCTCGGCACGGCCG
Organism: Streptomyces sp. NPDC101490; assembly: GCF_044767145.1. Lineage (NCBI taxonomy): Bacteria > Bacillati > Actinomycetota > Actinomycetes > Kitasatosporales > Streptomycetaceae > Streptomyces > Streptomyces sp. NPDC101490. The sequence goes on from NZ_JBIWNI010000007.1 coordinate 267,252, forward strand.
GGCGGGTGGGGTACGACGTGGCGGACGCGGCCTACTTCCACCGGGAGCTGCCGTACGACGCGGACCGCGCCGAGCGGCACAATCCGCGTCTGGTGGGCGCCCGGCGGCTGGTCTCCGAGGGCGCGGTGGAGCTGGACGGCCCGCTGGCCACGGTGGTCTCGGGCGAGCGGCGCTACCGGGTGCGGGAGTCGGACGGGGTGCTCAGCTGCACCTGCCCGTGGTGGGCGGACCACCAGGGCAGGCGGGGCCCGTGCAAGCACGCGCTCGCGGTGCGGATGGTCCGCCGGGGCGCGACGGCCGCCGCCACCGGGCCCGCCGAGACGCCGGTCGGCGGACGGAGCGCCGGTGACCGCAATGGCTGAGCCGACCGGAGCTGCTGGAGTGGTCGGAGCTGCTGGGGTGGTCGGGGCAGCTGGGGTGGTCGGGCTCGCCTTGGCGAAAGGGGCTGCTGGGGTGACAGGGACGGCTGGAACGACAGAGGTGACCGGGGTGGCTGCGCCGACCGGAATGACCGGGGCGATCGAGGTGGGGAACGGCATGACGGGTGACGGGGTGGACGGGGTGACCGTGAGCGGTATGGACGTGGACGGGGACGTCGTGGCGGGGGCGGACGGTGCCCGGGACGCGGAGGGCCCGGGTGGGGCGACGGCGGTCGACGTGCTGCTCGACGCGGTGCGCGCGGGCCGGGCCAAGGAGGTTCCGGCGCTCCTCGCACCGCTGGACGCGGCGGCGCGCAGGACCGCGCTGACCCGGCTGAAGGCGCTGCGCTCCGAGGTCCGTTCCTGGGAGTGGCGGCGGTGGGACGAGGCCTCCCGCATCCGGCGGGCCCTCCATGTGGCCGGGGCGGGCTGCCACCCGGGGGCGGCGGCGGCCGCGACCTGGCTCGGCGGGCGCGATCTGCTGAGCTGGCGCCGGGAGGACGGCTTCCTGGTCCTGAAGGTGCTGGAGGGGCGGGACGCGGAGTGGCTGGCGGACGTGGCGGGACGGCTCGCGGCGCGTCCGGCCGTCGCCGAGAGCTGCTACGGCCTGATCCACGCCCTGGTGGAGCGTTCCGGGTGCGCGGTGCCCGCGACCGACGGCTATGTCCTCGGCTGGACGCGGTCCCTGACCGGCAAGCAGCTCCTGGAGCGGCTCCGGGCGGATCCGCACACCCCGGTCCTCGTGGCGCACGCGCTGGCGATGCCGGAGACGCCCGAGCCGCTGGCCTGGTCGGGCGGGCCGGACGATCCGGCGCACTGGCCGACCGCGCTCTCGGTGCTCGTCGCGGAGGGCGTGCTCGACCGGGCCCGGGTCGTGGACCTGGCGGTGTCCCGGCTGCTGCGCGGCGGACGCCCCCGGAACCTGCGGTGCGCGACGGAGCTGCTGCGGATCGTGGCACCGGACGCGGCCGAGCGGCGGGAGCGGGTCGCGGACTGGGTCGCGATGGCCTCCGACGGCCCTGGGCCGGTCGCGGGGTACGCGCAGGAGGTGCTGGCCGGGCTCGCCGCCGAGGGGGCGCTGTCGGCCGGGGTGCTGGCCGAGATGACGGGCGGAGTGCTGTTCCGCACCGAGAAGAAGCTCGTACGGTCCCAGCTGACGCTGGTGGGGAAGGCGCTGGCGCGGGAGCCGGGCGCGGCGGGCGAGCTGCTCCCGGCGCTCGCGGAGGCGTTCGGGCACGAGGACACCGTGATCCAGGAGCGGGCGCTGAAGCTGGTGGCCCGTCATGTGGGCGCGGTGGACGCGGCCGTGCGGTCCGAGCTGGCCGAGCGGGCGGGGCTGCTGAGCCCGGTGCACCGGGAGGCGGCCGTCGCCCTGTTCGGGGAGGTCTCCGACGAGGGCGCGGGGGGTCCGTACGAGGAGATCCTGCCGCCGGTACCGGCACCCGAGCCGGTGGCCGCGCCGCCCTCGACGGTCGAGGAGCTGGTCGAGGAACTGCTCGTGAAGGGGCTGGACCGGGACGCGGAGCGGTTCGAGCGGGCGCTGGACGGTCTGGTGCGGCTCGCGCACCGGGACAGGGCGGCGGTCGAGGAGGCGGTGCGGGAGGCGTTCCCGACGGGGTCGTGGAAGTACGAGCACTACTTCGCCCACTCGACGCGGGACGTGCGGGTGGTGCTGGCGGGGCTGCTGGGCTTGGTGTCGGAGTCCCGGATCGCCAAGGGCCGGGCGGCGGGGCGGCAGAGGTCGGACTGTTTCCACGAGGCGCTGACCGGGGTGACGGACGCGCGGCTCTGGGAGGCGGCCGATCTGGTCGGCACGGACGCGCTGCCGTTCCTCCTCGCCTCGCCGACGCTCGGTTCCGGGCAGGTCGAGCCCCTGGTGCTCGTGGAGCGGCTGCGGGAGTACCGGGACGCGGGGGTGGAGCCCGCCCCGGCGGACTTCGCGCAGGCGCTGTTGCGGGTCGGGCGGACCGGCGCTCCGGCCGCGCGGGCGGCGGAGGAGGCGGCGGCGCTCCGTACGGCGGCGGGGTCGCGGCTCGCCGCCTGGCTGGGGACGGCGGAGCCGGTGGACGCGCGGGTGCGGTTCTTCCGCCGGGACGGCGGCCGGACCTCCGACAAGTACTGGCTGACCGACCGGATCGTGGTGGAAGTGGCCGAGCAGCGAACGGTCCGGAAGGAGTTCCCCGCGGCGTTCCGGTGGCTGGGCGGGGAGCTGTACGCGACCCCGCGCCGCTGCCGTCACTGGATCACGGACCGGACGCACTGGACCGGGGTGCTGCCGATGGACCGTGAGACCCTCGCCGCCGCCGTGCTGCCGAGTCTGGCCAACGGGATGGAGTCGGACCAGGAGGGGGCGACGGAGCCGCTGACGGCGCTGGCGGAGGCGGACGGGCCGGTGGGGCGGGCGGTGGCGCTCGCCCTGGCGCTGGGCCTCGGTTTTCTGGACGCGGACGACCGGCTGCGGGCGGTGGACGCGCTCCTGGTCCTCGCGGCGCGGGGCGATCTGGACGCGGGGGCGCTGGGGGCCGAGCTGTCGTGGCTGGTCGCGGAGGGTTCCGTGAAGCCGAACCGGCTGGCGGACGCGCTGCGGACGGCGGCGGCGACGGGGGCGTACGGGACGGTGTGGGCGGTGCTCTCCACGGTCCTGCCGGAACTGCTGGGCGCGGTGCGGCCGGTGCGGGGGCTCGGCGAGGTGCTCGCGGTCGCGGCGGACTGCGTGGAGCGGTGCGGTGCGGTCGGCGAGGTGGCCGGTCTCGATGCGGTCGCCTCGGGGCGGGGCGCGTCGCAGTTCGTCGTGCAGGCCAGACGGCTGCTGGGCGCGCTCCGCCAGGGGGCCGATCAGACCTCGACAGAAACGGTCTGAATCGCTCTTTATCCTGCTAGAGCAGCGCTTAACCCGTCAGTCACAGAGCGTTCGTGATCACGCAACACCGCTGGGTCACAGTGAGGTCATGACCGATGTGACGTCCTCGAAGAGCACCCGCCGCCCGCACCACTGGCGGCACGACCTGATCGAGCTGGCCGCCCTGTTCACCGCCGTGGTGGTGGCCGACACCATCGCCAAGACCATCGCCAAGGGCCCCGACGGCCGCTACCTCCTGGTGTTCTCGGCGATCGCGCTGGTCGCCACCGCCGCGTTCCACACCTGGTGGGCGCGGCGGCACGGGCACCCGAGTCATGCCCCGCCCGCCGGTCACCCCGGCGGGCACTCCGCCACCGGCCCGTCCTCGGATCCGGCGGACGGCTCCGCGGAGGCACCGGACGCCACGGCCGGGTCCGGGGAGTCCGCCGGGACCGTGCTGTGGCGGATGCGGACGACCGTCGCCGACACGCCGGGCAGCCTGGCCGCGCTGTGCACGGCCCTCGCCGGGCTGCGCGTCGACATCCTGACCCTCCAGACGCATCCACTGGCCGACGGCACGGTCGACGAGTTCCTGCTGCGCGGCCCCGCGGGCCTCTCCGCCCGGACCCTCGCCCGGGAGACGGCGGCGGCCGGCGGCCGGGACACCTGGACCGAGCGGGCCGACGCCCACGACCTGGTCGACACCCCCACCCGGGTCCTGGAGCTGGCGACCCGTACCGCGCTCGACGCCGCCGAACTGCCGCTGGCGCTGCGGCGGCTCCTCGGGCGCTGCACCCTCCACTCCGTGCCCGCCGTCTCGCTGACCGGCCGCTCCACGGGTGAGCCCGTCCCGGTGGAAGGGGTCCTGGAGGAGACGGTGATGCGACTGCGCGACCCGCACGGCGGCACGCTCGTCGTGGAGCGGCCGTACCTGCCCTTCACCCCCACCGAGTTCGCCCGTGCGCGGGCCCTCGTGGAACTCGACGCCCGGCTCGGCCCCCGCGTCCCGCACGGCCGGGACGTCCTGACCCTCCCCGAGGGCAACGAGATCACCGTCCGCCGGGCCGACCGGCGCGACCTCCCGGCCGCGCGCGCCATGCACGACCGCTGCTCGCCCGGCACCCTCGACCGGCGCTACCACGGCCCGGTCGGCGACGCCGACCGCTATCTCGACCACCTGCTCAGCCCCCGCTTCGGCCGTACCCTCGCCGCGCAGACCGCCTCCGGCCGTCTCGTCGCCCTCGGGCACCTGCTGTGGGACGGCGACGAGACGGAGGTGGCGCTCCTGGTGGAGGACGACTGGCAGCGGCGCGGCGTCGGAGCCGAACTCCTCGGCCGTCTGGTGGCGATGGCCGAGGAGGCCGGCTGCGCGAGCGTCTACGCCGTCACCCGGGCGTCCAACACCGGGATGGTGGCCGCGATGCGCGCCCTCGGCCTGCCCCTGGACTACCAGATCGAGGAGGGCACGCTGGTGATCACCGCCCGGCTGGCCCCGAAGCCGTCAGCCCGGCCGAAGCGGGAACAGCGTCCGGAAGGGGCCCGGCGGGCGGAGCGCTGAGCGCCCGGCTCAGGTCGCGCCACAGGTCGTCGACGTCCTCCAGGCCGACCGACATCCGGAGCAGCCGGTCGCTGACGCCCGCCGAGCGCCGGTCTCCCTCGGCCACGATCCGGTGGCTGATGGAGGCCGGGTGCTGGATGAGGGTGTCGACGCTGCCGAGGCTGACCGCCGGGGTGATCAGCCGGACGCCGGAGATCACGTCGTACGGGTCCCCGTACACCTCGAAGGCGATCATCGCGCCGCCGATCCTGGGGTAGTGGACCCGCTCGACCCGGGGATCGGTGGTGAGCCGCCGTACGAGCTCCGCCGCCGTCGCGGACGCCGCCCGGACCCGTACCGGCAGGGTCGACAGACCGCGCAGCAGCAGGTATCCGGCGAGCGGGTGCAGCACCCCGCCGGTGGCGAAGCGGACCTGGCGCAGGGTCCGGGCGAACTCCTCGTCGCAGGCGACGACCCCGCCCATGACGTCGCCGTGCCCGCCGAGGTACTTGGTGGCGCTGTGCAGCACGATCCGGGCGCCCAGCCCGGCCGGGCGCTGGAGCACCGGGGTGGCGAAGGTGTTGTCGACCAGCAGGGGCACCGAGCCGCAGGAGTGCGCGAGGGCGCGGATGTCGGCCTCGGCGAGGGTGGGGTTGGCGGGCGACTCGACCATGACGAGGCCGGTGTCGGGCCGGATCGCCGCCGCGATGCCCGCCGGGTCGGTCCAGGTCACCTCGGTGCCGAGCAGTCCGGCGTCGAGGAGGTGGTCGCTGCACCCGTAGAGGGGCCGGACCGCGACGACGTGCCGCAGGCCCTGGCTCGCGCGGGCGAGCAGCACGGCGGTGAGGGCGGCCATGCCGCTGGCGAAGGCGACGGCGGCCTCCGTTCCCTCCAGCCGGGCGAGGGCCTCCTCGAAGCGGGCGACGGTGGGGTTGTCGAGCCGGGCGTAGACGGGCGGGCCGTCGAGCCGGGCGCCGGTGGTGGCGAACTCGTCGATCCGGGCGGCCTCCGCCCGCGCGTCGTACGAGGGGTAGGTGGTGGACAGGTCGAGCGGCGGTGCGTGCAGCCCGAGCCGGGCGAGGTCTTCGCGGCCGGCGTGCACGGCTTCGGTGGCGAGGGCCCTCGGGGTGGCCGAGGTGCCGTAGTCCATGGCGTCCATGGCGGAACTGTGAACGAATACCGGAAAGTAGTACGGAAGTCCCGTGCTACGTTCGGCAGATGGCCGATTCTGTCGTACTGGACACGGTTGATCTGCACATTCTTCGCCTCCTGCAGAACGACGCCCGGACCACCTACCGCGAGCTCGCCGCAGAGGTCGGGGTGGCTCCTTCGACCTGCCTGGACCGGGTGGCCCGGTTGCGGCGCACGGGTGTGGTGCTCGGGCACCGGCTGCGACTGGATCCGGCCAAACTCGGCCGGGGGCTTGAGGCGCTGCTGCTCGTCCAGGTCCGCCCCCATCGGCGGGAACTGATCGCTCCGTTCGTCGACCGGATCCGGGCGCTGCCGGAGTCCCGGTCCCTGTTCCATCTGACGGGACCCGACGACTACCTGGTGCACGTGGCGGTGGCGGACCCTTCCGACCTGCAACGACTCGTGCTCGACGAATTCACCTCGCGCCGGGAGGTGGCGCGCGTGGAGACCCGGCTGATCTTCCAGCAGTGGGAGTGCGGGCCGCTCCTGCCGCCTTCTTCGGCCCCCTCCATGTCAGCCGACTGAGCCCGGACGAGGGTGACGCGGGCCCGCGGAAGGCGTCAGGATGGCCCCCATGCCAGAGACTTCCCCCCACCCCCTGCCCCGCCAGGTCGCCGACAACCACGTCGACGCACTCATCGCCCTCGACCCGATCACCGGTACGTATCTGGGAGTCGCGGAGAGCGCAGGGCAGCTGCCCGACTTCTCCCCCGCCGGTCAGCGCGCGGTGGCCGACCTCGCCCGGCACACCCTCGCCCGGCTCGACGAGGCGGAGCGCGCGCCGGGCGCGGACAGCGAGGCGGAGCGCCGCTGCGCCCGGCTGCTGCGGGAGCGCCTGACGGCGGAACTCGCCGTGCACGAGGCCGAGGAGAATCTCTGCGCGGTCAGCAACATGCGGTCCCCGGCGCACAGCGTGCGGATCGTCTTCACCGTGATGGCGACGGAGACCGAGGACGACTGGACGGCGGTCGCCTCCCGGCTGCGGGCCGTTCCCGCCGCCCTTGAGGGGTACCGCGCCTCGCTCGCCCTGGGGCTGGAGCGGAAGCTGTTCGGCGGTCCCCGGCCGACGGCCACGTTCGTCGGCCAGCTCACCGAGTGGGCGGGCGCGGACTCCGGGGCGCCCGGCTGGTTCGAGGAGTTCGCCGCCGGGGGTCCCGACTCGCTCTCCGACGACCTGCGCGCGGAGCTGACGAAGGCGGGCCGGGGCGCCACCGAGGCGGTGCTCGCGCTGCGGGACTGGATGCGGGACGTGTACGCCCCCGCCGTGGCCGGTGCCCCGGACACGGTGGGCCGTGAGCGCTACCAGCGCTGGACCCGCTACTTCAACGGCACCGACCTGGACCTCGACCAGGCGTACGCGTACGGCTGGACCGAGTACCACCGGCTGCTCGGAGAGATGCGGACCGAGGCCGAGCGCATCCTGCCGGGGGCCGGTCCCTGGGAGGCGCTGGCCCATCTCGACGAGCACGGCACGCACATCGAGGGCGTGGAGGAGGTACGGGTCTGGCTCCAGGAGCTGATGGACGAGGCGGTCGAGGCGCTCGACGGCACCCACTTCGAACTGGCCGACCGGGTGCGGCGGGTGGAGTCGCGGATCGCCCCGCCGGGCGGTGCGGCGGCGCCGTACTACACCGGTCCCTCGGAGGACTTCGCCCGGCCGGGACGGACCTGGCTGCCGGTGGACGGAGCCACCCGCTTCCCGGTGTACGACCTGGTGTCGACCTGGTACCACGAGGGGGTGCCGGGCCATCACCTCCAGATCGCGCAGTGGGTGCACGTCGCCGACCGTCTCTCCCGCTACCAGGCGACGATCGGCAAGGTCAGCGCGAACATGGAGGGCTGGGCGCTCTACGCGGAGCGGCTGATGGACGAGCTCGGCTTCCTGCCCGACGCGGAGCGGCGGCTGGGCTACCTCGACGGCCAGATGATGCGCGCCTGCCGGGTGATCGTGGACATCGGGATGCACCTGGGCCTGGAGATCCCGGCGGACTCGCCGTTCCACCCGGGCGAGCGGTGGACCCCGGAGCTGGCGCAGGAGTTCTTCCAGCGGCACAGCAGCCGTCCGGCGTCGTTCGTGGAGAGCGAGATGACCCGCTATCTGTCGATGCCGGGGCAGGCCATCGGCTACAAGCTGGGCGAGCGGGCCTGGCTGCTCGGCCGGGCCAACGCGCGGGCGGCGCACGGCGGGGCGTTCGACGCGAAGGCCTGGCACATGGCGGCGCTCTCGCAGGGGCCGCTGGGTCTGGACGACCTGGTCGAGGAGCTCTCCCGGCTCTGAGGCACGACCCTGGGGATTCCCCGGTGGTCGACTTGATCGGCCGGGGAATCCCCTGCTATCCCTGCCTCGTGAGCACCGCATACGTTCCCGACGCCACCGACTGGCGCATCCTCGAAGCCCTCCAGTCCGAGGGCCGCGCCACCTTCGCCGAACTCGCCCGTACGGTGGCGATGTCACCGTCGGCGGTGACCGAGCGGGTCCGGCGCCTGGAGGAGACCGGGGTGATCACCGGGTACACGGCGGTCGTCGACCAGGAGCGGCTCGGGCTCTCCGTCCTGGCCTTCGTACGGCTCCGTTACCCGAACGGCAACTACAAGCCGTTCCACGATCTGCTCGACACGACGCCGGAGGTCCTGGAGGCGCACCACGTCACCGGTGACGACTGTTTCGTGCTCAAGGTCACCGCGCGCTCGATGCGGCACCTGGAGGAGATCACCGGGAAGATCGGCGCGCTCGGCTCGGTGACGACCAGCGTCGTCTACTCCTCGCCGCTGGCCCGGCGCCCCATCGGCCGCTGACGGCGGCCCGGTCCCGGAGGGCGGGGCCGCCGTGACGGCGGGGCCGGGCCCGGTGGGGCCGGGCCCGACAGGGACGTGCCCGGTGTCCGGCGTGCGGGGCCCGGTGGGGCCGTGTCCGTGGCCGGGCTCAGCCGCCGAGTGCCTCGGCGCCGGTCCGCAGCCGTACCTCGGAGCCCTTCCTGGCCTTGACGAGCTCCAGCTGGGCCGGAACGCGGCGGCGCAGGTCGGCGACATGGCTGACGATGCCGACGCTGCGGTCCCGCTCGCGCAGCGAGTCGAGGACATCGAGGACCTCGTCGAGGGTCTGTTCGTCGAGGCTTCCGAAGCCCTCGTCGATGAAGAGGGTGTCGAGCCGGACCCCGCCCGCCTCGTCGCTGACGACATCCGCGAGGCCGAGCGCGAGGGCCAGCGAGGCGAAGAAGGTCTCGCCGCCGGAGAGGGTCGCGGTGTCGCGTTCGATGCCGGTCCAGGCGTCGACGACGTGCAGGCCGAGTCCGGCCCTGCGGCCGCCGGAGCGGGCGTCGGAGTGGACGAGGACGTAACGGCCCGCGGACATCCGCTGGAGGCGGGCGCTGGCGGCGGCGGCGACCTGTTCGAGGCGGGCGGCCAGCACGTACGACTCCAGGCGCATCCGGCGTTCGTTCTCGGCGGAGGTGCCCGCCGTGAGGGCGGCGAGCCGGGCGACCCGGTCGTACTCCTCGCGCAGCGGCCCCAGACGGCGGACCTCGGCCATGGCCTGCCGGGAGAGGGCGGCGAGTCCGGTGGCCCGGTCGCGGGCGGCGGTCAGCACGGAGGAGGCGTCGCGGAGCGCGCGTGCGGCGGCAGTGTCGGCGGCGGCGGCGCCCGCCGGGTCGGCCGGGGGGAGCCCGGCGGCGGCCGCGGCGCCGGGCTCGGTGAGCCGGTCCTCGACGAGGACCGCCTCGGCCCGCCAGGCGTCCAGGCGGTGCTGGTGGTCCCGGCGTTCGCCGTCGGGCAGCAGGGCGGCGGCGGCCTCGGCCGGAGTGGTGAAGCCCGCCCGGTAGGCGGCGTCCGCGAGGCTGCCGTCGGCCTCCTTGAGCCGCTCGGCAGCGAGTTCGGCGGCGCGGACGGTCCCGGTGGCGTCGGCGAGGAGTTCGATGCGCCGCTCCAGGAGGGCGGCGTGTTCGGCGACCCGGGCGAACGTGCCCCGGCCCAGGGCGATCTCCTCCTCCAGGGCGGTGGCCTCGGCGTCCAGGGTCTCGCGCCGTGAGGTCCGCGCGGCCACCCGGCGCTCGGCCTCCCGCTGCGCCGAGGCCCGGCCCTCGTGCTCCCGCTCGGCCCCCGCCAGGGCCTCCCGCGCGCTGTGGCTCCGGGCGGCGAGCGCGTGCGCCTCGTGGTGACGACGCATCAGTTCCTCTACCTCAGCGTCGAGTTCGGCGACCGAGGGGCCTTCGGCCGGGTCGGTGGTGGAGTCCGCCGCGCCGGGCGGGCCGTCCGCGAGGGCCTCCGCGCGGGCGGCGGACCAGGACTCGCGGACGACGGCACGTTCGTTCTCGGCGGCGGTACGGAGTTCGTCGGCGCGGGCGTAGGCCGCGTAGGCGGCTTCCTCGGTGGCGCGGTCGACATGGCCGGCGGTGGTGCGGGCGGGCGCGGGGTGCGCGGTGGAGCCGCACACCTGGCAGGGCTCGCCGGCGGCGAGGGTGACCGCGAGTTCGGCGGCGATGCCCTCCAGACGGCGGGACTTGACGTCGAGCCAGTTCTCGTGGGCGGTGTTGCGGTGTTCGCGGGCGTCCGCGAGACGGGCCCCGGCCGCTTCGGCGTCCTCGGCGAGGGCGTCGCGGCGGCGGGCGGCGGCGAGTCTGCGGCGGGCGGGTTCCAGGCGCCCGGCGAGGTGCTCGGCGCGGGCGGCGGCGTCCCGTGTCTCCTCGACGTGGCCGGTGAGCGCGGTGCGGCGCGCCTCCCAGTCGGCGAGCCAGTCGGCCGTGTCGCGGAGGACGGCTTCGTCGGCGCGGGCCTCCCGGGTGAGGACGGCGCGTTCCTCGGCGATCACGGCGGCCCGGTGCTCGGCGCGGCGGGCCGCCGCGAGCCCGCCGAGTTCCCCGCGCAGCCGGTGTTCGAGGGCGGTGAGCTGTTCGGCCCCGGCGTCGGCGAGGTCGGGCGGCAGGAGGGAACGGGAGCGGGTACGGGCGGCGCGGGCGGTGGTGTCGGCGCGTTCGGCGTCCTGGCGCAGGGCGAGCGCGGGGGCCACCCGGTCCGCCTTGAGGGCCCGGTCGAGGGCGGTCCGGAGCCGGTCGCGCTCCGGGGCGTGCGCGGCGAGGCGCTCCTCGCGCCGGAGCGCGTCGGCGTGCCGTTCCTGGCGGACGGCGAGGTCGTTCTCGGTGTCGAGCGCGGTACGCGCCGAGGTCTGCCGGGCTTCGGCGGCTTCGAGCCGTACGCGGGCGATGTCCAGGGTCTCGCGGGCCTCGGTGCGGGCGACGGCGGCCCAGGTGAGGACGGCGTCGGCGAGTCCTGGTTCGCCGGGCCGCCCGTCCACGGGGGTGCGGGCGGCACCGAGGCCGACGGCCGCCTGGCCCATGCGGTGGGTGAGGGCGAGGAGGCGTTCGTCGCCCTCCTCGACCTGCCGCTGGGCGTGACGGCGCAGTTCGGCGAGGCGTTCCTCGACGGCGGCGAAGCGGCGGGTGTCGAAGAGACGGCCGAGGAGTCTGCCGCGGGCCTCGGCGTCGGCGCGCAGGAACCGCGCGAAGTCGCCCTGGGGCAGCAGGACGACCTGGCAGAACTGCTCGCGGCTCATGCCGACGAGCTGGGTGATCTCCTCGCCGGTCTCCTGGTGGGAACGGCTGAGGCCCTGCCACGCGCGCGTGGCGGGGTCGTACTCGCGCAGCCAGGTCTGGGCCTTCTCCGTGGTGAAGCCGCCGCCGCGCTTCTTGGGGCGCTGCTGGGCGGGGCGCCGGGTGATCTCCAGGCGCCGGTCGCCCACGGTCAGTTCGAGGACGACCTCGGTGGTGGTGCCGACGGGCGCGTGGTCGCTGCGCAGGGAGGCGCCGGGGGTCTGGCGGGCGCCGGGCACGCTTCCGTAGAGGGCGAAGCAGACCGCGTCGAGGACGGAGGTCTTGCCCGCGCCGGTCGGTCCGTGGAGGAGGAAGAGACCGGCGGACGACAGGGCGTCGAAGTCGACGGTCTGCCTGCTGCCGAAGGGGCCGAACGCGGTGATCTCCAGACGGTGCAGCCTCACCGGTCCCCCTCCCGCTCGGCCGTGCCGGTCCGTACGTCGTCGAAGGCGCCGTACAGGACCGTCCGCTCGGCGCCGTCGAGGGCGGCGCCGCCGCGCACATGGGCCACGAAGTCCTCCGCGATCTGCTGGTCGGTGCGGTCCCGGAGGCGGGCGCCGTAGGAGGTGGCGGGGTCGTCGGCGGTGCGCTCGGGGTCGAAGACGAGGTGCAGGGCGTGCGGGAAGCGCTCGGTGAGCCGGGCCATGGGTTCGGCGGGGCGGACGGGGTCGGTGAGGGTGGCTTCGACCCAGGACGTCTCGTGGCGGGTGAGCGCGGGGTCGTCGAGGAGTGCGTCGAGCCGTCCCCTGATCCGGGCGAGGGCGCGCGGGACGGGGCAGTCGAGGCGTACGGCGGAGACGATCGCCCCGCCGGAGGCGTCGGGCGCGGCGGGCGCGGCGGGCGCGGAGTCTTCAGGGGCGGGCGCGGCGGCGGGGCCGAGGTCCACCAGCCACATGGTCTTGCGGTGGTCGGCCTCGGAGAAGGAGTAGGCGAGCGGGGAGCCGGAGTAGCGGACGCGCGGGGTGACGGTCTGGCTGCCGTGCAGGTGGCCGAGGGCGACGTAGTCGACGCCGTCGAAGATTCCGGCGGGGACGGCCGCGACGCCGCCGACGGTGATGTCCCGTTCGCTGTCGCTGGGCTCGCCGCCCGCGACGAAGGCGTGGGCGAGGACGACGGAGCGGGTCCCGGCAGGCCGGGTCGCGAGGTCGGCGCGGACCCGGTCCATCGCGGCGGCGAGCACGGCCTCGTGTCCGGCCTTCTCCGCGCCGAGCCGTTCCCTGACGAGGGCGGGTTCGAGGTAGGGCAGGCCGTAGAGGGCGACGTCGCCGTGTCCGTCGGCAAGGACGACGGGGGTGCCCACGGCCGCCGGATCGGTGCGCAGGTGGATGCCGGCCCTGTCGATGAGTCCGGCGCCGACGCCGAGGCGGCGGGCCGAGTCGTGGTTGCCGGAGATCATGACGGTGGGCACCCCGGCCTCGGCGAGGCGGTGCAGGGCGGTGTCGAAGAGTGCGACGGCGGGCAGCGGGGGCACGGCCCGGTCGTAGACGTCCCCGGCGACGAGGACGGCGTCCACCCGGTGCTCGTGGACGGTGGCCACGAGGTGGTCGAGGAACGCGGCCTGGGCTTCGAGAAGCCCGACGCGGTGGAAGGACCGGCCGAGGTGCCAGTCGGAGGTGTGCAGGAGCCTCACGGTGCCGTCGTCCCCCGCATGTGTGCCGCTCCTCGCCGCCGGTTCCGGTCGTGTGTGCCCTCCACGCTATCCCGCCGGGGGGTGTGACCGGGGCCTCATGCCCAGGGTGGTCGTGGGGACGGATCTCGCTCCGGTGGCGGGTCCCGGCGCGGTCCCGGTCGCGACCGGGGTTCGGCCCCGGGATCCGGCCCGGCCCCGGTCTCGGCTTCAGCCGGGGTCCGGTCCCGACCGGTGTCAGTCCCTGGGTCCGGTCCGGTCCGGTCCCAGTCCCGACCGGTGCCAGTCCCTGGGTTCGGTCCAGTCCCGGTCCCGACCGGTGTGCGTCCCGACCCGGGCCCGGTCTCCGGATGCCCCCGGCCCCAGCGCTCCGACCCCTCGAACGGCTCCGGCCGGGCCACGCGGCCCGGCCGCGGTGGCGTCACGCGTCGCCGTACGCCTCGCCGCCGATCTCGCACGACGCCGTGCCCGCCGTGGCGTCCGCGAGCCAGGCGCGGAAGGCGGGGACGTCGGCGTCCGGGAGGCCGATCTCGATCGTGACGGCGTCGGCGTACCGCACGTCCCGGACGGCCCGGCCGGTCGCCCGCAGGTCGTTCTCCAGTTTGCCCGCCCGCTGGTGGTCGACGGTGACGGTGACGAGCCGGAAACGCTGCCGGGTCACCGTGCCGAGCGTGTCGATGGCCTCGCCGACCACTCCGCCGTAGGCGCGGATGAGCCCGCCCGCGCCGAGCTTCACCCCGCCGTAGTAGCGGGTGACGACGGCGGCGACGTACCGCATGTCCCGGCGCAGCAGCATCTGCAGCATGGGCACCCCCGCCGTGCCGCCGGGTTCGCCGTCGTCGCTGGCCTTCTGGACGGAGGCGTCGGCGCCGAGGACGTACGCGTAGCAGTTGTGGGTGGCGGTCGGGTGCTCCCTGCGGACGCGCGCGACGAACTCCTGCGCCTCCCGCTCGTCGGCGACGGGCGCGAGCGCGCAGAGGAAGCGCGAGCGGTTGATCTCGGTCTCGTGGACGCCCTCGCGGGCCGGGGTGCGGTACTGCTCCTGCATCCGACCAGCGTACGTTCCCGCCGGGACCGGCCCTCCCGGCGGGAATCAGGTCCCGGGGCGGCTCGTTGTCGGGGAGGAAGGCGGTCGTCAGGACGGGCCGCGCCGAGGAGAGGCAGTACGAGCGATGAGCGGCGACACGACGACCACCACCGACCCGGCCGGGTACTCCGCGTCGGAGGCGGTCCGCAGGATCCTCACGTCCACCGGGGACACCTGGGCGGTGGTGGGGCTCTCCTCGAACACGGCGCGCGCGGCGTACGCGGTCGCGGCCGTCCTCCAGCGCTTCGGGAAGCGGATCGTCCCGGTCCACCCGAAGGCGGAGACCGTCCACGGCGAGAAGGGGTACGCCTCGCTGGCGGACATCCCGTTCCCGGTGGACGTCGTGGACGTGTTCGTGAACGCCGATCTGGCGGGCGCGGTCGCGGACGAGGCGGTCGGGATCGGCGCGAAGGCGGTCTGGTTCCAGCTGGACGTGATCGACGAGGCGGCGTTCGAACGCACCCGCGCGGCGGGCCTCGACATGGTGATGAACCGCTGCCCGGCGATCGAGATCCCCCGCCTGGGTTAGGGCGTGTTTCGAAAGTCCCGCCTGCCTGGCGACGCCTGGCACGCACGCTCGCCGCGTTGTCGGGATCACCCCGATACATCCAGTATCGGAGCGACCCTCCGCCTTGCGATCGCACGCACCAGACGCCGCCAGGCCTGCCCTCCGGGCAGACGACGCCACTTTTGAAACACGCCCTAGCGGTACGGAGGTGCCCTGGTCACGCTTCTCCGAAGGATCGGGCCCAAGGCACTCAGTGGCCGGGCGGGGCGCATCGTCGACGTCCTCTACGCGGGCAGGGCATGGATCCGACCTCACCGGTCCACGCCCTGCCCGCCTTCCGCGCCGTCAGTGGCGAGCTGTCCGCGCGGGTGCGACCCGGCCCCGCGAGCTCTCCCCGGAGTCCGGGACCGGAGCTGTCCGCCAGGTACGACCACAGCGACGTCTTCAACAGTCCTGGCGAATATCGCGTGCCCTGTGCGCCCCTTGTGGCTCATGCACTCGACGTCTACCGCAGCCGCATCCGGCGTTGGCGCCACCGACCATCCGCACTCCGGCCGCAGGCATCGGGCCGTGACCGTTGCCTCTGAATCCGGGTGTCGGCCGATGCTGTGCGTCTCGAAGCGCAGCACTGCGCGACTCACCGCTCCACTGCCGGAACCGGAGTGGTCACGACCCGGATGGCGTCCATCTCCGCCGGAGTGGGGGGGACGCAGATTCTCCGGGGCGCTCATCCACTCCCTGCCACCACCAGGCGGGCGCAGGTGAGTCCCCTGGAGATCACTGTCGACGACACGGCCGATACGACCGTTCCCGTCGACCACGAACCGCCCCGTCGCGGGCTGCCAGCCTTCGGGCGCCTGCGTCTGCTCACCGTGATCGGGCATGTGCTCACCGTCCTCTTCAGCGATGAAGGTAGGCGGGAGCCGCTTTCCGATTCCACGCAGTTCTACAAGGTTCTACGGCAATCAGGATGCCGGAATGGCACTGGCGATGATCCGGTACGCGTCCTGACCGAACACAGCCGCCTGTGTCATCTCGACGTGGGCGGTGACGTACTTCGCCACCTCTGTGGGGGCTGTGATCGTCAGTGCGGCCGTGAGGAGCTCGACGAACACCTTCTCGTCGTCATACACGGTGAAGGTCTCAAGCGGCCACCTGGCGGCGCCGACGCTGGGAATGACACCCAGCGAGACCGCGGGATACCGACCGGCGTCGAGAAGATGAAGGAGCTGCTCCGTCATCACGTCGGATCCACCGATGTGCCGTCGAAGCGCCGACTCCTCCACGACGAAGGCGAACGTACGCCCCGGCTCCGTGATGATCGCGGCTCGGACCAACCGGGCAGACACGGCCTCGTCCACGTCGTCGCGCGTACCGTGAACGCTTGCCACGCTCCGCAGGAGCGCCGTTGCGTAGCTGCGGGTCTGGAGATGCCCCGGAATCACTGTCGAGCTGTAGACGCGAAGCTGAGTCGTCTGCACATGCGGAGGGATGCGGGACTCCTGGAGGCGGCGCAGGCCCGTGCGCTGGACTCGGCGCCATTCCAGGTACATGGAGTCGGCGGTCCGGTTGGCCGCCAAGAGATCGGGGATACGTTCCTCCGCGTCACATGCCGTACACCACGCGCGAATGTCGGCGTCGGAGGGTGGCGTTGTGGCGCTCTGAAGCCTGGAGACCTTCGACGGCAGCCAGCCGGCCCTCTTGGCCACCTCTCTACCCGTCAGCCCGGCGTCCCGGCGAATCTCCTGCAGCTGCCCCGCTATGGCACGGCGCGCAGCATCGAGGGCCGGAGACGGGTAGGAAGGCTGCACGGACGCGTGCCCGTCAGATCTGGAAAGCCGAGTGCGGGACTGCGCGCTCCCAAACGGCCTCGAACGCCTCTGCATGCCGCTCGACGACATCTCTGCGGTCTTCCATGACGTCGGCTACGAACCGCCCCTCACCGCTGAAGAGTCCGTAGCGAGCAATGCGGCCATCGAAGATCCACAGGTCTCCTGGAAGAAGCAGGTCGGTACTCATGCGTCGCGGCAACCACCTGACTTCCTCGCCGGCCGCAAGGTTCTGCGGCGTACACGAATGCTCGTAGCGGATGTACTCGCTGACCGGCTCGGACACCACGCGCGCTCGGCGCACGGCCACACCCCTGCCAACGGCGTCCGCGACCACCTGATGGAACGGGGTCCACCAGGACTCACGGTCGTCGTGGTCGTACCGCCACCCCGCCCGCCAGGCCGCGAACTCGGCGTCCTCTTCCACGACTCCGTACACGTCGCGTGTCTCCAGGTGTACCGCGGACTGGTTGCTCGCCGCGATCAGCTCAGCGAAGGTCGGCACCTTCGGCGGCATCGCACGCCTCCCTGATCTGCTGCACCATGCGCACGGGCAGCCGGACGACTGCCTCCGTGCCCGGAATCGATCCCGTCAGGAGGCATTCTGCCTGGAGCGTTTCGTCAGCCTTCCATCCCTGGAACACGAACTCCCCTTTGTCCTCGTCGAGCCACACTGTCGGGCAGTGCTCGCCGTTGGTGTCGGGGTCCTTGCCGAACGATCGTAGAGCCACGAGTTCTCCCCGTTCGTGTCGGTTGCGCAATGTTCTACGACATTCCCGCCTGAGTCACCGGACGTCAAGAGGGCCAACTAGTAAGCGGCCAGGGTCGAAACGCAGAAAACCCCTACCCACTTCGGGCAGGATGCCGGTGAGTGCGCTCGGCAGTGGAAAGGAATGCCGTACCCAGGGCCGCGCGCCTCGGTTCCGTGTCCGGAGACCCTGGCGGGCGCCCCCGGGCTCCGCCCGCTCGACTGCCGCCGGTGCTTCGGTCCTCAGCCGAGTGGGACGCCCAGGCCCTCCATGACGGTCACGCCCGGCAGCTGGGCGAACGCCTTGCCCGGCAGGATGAGCTTGCCGCGCCTGCGCCCGCTGCCGACGAGGACCCAGTCGGTGTCGACGACGGCGGCGTCCACGAGGAGCGGCCAGTCCCCGGGGAGGCCGATGGGGGTGATGCCCCCGTACTCCATGCCGGTCTCGCCGGTCGCCGTGTCCATCGGGGCGAAGGACGCCTTGCGGGCGCCGAGGTGCTTGCGGACGACCCCGTTGACGTCGACCCGGGCGGCGGACTTCACGACGCAGGCGGCCAGTGTGGTCGTGTCGCCCCTGCGGCCCGCGACGACCACGCAGTTGGCGGAGGCATCGAGCAGTCCGGGCCCGTGGTGCTCGACGAAGACGGCCGTGTCGGCGATGGCCGGATCGGTGTCGACGTACAGCAGCTGCTCGGCGGGGACGGGGCCCGTCCAGGCCCGGACGGCGGCCGCGACGGGTCCGGTGAGCAGGTCGAGACGCTCGGCGGCGGGGGCGGCGTCTTCGAAGGATCCGATGGGTGCGCGCATGAGCACACGCTAACAACCGGCGCTCCGCTCGGGACCGTTCGTCCCAGCGTACGGATCGGACCGGAGTACGGGCCGTCCCAGCGTACGGATCGGACCGGAGTACGGGCCGTCCCAGCGTACGGATCGGACCGGAGTACGGGCCGTCCCAGCGCATGGATCGGACCGGAGTACGGGCCGGATCAGCGTACGGGCGGGATGGAGACCGCCATCGTCATCTCCACCGGGGCGGTCCCGTCGTTGCGGTACGCGTGTGCCGTATTGGCCTCGAAGACGGCCGAGGTGCCCGAGGGCAGGGTGTGCTCCGCGCCGTCCACGACCAGGGTGAGGACGCCGGAGGTCACGCTGAGCAGTTCGACCGTGCCGTCGGGATGCGGGTCGGAGGCGCTGCCGTCGCCGGGCATGAGGGTCCAGGACCACAGTTCCAGGGGGCCTCGTGCCTCGGTGCCGACGAGGAGCGTGGTCTGGCTGCCGGTGGAGGTGGACCACATGCGCACGGCCTGCTCCGGCGGGACGAGCCGGACCTGGGGGCCCTGCTCGTGGTCGAGCAGGGTCGTGATCGAGACACCGAGCGCGTCGGCCAGTTTGACGGTGGTGCCGACGCTGGGGTTGGTCCGGGCCTGCTCGATCTGGATGATCATGCCTCGGCTGACGCCCGCACGGGCGGCGAGGGCGTCCAGGGTGAGCGCCCGCTCCTTGCGCCAGCGCTTCAGGTTCCGGGCTAGCGACTGCGTGAGCTGGTCGAGGTCCGACACGTTCCGTCCCATGTCCTGGATGAAAGAGTCCAATGGAGTGAACTACGGTGGGATGTACCGCATGGTTCACCGCACTGTACTGCCCGTGTGGCCTTCCGGGCCCCGCACGGGCCGTGCCGTGCGCGTCCGCGAGGGCGTGGTCGCCGTCGTGGGATCGCCTCCGGAACCCTGTCCGAGGCCCCCGGAGCCGTATCCGGCCCCGAGCTGTCCCCAGGAAGTGCTCCCCGAGTCGCGTCCGGGTCTCCCCCGCCACCCGGCCACCCGTATCACCCCCGGCTCGTCCGTCACCCCGGCTCGCCCGTCTCCTCGCCGTCCGCGGCGGTCAGCGCCTCGGCGATCATCCGGGTGGCGAAGGCGCGGTCCCCGGTGACCCGGTTGATCAGTTCCGCGAGCAGGAAGGCGGTGGCCTCCAGGGAGTTCATCTCCTCCGGCGTCCACTCCCCGTACTGGCGGCGCCACAGGCTGGGGCTCAGACCGGTGCCCGCCGCGACGACGAGGCCCGCCATGGTGGGGACGGTCTCGGGGCGGATGCTCCGGGGCATCATCCGCATCGTGGTCACCAGATTGGGGACCACGTACTCGATGACGTCCTGGTCGTGCTGTTCGCAGGCGCTCCGCAGCCACTTCATGAACATGAAGACGAGCGTGCACGCTCCGTCCAGCAGGTCCTGGGCGCCCGTGGGGCCGAGGGACCGGATGAACTGCCCGTCGAGACGCCGCTGTTCGTCCGCGTCCATGACCTGGCCGTCATAGACGGACTTGAGCCTGGAGTCGATCACCAGGAGCGCCGCACTCACATCCCCGGCGGGTGCGTAGCGGGGGTCGCAGGACGATGGCACAGGAGTCCTCCTCACGCGGGCCGCGACGGGCCGCGCGGCACGATTGCACGGTAGTCCGCCGATCGGACCGGTTCCGGCGATTCCGCGGGGAAGACCCCCAGGGGTGAACCGGGCCCGCGCGACGACGGAAGTCACCTGCGGAGCAGGGCGCCTGACGCGCTGTGCGGGAGATCACACCGCCGACGAGGACGGCGCTCCCTACGATGCGTGAGAGATACAGCTACCCCTGCGCTCCCTCTGTCGGCGCGCTCCCCCGGCCCGCCCGCCCCCTCGCGCTCTGCCCCGCTTCGCCCCATCACGCGCCCCTTCTCCATCCCGCTCCATCACGCTCCCCCCCCTTCTTCTCCATCCCGCTCCACCCCGCTCCGTCCCGCTTCAGGAGGCCCGATCCCGTGACCACAGGCGCCCTCGCTCCCGCGAGCTACTACGAGCGGACCGGTGAGCACCACTTCAAGCCCACGGCCCACGCGGGCGGCGCGTGGAGCGCCGACGAGCAGCACTTCAGCCCGCTCTCGGGGCTCGTCGCGCACACCGTGGAGCAGCACCTCGCGGCCCGGCCCGCCACCGCGCACGGACCGCTGCTCCTGTCCCGGATCAGCTACGACATCCTCGGCAGGATCGCCCTCGACGAGTGCGCGGTCACCGTGGAGACCCTCCGCCCCGGGCGGACCATCGAACTCCTCGAAGCGACCGTCACCATCGGCGGGCGCGCGGTCGTGCGCGCCCGCGCCTGGCTGCTCGCCGCCCAGGACACCTCGGCCGTCGCCGACAGCCCCGTCGAGCCGCTGCCCGCCCCCGACGCGCTCGACCGGTGGGCGATGGGAGCCGCCTGGAACGGCGGGTACGTCTCCTCGATCGAGGTGCGGCGGACGCCCACGGTCCGCAGGGGGCGCGCCACGGCGTGGCTGTCCACGCCCCTCACCCTGGTCGCGGGCGAGGAGGTCGGCCCGCTCGCCTCGTACGTGACGCTGGTGGACACCGCGAACGGGATCGCCGTGCAGCAGGACCCCGGTGCCTGGATGTTCCCCAACCTCGATCTGACGATCCATCTGCACCGGCAGCCGAGGGGCCGCTGGACCGGCCTCGACACGACGGTCGTCTTCGGGCCGTCGGGGCAGGGGCTCACCAGCAGTGTCCTGCACGACGTCCACGGGCCCGTGGGCCGCGCGGAGCAGATCCTCACCGTCCGTCCGCAGTCCGGGAAGTGAGCCGCCGGGCGGTGCGGGGGATTCCCGGCCCGGTCACTGCCCGGTCACTCCGGCACCTCGTACCGCCCGCCGGGCCACTGGGCGAACAGGGTGTGCTCGACGTCCTTCCGGGCGGGCCCGGACCCGGTCGCGGGCCGGTACCGCGTGACGGCCGCGTACCCCACGAGCACCTGGTCGTCGAAGTCCTCCGCGTCCGGCCGGGGCGCCACCCCGATGTACAGGGGCGTGTCGTCGGGGACGTCCTTCAGCGCCTCGCGGAGCTGTCCCGCGGTCCATATGACGGGGTCGTGCTCGAAGGTCTCTGCCATGGGGCGAAGGGTACGGGCCGGGGCTCAGCCGGTCCGCTGGACCTCCCACGCGGCCAGCGCGGCGAGCTGTTCCGGGGTCACGTGTTCCGGGATCGGTACCGGGGCCGGGGTGCGGAGCGGGGGCTGCCAGCCCTTCTCGGGGTCCCAGCCGCGGACGATCCGGGCCGGGGCGCCGGCGACCACCGAGTGGTCGGGCACCTCTCCCCGTACGACCGCGCCCGCCGCGACGACCACGTTCCGGCCGAGCCGGGCGCCGGGCAGGACCACCGCGCCGGTGCCGAGCCAGCAGCCGGGCCCGATGGAGACGGGTGCGGAGCGGGGCCACTGGCGGCCGACCGGCTCGTCCGGGTCGTCGTAGCTGTGGTTGGTGGAGGTGATGTAGACGTACGGACCGCAGTAGGTGTCCGAGCCGATGGTCACCTTCGCGTCGGCGATGACATGGCTGCCCCGGCCGAGGACGACCCCGTCACCGAGGGTCAGGACCGTGTCCTTCCCGAGGTCGAGGTCGGGCAGCATCCCCGCCGTCAGCGTGACCTGTTCGGCGATGATGCAGCACTCGCCGACCTCGATCCACGGCTCGCCGAAGACGGTGCCCTGTGGGAAGGCGAGCCGGGTGCCGGCGCCGAGGCGGCGGAAGCGGAGCCTGCCGGGGTGCTCGGCGGTGACCGATCCGGTCTCCCGCACCCAGCGCCAGCCGCCCTGCACGGCTCGGGTGAGAACCCGGCGCCGCCAGGCGGACAGGGAGGAGAACGTGTTTCTGTTCCTGGGCACCCGGCCACCGTAGTCGGCGGTGTCGTGCCTGTTCGGTGCGGTGCGCTGTGATGTCCGTCATGAGCACGGCATAGGCTGCCGCCGGGGGCACCCCCGGGCGCGGCACGACGGCTGACGATCAGGAGCGAACGATGACAGAGGCGTTGATCAAGGGTGTGGGCGGCAAGGAGCCCCGGATCGACCCGACCGCCTTCACCGCGCCGACCTCCGTGGTGCTCGGCGAGGTGACCCTCGGCGCGCGGGCCAGCGTCTGGTACCACGCGGTGCTCCGGGCGGACTGCGGGGCCATCGAGATCGGGGAGGACTCCAATGTGCAGGACAACTGCACGGTGCACGTCGATCCCGGCTTCCCCGTCTCGATCGGCGCGCGCGTGACCGTCGGCCACAACGCGACCGTGCACGGCTGTGTCATCGAGGACGACGTCCTCGTCGGCATGGGCGCGACCGTCCTCAACGGCGCGCGGATCGGCGCCGGTTCGCTCGTCGCCGCGCAGGCGCTCGTCCCGCAGGGCATGGAGGTCCCGCCGGGCTCGCTGGTCGCGGGCGTCCCGGCGAAGGTGCGTCGCCCGCTGACCGAGGAGGAGCGGGCGGGCATCCGGCTGAACGCCGAGATGTACCTGCACCTCGCCAAGGGCCACGCGGAGGCCTTCGAGGACTGAGCCGTCGGGCCCCACGGACACGGGACTGAGCTGTCAGGGTCCCGCTGGTACGGGGAGGGGGGGGGGGCCCGCGCCCGGGGCCCCCCCCCCCCCCCCCCCCCCGGGCCCCGCCCCCCCCCGGCCCGGGGGGGGGGGGGCGGGCCCCCCCCCGCCCCGCCCCCCCCCCCCCCCCCCCCGGGGCGGGCGCCCCCCCGCCCCCCCCCCCGGCCGGGCCCGGCTCCGGGGACCCGGACCGCTCCGCCGCCGCCTTCTTGGCGCGGTTCCTGATGATCAGCATCGAGGCGGCGCCGATCAGCAGGGCGAGGACGAGGCCGAGCCAGGAGAAGCGCTTGAGCCAGGCCTCCGCGACGATGCCGACGGAGTAGATGACGGCCGTGGTGCCGCCCGCCCACAGGATGCCGCCGAGGACGTTGGCGACGAGGAACTTCCAGTACGGCATGTGCAGCACGCCCGCCAGCGGCCCGGCGAAGATGCGGAGGAGGGCGATGAAACGACCGAAGAAGACCGCCCACATGCCCCACTTCCGGAAGGAGCTCTCGGCCAGGCCGATGTTGGCCTCGCTGAAGTGTCTGGGGAACTTCCTCTCCAGTCTGGCGAGCAGCGGACGGCCGCCCTTGCGGCCGATCGCGTAACCGATCGAGTCACCGACGATCGCCCCGGCGACGGCGCAGGCGCCGAGCACGTACGGGTCGATGTCGCCGTGCTGCGAGGCGAGCAGCGCCGAACTGACGAGGACGATCTCACCGGGCAGCGGGATGCCCAGGCTCTCCAGCCCGATCACCACCCCCACCAGGGCGTAGACGGCGATCGCGGGGATCGTCTCCAACCACTCCTGGACGTGCACGCGGCTTCCTCCCGTTTCGGCTGCCCGGCCGCGCCCGGCCCGTGGTCGGGGCCGGGCCGCCGTCGTGCCCGGCCGGGCACGACCGGGGCACTCTACCGGTCGGGGCGACCGCGCCGGGCCGCCGCCCACCGGGGAACGCGGACCGCCCCCGCACCCCCCGGGAAGGGGTACGGGGGCGGTGCGGGACGCACTCCGCCGCCCCGGGGCCACCGGGCGGCGGACGGCGGGTGTCAGGACTTCGGGCGGAGGGTCCAGACGACCGTCATCTCTCCGGTCACGGCGCCGTCCTCACGGGTGATGTCGATCCGTACCGGGAACTCGGGGCGCTCTCCGGCGTCGAGTTCGGCGATCACCTCGTCGGCGGGGCGGCCGAGGGTCGCGGTGGCGGTGACGACGCCCATGGCCAGCTTCTTGTAGCCGATCTCGGCGCGGACGGCGAGCGGGACCGCGCGGCCCAGCTGGGCGCCGAAGGCGGCGAGCACGATGGCGCCGCTGGCGGACTCGGCCAGGGTGAACATCGCTCCGGCGTGCGGTCCGCCGACGTGGTTGCGGTAGGCGGGCTGGTCCGGCAGGCGGACGACGGCGCGCTCGGCGGTGGTCTCCAGGAACTCCAGGTTCAGGGTCCCGGCCATGGGAACCGTGGCGGCGAGCATCTCGCCCACGGACATCTGGTCTGCGCTCATGGACCCCGATGTTACCCACCGGTAGAAGTCTTGGCCATCCCTTCTCACGCCTTGTGTGGAGGAGGGGTCCCGCGCGCGCGTGCCCGGGGGCGGGCGTGGTCCGGTCGTCCCCGCACCTCTATGGTTACTGGCCATGTGGCCAGGACAGCAGCCGCCCGGGGGCGAGCAGAACCCGCAGGACCCGAACCAGAACCCCTATCAGCAGCCGGGGTACCAGCAGCCGAACCCGTATCAGCAGCCGCCCGGCCAGCCGGGTTACCCACAGCCGCCGGCACAGCCCGGCCATCCGCAGCCGCCCACGCAGCCCGGATACCCACAGCAGGGATACGGACAGCAGCCCGGGTACGGGCAGCAGCCGGGGTACGGGCAGCCGAACCCGTACCAGCAGCCGACCATGCCGCAGCAGCAGTACGGGGCGCCCGCGCCCGGCGGGCCCGGCGTCCCCGGCGGGCCTGGCGGCTCTCCCGGCGGCGGGAAGAAGAGGACCGCTCTGGTGGCGGTCGTCGCCGCCACCGCCGTGGTGGTAGCGGCGGGCGCCACCGCCTTCTTCGTCCTCGGCAAGAAGGACGACGGCGAGAAGCCCGTGGCCGACGACCGGAAGCCGTCCGTGACGGCTTCCGCCCCGACGGACCCCAGCTCTTCGCCGACCCTCGCCAACCCGCGTGACGGCGCCGCCCAGCAGCCGACCGTTCCGGGCTGGAAGGTCGTCCACAACCCGAAGTACGGCACCCTCTTCGACGTACCGCCGGAGTGGGAGGTGCAGAAGCCCGGTTCGCTCACCTTCTTCGACGACGAGAAGAAGAACGACGGCAGCCCGCTCGTCACCATGTCGAGCCCCACCCGGCTCAAGAGCCAGTGGTGCACCTACGACGTCGACAAGAACGGCCGCGACGAGAGCTGGAGCCTGAGCACCGCGGGCACCAAGGGCGGCCAGGGCGCCAAGAACACCGACGCCGCCTCCCGCAGCGAGGCGGGCACCTGGGTCTGGGGCGGCTACGCGCAGCACATGCCGCAGAGCACCATCCAGATCAGCAAGCCCGTCCCGTACACCACCGCGTCGGGCCTCACCGGCAGCCTGGCCACCGCCAAGGCGCCGAACGTCAAGAAGCGCAACAAGTGCGAGACGGACGGCAAGTCGTACGCCTTCACCTTCAAGAACGCTCAGGGCGACTTCTCGACGTGGGTCCTCTACGGTGCCGCCGGTGTCGCCGACGAGCTGCCGGACACCGTCATCCGGAAGATCCTCTCGACGGTCCGGCTCGCCCCGTCGTCCTGAGCCCGTACCGCCTTCCGGCCGTCCTTCGGGCCGCCTGAGGCCCGGGCCGTCCGAGGCTCGGGCCGTCCGCGTACGGCACCCGGCCCGGTGCGCGCTCCTTCCGCGCACCGGGCCCTTCCGCGCACCGGGTCCCGCCCGTCCGGCGCGCCCCGGCCGCCCCGGCCGTGTCCGTCCGCCGGAGCCGTCCGCCGGAGCCCTCCTCCCCGAAATCGGGTTGGCGCCCGAGGGTGCCGACAGGGATAGTCCCGGGGTGAGCACCCCCGCCGACGCCTCCCCCGGCCGCACCCCGCACCGTCCCGGCCGCCGCCCCGAGTGGGCCGGCCGCAACTACGTCCTCCTCACCGCCGCCACCGTCGTGACCAATCTCGGCACGCACGGCGCGCTGATCGCCACGACCTGGGCGGTGTTCGAGTCCGGCGGCGACGCGGGGGACGTCGGTCTGGTGGCGATGGCGCGCTTCCTGCCCCTCGTCCTCTTCCTGCTGGTCGGCGGCGCGGTCGCCGACCGGATCCCCCGGCATCGGGTGATGGTCGCCGCCAACGTCCTCAACTGCGTCTCCCAGGCCGTCTTCGCCGTCCTCGTCCTCACCGGCGAGGCGCAGATCTGGCAGATGATGATCCTCACCGGGCTGTGCGGCACCGGGCAGGCGTTCTTCAACCCGGCGGCCGAGGGGATGCTGCTGTCCACCGTCACCGGGGAGCAGGCGAGCCGTGCCTTCGCCGTCTACCGGATGGCCATGCACGGTGCCTCCATCGGCGGCGCCGCGCTCGGCGGCGCCCTCGTCGCCTTCGTCGGACCGGGCTGGGTCCTCGTCATCGACGCGGTCGCGTTCGCGCTGGCGGGCGGGCTGCGGGCCTTCCTCGACGTGAGCGGCATCCCGGACCGGGCGCCCGGCGGCGGCCTCTTCGCGGACCTGCGGGACGGCTGGCGGGAGTTCGTCGGCCGCCCCTGGCTGTGGTCGATCGTCGCCCAGTTCTCCGTGGTGGTGGGCCTGATCGGGGCGGTCGAGGCGGTCTTCGGGCCGATGGTCGCCCGGGACGAGCTGGGCGGCGCGCGCCCCTGGGGCATCGCGCTCGCCGCCTACGGCGCGGGGACCGTGGCCGGTGCCGTCCTGATGGCCCGGTGGAAACCGCGCCGGATGCTGTTCGTCGGGACGCTCTGCGTCTTCCCGATCGCGCTGCCCTCGGCCGCGCTCGCCGTGCCGCTGGACGTGGTGGGGCTCACCGCGGCGATGTTCGTCAGCGGGGTGGCGATCGAGGTGTTCGGCGTGTCGTGGATGACGACGATGCACCAGGAGATCCCCGAGGAGAAGCTGTCCCGGGTCTCGGCGTACGACTGGTTCGGCTCGACGGCCCTGCTGCCGCTGACGACCGCGCTCGCGGGCCCGGCGGAGAGCGCGTTCGGCCGGAGCGAGGCGCTGTGGGGGGCGGCGGCGCTGATGACCCTCGTCACCGCGCTCGTCCTGCTGGTGCCCGACGTGCGGAACATGACCCGGCGCCCGCGCTCCGGGAAGCCCGGCGGGACGCCGCCGGTCCCGGAGACGGCGCTCTCCGGAACCGGCGCGGGGACCGCGGGGTCACCCGATACCGAAGGCGCCCTCCGGCGGAACGGGTGAGGGTACGGCCCCGGCGTCGAGGACCGGTTCCGCGTCCCCGGTGAACCGACGGACCTTCTCCCCGTGCTCCACGCGCGCGGGGAAGGCGTCCGCCGCCGCCCGCCGCGCGAGGCGGGCGGTGTCGAGTTCGCGGGCGGAGGCGACGAGGACCGCGTTCCCGAAGCGGCGGCCGCGCAGCACGGCGGGTTCGGCGACCAGCGCCAGTTCCGGGAAGACGGTGGCGAAGGTGGCCAGCTGGGAGCGGAGGAACGCGAAGGGAGCCCCGTCGGCCAGATTGGCCGCGTAGACGCCACCGGGCCGCAGGACGCGCCGCACCTCGCGCGCGTACTCCACGGAAGTGAGGTGGGCGGGCACCCGCGAGCCGCCGAAGACGTCGCCGACGATCAGATCGGCCGAGGCGGCGGGGGCGGCCTCCAGCCAGCGCCGGGCGTCCGCGCCGTGCACCGTGATGCCGGAGCCCTCGGGCAGCGGCAGGTGCTCGGCGACCAGGGCGAGCAGCCCGAGGTCGGCCTCCACCACGTCCTGCCGCGAGCCGGGCCGGGTGACGCCGACGTACCGGGGCAGGGACAGCGCCCCGCCGCCCAGGTGCAGCACGTCCAGCGGGGCGCCCTCCTCGGCCGCGCCGTCGACGACGTGCGCGAGCCTGCGCGCGTACTCGAACTCCAGGTGCGCCGGGTCGTCGAGGTCCACGTACGACTGGGGAGCGCCGTCGACCGTCAGGAGCCAGGCCTGCTCCCGGTCCACGTCGGGCATGAGGCGTGCGGTGCCCTGGTCGGTCTCGCGCAGGACGGGAAGGTGCTCGTTCACGCCCTCATTCTGCCGGGACCCGGGCGCGGCTCCGCCGGAGAGGACCCTGCGGAGCCCGCGGGGACGTTCAGAGGTGCTTGGTCGCCTCCCGCACCGAGAGCGGGGAGAGTTCGCCCCCGTGGGCGGCGACGAAGGCCCGGACCTCCGCCGGGGACGTCTTGGCGTACTCGCGCAGGCTCCAGCCGATGGCCTTGCGGAGGAAGAAGTCCGTGTCGGGGGCGCGCCGCAGACAGTACGTGAACAGGCGGTCGGCGTCGGTGTCCGCCTTGAAGCGGAGCTGGTGGAGGAGGGCCGTCCGGGCCACCCAGGGGTCCTCGTCGCCGATCCACTCGTCCATGCGGGCGGCGAGGGCGCGATCGGCGGCGACGAGCCCGCCGACGACATGGGCGGCGAGGTGGTCGACCGTGTCCCACCATGAGACGGTGGTGACGAGACGGCGGGCGACGGGCAGGAAGCCGGAGGAGCAGCGCCGGACGTGACGGCGCAGGTAGTCCACGGCGAAGTAGTGGTACTCGCGCTCGGGCAGGGCGAAACAGCGCAGGGCGACGGCGGCGCAGTCCCGCTCGTCGGGTCGGGCCGTGCCGTCGAGGACGGTACGGGAGAGGGCGCGGCGCTCGGGGGTCCGCAGCCCGAGGAAGGGAGCGACGCCCTTCATGTACGCGGTCATCTCCTGCGCCCGGAAGGGGTTCCCGGCGGCGGGAAGGACGTCGGTGAGCCGTGCGAGGAGGACGTCGGCGAGGGCGCTGTCGGGCACGGAACCGTCGTCGCCGACGGCGGGGTCGGGGGCAGAGGCCCGGTCGGGGGCGGGGGCGGGGACAGAGGCGGAGTCGGGGGCGCCGTCACCGGGAGCGGCGCGACGCGGCGCGGCGGAACCCGTGACGGTCGTACGCGGCTCGGGGCGCCCCGGGGCCGTACGGACGGGGGTCGGGCGGCCCGAGGCCGGGCGGCTCTGAGCCGTCCCGGCGGGAGCCCGGTCCGGCTCGTGGCGGCCGGGGGCCGCGCCGTCGCGGGGCGGGTGGGCCGCGCCCGCCGGGGCCGGTTCCGGGCCGCCCGTGGGGCCGGGTTCCGGCCGTGCGGTGTCGCTCATGGGGTCTCCCTGCCCTGCGGTGCGCCGGGACCGGCCCGTGCGGACATGACGCACATTACGGCGATCATACGGAGGCGTCCGTTACTCTCCCCGAATGCTCGCTCCCGCACCCCGGCCGCCGGGCTCCCTCGCCCTCCGCTGCTCCCGGGTCCTGCTCTCGCCCCGCGCGCGGCTCTCGCTGCTCGCCCTGCTGTTGCTCTCGGCGGGTTCCCTCGTGCTGCTGTACGAGCCGCAGCGGCTGCTCTCCTCGGGCTGGCGGTCCGGTGCGGACGGGACGGGCGCGGTGCTGCTGTTCGCCCTCGCGTACGGGGCGTGCACGGCGGCGTTCGTGCCGAGGCCGGTGCTCAGTCTGGCGGCGGGCGCGCTGTTCGGGTCGGCCTTCGGTCTGACGGCGGCGGTCGCGGGGACGGTGCTGGGCGCCGGGATCTCGTTCACGCTCGGCCGGGTCCTGGGGCAGGACGCGCTGCGGCCGTTGCTGCGGGGACGGTGGCTGGCGGCGGCGGACGGGCAGCTGAGCAGGCACGGGTTCCGTTCGATGCTGGCGATCCGGCTGTTCCCCGGGGTGCCTTTCGCGGCGGCGAACTACTGCGCGGCGATCTCGCGGATGGGGTACCTGCCGTTCCTCCTGGCGACGGCGCTGGGCACGGTGCCGAACACGGCGGCGTACGTGGTGGCGGGCGCCCAGGCGGACTCGCCGGGCTCCCCCGCGTTCCTCTTCTCGGCGGGTTTCATCGTCGTCTCGGGCCTCGCCGCCGCGGTGGTGGCCTGGCGCAAGCGGCACCGGCTGCGGGGCACCGCCCCGGTTCCGGCGCCGGTACCGGGCGTGGCACCGGAGCCGGTGGGCGGCGCCGCGCGCTGACCCCCGGGGGGGCGGGCCCACGTACGGCCGCGCGGGCGCCCACGCCCGTACGGGAGCACAGCGTCCACACGGATTCCGGCGACCGCGCGGACCCGGCACGGCACCCGTACGGACCCTGGCGTCCGTACCGACCCGGCGCCCGTACCGGTCAAAGTGCCTCGACGATCATCGCGTTGGCCAGGCCGCCCGCCTCGCACATCGCCTGGAGTCCGTAGCGGGCGCCCCTGGCCCGCAGGGCGTGCACCAGGGTGGTGGTGAGCCGGGTGCCGCTGGCGCCCAGGGGGTGGCCGAGGGCGATGGCGCCGCCGTGCACATTGATCTTGTCGGGGTCGGCGCCGGTCTCCTGCCGCCAGGCGAGGACGACGCTGGCGAAGGCCTCGTTGATCTCGAAGAGGTCGATGTCGTCGAGCGAGAGTCCCGAGCGGCGCAGGACCTTCTCGGTGGCGGGGATGACACCGCTGAGCATGAGCAGCGGGTCGGAGCCGGTGACGGCGAAGGAGTGCAGCCGGGCGAGGGGGCGCAGGCCGAGGCTCCGCGCGGTGTCGGCGGCCATCACGAGCACGGCGGAGGCGCCGTCGTTGACCGGGCTGCTGTTCCCCGCGGTCACGGACCACTGGATCCGGGGGAAGCGGGCGGCGAAGCCGGGGTCCTCGAAGGCGGGGCGGAGCCCGGCGAGGATCTCGGGGGTGGTCGTGGGGCGGACGGACTCGTCGCGGCGGACGTCCCCGTACGGGACGACCTCGGCGTCGAAGAGTCCGTCCGCCCAGGCGCGGGCCGCCCTGGTGTGCGAGGCGGCGGCGAAGGCGTCCATGGCCCCGCGTCCGAGGGACCACTCGGCTGCGATCAGTTCGGCGCTGATGCCCTGCGGGACGAGGCCCCCGGGGTAGCGCTCGGCGACACCGGGGCCGAAGGGATCGGCGCCGGGCGGCACGTTGGACCACATCGGGACGCGGCTCATCGACTCGACCCCGCAGGCCACGGCGATGTCGTACGCCCCCGAGAGGACTCCCTGCGCGGCGAAGTGGACGGCCTGCTGGGAGGAACCGCACTGACGGTCGACGGTGGTGGCGGGCACGGATTCGGGGAATCCGGCCCCGAGCCAGGCGTAGCGGGTGGTGTTCATCGCCTGTTCACCGACCTGGTCGACGGTCCCGCCGATCACGTCGTCGACGAGGGCGGGGTCGATGCCGGAGCGTTCGATCAGGGCACGCAGGGTGTGGGAGAGGAGGGCGACGGGGTGGACGCCGGACAGGGCTCCGCCCGCCTTGCCCCTGCCGATCGGGGTCCGGACGGCTTCGACGACGACGGCGTCACGCATGACAGGGCTCCTGGGTGGGAGAAGTGGACCGGCACTCGTCAGTGACATGACCCAGCGAGTTCGACTTTCAAACTCACTCAGGCCAGTCGATTGGATTTCCGGACCCACTGCCCCGGGCTGTCCTACCCTGACCTCATGAAGGCCGCGCCCCGCCCCTGCTCCATCGCCGACACCCTCGCGCTCGTCGGCGAGAAGTACTCGCTCCTCGTGCTCCGTGAGGTCTCCCTCGGCGTGCACCGCTTCGACCGGATCGCCCGCAACACAGGCGCCCCCCGCGACATCCTCACCTCCCGCCTCAAGCGCCTCGTCGAGGCGGGAGTCCTGGAGAAGGTGCCGTACAGCGAGCACCCCCCGCGCTTCGAGTACCGGGCGACCCCGGCGGGTGAGGAGCTCCAGCCGGTCCTGATGACCCTGATGGCCTGGGGCGACCGCCACCTGAACGCGGACGACCGCCCGGTCGTCCTGGAGCACCGGTGCGGCGAGGAACTCAGCCCCCGGGTGGTGTGCGCGCACTGCGGCGACGAGGCCGACGGCGACTCGCTCAGGGCCCGTGTCCGGGCTCCGGGCTGGACCGTGACCGGCCCGACGCACCCCCGGCCGGTCTGAACACCTGCCCGTCACTTCGGGGGAGTACGCTGCGCTCGACCTGCTGACCGCACACGTACATAACGGGACGGCCCTAGCCCCATGAGTTGGTTCGAATCGTTCATCCTCGGGCTCGTCCAGGGGCTGACGGAGTTCCTTCCCATCTCCTCCAGCGCGCACCTCCGTCTCACCGCCGCGTTCGCCGGCTGGCACGATCCGGGAGCGGCCTTCACGGCGATCACCCAGATCGGCACGGAGACCGCGGTGCTGATCTACTTCCGCGAGGACATCGGCCGGATCGTCTCGGCCTGGTTCCGCTCGCTCACGGACAAGGCGATGCGCTCCGACCACGACGCCCAGATGGGCTGGCTGGTGATCGTCGGTTCGATCCCGATCGGCGTCCTCGGCATCACGCTGAAGGACCAGATCGAGGGACCCTTCCGTGATCTGCGGCTGATCGCCACCACCCTGATCGTCATGGGTGTCGTGCTCGGTGTCGCGGACCGGCTGGCCGCCCGCGACGAGGCCGGCGGCCGCCACCGGGTGGTCCGCGAGCGCAAGACGCTCAAGGACCTCGGCGTGCGGGACGGGCTCATCTTCGGCTTCTGCCAGGCGATGGCCCTGATCCCCGGCGTCTCCCGCTCGGGCGCGACGATCTCCGGCGGTCTGCTCATGGGCTACACCCGCGAGTCCGCCGCGCGCTACTCCTTCCTCCTCGCGATCCCCGCCGTCCTCGCCTCGGGCGCCTACGAGCTGAAGGACGCGGGCGAGGGCCACGTCTCCTGGGGGCCGACGATCTTCGCCACGATCGTCGCCTTCGTCGTCGGATACGCGGTGATCTCATGGTTCATGAAGTTCATCACCACCAAGTCCTTCATGCCGTTCGTGATCTACCGGATCCTGCTCGGCATCCTGATCCTGATCCTGGTCGGCACGGACGTCCTGAGCCCCCACGCGGGCGAGTCGGCGGGCTGACCGGGGCCGCGAACACCACCGCGCCCGCGCCGAAGCACCGCGCGAACGGTGCGGGAGCACTTCACGGAGGGTCCGCACGGCACAGGCCGCGCGGACCCTCCGCGCGTGGGCCGACGACACGGCCGACAGCCAGGCGAACGGGCCCGGCGGAAAGCCCCGTGGGGCGCCCAGGGGGCAACCCGCCCGCCCAAGAAGCAAGAACCGAGGAACCAGGGGCCGGGGCCGGACCGGACCAGACCAGGCCAGGGGCCAGGGGCCAAGGCCAGGCGTCCGAAGAGGCAGAACCCCTTGTTACGTTCCCACCATGGGCTCATGGAGGCACCGTCATACGGGAGCGGAAGAGTCCCCCGCGTGAACACGAGCCCGCACCCGCGCCAGAGCCCGGACCCCGTCTCGGCACCGCCCCGTTCCCCGGGACGGCGAGCCCTCTCGGCACGTCTCCTCCTCGTCCTGTCCGCCGCCTCCTTCGTCGCGGCCTCCTTGGCCGCCCCCGGGACGGCCGTCGCCCAGCAGCCGCCCGGCGCCGTCGCCTCCGTACCGCCGATCGACTGGGGCGCCTGCCAGGCCGAACCGCCCTACCCCGAGCCCAGCCCGCGCGCCGAGTGCGCCACGGTGGAGGTGCCGGTGGACTGGTCGAAGCCGGACGGCCCCAAGGTCGGCATCTTCGTCGCCCGCCACCGGGCCACCGACCCCGCGCGCCGGATCGGCGTCCTGATGTCCAACCCGGGCGGCCCCGGCGCGCCCGGCTCCGACGACGCCCTGTACGCCGACGACCCGGTCAGCGGCTACACCCCCGACATGCTCCAGCGCTTCGACATGGTCGGCTTCGACCCCCGTGGCGTCGGCCGCAGCCAGAACGCCACCTGCGACGAGAGCCTCATCGGATCGATCCCGGCCCGCCCCCGCGACGCGGCCGAGTTCGCACGGATGCGCGTCCTCAACGGGCAGCTGGCGGACAGCTGTCTGCGGCAGACCGGGCCGCTCGCCGCCCACATGGACGGGGAGACCGTGGCCCGTGACATGGACGCGATCCGCGCCGCCCTCGGCGAGAGCCGGATCAGCTTCATCGGCCACTCCTACGGCACCTTCCTCGGCGAGCGGTACGCCCGGCTGTTCCCCGGCAGGCTCCGCGCCCTGGCGCTCGACAGCGCCATGGACCCGGACCGGTCGAACGTCGAGCGCTATCTCACCGACGGCGCCGTCACCGTCGACACCGCCCTCAAGCGGTTCGCGGCCTGGTGCGAGAAGGACACGTCCTGCGCGCTCAACGGCAAGGACGTCCTCGCCGTCACCGACGGGCTGTTCGCCCGCGCCGACGCGGGCAAGCTCCGCGATCCGGGCCCGAACGGCCCGACGCGCACCAAGGTGAGCGCCGACCAGCTCACCGACTTCCTGACCTTCGCCGCCGGCAAGGGCGGCTGGGAGGAGGCGGCGAGGCAACTGGCCGCCCTGCACTCCGGCAAGGGCGAGGTCTTCTGGATGCCCTCCGGCAGGGACATCGCCTCGCGGCTCGTGCTGTGCCGGGACTACGACTTCCGGATCCGCGACCACGCCGAGTACCGGGCCATCCTCAAGCGGGTCGCCAAGGCCGCCCCGCACGTCCGCTACAACTCCCAGTCCCTGGACACCGTCCTCGGCTGCCAGGGCTGGACGATGCCGCCCAAGCCCGCTCCGGCCCAGGCGGCGGGCCCCCTTCCGCCCGTCCTCGTGGCCAACGCGACCCTCGACCTCGCGACCCCGCTGCCCGGCGCGCGCCGCATGGCACGCTCGTTCCCGAAGGCCACCGTGTTCACGATGGACGTCGTGGGCCACTGGCTCTACCGCAGGGGCGCGACGGTGGAGGCGATGCGGGTGATCGACGCCTACCTCACCGACCCCAGGGGCTGACCCGGAGCGGCACGGGAGAACGCCGGTGCCCCGCCGCCCGTCAGGGCCGCGGGGCACCGGGCACGGTCCCGGCGGGGCTCAGAGCCGCCCGACGACCTTCCGCGGGGTGATGCGGACGACCACGCGCTGGGCGTCGTCGACCGCGTCCGGGTTGAACTCGCGGTACTTCTTGCCGACGTACTTCACCGAGAGCTCGTCGATCAGCTCCTGACCACCCTCGGTGCCGAGCTCGGCGGTGCCGCGGATCTCGGCGTACTCGTACGGGGAGTCGAAGGGCTGGAGCAGCACGGTGACCCTCGGATCGCGGCGCAGGTTCTTCTCCTTGCGCCGCCCCACGGTCGTCGAGATCAGCACGTCGTCACCGTCGCGCTTCACCCACACCGGGGACACCTGAGGGCTTCCGTCGGGCTGGATGGTGGCGATGGTGACAAAGACGGGGCTGTCGAGCAGTTCCTTGAGCCTGTCGCTGAGCTCAGCGGACACGGTGGCTCCCTTCGGACGCGTACGGATGTCGCTCCCTCTCCTACCCCATCCCGCCCCGGTTCCCCGGCAACCGGCCCGCCCTCGCCGTGGCGCGCCCGGGACGGGCGACGGTCTCCCGGCAGGACGGGGCCGTGTCGTGCACGCCCCTTGGCGCCCGGCGGGCCCTGCCGGACACTGAGGTGATGACGCAGCGCGTGGACCTCTCCGCCGTGATGGACCGGCTCGCCCTGGACGATCTCGTCACCGGCTACGCGACGGCCGTGGACGACGGTGACTGGCCCGCCTACCGGGCCCTGTTCACCCCCGACGGCCGTGCCGACTACCGGGGCTCCGGCGGGATCGAGGGTCCCGCCGCCGAGGTCGCGGAGTGGCTGGCCGCGACCATGCCGCTGTTCCCGGTACGCCAGCACCTCATCGTGAACCGCCGGGTCGGCTTCCGGACCCCGGGCGGTTTCCCGGCGACCGGCGACCTCGCCGACGTCGACGCCGCCTACGTCAATCCGATGCGCTTCGCCTCCGGCGAGGACTTCGTCTGCGGCGGGCGCTACGCCTTCGGCGCCCGCCGGACCACGGACGGCTGGCGCCTCCGCTCGGTCGTCGTGGACGAACGGTGGCGCCGTACGGGCTGAGGCACCCGAGGCCGCCCCCGTACGGCCCCAGTGCTCTCCGGGCGGCCCGGGCACCGTTCTCCGCCGCTGCCCCCGGTGAGCGAACCCCTCGCGCGAAGGCGCACCGGGAGGCCGTGCCGGGCAGGCCCGGCGGACGGCTCCGGCAGGTCTGCCCTGTCCGGACACCGTCGGCCGACCGCGCACCGGAACCGGAACCCGTGTCAGGGGTCGCGGACCGCCCGTCCTTTCAGGACGCCTGGGTCAGCGACTCGCGGACGACCCGCTCGCACAGTTCGTGCGTGGCCAGCGCGTCCCGCGCGCTCAGCACCCGGCCCTCGCGCACCGCGTCGAGGAAGCCGAGCACAGCCTGCTCGATACCGCGCTGCCGGGCCACCGGCACCCAGTCGCCGCGCCGCCGCAGGGTCGGCTGGCCCTTGTGGTCGACCACCTCGGACAGATTGAGCACCTGGCGCTTGGTGTCCTGCCCCGAGACCTCCAGGATCTCCTCCGTGGAGCCGTTCATCCGGTTCATCATGCCGATGGCAGTAAAGCCGTCACCGGAGAGCTGGAGCACCACGTGGTGCATGAGCCCCTCCCGGATCCTGGCCCGCACGTCGACGTGCTCGATGTCGCCGGGCAGCAGGAACCGCAGGGTGTCGACGACATGGATGAAGTCGTCGAGGACGAAGGTGCGCGGGTCCTCGGGCAGCCCCACCCGGTTCTTCTGGAGGAGGATCAGCTCGCGCGGGTGCTCGACGCACTGCGCGTACCCCGGTGCGAGGCGCCGGTTGAAGCCGACCGCCAGGGAGACCGAACGCTTCTCGGCCAGTTCCACGATCCGCTCGGAGTCCGCGTACTCGTACGCGAGGGGCTTGTCGACGTAGGTCGGCACGCCCGCTTCGATCAGCCGTTCCGCGATCTCCGCGTGGGCAGCGGTCGACGCGTGCACGAAAGCGGCGTCGAGCCCGGCGGAGAGCAGCGAGCCGAGGTCGCGGTGGCGCTGCCCGGCGGGCAGGTGCAGGGTGTCGGCGACCCGGTCGAGGGTCTCGGCGGTACGGGTCTGGAGGTGGAGCTCGACACCCGGGAGGCTGCCGATCACGGGAAGGTACGCCTTCTGCGCGATGTCACCGAGTCCGATGCAGCCAACCTTCACGTGGTCTCCCTCGTCGTGTCCACCGGCCCCGCGCACAGGGGCCGTTCCCGCTGGTCAGCTTACGCGGACCGGTTCGCGGGCCGACGGCGGCCGCCCGGCGGAAAGCGGTGGCGCCGCCGGGAGGCTTGGGGCACGATGCCGCGCATGACCATCGAAAGCACGGCCTCCGTCCCCCGCGTCGACCCCGGCACCACCACGGGAGAGCGCGAGGCGCTGGAACAGTGGCTCGACTTCCACCGCACGACCCTCGCGATGAAGTGCGAGGGACTGACCGACGCCCAGCTGCGCACCCTCTCCGCCCCGCCCTCCGACCTCAACCTGCTGGGTCTCGTCCGTCACATGGCGGAAGTGGAGCGCGGCTGGTTCCGGGAGATCCTCGCCGGTGAGGAGGTCGCGTACATCTACTCCACGGAGGAGGACCGCGACGGGGACATCCACGTCTCGGACGAGGACACCTACGAGGAGGCCCACGCCACCTGGCAGGCGGAGATCGCCCATGCGCGGAGCCTCGCCGCCGCCCATGAGCTGGACGATCTGGGCGCCGGCACACACCGGACCGGGAAGTCCTTCAACCTACGCTGGATCTACCTCCACATGATCGAGGAGTACGCCCGCCACAACGGCCACGCGGACCTCATCCGCGAGCGCGTGGACGGCGTGACCGGCGACTGACCAGGGTCCGGCACCCGGGTCCGGTCCCGAGCAGCCCCGTGCCCGGCCCCAGGTCGGGTCAGGAACCCGGCCAGGTCCGGGACCCGGCCCAGGTCAGATCCGAGACCCGCCCAGGTCAGATCCGGAACCCGGCCCGACCGGGGTCTGCCCGGTCCGGGGTCCGCTCTGGCCCGCTACGGGCCCGGCCCAGTAGGTAGTCCGGCCCGGTACGGTCCGGGGTTCGCCCGGCTCCAGCCCCGGGTCCGGCCCACGCCCCCGACCGGGCCCGGCCCTGCCCCGGGTCGTACCGACAGGGCCCGAGACGTACGGTCCGGCCGGTCAAGCCCGCCGTCCTGCGCCCTCACCCGTGCGGGGCATTCCCCGCCGGTAGGGGCGCGGGGATCCTCGTCGGCCCAGCAGAGTGGCGCGGGTGCATGGAACCCGAACCACAGCGAAGATCCTGGCCGGGGCGGCCGTGGCCGCCCTCGCGGGATGCGTGTCGGTGGACGCCCCACCGGTCCCGCCCTCCCCCGCGCCCGCCACGGACTCCCTCCGCCCCGCCCAGGCGGTGGCGCCGCAGATCGTCGAGGGCCCGGCCCGCGAAGCGCTCGAAGCGGCGCTCCCCGCTCCCCCGCCGTCCCCCGTGCCCCGCTCCGCGCCCCCGGTCGAGCCCCACCGCCGGGCACTCCCGCCCCGGCCGGAGGCGGCGCGCCCGGCGGCCGTACCTCCGCGCCGGGAACGGCCCCGCCCGGCGGCTCGGCCGGCGCTCCCCGAGCCGCCCGTGCTGACGGGACTGCCGAGGACGCCCCCGGTGTCCCGGGCGGACGTGTGCGCGCTGGGCGAGCGGTACGGGGGCTGGCGGCCCGGCAGTGACCAGTCGAGGATCTGCCACGGTGTGTACGGCCGCTGAGCGTCCCGTCACAGCCCCCTGAGCCGCAGCTCGAGGCGTTCGATCGCCGCCCGCACCCCGTTGCCGTAGCCGTCGTCGTCCAGGTGGTCCGAGGCGACACGGGCCCGGTCGAGGTGGACCCGGGCGGCGTCGGGCTGCTGGAGCTTCACGTAGTCGGCGGCCAGGTTGAGGTGGAGGGAGGGGTACAGGGCCCGGAGCGCGGCGGCCGAGTCATGGGCGGCGACCCGTTCCTCGACGAGGCTCCCGGCCGCGCTCAGGGCCCGTAGGTCCCAGGCCAGCTCCGTGTCGGGGTCGTCCTGGGCGTCTGCCATGTAGTGGGCGAGGGTGCAGCGGTGGAGCGGGTCCCCCTCGGGGCCGATCTCCTGCCACAGCAGACCGAAGCGGTTGCGGGCCTCCTCGCGGTCGCCGCCGTGGAGCAGCATCATGGCCTGCCCGATCCTGGTCATGACGCCGTCGTCCGACACCTGCTGCTGCTCGGTCACCGCGACCTCCACCGCTTCGCCCACTGGGAGGCCGACGCTAGCCGTCCCCGCCCCGGATCGGGCCGAGGCTCAGCCGAGGTCCGGGACGCGCCAGTCGATCGGCGCGTGTCCCTGGGCCGCGACGGCCGCGTCGATCTGGGTGAAGGGCCGCGAACCGAAGAACTTCTTCGCCGACAGCGGCGAGGGGTGGGCGCCCTTCACCACCACGTGCCGCTCCTCGTCGATGAGCGGCAGCTTCTTCTGCGCGTAGTTGCCCCAGAGGACGAAGACGGCCGGGTCGGGCCGCGAGGCGACGGCGGTGATGACGGCGTCGGTGAACTTCTCCCAGCCCTTGCCCTTGTGCGAGTTCGCCTCGCCGGAACGGACCGTCAGGACCGCGTTGAGCAGGAGGACGCCCTGCTCGGCCCACGGCATCAGATAGCCGTTGTCGGGGACGGGGTGGCCGAGCTCGGCCTGCATCTCCTTGTAGATGTTCCGCAGGGAGGGCGGGGTCTTCACTCCGGGCCGCACGGAGAAGCAGAGCCCGTGGCCCTGCCCCTCGCCGTGGTAGGGGTCCTGACCGAGGACCAGGACCTTGACCTTGTCGTACGGGGTGGCGTCGAGGGCGGCGAAGACCTCGTCCTTCGGCGGGAAGACCGGTCCCCTGGCGCGCTCCTCCTCGACGAACTCGGTGAGCTGGGCGAAGTAGGGCTTCTGCAGTTCCTCGCCGAGGACACCCCGCCAGGACTCGGGCAGCATGTTGGTATCGGTCACGGTCGACAACCTCCGGTGGACGTTCCTGTCTACGCCGCAGAACCTACCGGGGGCCACTGACAACGGCCCCCGGCGGTCCGTTCTCCTACCAGCTGGCCCGGCGGTTCAGCTCCCAGAGCTGCATGACCGTCTGCGGGTCGAGGGCGCGCTCGCCGCCGCCGATGTCGTCACGTGCCGCGATGTAGAGCTTGCCCTGCCACAGCGGCAGCAGCCGGACGTCCTGGACCATGATCTCCTGGGCCTCCACGAACTCGTTCGTGACGGTCCCCCGGTCGCTCTCGCGGCGGGACTTGGGGATGAGGTGCTTGGTGATCCGGTCGCTGATGTACGGGGTGCCGAGGACGTTCTCCTTGCCGAGGAACGGCGCGACGAAGTTGTCCGGGTCCGGGAAGTCGGGGAACCAGCCGCGGCCGAAGACCGGGTACTCGCCCTTCTGGTATCCGGCCTGGAACGCCGTCCAGGGCTTGCCGCGCAGGGTGATCCTGAAGAGGCCGGACTCCTCCAGCTGGCGCTTCAGTTCGGCGAACTCGGCGGCGGTCGAGGAACCGTACCGGTCCGTCGTGTACCAGAAGGTCAGCTCCACGGGATCGGTGATGCCCGCGTCCCGCAGGATCTTCTTGGCCTTCTTGGCGTTCGGCGCGCCGTAGCGGTCGAAGAACTTGGTGGTGTGAGCGGCGATGCCCTTGGGCACCATGGAGTACAGGGGTTCGGCGGTGCCCTGGTAGACCTTGTTCACCAGTTCGTCGCGGTCGACGAGCTGGGCGATGGCCTGGCGGACGGGCAGTTTCGCGGCCGTGGGGTCCTCGGTGTTGAAGACGAGGTAGCGGATGTCCGCGCCCGTCGACTCCACGATCTGGAGACCCTTGTTCTCCGGCTTGTCGTCCTGGAGGGAGACGACCTCCTCGGCGGTGAGACCGCGGTAGGTGGCGTCGATCTCCTTCTTGCGGAGAGCCGCGACCATCGCTTCGGACTGGTCGAAGTACCGGATGGTCACGCCGCCGTTCTTGCGGTCGGCGAAACCCTTGTAGGTGGGGTTCTTCGTCAGCTGCGCCGTCTTGCGCTCGGCGTACGAGTCGAGGACGTACGGTCCCGAGCCCACGACCTTGCCGTCCTTGCGGAGCCGGTCGGCCGGGTACTCGGCCGGGTCGACCAGGGACATCGCCGGGGTGGCGAGGATGAACGGGAAGGTCGCGTCCGGCTTGTTGAGCCGGAAGACGACGGTCCGGTCGCCGACCGTCTCGATCTTGCCGAGCGAGCCGAGCATCCCGTTGGGGCCGCCCTTGGCGTCGATCGTGCGGATGCGCTCGATCGAGTACTGCACGGCCTTGGCGTCCAGCTTGTGCCCGTTCGAGAACGTGAGGCCCTCGATGAGCTTGCATTCGAAGACCCGGCTGGAGGTGTCGGTGAACTTGCAGTCGGCGGCGTCCGACTGTGGAGTCGTACTGCCCGTCGGGAAACTCACCAGGGTCTGGAAGACATTCCTGAAGAGCTCCCAGGAATTGTCCCAGGCGGCGGCTGGGTCAAGCGTGGAGGGAGAACTCGTCGTACCGATGACGATTCTCTGATCCCCGGGGGATTCACTGTCCGAGAAGACACCGCATCCGGTCACCAGGGATATGGACACAAGGGCTGCAGCGGCCTGCAGACTGGTCCGGTTGAACACGTGCACGCTCCTCGTTCAGCCAGGGGTCGGCCGACGATACCGCAGCACCCCGCCAGGTCAATCGTCCGGTCTGACGGGGCACTTGAGGCATTCGACCCTCAACCGGGCCCAATCCGGACACTCATTCCAGAAAGTGTCCGGATATCGGTCACCCGACTCCGGCGTTCAGGAAAATCCCGCCGTCGACGACGAGCGTCTGCCCGGTGATCCACTCCGACTGCGCCGAAGTGAGGAAGGCCGCCGCGCCGCCGATGTCCTCGGGCTCGCCGAGGCGGCCGAGCGGATAGGCGGCCGCCGCCTCGGCCTCCCGGCCCTCGTAGAGCGCCTGCGCGAATTTCGTCTTGACCACGGCCGGAGCAATGGCATTGACGCGCACGAGCGGCGCGAATTCATGCGCCAGCTGAAGGGTCAGATTCACCATCGCGGCCTTGCTCATTCCGTACGCGCCGATGAAGGGCGAGGCGGAGACACCGGCGATCGACGCGATGTTCACGATCGCGCCGCCGTGCTCCTTCTGCCAGGCGTGCCAGCTCCGCTGGGCGAAACCGAGCGCGGAGACCACGTTCGTCTCGAAGACCTTGCGGGCCACGCCGAGGTCGAGATCGGCGAGGGGCCCGAAGACCGGGTTCGTACCGGCGTTGTTGACGAGGAAGTCGAGGCGGCCGAAGCCGTCCATCGCCGCCTCGACGGCGACGGCCTGATGGGCCTCGTCGTGGGCCTTGCCGGGGACGCCGATCGCCCGGTCGGCGCCGAGGCGCTCCACGGCCGCCTTGAGGGCCTCCTCGCCGCGTCCGGTGATGACGACCCGGTCGCCCCGGGCGACGAGCGCCTCGGCGACGCCGTATCCGATGCCCCGGCTCGCGCCGGTGACGAGGGCGACCCTGCCGGACAGCTCCGGGCGTTCCTGTGCGGTCATGACCTGCTCCTCTCGCTTCCGGACGTCAGTTGAGCGGGCCGCCGGCCACGTACATGACCTGACCGGAGACGAAGCCCGCGTCGTCGCCGGCGAAGAAGGCGATGGCGTTCGCCACGTCCTCGGGGCGGCCGACGCGCTGCACCGGGATCATGGACGCGGCGGCGGCCTGGAAGTCCTCGAAGCCCATGCCCACGCGCTCGGCGGTCTGGGCGGTCATCTCGGTGACGATGAAGCCGGGCGCGACGGCGTTGGCGGTGACGCCGAACTTGCCGAGCTCCTTGGCGAGCGTCTTGGTGAGGCCCTGCAGACCCGCCTTCACGGCCGAGTAGTTGGCCTGGCCCCGGTTGCCGAGGGCGGACGAGGAGGAGAGCGACACGATCCGGCCGAAGCCCGCGTCCACCATGTGCTTCTGACAGGCCTTCGCCATCAGGAAGGCACCCTTGAGGTGCACGTTCATGACGAGGTCCCAGTCCGACTCGGACATCTTGAAGAGCAGGTTGTCGCGGAGCACGCCCGCGTTGTTGACGAGGATCGTCGGCGCGCCGAGCTCCTCGGCGACCCGTGCGACGGCGGCCTCGACCTGGGCCGCGTCGGACACGTCGCAGCCGACCGCGAGGGCGGTCCCACCGGCCGCGGTGATCTTCTCGACGGTGTCTCCGCAGGCCGCCTCGTCGAGGTCGAGCACGGCGACGGCACGGCCCTCGGCCGCCAGACGGATCGCGGTGGCGGCGCCGATGCCCCGGGCGGCACCCGTGACGACGGCTACGCGCTGCTCGGTGGTGGACATGCTTGGTTCTCCTCGCCCTTGGAACGTCCCTGGTCGCGGCCGAACCGGTCGCCGCTCCTGCGTCCCGCACATGAGCGACCGCTTAGTATCGTCCGCAGGACGAGACGCTAGAAGCCACGGCACCCGGTGTCAACGGCCCACCGGGTGCACCTGGTCACTCCCCGTCCCCGGGCGGACGCGGTCAGCGCACCAGGATGTCCAGGAGCCGCTCCACCTCGGCTTCGGGGTCGGCCGTCAGACCGGTGTGCACCGGTCCCGGCTGGACGACCGTGGAACGCGGCGCGATCAGCCAGCGGAAGCGCCGTCCGGCGTCGTCTCCGGCCGCCTGGCCCGCGTCATCGCCGCCCAGACAGACCTCCTCGACGGCCCTCAGCGCGGCCAGGACGCCGGTGACGTCGGCCGTCGGGTCCAGGACCGAGAGCTTCGCCTCGTCCAGGTGCGTACGGGCGGCCACGAAGGACCGGGCACGGCAGTAGACGACCACTCCCGCGTTGAAGCACTCGCCGCGCTCGACCCGCGGCACCACGCGCAGCAGCGCGTACTCGAAGACATCGCGGTCGGTCACGGGGTGCTGTCCTTCTCGGTGGGGTGCGGCCGGGGCGCGAGACGCTCGGCGAGCCAGCCGGGCGGCCGCTGCGGCCGGTCCTCCCTGCGCGGGCCCAGGGTGATCCGCTCGTGGATGCTCGCGGCGCGCGGCAGGAGCGCGTCCACGTACGCGGCGCGCAGTTCGTCGGTGCTCGTGAAGCCGGGCTCGTCGACGAGCCACTCGTCGGGCACGTCGGCGGCGACCTCGTCCAGGAGCGCGCGCGTGACCAGCGGCGCCAGCTCGGCGGCGGCGGTGGCGACGTCCGGCGCGAACGGGGCGAGCACATGGTCGGAGGCGTCGTACGGCTTGGCGGCGGACACCCGGGCGCCGGGCCAGTTGTGGTGCCAGATCATGGTGGCGCCGTGGTCGATCAGCCACGGGTCGCCGTGCCAGACGAGCATGTTCGGGTTGCGCCAGGACCGGTCGACGTTGTTGACGACCGCGTCGAACCAGACG
The DNA here is from genome assembly GCF_044767145.1 of Streptomyces sp. NPDC101490. Taxonomy (NCBI): domain Bacteria; kingdom Bacillati; phylum Actinomycetota; class Actinomycetes; order Kitasatosporales; family Streptomycetaceae; genus Streptomyces; species Streptomyces sp. NPDC101490. The sequence goes on from NZ_JBIWNI010000007.1 coordinate 311,347, forward strand.
ACCCTGCCCGCCTCCGCCGGGTCCACCTCGTACGCCAGCGGGTCGAAGCCCAGCGAGCCGGGCAGGAAGTCCATCCCCAGGTTGAGCCCGCCGCTCGCCTTGAGCAGCTCCTGCACCTCCTGGTCGGGCTCGGAGAGCCCGATGACCGGGTCGAGCTGGAGGGTGACCAGCCGGGGCACCCGCAGCCCGAGCTTCCGGGCGAGCTGCCCGCAGATCACCTCGGCGACGAGGGTCTTGCGGCCCTGCCCGGCGCCGGTGAACTTCATGACGTACGTACCGAGGTCGTCGGCCTCGACGATCCCGGGGAGCGAGCCGCCCTCACGCAGGGGCGTGATGTAACGGGTCGCCACGACCTCTTCCAACACTGTCCCAGGCCACCAATCTCTTCAGCCAGTCGATCCACGGACGACCTCTCCGGGGCCCGCAGGCAGGAATCACCGGTCAACGGCGCCGGGGAGAATCCGGGGAGTTTCGGCCGAGGAGCCGGTGCCCCCGCACCCCGAGCAGACCGTCGATGGCGCCGCGCCCCTTGCCGCCGGCCTCCGGCCTCCGGCGTGAAGTGAGCATAGTAACCGAGGGTGATCGTCGGCGAGGAGTGTCCGAGCCACTGAGCCAGGGTCACGACGGACTCTCCGGCTCCCACATGATCGAGGCGTAGGTGTGCCGAGGCACGTGGAAGCCGTCCTTCGGGCCCGCCGCCAGGGCACCGGGGCCGGATGGGGACGGCTCCGGGAGCGGACCCTGCGAAGGGCGGACGGCCAGTGTGGTGGACTACGGCGGCCAGGCGCCCACGACCAGGGTGCCGAGGGCCGTGCGCTGGTGGGTGACCGAGCGGCCTGTGCGGGTCGTCGTCGCCATCCCCGCCGATCTCAGCGCGGCCGCGTGGGACGAGGCCGTCGCGTTGCTGACGTGGAGGGCGCGGGCCAGGGACGTCGTGGTGTGAGGTTCGGCGAGGAGGCGCAGGGCATCCAGCCGGGTGCGTCCCAGGACGGCAGAAAGGGCCTCGGCTGAGACGCCCGGGCCCTCCGCGGTGGGCGGGAGCCCGGGACCGGCCGGGTACGTCAAGACCGCGGGGTGGCCCGGGGTGTCGTGGAGAAGCGGGCCCGCCGGGTGGTGGAAGGTGGGCAGCAGAACCAGGCCGCGCCCGTCGAGGCGGATGTCGCGGTCCGGTGCCGCGCCGGGCCATTCCCACACGCCCTCGTGGAGCCGGCTGCCCGGGGCCAGGCCGGTCAGGGTGGCGGCCACGCCGTGCTCGGCGACCGTCAGGGCGTAGCCGGTGAACTCCTCACGGTGCAGATCCTGTACGACGGACCAGACCGGGGCGAGTACCGATTCGTACGCGGCCTGCTGGGCGCGGCGCAGGGTGCGCCAGGCCGTCTCGTCGCCCGCGTGCAGGTCACGGATCCAGCGGGGCGCGGGCGTCGTTCCGTAGACCCGCCGAAGCTCGGAGCGGATGAGACAGGGACTGCCGGCGCGGACCTGTTCGAAGGCGTCGGCCATGGTGTCGCCGAGGACATCGAGGAAGGAAGGCGGGCGGCCCCCTGGAATCAGTTCGGCGAGCGGGTCGGTCGCGGCCGGGAGTGTGCGCAGGACGCGTCCGCGCCATGGGGTGAACAGCGGCCCGCCCAGCTGGGCCACGGCTGTCGTCAGGGCTGCGTGCAGTTCCTGGAGCGGCGCCGGGCGGGGTGCGAAGCGGGTCAGGGCGAAGTCCTTGGCGGTGAAGTGGATGCGCAGCACCTTCACAACTCCTCGTCCTGGGCAAGGATTTCGGCCAGGGCCTGAACCTTCGCACCGTGCGGGCCCCGCCCCAAGGATGCCCGTATGACTTCTCGACGCACTCTTCTGAAGGGCACCCTGTTCGGGAGTGCCGCCGCCCTGCTGCCCACGGCCGCGTCCGCCTCCGGTGGCCGCTCGGTCCTCCGGCTGCCCGCGCCCGTCGGCCCGTACCCCGTGGGCATGCGGAGGGTCCATCTGGTGGACCCGTCCCGGACCGACCCATGGGTGGGCGGCCCCCGGGAGTTGATGCTGACCGTCCTGTACCCGGCCCGATCGGTACGCGGCTTTCCCCGGGCCCCGCAGCTCACCCCGGCCGAGGCCGGGGAGTTCGCCGAGTACGCGCCACGCGTTCATCCGGGGCTGCCGGAGCCGGGAGCGGTGGACTGGGGCGCGGTCCTCACCCACGGGTACGTGGGCGCGCCGCCGCTGCCCGGGCGGCGGCCGGTGCTGGTGTACTCACCCGGCGGTGGTGACTCCCGCACACTCGGTACAAGCCTCGCCGAGGACCTGGCGAGCCACGGCCGGGTGGTCGTCCTCGTCGACCACCCCGGTGACGCTTCCCAGGTGGAACTGCCCACCGGGATGCGGACGACCGTCCTGATCGGACCGCCGGACCCTGCGACGTTCCGCACGATGGTGGACACCCGGATCGAGGACCTCCGCCTGGTTCTGGACCGGCTCGGCGACCTGCCGCTCGCACCGGTCATGGACTCCAGCCGGATCGGGATGTACGGGCACTCCGCGGGCGGCACGGCGGCGGTGTACGCGGCCCGTGGCGACCGCCGGGTCGGCGCAGTGGTGAACCTTGAGGGCTATCTCGACCTGTACCCGACGCCGGTCGTCCTCGACCGGCCGCTGCTGCTGTTCCGCACCGACGGATTCGACGGCGCCGCCCGTGTCGATTCGTCCTGGGCCGGCGTTCCCGGCCACCGCAGGCTGCTCCCCCACGCGAACCACTGGGCGTTCACCGACTACGGCTCGCTCGTCCCTCGGCTCCGGACTTCCGGTCTCGTGACAGCGGCGGCGCGGACCGCGCTCGTCGGCACCGGTGACCCTGTGGCGACACTCGCTGAGGTACGGCGCCGGGTGGGGACGTTCTTCGCCCGCCGTCTCTCGTAAGAGGGACTGCGACGCGGCGGGCGGACAGCGGCGGACGCGCCTTCGCCCACCGCCCGATCGACCGTGGAGCACGACACCCCGGACAGCACTGCCGGCAACCGATGCGACGGTCTCCAGCGCGGTGTCACCAGGGTGACCAGGACCCGGTCGGTGAGCACCAACCGGTGGTCCGGCCCCGTCCCGGCCGTCCGCGACCGACTGTGCCCGCGCCGCTCAAGCCGGTCACAGTCCCGGGCCACCGGTCACAGTCCCGGGCCTGCGACCACGGCCTGGCCGACTCGGCGATCAGGCCACCCAGGAGTTCCTTCGAGATCCCGCACAGGGCAGGATCGGATCAGGTCGCGCGGACCCCGTCAGACGTCACATTCCGGATGTCCCTGCGCGGCTCTTCCCGTTCCGGTACCGGGGCGGCTGCCAGAGGCCCGATCACGGATCTCCCGATCACCGGACGCGGGTCCGGACGCCCACTCCTCGTCGAGGATGCTGAAGACCTCGGAGTCCCGCCAGCCGTCCCGGATCAGCGCGGTGTGCCGGTGGCGGCCTTCATGGGTCATGCCGAGCTTGCCGAGCACCCGGGACGACCCGAGGTTGCGCGGATCGCAGGTCGCGTAGATCCGGTGCAGCCCCAACTGACCGAACCCCCTGCTGAGCAGTTCCCCGCCGATGGCCGTGCCCACGCCTCGCCCCCACACACGGGGATGCACCAGGTAGGAGATCTCGCCTTGGCGGTGGACCCGGCTGCGGACCTTCAGCTCGCCGATACCGATGAGGTCGTCGTCGAGGCAGACCGCGTACGCGAACCTCGTCCGAGGAGACCGCAGCCGGTCATCCGACGCGGACCGGACGAAAGCACGCGTCTGTTCCTCGGTGTTCGGCCCCCATGCCTGGTAACGGCAAGCCTCCGGACGGCCGGCGAAGGCATGCACGGCCTGGCAGTCGCGGACAACGAGCTCGCGCAGGGTCACCGAGGCTTTGATCACAAGCCGATTCTGCCGTGAGAACACCATCGGCTCCAGCGCCGAACTCACGGAAATCGATCCCAGGCTCAAGAGCCCGCCGGGAGGACTTCTCTGCCGTATCCGGACATTCGACTATCAGGCGGACGGGGTTGCCGCTCGCGCCTGGGGGATACACGGCACCATCCTCGATGGTCCGCTCGCTACGGACAGCACGTCCACCCCTGGTGGAACGTCAATGGACTGGTGGGATCACACCGCGCTTGCCAACTCCTCACGCCTGTACGTGTGCCTCGGCATGAAGAATCCGGAAGAAGCGGGAGCACGGTGCGGGTCTGCCGGGATGACTGGATGACCTGGATCGCCGCGTGACTTGAGGGGCCCGGTCTTTCCGTTGCACGAGACGGAGAGACCGGGCCCCGTTGACTGCTCACCGGTCCGGGTCACCAGTCGGACGCCGACCCGAGGCGGCGGCGAGACCCTGGCGGCCACCGGGCCCGGCGACCCGAGGGGAGCACATGCGGTCCAGATCGATGACGAGGTCCCTCGTCGGCTTCACCATCGCCGTTGGCATCGCCGTCGGTGGGTCGCCGGGCGCGGCCTTCGCGACGCCCTCGCCTGCCGCCCGGCAGGCGCCGACGCCGACGCCGACATCTTCGAAGCCATCGGAAAGACGTGATCGAGCGGGTGGGTTCGGCCGTCCCGGCCAGGCCGGGAACAGGACCGACGGGTGACCGGCAGCATCCCGGCGGCCCGGGGCCACCGTCGGCCCGGGGCCTGCCCGGTCAGGACAGCGGCAGGGCTCGTCCGTCCAGTCCGTCCGCCGGTGACGGGACGATGCCCAGCTTCCGCAGGACCGTCGGGAGGATGTCCACCGCCCGCCCCGGGGTGTCCGGGGTGGCGCCGCGCCCACCGGGGGTGCGGAAGATCAGGGGAATCCGCTGGGCCTGCCGCTGGGCACCGCCGTGGTCCCCCGCCACCCCGTAGCTGACGTCGTCCTTGAGCAGCCCGATCACATCGGGCCCGTAGGGCGCCGCCATGGTGTTCACCAGCTCCTGGCCGTGCCGCTGCCACCAGTCGCGCTCACCAGGGGTCATCCGTCGGGGCGCCGCGTGCGCCAGCCGGTAGCGGTCTCCCTCACGGGTGTACGAGGCGATCACATCGGGCAGTTCCGCCATCGCGGACGCCGCCCTCCGCTTCGCCGCGGGTGAGGTGTCGGTGAGCCAGGTGCGCACGGCGCTGTCCTGGTACGAGCCGGCCACGTTCCCGGTGCGCACCAGCGGGTCCAGGGCCGGGGCCGGGTCCAGGAAGTCCCCCTGGGCGGAACGGCCGTAGAACCAGTTGTAGTCGCCGCGACCCGCCGCGTTCACCCCGTGGAAGCGGGTGGCGGGCATTCCGCCGTGGTCCGTGGTGAGGACCACCAGGGTCTCGTCGTCCTGTCCGAGCGCCTTCAGCCGGTCCAGTACCCGGCCGATCTGGGTGTCCACGTTCCGGGCGAGATACCGCAGATGCGCCATCTCCTCGTCGGAGCCCGGCGGGTACACGGCGTCGTCGGTGATGCCACCCCACATGTGACCGGCCTTGTCCACGCCCGGGAAGGTGAGCAGCATCCCCGACCAGTCCTCCCGTTCCATCATCGCCATGCCGGCGTCGGCGACCCAGGTGTCGCCGCCCAGGTGGGCCGGGTCGCGGCCGGGGATGTAGTGGTTGCCGTCGAGCGGATACATCCAGGCCGGCGCGGTGTCCGAGGTGCCGTAGTCCAGCGCGGCCGCCGAGTCCACGTAGAACCGCCCGCAGGCGGGGGCGCTCAGATAGCTCGGCACGGCCTTCCCTGCGGGTCCGCGCCAGGTCTTCGCCCCGTCCGGGCCGCAGGCGAACTCCCGCCCGGAGAAGGTGACCTGGATGTCGGTGCCCGAGCCGCCGGAGACATGGGTGGCGTACGTCTTGCCGCCCACGGTGACGACCTTCCGGCCGGGGAAGGCGCGGTGCAGGTAGTCGCCGAGTTTGGGAGACCCCGTGCTGCCCATGAGGGTGTCCAGCTGGGTCCGTCCCAGCCCGCTGGTGATGTGGAGTCTGTCCTTCCCCTCGCCCAGCAGGTTGTCCGTGTCGCGGTAGACCTCGTCGGCCCAGCCCATGTCCCGGGGCAGCTGGCCCGAGGTGATGACCTGATGGCTGACCACGGTCTCGGAGGCCATGTGGCCGAGGTACGCGGAAGGGAACGAGGTGCTCTCCCGGAGCAGCGCCCGGGTGCGGCGCATGTCGAAGAGGTCGACGTACTCCGGGCGGAACTGGTCGACCACCAGCGTGAGAACTCGCTGGACCCGCGGGGAGCGCTCCGGGGGCCTGGTCGCCGGTTCGGCCGCGGCCGTACCGGTGAGCAGCAGTGCGGTGGCGAGGCCGAAGGCGGCCCAGCGGGCACGGAGCCCGGTGGGGCCGCGGCCGGTGCGCGATGTCATTGTCACAGCAGGTAACCATAGGAGGGCGCAAGGTGAGAACGAAGGGCGCACGCCGACCGGCACACGGGTCTCGGACACCCCCGGTACGCCCCCCCTCGGCGGTTTCGAGATGCCGCTCCCGGCCCGCCACCCGGTCCGGGAGGGCGCTGTCCGGCCCCTTTGGCGCGCCACCTGGTCAGCTGTTCGACACTGACGAGGCGGGCGGGGGCGCTGGGCGGGAGGGTTCGGGCCGTCCCGACAAGGCCGAAACCGTACCCCGGTCGGCCTGGGTCCCGACCTGACGGCTCCGCGCCCGGGCCGACCGGCATCCCCGAACCCCCCTCGCCACGCTCTGGAGCGACGGCCGAACACGTCCCGCGACGGGGGACTCGCCACAGTCCCCATGGGCCTGGGGGCCGCCGTCCACGGCAGCGAAGGTGAGGCCGCCGCCCCATGGGAGGCGTCCGGCCAGGGCTCGTACAGTCACGGGTGAGACGGAGAAGACCGCCCCGGCGGCCCCGGCGGCCGCTGGTGGGGACTCGCCTCGACCAGCCGAGCGTGCGGACGGTCTTGGCCGAGCAGGGCTTCGTCGGCCCGTTGGTCGACTGGACAGCCCAGGTCCTCGGGCGCGAGCACGAGAGAGTCCGCACAGAGCCTGGCGAGTACGGGTTCCAGGTCCAGCCGAAGGGGCAGACGGTCGGGCGCGTGCCGGCGTGGTTCACCGCCGGCCGACGCCTCGCCAGGGACTACGAGACCGGCCCCGCTCACCCGAAGGCGATGAACCGATGGGCGATGACCGGCACCATGGTCCGCGGACTCACCTCGGCCGGTCGCCGGGTCACTTCAGCCGGTCCGCCACTTCGGCCAGCCAGCTGCCCGGGCCGAGGGGCTCGGGCGGGTCGACCTCCGTCCCGAGCTCGACCAGGGCCAGGGCGAGGTCGGACTCGTCGAGGGGGAGGCTCAGCAGGTCGCGGAGTTCACCGACGAGCTGGGCGACCAGGCCCGTGTCCGTGGTCGCCAGGTAGTCGGCGAGGGCCGCGTCGTGGTCCCCGAACTCCTCCGGCATGTCCTGGCCGAACCAGCCGCCGAGGAACTGGCCCAGTTCCGGGAAGCGGGCGTGCCACTCCCAGTGGGTGCGCGGAGTGGCCGGCGGCGGCGCCTGGCCCGTCTCGACGCTGGCGCGGAGCCGGTCGGCGAGCCCCCGCAGCCAGTCCTGGACCTCGTCGTCGGGCAGACCCACGTCCGGCACCGGGTAGTACTCGCCGAGCCGCACGCGCAGCCGCCCCGGCGGGTTCTGGGCGTACTCGCGCAGCTGGTGCTCGGCGACGCCGATCACCCAGGGGCGGGTGCGCCAGCAGTGCCGGAGGTACGCCTCCAGAGCCTCGGGGTCGTCGGCGCGGCGGCCGAGGTGCGCGCGGACGACCTGGTCCAGCTCGCCGTACTTCCGGTCGTGGTCGAGGGGCTTGAGAGGCATCGGCGGCGGCTTCCCTACAGGTCGATCGGGACGGTGGAGTGCACGGTGAAGCCGAGGGGTCCGGTCTCGCTGCGCCGCAGCACCACCCGGGCGGCGCGCACCTCCACGGCGTCCCGGCCGGCGAGTGCCATCGGGTCGGTGAGCACCTTCCCGACCGGCTCGGGCCGCGAGGGCCAGGCAGCCTCGATGGTGAGCCGCCGCCGGGTGGACTGGGCGAGCCAGCGGTGGATCACCTGCTCGTTGCGGGTCACCACCTGCTGGGTGGCCCACTGGGCGGTCTCCCGGTCCGGGTAGGTCGCGGCACGGTTCCGGCGCGCGGTCATTCAGTGCTCCCGCCGCATGTGGTCGTCGACGGTGGCCGTGATCGAGAGGAGCGCGTCCCGCGTGGCCCAGGACAGCCGGGGGCGCAGCCCCTCGGCGCCGGGGAAGAGGACACGGGCCCGCTGCGCCTCCCCGGCGTACCCGGCGGCGAGCTCGGTGCAGAACGGGTGCTCGTTGCCGAGGAGGGTCCGCACCGTCTCGCCGACCGGTCCCGGCTCGTCCATGAGGATCGCGTCGAGGCCGAAGAGCAGGGGAAAGGTCCGAAGGAATTCCCAGCCGTCCATCGGGAGTTCCGAGAATTCCGCCGCACCGGCCCTGTCCCGTTCGCGGAGTGATTTCGCGAGCGTCCGGAGGAATTCCGCCGGATCCGCGTCGCCTGCGGCCCGCGCCGCCTTCTCGCGGAACGCGGCCGGGGCGTCGCCGAGCCCGTCGGCGGCCGCTTCCAGGGCGCCCGCCGCCGCGTACGCCGAGCAGTTCCAGTGCGCGACGGCGTCGCCGCGCACCAGCCGTACATACCGCCCGAGCTCGGCGTCGAGGGAGAGTCGGCCCGCCGAGTCCCGTACCGACAGGGCGAGGTCGAGGAGCCGGACCACCGGCCCGTCCGAGAACATGGCACACACCTCTCTCACGGTCCCTTGTGCGGCATGGCGGTGAGCACGATGAACGGCGGATCGAGATCGTGCTTGTAGATGAGCCGCACCTGGGCCCACTCCTTGTCGGTGGCCCGGGCGTTCATGCCGTCGTTAGTGTAATCGTCGCGCGAGACGCTGCCGCCGACCTTCTCCCCTGGGAATTGGAGATAGAGCGGGGGCTGAATCTCGGACTTGTTGGGGTCGTAGTTCGGATTGGTCTGCATCTTCCTGCGGGTGCTGTCGATCCAGTCCGCGATCCGGTTCTCGTTCGCGTTGTCGCTGATCACCGCCTGGGTGAACTTCTGCGCCGAGGCGAGGTCCGTGAACGACGACGCGGCGGGTGCGCCCGGCTGGTCGCGGAGCCGCATCCGCAGCTGGTCGTCGGTGAGCCCGACGTGCTTGTCGATCGGGTGGCTGTCGTAGAGCCCTTCCTGGCTCGCCAGGTCGATCGGGTAGTAGAAGTCGTCCTCGTTCTGCCCGGGCACCACGAACATGTGCTCGTGCTTGAAGTCGTTGAGCGAGCGCGCGCCGAAGGCCTGTGCCCTGGCCTGCTCGGACTGGTAGGTGGGGACGGCCCGGTGCGCCTCCTCCAGGGCGTCCGTCAGCTTGTCGAGCCGCGCCACGACCGCCCGGCACTCGTTCTCGTACGTCGTCACGGCCCGGTTCATCGCGGCCTGGTCGATCTCCAGCGTGATGTTGACGCCGAGGTCGCGGCCCATGGACAGGACGCTCCTGCCGATCTTCTTGAGGTCGCCCATGTCGAGGCCGTCTTTGATGTTCGGCAGGGCGTCCCAGACGGCCTTCTTCCAGATCCGCCACAGCTCCTGGCGCATCTTCGCCGCGGCCTCGACGAAGGCCCGCAGCGCCTGGCTGACCTCCTGGGTGGTGTCGAACAGGACGCTCATCACGGGGTGGCTGGCGCTGGTACCGGCCGAGGTCCCCGCACCGCCGGAGTCGTGCTTCCACTGGTACCCGGCGGTCGACGTGCCCCAGGCGGTGGTGCCCCACAACGAGCTGGTGAAGGTGCGCATGGCCGCCTGCCATTCGCCGTTGTTCGGGTCGGAGATCGAGCCGACGGCCTGGTTGAGCATCCCCTCGGCCTGCCCGAGGGCGAACCCGGGCCGGAGCCACGCCAGCGCCAGCTTGTCGATCTCCAGGTAGTCGGGCAGCGGCAGGATGTCCGCCGCCTTGCCCCAGCGGAAGACGTGGTGCAGCAGCTTGCGGACGATGTCCATCGCCCAGTCCGGGACGCCTTCGAGCAGCCAGGAGATGAGGCCGCTGGAGTAGTCGTCCATGTCGCCCCACTTCAGATCCGTGATCCGGGAGTAGCGGGGCGGCGAGTCGATGACGTGGGGGAGCGGGAACTGCTGGGGCTGGGCGGTGCCGGAGGGGTGGCTCGCGGCCTCGGCCCGCGCGTAGTTGTTGGCGGTGGTGACGAAGCCGGTGGCGACGCCTCCGATACCGGCGACGGCCTTGGCCCAGGTGTCGAGGAACGTGTTGCCGACCTTCACGTACGAGGCGGAGACGGCTTCGGCCGCCGGTCCGTAGCCACCGCAGTCCATGTACTGGCTGATGTCGGCCAGGAAGTCCCGGGCGGCCTTGTCCAGCTGGCTCTGCTGGACGGCGACGGTCCCCGCCACGCCGTTCAACCGGGTGGGCGTGACGTCGAATCCGGTGCCCGGGGCGGCGGGGGTCCCCATCAGGCAGCCCCCCAGCCGCGCAGCACGGCGCGGTGAGCGGCGCCGTAGTTGACCTGCCCGTTGGTCACGACCTCGTGCAGCCACTTCTGCGCGGCCTGGAGGTCCCGCATCTGACGGTCCCACTGGTCGAGCTCGTCGACGAACGCTTCGCGGGCCTCGCCGTCCCAGGCGAGCACGACCTTCTCCGCGCGCCGGTACAGCGTCTCCAGCTCGCTGTTGAGCCGGGTGAGGATGTCCTCGAGCTCGGTGGCGAGATCTCCCAGCGTGCCGAAGTCGACACCTATGTGGTCGTCGGACAAGAGAGCCCCCGTGGTCCTCGGGTGATGGGTTCGTACCGCGTGGTCAGACGTCCAGGATGCCGCTGCGCGGCCCGGCGGCCGAGGCCTGCGGAGCCTGGAGCTTCGCGGCCTCCGCGGCCACGTCCACGGCGCTCTCCGCCTGTCGCAGGCGCCGCAGGTTCTCCATCTCCCGCTCGGTGAAGCCGTCGCGGCTCAGCCGCACGGCCTGTTCGAGGACGACGAGGATCTCGCGTATCCGTACGGCGTCCTCGGACGCGGCCCGGTGCAGGGACCGGTACGCCCTCCCGGTCCCGCCCTTCCAGCCGGCCTCGATCCGGTCGACGACGCCGTCCATCCGCCGCACCTGGCCGTCGATATGACGCCGCATCGAGTCGATGTCGTCCGCCAGCCTCGTCAGACCGCGTTTGAGATCTGCCGTGTCCCGTTGCTGAAGGGCTCGTTGAACTCTCTGTGAGCGGCGTTGGGGGTGGGTACCCATCGGACCTGACGG